>NZ_JAKZKT010000027.1 GCF_022808645.1 Bacillus litorisediminis
TCGTTCCGCTATTTGGATGAAAAACCGTACATCAAGGACCGAAGCGGATCCTCGTTCCGTTAAAACTGCAAAATCAATCAAAAATGCAGGTTAAAAAGGCAAATAGCGGAACCAGGAACCGAAACTATCCTCCAAACGAGGATTTTATCTTGAATAACGGAATGAGGATTCATTATGTGAGGAAGGCGGATCCTCGTTCCGCTATTTGGATGAAAAACCGTACATCAAGGACCGAAGCGGATCCTCGTTCCGACCACCATAAAAATTAATCCTCTTTTTAGTAAAAAACAAGAGTTTTTTTGCGAGAGATCTACCTTCGCCACCCGTATTTACAGTATAAACCCACGAAAGCATTCGGAAAGTTATATACAAGACACGCGGCGAATTAAAAGAGCGGATTGCTCCATAATAAAAAGAAGTAATCGTCCCCTACTAACCTAGTGTGGATGATTACTTCTTTTTCTACATTAACTGGAACTAGTTTTAAAAATCATGCATGGTAACACAAAGCTGTATAACGATTCCAAACGGATCTCGTACAATTCCATATACAGGACTAAACACATTTGCTTTGAATGGGACCAAAACTGTAACCTTTTCATGTTGGATAAGAGAATCATACAGCTCACCAATCACTTTTTTATCTTTCGATTGAATGCACAATGAAAAGCTGTTCCCTAATTGCCAAGGTCGCGAATGGTCCATTCCTTCTTCTGCAATCATGACTTTATTCTCACCTATTTCCAAGACAGAATGGGTAAAATATTCTTCTTGTCCTTCTTTATAATGGAAGTTAGGATCCATTTCCTTCATTTCTTTATAAGTTTTCTTAAAGAGTACGTTAGCACCTAAATATTTTTCATAAAAACCAATAGCCTCACTGCCTTCCCCATTCAAAGATAAAAATGGGATCACTTCAAAACTCATGTTGTTGCCTCCTTTATCATTATTGATTACACTTTTAAGTATAGTGACTAAAGGTGACAAAAAGAGGCACCATTAAGGGGTATTTTTATGAAAAAATCGGAACGTCTGAATCAAATGCTCCGCTTCATCAATCAAAAACAACACTTTACCCTCCAAGATTTAATGCAGGAATTTCAAATCTCAAAAAGAACGGCATTAAGAGACATCGCTTCATTAGAGGAATTGGGGGCGCCCCTTTATACAGAATATGGCCGATACGGAGGTTATCGTCTGCTTAATCAGATGCAACTGCCTCCCATTTCATTTACTAGTCAGGAAATTTACGCCCTTTATTTTGCCTTGCAAGCACTTCACAGCTTTTCAACTTTACCCTTTCAAATTTTTTTTCGTTCCATTCATGAAAAATTTATTAACGCTTTATCGGATAATCAAAGACAGGAAATAGAGAGAATGCAAAATAGAGTATCCTTTCGACATACTGAACAAATCAAAGATAGTACCCATTTAGAAATTTTATTATTGGCGGCTGTTCAAAATATCGTATTAAAAATAACGTATCAACATACTCACAAGAAGAGCACACGTCACATTCATCCCATCGCTATTTATGCCATGAAAGGATATTGGTATTGCCAGGCTTACGATATGGATAAAAAAGTGTACCGTGTTTTCCGTTGTGACCGGATGACATCAGTTGAAAGAACGGAAATTCAACCATTAAAGGAGCTAAAGGACATTACTATACAAAATGCTCATTCACTTTGGAAGCCATCTGAAAAAGCGGTTCCATTTAAATGTCTTATGAGTCAAACAGGGATTGAGCGATTTCAACAGGAACATTATCCATCAATGAAGTTAGTCCGAGAGATGGAAAATACGTATATGGTTGGGACATATGAGCCAGATGAACTGAATTTTATGATTAAATATCTTGCTAGCTATGGAAAATCAATAAAAATAATAGAGCCAATCATTTTAAAACAATACTTAAGACAGTTCTATAGAGATCTACTTGATCATATTTAAAGAGCTAAATATCAAAGGGTATCTGAGTATATTAGACCAGATCTATACAAAAAACACTGACAATCTATTAGTATCTAGATCATCAGTGCTTTCACCATGCGGATTTAATGAATTTATTTAATTTGCTCCAAAACTAGTGATCTGAGAGGATGCTCATGTGTAAGGCCGCAAACTTCTTCTAGCGTCCCCTCATATCCCTTTTCTTTCACTTTCTCTTGCAATTTGACAGCTTCCTCATCTTGAGAAAAATCGTATTGAAGAGCAGCTGCGATCCCTTTCGCTAAGTGTACAGGCTGTCCTTCTAGGTATTCATAATATTGTACAGCTGGCCCCACCAAACGGTCATTTGGTCCAAGCTTACGAATAGGACCTCTTGCTACTCGAGGTATTTCATCGTTTATATAAGGATTCGTAAACCTCGCAATAATTTTTTTCACATATTTCATATGTTCATCATAATCAAAGCTATATTTTTTCACCAAAACAGAACCTGATTCCTTTAGAGCTTCTTGAACTGTTTGTGTTACCTCTGAATCCTCCATTGCATCCTTGATTGTCTTTAAACCTGCTTGAAATCCTAAATAAGCTGCAACAGCGTGGCCTGTGTTAACAGTAAACAGCTTTCTTTCAATATAAGGTTTTAAGTCATTCACAAAGGTTACGCCTTCAATATCGGGAATTTCCCCCACCATCTGGGACTGGTCGACAACCCATTCATAAAACGGTTCAACAGATACCATTAATTTGTCTTCATTACTTTGATTAGGAACGATCCGATCTACTGCCGCATTTGGAAAAGCAAAATATTGATCGAACTGTTGCTTTTCAGCTTCAGACAATTTTTCATATACTTTTTCCTTAAGAAAAGCACTGCCCCCAATCATGTTTTCACAGGCAATCACATTAAGAGGCTTGTCCGTTTGTTCTAGCCTTTTTCTTAAACCATATGCAATAAGCTCTGAAATAATCGCCAGTACATTAGGACCCACTGCTGTGGTCACAATGTCAGCAGCTGCTATGGCATCCAGCACAGCCTCTGGATTCTGTATGCTATTAATCGCTTTTACATTTTTAACGATTGTTTCTTGACTTTTTTCATCAGCTAGCACAACACGGTATTCTTGTTTTTCATTAATTAAATTTACAATCTCTGCATTTACGTCTACAAAGCACACCTGGTAGCCTGCATTGGATAAAAGACTTCCAATAAATCCTCTGCCGATGTTCCCTGCTCCAAAATGAACTGCAAGCATTTAATTCACCTCATTGAATAGGCTTAAAATTTCGTCAGCTGTCTTTGCTTCGACTATTTTTTCAATATTTTCTTCCTCCGAACAAACAATCGCGATTTTTGATAAAATCTCTAAGTGTTCTCCGTCTTTACCGGCAATTCCGATTAACACTTTCACAATATTACCGCCGCCGAAATCGACCCCGTCCGGAACCTGAATCAGGGATATCCCTGAAGACTTCACTGATTTTTTCGCATCCTCCGTACCGTGAGGAATTGCCACAAAATTCCCCATATAGGTTGAAGTTAATTCTTCTCTTTCCATCATTTTTTCGATGTATTCTGGTTCTACGTACCCTTGATTTACTAAGATTTGACCTGTACTTCTGATTGCTTCTTCTTTATTCGAAAAGCTTGCATTAAGGATGATATTTTCTTTCGTAAAGATTGGGTTTGTCATACCTGCGCACTCCTTTATTTTACTTTTTCTTGATAAATTGCTTTTAGTTCTGCTCCTAAAAAATCAGCCAGTTCTTCATCTTGACCTGACTGAAACATCTGGATTGATTGTTCATCCCTAATAATAAGGGAACTAATCGAACTTAATATTTCTAATGTTTCTTCATTTGCTTCTTTGGGTGAAAGCAAAAGAAGCATCGTATTCATTAGTATTTGAGTTCCATCCATCGATTTTACCGATATAGGATGTTTGAGCCTGCACATGGTAAAGCACGGTACTTGAACGTATTCACTTTTCGTATGATACAAAGCTAAGGACGTTCCCGGAATCCCTAGTCCACCTATATGTTCCCGTCTTAAAAGATCTTCAATAACCTTGTTGATATCATATACCGCATTTTGTTTATAAAGAGAGTGACATACTTCATTTAATGCACTTTCAACAGACACAGCCTCCGCATGATAAACAGCAAAATTGCTCAAAATCTCATATATAGCCATTGAATAGTTTCTTGTCTTTTGTAATTGTTCCAGAAAATAACCGCGGTCAACGGGGTGCAAGTCAGCTCTAGCGTTTTTCTTCAAGTTAGAGAAGGGGCGTTTTGTAAGTAACAGCCTTTTAATTTTATTGATCTCTTCCTCGGATAAAAGCGGACTTACGACCAAATAATCCTCTTTTAAATCTTTTAAGGGAACCGTTGAAACGATTGCATCAAAATCCTTCACATTAATCTTTTCTAAATCAAACAAAGAGGCATTTACTGTCTTAAGCCCCTGTATTTCTTGCTTTAACTTAGTTGAAAGGATTTTCGAAGTCCCAATCCCGCTTGAGCACACAACCAATATGTTATGTTGGGTATCTTGCTCTTTATTTAATAAAGCTGAAGCAAAATGCATCACTAAATAACCAATTTCCTCTTTAGGCACTTCTAAATCCGGAAAAATTACTTTTACTGCCTTTTCCAGGATTAAAAACATTTCCTGATACTCCTGCTCAATTCTAGGAAGTAGAGGATTTGATATACCCATGTTCTGTTTTATCCGATATAAGGCTGGCCTCAAATGGGCAACCAATCCTTGAAATAAGGATATATTTCTCGTTAAATCAAAACCAATTTCTTCACTAACAAATTGAATCAGTTTTTGTGCGGAATATCCGACTTGGATACTCAATTCCTCAAATAATTCATCGTGATCGGTGCGTAGCTTTGCCCCCAATAAATGCATTGTGATATAGCCTATTTCCCCTGGAGAGATATGAATTCGAAAGACCTCCTCAAGATTGGCCACAATCTTTTTGGCAACCTTGAATTCCTTTGTATCTTTCAGACCTTCAAGGAAATCTTGGTCAAAATGAATTTCTTCCCCGTGCTGTATTCGTTCGATAGCTAAGGCTAAATGAACGACGAGCCCAATATAAGAGCTGTCTGCAAGTGAATAAGGAAGATCATCTTTAATATTTTCTATTTGTTTTTCAATAATCAGAAGCTTCTTTTTGTCGACTAGCCCAAGCAGTCGATCTGTAATCGTATCCTCTGTTTGGGCGGACTTTTTTTGGATGGTCTCTTTTAAAATAGAAAGAAGCTCAGATTCCTCTATATGTTCCATAATCAGCTTGCTCATCGCTTTCCGCTTAGCTGATTCTTTCCCTATTATCTCTACACCATATCCTCGTTTTCTTAATAAACTTAGCCCAAATGGCTCAACTTGCTCTTCAATTTTATTTAAGTCATGACTAATCGTTGCAATTGTCACGTTAAGTTCATTAGCTAATGCCAGCAGCTTCACAGGCTCGTTTGCATCTAATAATGCGGACAAGACAAAGGTTTGTCTCTCTTCTGGTGTATATTCATGATGAGATAAATGAAATAGGAAAAGCCGTAATTTTTCTCGATCCTCCTGATTTCCTGTAATCTGAATACCGATTCCAGATTTCTTATTAAGCTCTAGTCCATTCTCTTGCAGAATTTCCTCTACCCCTTTTAAATCGCGATGAACAGTACGAGGGCTAACTGCTAGTTCATTTGCCAAATCCTTAACGGTCATTTCTTCGTGATGATTCAATAAAAGCTCCAATATCTTTCGCTCTCTCGCAGAGATATACATCGAATCCACTCCACATAATGGCCTATTACAAGAAACTTGTTGACAAAATTAAATTACTTTTTAGTTTTGTCAACCCTATAATAAAACCAGTTTCTCTAAATCACAAGGAAATGTATTTATAATTTCGTCATCTCAATTGTTGCCAAAATTAAAATGAACGAGGCTAACTCCATTATTTAGAGTTAGCCTCGCCAGTAAAAATTATTTTAGATTTTCTATCAGTTCATCATACTTCGGACTATTTAAGAAGTTATCAACAGAAATATGATGAGCTGTTGGTAATTTTTCTTTTGCCCTTGGTGTTAGGTCTTTATGCGTAATCACAATATCGGCATCATCAGGGATATTGCTGATGGCAGTATTCGTAATATCAATATTTAAACCGGCTTTTTGCGCTTTATTTCTAAGAATAGAAGCTCCCATCGCACTTGAACCCATTCCTGCATCACAAGCAAAGATAATTTTCTTTACATTTTTAGCATCGAATGTTTTGTTTTCATTTGCTTTTGGTGCTTCAAAGGTTTCAGCTACAGAACTCTTTTTACCCTTCATCTCTTGCATTTTAGCTGCAGCGTTAGTTATATCCTCTTCCTCGTCTTGCTTACTTGTTTTTAAAATCAGAGAAGCAATCGCAAAGGAAACAGCTGCAGCAACAAGAACTCCAAATAGCACCCCTAAGTGGCCTCCGCCTTTTGGAGTCATCGCCATCAATGCAAAGATACTTCCTGGTGATGGAGGTGCCACTAATCCTACATTGAATAATGTAAAGGTGAACACACCGCTGACTCCACCTGCGATCGCAGCCAAAATTAATAGCGGCTTCATTAAAATATAAGGGAAGTAAATCTCATGAATACCACCGAAGAAGTGGATAATGGCAGCTCCTGGAGATGTTTGTTTCGCTGTGCCTTTTCCAAAAAACATGAAAGCAAGCAAGATACCAAGACCTGGTCCAGGGTTTGTTTCAAGTAAAAACAGAATAGATTTTCCTGTATCTGATGCTTGCTCCGCACCAAGCGGACTTAAAATTCCATGGTTAATGGCATTGTTTAGGAATAAAACTTTTGCCGGTTCTATGAAAATATTAGCTAGCGGCAGTAAGCCTGCGTTTACAATGACTTCAACCCCTGCTGCTAGAACCTGGTTCAATCCTTCAACAACCGGACCAATTGCCCAAAAGGCAATGATCGTTAAAACAGCAGCAAGAATCCCTGCTGAAAAGTTATTCACTAACATCTCAAAGCCTTGTTTAACCTTCGGCTGAATAAATTGGTCTACCTTTTTGATTAACCAGCCTCCAAGCGGTCCCATTATCATAGCCCCGAGGAACATCGGGATATCGGATCCGACAATTACTCCCATTGTTGCGGTAGCCCCAACTACTCCACCGCGGCCTTCATATATCATTTTACCGCCTGTATAACCAATCAATAATGGCAGCAGAAATTTAATCATTGGATCAACAAGCTGACCTAATTCTTCATTTGGAAACCATCCAGTAGGAATAAATAATGCCGTTATAAGTCCCCATGCAATAAACGCACCGATATTTGGCATAATCATGCCGCTCAAATAACTGCCAAAGCGCTGAATCTTTACACGAAAATCAGACTTTGGAGTCTCTGTTACTTTTGACATACGTATTGCTCCTTTCTTTTCAATTGCATAACTATCTAAAGAGGCTGGACACTATCGTACAACTTAATGATAAATCTGATGTAAAACGGTTTCAATTTAAAGAAATGAGCATTTTGTCACTTGCAATGTTGCCAAAATTAAATAAGACTTTAGTCCTGTTTCATTAAAATCAGATGAAATATGAATAAAAGCTAGGTAAAAAATGATTATAATTATTTCTTCACTTGTTTACACTGGTGATTCTGTGAGTTAATAAAGGTGTCGGACCGACAGAAATTGGCGAAAGGAGGCTGATTGAAGTTGATCACAAAATATGAGGTGATTTCCGCTTAGTCGGAATCTCATGGTATGGGACCGCTGCAAAGCGGTCTCTAATATTTTCTGAACATTATGACTTCCCGCAAGTACAAATTCCACTTATACTATAAATATGTGTTATGCCTACACATTTTTGTAAACTGTACGATCAATTTACGAGCGAAAGGAGAGACATGAAACATGAAACATGCGAAATTGTTTTTTCACGTACACCTGAATAAGGAGGACGTAAATTTTGCAATACAAAAATGGAAAAGAGGTGTTCCCTCCTAGCTTGCTGAAAGAAGTACAGAAGCATATTCAAGGCGAACTGATTTATATCCCTAAGCAAAACAATCAGCGAGCGGGATGGGGCGAAGTGAACGGTTCCCGTCGATTACTTGCTCGAAGAAACGAAGAAATTTATCAATTATACAGTGATGGATGGTCCTTTGAGAAATTAGAGCAAAAGTACAATTTGTCCATCGAAAGCATCCGAAAAATTATATATAAAACACGCGGTGAATGTAACGAGCGGCGTGCCCCATAACAAAAAGACAGTCGTCCCCACTAATTAAGCGGGGATGATTGCCTCTTTTTATAATAAAAACTTTTTTATAATCGGACTAAAACCTTTATCGTCATTATGACCCGGTGGACCGATAATACTTAACACCTTTATGCCACAACAACAGACATGGAATGATAAATAAACACCCAAGCACAGGAGTAAACATAAAAATCAGGTCGTTCCCATCCGTTTTACCAAGGAGATAAAGAAGCGGAATATAGTTAACAGTGCCAAAGGGAATAACGTATGTGAAAAATTTTGCGATCCACTTTTGATAAATATTAAGCGGATATTGCGCCATCTCTCTTCCTCCGTCGGTAAAAATGTTCGTAACCTCTAAACCCTGAATCGTCCAAAAGCACAAGGTTGCAGCCAGTATGTAAATCCCCGTGAAAATCAAGACCCCGCTTATCACCATAAAGCATAGAGTGAGAACCTTCATTATACTCCAGTCAATGGTTAAATTTGCTAAAGCCCAAATTAAAACTATAATACTTTGCAGGAGCCTCCCGACTCTTGTAAACTCAAATTTCGATCCCAATACTTGAACGACCGTACTCCTGGGACGGACAAGCAATCGGTCAAAATCGCCATTCACGACTAAATTGGAGAAAGAATCAAATCCGCGCGCAAAGCACTCACTAATCGAAAATGCCATATGAATGATCGCGAAACAAAGAGCCACCTCAAAGAATTGCCAGCCTTTAATTTGTCCAAACTGCTCAAACAAAAAATAGAGCCCGGCGAAAACTGAAAATGGAATAAAAAATTGACCAATAGATAACAGCCAGAATGAGGTACGGTACTGCATTTGGGATTTAAATAGAATTTGTAAATAATAGAAATAGAGACTCAATCTTATTCTACCCCCCTTGTACAACAACCCGTTTCAATACATGTCGCATCGCCATTCTGCCGAAGATCAACAAAACCAACAGCCAAATCAATTGAAACATGATTCCTTGGATTGCCTCATCTTGCGGAATATGTCCGGAATAGACACGAAAAGGAAAATCAGCTGTAAAGTGAAAGGGCAGTGCGTAAGCAATCGATTGCAGCCAGTCTGGCATCAGCGGCAGCGGGATAATTAAGCCTGCAAAAAATTCCCCGGCCACGCCAAACACCAACAGAGAACCAATAGGAGACATCGTGATGAACACGGATATATAAATAATCATAGAAATAGCGACAAGAAGAAGCAGTCCAAATGTAACAGATAACACAAATAACAGACCGGATGTCAGACTTGGAGGAAAAGTCATGTTGTATGGCCAAGGCAGCAAAAAGGCCACAATCAGAATTGGAAAACAACGAAGAAAAGCACTCGACAAACGCTGAGCTAAAAGCTTGGCATACCAGAATGTATATAAATCAGACGGGCGGCAAAGTTCATAGGCAATATTTCCACTCGTAATCAACTGAAAAAGCTCTTGATCCCGAAACCATAACGCGATAAAAGCAAGCAATGACTGCTGCAGCCAAATATAGGTGATAATCTCTTTTAATGACATCGGCGGGGAAACAATCGCATTTTCATAAAACGCCTCAAAAATCATAATGTACATAAAACCCCAGAAAAATTGGGTTGCCACTCCAGCGAGGGCAGCTGCCCGGTACTGCAAACCAATCATCAGCCGCAACTTTAAGACAGAGTAATATACGTTCATATTTGATACTCCTTATAAAGCTCTACAATCATTTCCTCAATCGGCCTTGCTTCAATACTCACATCAATTAGTGCAAGCTTTTGCGACAATTGGGCGATTATATCTGAGGTAGAATGGCTGCTTGTATCCACACTTAAAATCGCACGCTGCGGTGACCAAGAGAGTACAGTAGCACCTTTAATTTGAAAAGACACTTGATTGTCCTGATAGTCAACCGTGATGGTCTTATTCTTACCAAAGCGTTTACGTAATGTTTCTATACTGCCATCATATAAAAGCGTTCCTTTTCCTATTAAGATTACCCGATCAGCTAGAGCCTCAATGTCACTCATATCGTGAGTCGTGAGAATCACGGTAACCCCTTTTTCCTTATTTATTTTTTTGATAAAATCGCGAACCGCTATTTTGGAAACGGCATCGAGTCCGATCGTCGGTTCATCTAAAAATAAAATCTTCGGACTATGTAGCAATGAGGCTGCAATTTCGCAGCGCATACGCTGTCCCAAACTGAGCTGTCTGACAGGAGAATCGATAAAAGCCTCTAATTCTAGTGCTTCAACAAGCAAATCTACGTTATGTTTATACTCATCCTCTGGCACTCTATAAATTTCACGCAGCAACTCAAACGAATCGATTACGGGAACATCCCACCATAATTGTGATCGCTGTCCAAATACGACCCCGATATTCCTGACGAATGGAACACGTTCTTTCCATGGAGTATAGCCCATAATCGTACAATTTCCTGAATCCGGCATCAGGATTCCGCTCATAATCTTAATCGTCGTCGATTTCCCCGCCCCATTTGGACCAATGTAGCCTACAACCTCGCCAGATTGGATTGAGAACGAAATATCATTAAGTGCGTGAATAATGGTGCGTTCCCGGTAAAAAAGTGATTTGGCTGCCTGCAACAGTCCCGAGGTCCGTTTTGCTACCTTATAAGTCTTACTAATTCCTTCTAAACGGATCAACTTCTCCCCTCCCTTTTCATAGAACGAGAGAAAATAGTATCACCAAAATTTAACATCTGTCAATCACTTTTTGAATTTTGAAAATAAAAATGTGAGTTCATTCAATATATAAATCATTATGGTTTGATCATTATCTGTGTTAAACTAAAAAAAATCCAGATGAAATGAGGGTAGGCATGTTAAAAAAAATATTGAAACAGCTGAAACAAATGTCTCATGGCAGCAGTGAAAGAAGACATGGTCATTATCATCGAGGAAGCAGCAGTCATCGCGGGTATAAACGATACCCAATGAGCGGAAGCGACCGCTATAAAAGAAAAGGCAGAAGCAGCAGTTAATCTACCTTTACCTAGTTGATATCTTGTTGTCCTGCTTTAAGTGCAGCCCGAAGGTCGACTAATATTTCACGGCTATTTGAGTATGTCTCTTTAGTGCCTAATAGCCTTTTTAGCAGAAAAACCGTTTCTTTTTCTAATGAAAGTTCTTCCTTCCAGGGAAGAGCTTTTTTCTTTTCGGAGGAGTACGTCGTATAAAGCAAATATAAAAGTATTTCCCCAAGATCATAGTAGTCCTGTTGCTTGAGCTCTTGTATTTTTTGCTGATTTAGCTCATTGTTCAATACTCGCTTAGATAAACCAAAATCGATTAAATATGGATGATTTTTTTTCATAATAATATTGGGAATGCGGAGATCCCGATGGTAAATGCTATTGAAATGGAGTTCTTTTACGATTTCCAGCAGCTCAGCAAGAATAAGCAGAGACTCTTTTTCTTTAAAGGTTTTTTTCTTTTCAAAAATCAGATCTTCGAGATTGTCCCCTTCTATAAAACTCATTACATAAAAATAGTTCCCGTTACCTGTAAAAGTTTCATAAACGGCTGGTACACGGGGATGGTTTAAGGAACGCATAACCTTAATTTCATTTTCAAACAGTTCTATTTCTCTTCTCTTCTTTCGTTTACTAGGTCTAAGCTGTTTAATGACTTTATTCTCTAAGGTCTTTAAATCTTTACAAAGATAAACAATGCCGTAGCTGCCTGTCCCCAGAACTCTTAAAACCTCAAAACGATCATTTAAAGTTGACCCTGCTTCAATGGGTATATCTACAAAAAACTGATACAATTTTCGAATTGAACGCAAAATGAAAACTCTCCTCACCTTTTAGTTACGCTATTATATCAAAATTAATCCTTATTTAGCTTATAATAAAGATTTTAACTATCGAGACAGATTTTGACCGATAGGACAGGATTTTGATTTATAGAACCTAGTTTAGACTTATAAACCAAGATTCTGACCCGAAGAAATTTACTTTGATTGATAGAATATCGGATGAGACCGATAGAATCGCTTATTTGACCGATAGACACCTGATTTTGACCCATAGAACAGGATCTTGACTCGTAAAAAACGATTTTCACCGATAGAACCATATTTTGACTGATAGATCCTCAGCTATTCGCCTTATAAACAGAAGATTTATCGAGTTCCACCAAAAATACAGATTCCGTAAATCCGCATCCCGAAACAAAAGTAAAGACACAGCCTGATATGCGCTGTGCCTCTGCTCATAATCTATTTAACTTCCTTTTTTAAAACGCCTAACAGGATTGCCGTAATGACTGCTCCTATTAAAATTGCGAGAACGTATAAGAATGGGTTCCCTTCGATCAAAGGTATAACAAATATACCGCCGTGTGGGGCTGGCAATCCAATTTCGAAAAGCATAGATAGGGCACCAGCCACTGCTGAACCGACAACAATGGAAGGAATTACGCGACCAGGGTCAGCGGCTGCAAAAGGAATTGCACCCTCCGTGATAAATGATGCACCCATAATATAATTTGTTTTTCCTGCTTCCCTTTCTTGCTTTGTGAATTTTCTGCGGAAAAATGTTGTTGCTAATGCAATTCCTAGCGGCGGAACCATTCCTCCAGCCATAATCGCCGCATGTGGTGTTAAAACCCCATCTGCAATCATTGCTATACCAAAAGTATAGGCAGCTTTATTAATCGGACCACCCATGTCGATCGCCATCATACCGCCAAGAATCAATCCCAAAATAACTGCATTGGTTGTTCCCATTCCGGCTAACCATCCGCCAAGTGCCGTGTTAAATGCGGCTACTGGCTTATCCACTACAAAAAACATTACCATCCCAGTAATAAACATAGCCAACACTGGGTAAAGCAAAATAGTTTTAATACCTTCTAATGACTTCGGTAAGCCTTGTAATACTTTTTTTAGCAGAATCACTACATAACCCGCTAGAAAACCTGCAATTAAACCGCCTAAAAATCCAGATCCGCCTTGCGCTGCCATAAATCCGCCGACCATACCTGGAGCTAAACCCGGCCGATCCGCTATACTCATCGCAATAAACCCAGCTAAAACCGGAACCATTAATCCAAATGCATTACCGCCGCCAATCGTATTTAACGCCTCTGCAAATCGGTTATAATTTTCATCCCCAGGTAAATGAGACGTAATACCAAAAATAAATCCGATGGCGATTAATATACCTCCGCCCACAACGAATGGGAGCATATGTGATACACCATTCATCAGATGCTTATAAAATGCATGCTGGCCAGTTGAACTGCCACCCGCTGATTCGTCTTCTGACTTATCCTCCCCGCCTCTATAAATGGGAGCATTGTCACTAAGTGCTTTTTCAATTAATTCCTGCGGTCTGCGGATTCCATCAGCCACTCCTGTCTGGATCACTTTTTTCCCTTTAAAGCGATCCATATCTACCTTTGTATCAGCAGCAACAATAATAGCATCTGCTTCCTTTATCTCGTCAGCTGTCAGGACATTTTTTGCACCGCCAGAGCCGCGTGTCTCTACCTTTATGTTGACACCTAATTCATTCGCCTTTGCCTTTAAGGCATCAGCCGCCATATACGTATGAGCAATTCCGGTTGGACAAGCCGTTACGGCAAGAATTTTTTTACCGTTCAGCCCTTCAGAATCCCTGCTCTCCTCCGCTAATCTTTCCTTTTCTTTTTCGTCTATCGCTGAGAGAACATCCTCTGCTGTTTTAGCGTCGAGTAACTGCTGTCTAAATGACAGATCCATAAGCATTGAGGACAATCTAGCCAACGTTTCTAGATGATCACTATTTGCGCCTTCACTGGCTGCAATCATAAAAAATAAGTGGCTTGGCTGATTGTCTAGAGCTTCATAGTCCACTCCCGCCCGTGATCTTCCAAATGCAATCGACGGTACTTTAACAGCACTGGTTTTTGCATGAGGGATTGCAATCCCCTCTCCGATTCCTGTCGTGCTTTGAGCTTCTCTCGCTAAGATTTCCTCTTTAAATTTCTCTTTATCTGCTAATCTCCCAGCTGAATCAAGAACATCGGCCAATTCATCAATAACAGCCAGTTTGGTACTAGACTTTAAATCTAATACAATCGTATCTTTCTTTAGCAATTCAGTAATCTTCATCCTTTTGACTCCTTAATGTATGATTTCAATCTCTATTTGCGGGAGTATGCTTTCCACTTCATCCTGTTTACATAAATCCATCGAAAATGCAGTTGCAGTGCCTGAGGCTGCCCCATAACGAAATGCTGCGATCACGTCCTTATTATTCAAATAAGAAGCAAGGAAGCCTGCTACAGTGGAGTCACCAGCACCAACAGAGCTTCTGACATCACCCTTAGGTACTTTCGCATAAGCCATTATTTCATGATTTATAAAAATAGCTCCATTTCCGCCCATTGATACGATGACATTTTCGGCACCCCTTCCGAGCAATTCTTTTCCAGCCTTTATCGCTTCCTCTTTAGAATGGATTTCAATCCCAAGAAGCTCACCTAGTTCATATTGGTTCGGCTTGATTAAAAACGGGCGATATTTTAAAAGATCTAGCAAAGAAGATTCGGAAATATCTGCAATAAAAGGCACCTCTCTTTTCTTGCAGATTGCTGCTATCTCTTCATAGGTATGGTCGGAAACCGAAGAAGGAATGCTGCCTGAAATGATTAAATAATCATTTTTAGTCAAGCTATTAATTTTTAATAAAAATGCATCTTCTGCTTCTTTGGAAATATAGACACCATTCCCATTAATCTCTGTTTCTTCTAAATTTGTTTTTATTTTAACATTGATCCTAGTTGGTTCATTATGCTCAATAAAATCAAACAGTACTCCTCTCTTTTTTAGGCAGTCTTTCAAAAACTCTCCTGTGAAACCGCCAACAAATCCAAGTGCTATACTATCGATACCTAAGTTCTTTAAAACTAAGGAAACATTGATTCCTTTCCCTCCAGGGTAAAAGGCCGTCGTCTCTGGACGGTTTAACTTCCCAATGTGTAGTTCATTGGCTCCGATTTTATAATCAATAGATGGATTTAACGTACATGTATAAATCATTCTGTCACTACCTCGATGTTTGTTTTTTTCCGAAACTCTTCAATCGTTTCGGGGTCTGTCTCATTGGTTATGATGGTTGCCTCTTCTAAATCTGCCACTTTCGAAAATGT
Organism: Bacillus litorisediminis; assembly: GCF_022808645.1. Lineage (GTDB taxonomy): Bacteria > Bacillota > Bacilli > Bacillales > JC228 > Bacillus_BF > Bacillus_BF litorisediminis. The sequence continues at coordinate 15,391 of NZ_JAKZKT010000027.1, forward strand.
AACCTCGTGAAATTTAGTGTGATCTGCAAGAACAAAAACATTTTGACCCAAGTTGATGGCGGTCGCTTTTACCGCTGCCTCTTCCGGGTCGGGAGTTGTATACCCGTAATCAACATGGATACCATTAACTCCTAAAAAAATCTTATCAAATCTATATTTATTTAAACTATCGATCGCACCATGGCCAATGAGTGCTCTAGTTTTTTGCTTTATGCACCCGCCAACCAAATAGGTATTTATATTCTTAGCTAACAGCTGCTCCAAATGAGTTAATCCATTCGTTACGACCGTTAAGTCATGAGCAGAAATGTAAGGGATCATTTGATTTATTGTGGTACCTGCATCCAAATAGATACAATCTCCATCTTTTATCAGCGTAGCGGCATATTTCGCAATCCGGTCTTTCTCTTCCAGATTTTTCGTTAACTTTTCATCAATACTTAGCTCTTCTTTCTTCTGATTTAATAAAGAAGCTCCTCCATGTACACGTTTTAACTTTTTCTTTCTCTCCAATTGACTTAAATCACGCCGGATTGTCGACTCTGAAGAAGACAGAACTTCAACTAATTCCTGGATTCTTACTATTTTTTTTGTCTCTAACAGCTCTAGAATAATCCGATGTCTTTCTTCCGTTAGCATCGTAATTCCTCCAAAATTTTTCTGAAACTCTTTCAAAACAGTCAATTTCAATCAAAATCTTTATGTCTACGAAAAATAATCATACCGCTTATTCGAACCGTATCTCCGTTACAATATTAACTTAAGCGGTTTCACAATTCAATCATTTTCTTTCAAATTCATTCATTTTTAGTCATACCATTTCATGTAAATTTAAAAATACCAATGCCTAATAGTCTGATATACTAGATAACAAACTCAAAACGGAGAGGAAACCTATGAAAAAATACAAAACTTTATTTTTTGATTTGGACGATACTTTACTTGATTTTGAAGCGGCTGAAGACGCAGCCTTGCAATCGCTTTTCAAAGATCAAAATTTACAGTTATCTCCTGAGATCAAAGCGAATTATCAAAAAATAAACCAAGCGCTTTGGAAAGCCTATGAAGAAGGGAAAATAGATCGGGATGAAGTGATCAATACCCGCTTTTCCCTTTTATTTAAGGAATACGGTTTAGAGGTTGATGGGGCTGAAATAGAAAAGAACTATCGCCGTTACTTAGAGGAGGGTCATCAGCTGATAGACGGGGCACTGGAGTTAATTTCAAAATTACAAAATCACTTTGATTTATACGTTGTAACCAATGGAGTTTCCCAAACTCAATATAAACGCTTAACAAATTCCGGACTGCATCCATTGTTTAAAGATATTTTTGTATCGGAGGATACCGGCTATCAAAAACCGATGAAGGAGTTCTTTGATTATGTCTTTGCACGAATTCCTGAGTTTTCTGCAGAACAGGGTTTAATAATTGGCGATTCCTTAACTTCCGATATTAAAGGCGGCTATTTATCAGGTATGGATACGTGCTGGTTTAATCCTACGAAAAAGCCGAACCATACTGATATAATCCCCACCTATGAAATCAAGGAACTCCGTGAGTTGTATCAGATTCTAGAGTCATAAAAATTCAAAAATACGTTATATCTTATCCTTACAGATTTGATATAACGTTTTTTTAATTCAAATTTTTTTTAGAGAAAATTCAATTTACCCCATAAAGGATAAAAAAACAGTAAATGGATAAACAGATTATTGCAGTCATATTTTGGTTCTTTTCAAGCTTCTCCATATTTTCTGCACATTTTCTTTATATGCTATTTTCAAACAACAAAGGAGGAAATCTATGTGTTAAAAAACATAGTGAAACTATCATTTATGATTGCTCTACTCTTATTCCTGGGAGCTTGTGCGAACACTGATGATGAAAGTATGGACCATAGTGAAATGGAAAACACAGATGAAAGTAAAGGAGCTGATCATGGTGACCACGGCGAAATGAACCATTCCAGCTCGGGTGAAGTTCCTGAAGGTTTACAAGAAGCTGAAAATCCTACCTATGAAGTGGGAAGCCAGGCAATTCTCGAGACTGATCATATGGAAGGAATGAAGGGTGCCACTGCAACGATTGTTGGTGCCTATGATACAACCGTCTATGCTGTCTCTTACACTCCTACTACTGGCGGCGAAAAAGTTGAGAAGCATAAATGGGTCATTCATGAAGAGATTCAGGATGCAGGAGAAGAACCATTTAAACCCGGAGATGAAGTGATTCTCGAAGCTGCTCATATGGAGGGTATGGAGGGGGCAACGGCCGTAATCGACTCTGCTGAGCAAATGACCGTGTATATGGTAGATTACACACCTACTGATGGCGGCGAAAAAGTCAAAAATCATAAATGGGTTACTGAAAGTGAACTTTCACCTGTTGAGTAATTTTAATAACTTAGAAAAGGGTTTATCCTGCAATGGATAAACCCTTATTTATACTCACTAGACTGTTACTTACTTTTACCCTACTATTTCACCCTTCTGAGAATTATAGATATACACCATAGATGCACCAACAGAAGAATAACAATCCCAACTGCCCACCATAAAGTAAAATCTGAAAAAACTGAAGCAAAGATCATGCCATTTGCCAAGCCGATTATGATTAAAACTGCACTAAATGTTTTCGAACCTTTATACTGAAGGATTTCTTTTCTGCTTCCCCATATTCCTAACACTAAAATCAGCCAACCTAAGATAACCAATAAGATTCCTAAACTATCTACAATCCCAGGTCCATGTGCTTTACTAAAGGTGATTAAGCGCGGGCCCGTATCAGGTAAGGATATGAAGTATATACCAATTCCAGATAATAAGACCCATAATATAATCCTGGTTACCATTCATTTTTCCTCCCTGTTTTCCTTTCTCCCAGTGTTAAGTAAACTGCGAAAGACAACAAACCTACTAAAACATGAAAAATATTATCGGCTACTCCTAGTGGAATCAAACCAAAAGGATTCGGCCAGAACCACCCTATTAAACCTAGGCAGAAATAAAACAAACTTAAACCTAATAAAAATTTTCTAGATTTTACAAATTTATTTTCTCCAAAACTCGAAAGAGCCCCGATTATTCCTATTAATGCATGAAGGATATTGTGAACTAAATCGTCTGTTCGGCCTTCATAAAGTTTTTGAAAAATACCAAAGCTTGCCTGAATAATAAATAATATAGAAATCAAACGGACATACACCAAACATATTTTTTGTTTCATACTCATGTTCATTCCTCCTATAGTCAATTACTCCTATATTAAGATTAAAAATATTCAGAATTTACATTCCACTAAAAATAATTATACTTTATTATATGTCTATAAACCTAGGATTATAGAACTATAAAATAAAAACCCCAAACATCTCCCAGAGCGCTAATTAGTGCAGTTTATGTAGAAGCTTACTATACGAAAAGGCTCAAAGGAAAAATGAAGATGTCGACTGCTTTTTATACTTGTTCAGTAAATATATGTAATCTAGGCAGGGAAGAAAATTTCACATATCGAATACATCCTCTGTAACAAAAAGGGGGAATTAATTTGCAAAAACGACACGAAATATTATTTACACAACTGGAGACCTACCGAAGCTATATTTTAGACGTTTTAGACAGTATCTCAGAAGAGGAAGCGGAAGTCGTACCACAAGGGTTCCATAATAACATCCGCTGGAACATGGGCCATATTTACTTGGATCAGTATTTATGGATCCACACCTTAACGAAAGACACGGATGTACCGAAAGAGTACAATACATGGTTTGGATTTGGGACATCCCCAGCTAACTTCACCGCAGAAACACCTACATTCTTTGAACTAAAAGAGCTGTTAAGAAAACAGCCCGCTCATATAAAAGAGACGTATGGTGACCGACTGGAAATAGAATATCCCCCTACAGAAATGGGGATGCACACAATTGAACAAGTTCTAGTTCGGACAATCTTCCATGAAGGTATGCACTTACAAACCATTCTAGATATATTAAAGTGTTTGAAAGTTAAATCTCCTCAATAATACAAGGGGACGTTCCACTTGTTTCAATCACTGGATTCGAAGTCGCTACAACGGTGAACACCATTGCAGCAGATGCAAGTGAATATCGATTTTAAATGAAACACTAGAACCGTCCCTATGTTTCACTTCCTTTGATTACGATTATTGTGGTAGTGTAAAGGTAAAAATGAATGTGATAGACTTGAAATTAATCAACGAGAACAAGTAAAAACATCCTGTCGCTATTAACCAGGATGTTTTTTAGGATTACAAGGAGGTCCAAACTTGAAAACCTTATTGATTGTATCCCATCCAAATCTCATAGATTCCGGCAGCCAGCAGTATTTTTTGAGTTCTATTAAGAACCGTGAAGACGTTACGGTACACCATTTAGAAGGTGTCTACCCTGACTGGAACATTGACGTGAGCAGAGAACAAGAATTATTAAAACAGCATGATCGGATTCTTTTTCAGTTCCCGTTTTATTGGTATAGCTCCCCTCCTCTTTTAAAACATTGGCAGGACGTGGTGTTAGAAGAAGGCTTTGCTTATGGGACAAGAGGAAAGGCTCTAACGGGAAAAGAATTTGGCTTAGTCTTAATGATTGGTGTCCAGGAAAGAGAATACCAGTCGGGCGGTGACGAGCAATTTACAATCAGTGAATTGACTCGGCCTTTTCAGGCAATGGCTCATAAAACAGGAATGAAATATCTCCGGCCATTTACCATTTTCCAATTTGCCTATATGGAAGAGGATCAAAAAATGGACACATTAATTCAATATTGGCAGATGCTCACGATGGAAAACAACAACAGCTTAGCAGCAAGAGAGAAATGGCTGATTGATCAATTAAAAGCTGCACAAGCAACTTTAGAATCTAATGATGCCAATACAATTAACTATGCAATCGAACTAATCGAAGAAAATCGAAATCATATTGACGGGCTCAAAATTGTATTAGACCAAATGTATCAGCGAAGCAACTAATTTCAATCACTTCAAGAATAACATCTCGAAAATACTACATGCAGCTTCGCACCGAGCTGAAGGTAATCATCTTCAAATAAGCTATGGCGCAGGTGCACCGCATTTAGTCTTGCGACTAGAGCCAGACAGTTATTCAAAGTCTAGAATTTGTCCTTTCAACACTAGATTGATCGGAGGTGCTATCATCTTTGGAAAATGAAGAATGGATTCTGCAAGAATTACAGCGTATTTATGATAATACCAATAGCTATAATGTTCGTACTCTCATGAAAGCCACACAGGATATCATAAAAGAACAAAGGAAACGGATTGACCAAATGGAAGGGGAAATGGAAGGAACCATTTGGAGTCCAAGAAGATGGGGCGAATAATTAGATCTATATTATGGAGGATTAAGATGGAAATAAAAGTAGATGATTTAACTGGAAGTGAAGTAGCTGAATTGCTGAATGAGCATCTTACTAATATGAGGATGATTTCTCCGCCGGAAAGTGTCCATGCATTAGATCTTGAAAAATTAAAAAGGCCAGAAATTACATTTTGGAGCGCATGGGAAGGAAATCAATTAGTTGGATGCGGTGCACTTAAAGAACTCAATCCTTACCATGGAGAGATTAAGTCGATGCGTACGGCTTCTGCGCATTTGAGAAAAGGTATTGCCAGACGGATGCTTCAGCATATTCTAGATGAGGCTAAGCGTCGCGGCTATAAACGGGTTAGTTTGGAGACCGGTTCAATGGAGGCTTTTGAACCAGCCCGAAGACTTTATGCAAGTTTCGGGTTCCTATATTGTAAGCCGTTTGCAGATTACTCAGAGGATCCTAATAGTGTGTTTATGACGATGGAAATATGAGACTCTATGAAAGTGAGTGCTATTAGTATGCATTCACTTTCTTTATTTCCGAAAAACATCAAAAAGGTTTTTTAAAACCATGAAAAGAATAAAAAAGCACGAATCTACATTCCGTGCTTTTCCTTCTATTCAATGTTAATTATTTTATGTATGATTTATGATTTAGTTTCTCCATATAATTTATTAACTGGTTAGTAAAAGCATCTATACGGTTATTTATATCACTTGAATTAATGATATAGGATTCTCCTTGTAAAGTAAAATCACTTTTGCAAGCTGCAATTTGCATTGGAATAGCTAATCCCAGCAAACCCCGAACTACAATTCGCAAATGATCTAAAGGTTGAGTACTCCTTATTCCCCCACCATTTGCAACAAGACCCACGGGTTTACCATTGAAGTTATCCATATTTAATATATCTAATGCATTTTTTAAAATACCAGAATAAGAATTATGATAGTTTGGTGACCCAAGAACAAAAGAATCAGCTTCTACGGCAAGTTTTACAAAATCTTTTACTACTGGATTTGGATTTCTTTCTGGATGATGATGATAATTTGGATCAACAAAAGGAAGAGGTCTTTCCCGCAAATCCCATATAGTAATTTGACAACCTTTTTTTTGCAGCTGTAACCCTACCTCTTTAACTAAGGAGGTAGTATGTGCAGGTTTAGCTGGACTTCCAGATATCAACAATACTTTAAACACGATATAACCCCATTTCTTTAAATTATTTAAAAATGACTCGATTCATAAACAGCTTGTGGTGATGAATTTTTATTGATACTTCTGTACCAAAAATATGAAAGTAAACCGGTGGTAGCAAAAACGTAAATAGCTATAATCGTAAAAGCTACCAATAACGAAGATACTGACAATATACCTCCAACGATTAAGAATGCAAAAGCATCCGCAATGTTGCCTATACTAGATCTTACTGCCATCACCTTTCCTAACATATTATTTGGAGTCATCACTTGTAATAATGTAGTCATAGTTGTGCCAGAAATTGTACTGCCAAAACCAATTATGACCGCTGCTATAATAATGCTCTCTATTCCACTTGCAATACCTAAAAGAAAAAAAGCGATCCCTCTTATACCATATCCCGTAAAAATCCAGATTACTGGCCTTTTGACCTTCCTGGATGCCAACCAAAATGAAGCAATAGTAGATGCAAGGGCGATAACCGATAATATATAACCAAACATACTGTCACTTGAAATATCTATAGCACTTAAAATTTTGGGAATCCCCAATTGTGTTACACCAACCCCAACTAACAATTGAGTTGCAAAAGCAATCATTATAATTGCTATGGGTTTATTTTCAATACTAATAAATTTAATGCCATTCCATGCATCTGTTAAAATCGAAGTTTTATGACTCCCAGTGTCATTTTCAGTTTCAGGGAATTTTATAAAGTATATAAATAAAGCTGATAAGAAATAGGTTAAACTGTCAATATATAAGAGCTGTGAAACATTAAAGTTAAATATTAATAGGATCCCGCCAAGTGTTGGACCCAGCATCATTCCTAAATTCTGAGTGGAGCCTATATATGAATTTACTTTGTTAAGATCTTTCATGTCATCTACGAGCAAAGGTACACTTGCTTGATTTGCCGGATGAAAAAAGGCTCTTAGCGTTGTAATTAAAAAGCTGACAATAACTATTTGTTGTATCGTTAATATATTTAAATCATATGCGATTGGTATGGACAGCGATAAAATCCCACGCAAAATATCAGATAAAATCATAAGTTTTTTGCGATCAACACGATCGCTAATAACGCCTGCAAAAATACCGATGAAAAAGTAGGGTATGATAGAGGTGAAAAGGATGGCTCCTGCTCCAAAAACGGAATCTGTAAATTCAAAAGACAACAATGTCAGTGCCAAAGTATATATAGCCGTGCCAAATATAGAAGTTGCATCAGCAGCCCAAAGCAATTTGATGTTCCGATTCATGTTCTTCCCCCTCGTAACTTTTTCATTTGGTGAAAAAAATCTCAGTCAATTCTTCTAACATGAGTTCATTTATAAATTCTTTAAAATCAAGATTATTAGTCATAACTGGCGGCGAGTACTGACCCATCCTATCCATATCTCTGCTTAATTGTAAAATTGAACTATGTTTTTTGGGATTAAAATACACCCACATATCTTTAAACCATCTTTCAACTTCATCAGCATATTTCCCCAGATAAATAATCCATTCCCTCACAGTATCTTTGAATAAAAATGTATGACTAGGGTCGCATTGAATTCCCCAAAAAATATATAATTCATTGTTATCGGATATTAAACTTTGCACTATACGATAGGATAGGCCTTTCTTCCGGACCAAACTTTCCAGGGTTGGAAAAGCAGTATTCGTTCCAAAAGCAGCTTCTTGAAGAATTAATGAAGATATAGATTGTTTCGGTAAATGACTGATGATTGCAATCCCATGGAACCTGGCTTTTATAGTTCTTTTTTCTATAATATTCCTTTCAGATAACAGAAAAGCTTTATTTTCATTGAAGGGAAAATTTTCAAAATAGCCTTCATCGATAAATGAATCTTCTGGAGTAACAATACTTATACCGATGAGATTCGCTTTATCTTTTTTTGGTGTAGTTCTTAAAGCTTTAGTAATCTTTCTTTTCATTTCAATTTCCAAATTGATCATATACTTTTCTTCATTAATCTTAGAATCGTACCTTTCATAATCCCACTTAAAGGATAATGAATTTATAATGGACTGCTTCATACTCTTTTCCCCGAAAAAAGAAATATGATAAAGAGTATGCCAACCCTCATATCTAACATTTTCTAAGGTTCCTCTTATTGAAATCTCTGATGGAAGCTCATTTGGTAGTAAAAGCCTTCCAATTCCCCTACAATCTATGCGAAATAGCACGTGATATCTTTTTGTCAGTGGGGAAGAACAAGCTGTATAGTAAAAACTACCTTTTCTTCTTATATAGATTAAAGGATTATTCTTCTCTTTTATCTTTTGTTTTTCTTTTGTATCATCTGTTACTTTAAATAGATTTTTCTCTTTAAGGGTTGTCATGTTTAAATAGTGTAAAGGATAGTAGCTAATCTTTTTTTGTGGATTTTGTAATAGATAAAGGCCATGATTTGTAAGAATATGATTCATAATAACTTTTTGAACTTCTTGAGTCTTTTCTAGTGTCAAATAATGCTGATAATCTAAGGAGTTCAGATAAGCTATTCTCGTTTGTAAATCTTCTGATAATCGATGCTCATGTATAAGCATCTTAACTAAAGCTTTATTAAATTCTTCTAAACTTATTAAAGGTTCCAGATTTAAAATGATTTTTTCAATACAATCCTGATCCGCTTTGTTAGAGATTGAATCTATTGTAAAAATTCCGCCATGATCATAAAGATTAATCCTAAGGTTAAAAATAATCTCAGGATTCAATTTTTTTATCCTAATATCCCATATGTTCTTTAATATATCAACATAAGGCCGGACTGTTTTGTTTAAGTTTATATACCATCCCCCGCCTATAAAGGGAATTTTTATATCTCTTGGGAGGGAAGTCTCTCCCCTGCCAATTGTTAAAGGATGAATTTGACTACTATCATTTGAATATGATTTTCTAATAATGCCTGAATTATTTATACAATCAATTAGATAATCTTTTTTCCAGGGACCTATAATATTAATAGATGCAGGAATATTATAATACTCTATCCCTCTTTCTAACTCCATTTTATCAATCTGGGAAATTTGTCTTTCACTACCTAATATAGACTTTCCATATCCCTTACCGTTAAAAACAAGAGATTGAAGGTATTCCAAAGCCCTATTCCTAGGATTCAAATTAAATTGTTCAATTTCATTGATTATCGTATTTCTTTCTTGCTCTAATATTTTGCCATCAATTGAGATTTGCCAATCTAATTGAAAAACAGTATCTATGTTTTCGTCTGAAATATAGAAATAGTAGTTGGTTTCATCCCGTTGCGTTTGAGCTGTTAATTTCCCTTTCTGAAAATTATGGGCAGAACAAAAAATATGCTCCAAATAATGGGCAGACCCCGTAGGAAGCTGATCATTGGCTGCACCAATAAGAAAATTTATATTTACGATTCCAGTATGTAAGGTAGGTAGTGATTCAATATTAATTTCTGTCCGCTCTAATACATATTTTTCCATAGTACTCCCCTATATACTCTAAAGTCCTTTTTAAATTGTATGTTGGAGAAAAATTATAATCTTTAATAGCTTTATATATCGGTAATGGCTCGCTAGTCTTTGAGAAAAGATCATTTCTATTTCTGTATGAATAATTCTTATGAAAAATTTTCTTTAATTCTATTACAAGTTCCCTTCCACTTGTTACTTTCCCAGGACCGAGATTTACAATATCAAGACGTTTTCCTTTTTCCAGGTTATTGATAATAAAACTAGATAAATCTCTAACATCTAAAAATTCATTTGGACTATATAAAACATCATCTAACTCCACCTGTTGATCATTAGATTGAATCACTTTATTTAATGCGCTACTCATCCAATTACCACTTAAATTTGGATTGGGACCAACTGTACCACAAGCTCTTATTACTAGCACTCTACAGTTTGTATGCTGAGCAATTGTTTTCACAATTTGCTCATTATATAACTTTGTTATGCCGTAACTGGAATATGGTGCTGGAAGGCTTTCTTCAGTTCTTGCCTCACTTACACCATAAACACCAAGTGAACTGATATATACTAAATTATCGATGAAATGTCTAAACAATGCAGTCTGGATCGATAACATTAATTGGCTTTCATTTAATATCGCTGCTCCCGTATGTTTTTTAAAGGAAGGATGAAGGGAGCCGGCGGCTACTACTATATTTTTAATATGGTAGTAGTTAATTATGTTTGATAAATCTTCATAATTCGTAATTGCCTTTTCTATTGTCTGATCTCCTTGAATCGAAGTAATCGAATTCATATAACTAAGATCAATTCGATGGGCAAGTATTATAAAATCTCCTTTCCCCTGATTAACCATTTCCTTTGCTACATGAGCTCCTATTAACCCGCCTCCAATAATTAAAGTGGTCATTTATAAGTCTCCTTTAAGCCTTTTTGGTCTCTATAAACATATTCAACTCTTTGTAAAGCTTCATAAAATACTTCATCTTCAACCCCAGCATTTAGCCGAACAATCGATGCACTTTCGTTGCCGAAAGCCATCCCGGGCATTAATTGTAAATTTGCCTTTTCCCTAACAATTGTTGTGAAATGTGCAGAATCTATGCCTAATTCTTTTGTATCTATACAGATATAAATTCCGCCATCCGGGAAATAAAATGGTATATCTTTCTCCCGAAAAAAAATTACTGCATTTTTTAAGCGATTTTTTACTTTTTGAGACAGTTCATGCGGGTAATCAGGTAATGATTCAATTGCATACTTAGCAATTTCTTGACCAATCCAAGAGACAGACATCCCTGAATTCCAATGAACCTCCCTTAACCCCTCAATAATTTGTGGATGAGCAATTACACACCCCACTCTAATACCGGCTAGTCCATAAGATTTTGAAAAGCTATAAATAAAAATAGTTTGATTTGGGATCATTTCACTTGGACTCGTTACTGCAACCGCGCCGTTAAATTCTCGATAGACCTCATCCGTAATACATAAGGCTTTATATCTTTTACATAATTCACACATCTCCTCAACCACATAGCCAGGCGCTATAAACCCGAGGGGGTTGTTAGGATTATTCCAGATCAATGCTCTTATTCCGCTTTTAAATCCCTCTTCTATTTGCTGAATAGTACGAGCCCAGTTTTTATCAGGACCTATATGATATTCAGTGAATTGTAAACCTAATAGAGCAGCTGTTTTTCTATATAAAGGGAAACCTATATTGGGGATAAGTAATCTTTTATTAGAAATTAAATGATACGCTGATGTTAAAGCCATTGAGGCTCCTGCCGTTACTAATACTTGACTTAATTGCAGTTTATTTTGAAATAGAGGTTGAAAGTGATCAAGTATGGCCCTGCGTAATTCATAAATTCCATAAGGGCTTGTATAACCCTGCCATTCCTCCAAAACTTTAGAGGAGGAAAATTTTCTCAATTCTTCACTAGGCCCGCCTTTTATTTCTCCAAGCGATAGATTAATTAAAGACAAGTCACTTACATTTATCATTATGAAAGCAAGCTCCTCTACATTTAATAAATAGTTCTACTAATACATAAACCACACTGATCGATCGGTAATGTTACGGAGACGGAAAATCTCTGTTTATCTTCAATTCGTTCATAATATTTTTTAAAATCTTCGGAAAATTTTTCGATGACAGGGTCATGTGCCAGAACCAACGCTCCCGGTTTCAGCTTGCTATACCAAGTATCCAAAAGAAGAGCATAATCAGACTTTGAACCATTTTTCTCAACATCGATAAAAATTAAATCAATGCTGGAATCTTCAAATTCCTTAATCCCGGTAAACGCATCAGCACTTTTGATTTCAACCCAATCAAGATCAATATTCTTTAAATTATTTCTAGCACCTTCACATGCTTCTTTATTTATATCAAAGCCAACCACTTTACCTTTATTGAAATGATTCATTCCACCTGCTAGCCAAAAAACAGCGTAACCGAAATAACTTCCTAAAATCACTATATTTTGGACGTTACTGCTTGAGGGTATAGCAAATAGCATCCGTTCCATGATAGGTGAAATAGTAGTAGACGGTACCTGTATATTGCCGACTAACCCTTTCTTAAAATGATGAAATTTTTCGCTCTGAAAATGGGTATCAGAATAGAGAACATTATGCTGTACTAGCTTGTCTACTATTTGACTGACTTTAATATCAATTGGATGCATTGTAATTGGAATTTTATTCATACTACATATTCTCCTGATTTTAAAGCAATATTTTTTCCAAGATTATATAAATCAGTAACTAAATTTTTTTGTTCTTTTACGCTTAAGTTTCGCAAATTTCCAACCATTATTTCCTTTCGAAGGACGTTAGCACCCATGGAAGTAAAAGAATTACGCAATTGGGATGCCCCATGAACAGCATCCGCAAATTCCGCCCCTACGACAATTAAAGATACTTTCTTCCCAATCAATAATTCTTTTTTCTCAGGGAAATCATATAAAGGACCACCAATAATATTGATTGCATTAATTACAGCCCCTGCAACTGATTTCCAATAAGAAGGTGCAGAGATAATAATATGTTCTGCTACAAGCATAGAATGATATAAGTCATCTACATGTTCATTTTGATATTCTTTCGTATCTCTGCCGTCAAAAAAGGGTAATTTCAAATCGCGTAAATCGAGAACCTTATATTGATCATAGTTATGATCATCAAATGCTTTTTTTACGATATTAAGTAACTCACGTGCAGCAGATTTACTATCTTTGCCTGGTCCAGGTTTCATGCTTCCACAAATTAATAAAGTCTGTTTTCCCATTTCCTATCAACTCCTAGTCAAAATTTTCCTCATTTCTTCAACACTGCTTTCCTTACTGTTTCTGATTAGATATTCGTTCATGTCTATTTCAGGCACAGCTTCAAGGTCTACGGAAGGATGGTATGAAGAGAGTTTTGTTTTTGGATGACGCAAAGTTTTTTTAAAGAGGATTTCCCTCAATCGGGGAGTCTCATTTTTAAAAAATTCAGAAATATTTTCAGGTAAAACTCCATCAAAATTAGCACAAATAGCTTTTAAAGTTGCTATATTTTCATCTAATTTCTCTTCCAACGAGCTTGCACGTAAATAACCTTTGATATGCTCTTCAATTTCGGTATATTCTCTAAGAATGAAAGAAATTTTTAAACCCTCACTGAAGTATTTAATTGCTTCCTCATAGTTGCCTATATCTAAATTTACATACCCTAATGCATATACTATACTTTCTGAATCAAGTCTATCTTTCTGGGACAAGGCGTTCTGATAGGATCTTTTCAGGTAATGTACACCTTCTTCAATTTGCCCAGCCTTCCAAGATAGCATTCCCGTTCGATAAAGATACCCTGTTTCATCACCTATTAATTTAGTAAAAGCAGATTTCCAAAATTCCACAGCACTCTTATAATCTCTGCGAATCTCTAATAAAAAAGTTATGTTAGACATTAAATTATATTTTAAATAGAGAGATGCACTATCTTTTTGATTTTTAATTAAAGCTAATGCTTCCATTTCTCTTTTCAGAACACTGTCATAAAGGTTATTTTTTTCTTCTCCTTCAAGTTTACTAGCGGCAACAGTTTCCATAAAACTCATTCCATTAAGAATCCAGCCTTTTTCGAGTCGATTTATTGCATCTGTCTCATCTACAAACTTTAATGCTTCCTCATAATGAGCACGAGCAATGTCCAAATTATAAAATCGCTTAACTGCCAATAATGCTGCCAAACATTCTATATGTGCTCTTTTTGGTCCATGGTCTTCGTATTTTAAAGCTTCTTGGAAAGCAGAATAAGCAGCCTCATATAAACTTAGGTTAGCATGCACCAAACCTATGATCCTGAATATTTCCTCTGTTTTGATATTCCCAGAAATTAAAACTCGATCGCAAGCTAAAAAGGCGTTTTCGTAGTTTTGAGTAATAAGTGCAATCGCAGCATCAGACATAAGTCCATTTTCTGTCCCTAAAAAATGATAATCTGAAAAATCAATTTGGTTTTTTATATCTCCAATAATCAGCGGTTTCTGCTCTGCTAACAGTCTCTTAAATATTCTCGTTCTTGCTACAGAAATGCTTTCAACCATATTAAACGGATCATTCAATTCAAATTTTGAAGGGACATCCCCAGTGAATCCCAGTATTAGTTTAAATTTGGAAGGGGATAAAAGTTTAAAAATTCTATGTAAAACTCTTAAGGATGGTCGATCGATCCATTCTGAAGAATTTATAACTATGATAAGCTTTTTTCCTTCGCTTAAAAAAATCTCATCAACCATCTCAACTATTTTTTCAGCTACTTGATCAATTAATTTAGAAGTAGCACTGGATTCCCGGCTAATCCTGCGAATGATACTGTAGATAACGGAATCTGAACTCATATCCATCCTTTTCCAAGAATTCATTAATTGTTCAAATGCAAAATCAACTTCTTCCATCTTTTCCGTTTTTTCGGAATATATAGTTCCCATTTGTTTAAGAAGCTGACCAATCGTGTAATATGGCAAAAAAGATCGATCATTTACTTGATAATTGATAATGATTCCATTTGTATCTTCCACTGCACTATTGTTTATCTCCTCCATTCCTCTTATCCAAATAACGGAATGATTGGTTAACTGAGAGAGTAAATTGGCATTCATCTAATTTCCCTCCAATACAATAAAAAGTATGTTTTTATGTAAAAGAATAATAATCTCATAGCAAAATAGGGGAAAAGGGACACATAGAAAATGTCCCTTTTTACTTAGCCCTATGAAATAGGGTTATTGGTAAATTACCATTTTACAACTAATTGAGCTGCTTCGATCTCTTCATCAGTAACAACTTCAGCTTCTTCGTTTAAATCTTCTAAGAATTTCAAAAGATCTTGGTTCATTTTCCCTAACCTCCTTTCATTTATTGTAAGATTATGTAAAATCTTGGTTGTTTTCAGAATTTTATATCAAATTACGTAAAGACGCAATATATAATTAGAAAAAGGATACTTTTTTACCATAATCATCCAATTAAGTCGCATTATATCTAATCCTTTTGCCCTTATGTATAGGAAAGAATATCGTACTAAAGAATTACATTGCACTCCAAATGAGAAAAATTCACTATCAAAAAACCTGGTTAATTTTTTAACCAGGTTTTTTGATTTAGTTTGCTCAAAATTTAATTGTTTTTCACCGGGTGTGAATACACATATTCAGGAAAGTCAGTAATAATTCCATCCACCCCAAGCTCAAACAAGCGGTCAGCTTGTTCTTGTGTACGCACTGTATAAGCCCAAATATCCATACCCGCTGTATGAACACGGTCCACTAGTTCAGGTGTTAAAATCGTCATAGTTGGATTAAAATAGTCTGCATATCCGGCAAACTCAGCTAGCTGTTCGTCTGTTACATTTGCCCAGCCAGCCCCCAGAAGCACACCATGTGGGATTTCTGGTAACAGCTCTTTTGAAAGTTTCATAGATTCATGATTAAAGGATTGAATAACAATTTTATGATTGTCTGGAGTGTCCATATTACGTTCTTTTAACGCTTCTGCTACTTTTTCTTCGATACCTGGGTAAAGTTCAGGGGCTTTAAGTTCTATTAAAATACCAACCTTGCCGCGAAATTCATCGATTACCTCTTCAAAAGTAGGAATTGGCTCACCCGCAAATTCTTCGCTAAACCAGCTGCCAGCATCTAACTGTTTCAGTTCTTCGAGTGTATAATTTCCAACCCAGCCTGTTCCATCAGTGGTACGATCTAAAGTTGTATCATGGAGAATGACTAACTCCCCATCCTTTGACATCTGCACATCAATTTCAATGTAATCGGCTTTCATCTCAAAGCCTTTTTGGAAAGCGGCCATTGTATTCTCTGGTGCATGTCCAGACGCACCTCGGTGAGCTACGTTCACTACTTCTTTTTGTTTCCCCATTGAAGTTAGTGCCCCCTCCCCTTCTTGTGCAAAGGCAGACCCTGCAAACAATGCCAAAAACCCTAGCGCCGACATAAAAGTGAAAAATAAACGTTTCATTTTATAAATCCTCTCCCTTATCTTTTTTCACCTTTACTATAGCGAGTCATTATGAAGTTTCATTTACAGGAATATAAAGATAAAATTAACAAAAATAGGAAATTTGTAGGGAGTTCAAAAGTCCTTAATCCAGAAATAGAGAGATTATTTTAACAAATAAAGAGTCAAATCACTGGAAAATGGGTTAAAACATGTTATTGAGGCAGTGGTAAAGTGTTATCGCTAAGCTCCCTATACATTAAATGGCCAGACTGAGCATCTTCCTTTTGTATTTTGTTTAGAGATAGCTGATGAAGTGTGATTTCAGGACGGCTGCCAATCCGGATGTTAATAGATGTTTGTCCTAATCCCTCACTTATATAAAAAGGTTTTTCATCATAATACAGCAGGCCTTTGATCATATTCATTTGCACCATTGTCCGTCCGAGCTTCGCTAGATGATAAGGCTTAGGCCAGTGAATCTGACCGCCGTGGAAGTGACCAGAAAGAAGATAATCAAAATGATAATTTTTCATGTTCAAAACAATGTTGGGATCATGAGTTAAAACTAAATCATATCCTTCCTTTAGACCAGAAAATGATTTTTGAAGGTTGCTTCTTTTTGTGTAAAAGTCATCAACCCCGATAATATTTACCCTTTTCCCTTCGAAGTAAATGGCCACATGTTCGTTTTGGAGTATCTTACAGCCGTGCTTCTCTAAAACATCCTGCAGCATATCAAAATCATTCTGCTTTAAAACGTAATCATGATTTCCAAAAACAACATATATTCCATATGGTACATTTAGGCGCTGTAATACTTTTAGATACGGAATGAGTTTTGGAATCGTGCGCTTTTTATCCAAGAAATCGCCTGTAAGAGCAATTAAGTCAATTTTTTCGCCTGCTAATTTATTGTAGACTTGTTCAGGAGGAATAGAAATTTTTTCAATATGCATGTCCGAGATCTGTAAAATATGTAAAAGAGGACCCTGTTGTTGGTGAGAATCGAAAGCAGGTAACTTCACTTTATTTAAAACAGCTTTTTCAGTATTTTTGTACGCCTTATAAAAAATAAGGAAAGTGCTGAACAACAGTGTAATCAAGAAAAGTGCTTTCATTTTATTCCCCCCGACGTTAGTATAGAGCAGCGAAACCGTATGATTAGAGGTAATTAATACTGATTTATAAATGGAGATAAATCCCGAAACATAGTGGAAAAACTAAAGAAATGCAGTAAAATACAATTCATTATAAAAAAAGCATTTTTTAAATTTTTTTATCACATGGCAATTAAAATCCTGGTTAGTAAAGTAATGAAGATAATCCTTTTCATTCTGTATATAATCACCTTTATCATAATAATTCATAAACCAATTACTAAGTGGGGATCTGTCAAAATAACAAGGCTCAATCACGATAATCCTGCCTTGTGGCTTTAAAATTCTTCTGAATTCCTTGATATAACAAGGGATCTTTTCTGGGTGTATATGGTGCAATACAGCAACAATTAAAATAAAATCGAAGCTATTGTCCGCAACCGGAAGTTCATTTCCCGTATAGGCCATAAAACGGTAATCGTTGTACATTCCTCTTGCAAAGTCGATTCTCTGTGAATCAGGGTCAATCCCAAGGTAATGGTCGGGTGAACATAAGGTACAGTTAGCCCCTGTACCAGCTCCAAAATCCAGTACACTTTTATCTGAAAAATCAAAGTGCTGCCTCACCTTATTGTGAATATATATATTGGTCATCCATTTTGGCCGAATAATTGAGTGATAAATTCTTGGTGAAATTTGCAATTAGGAGCACCTGCACTTTTTGAGAATAGTTGTTCTATATAGTTAAAATATAAAACTAAAGCTTATTTTATCGTTTCATTTAGTAATTATGTTCTCAGGATACTGGTAATAAAAGGATTGGAAATGGTTTGCATTTGCCCTTTCATTTATAAGATTGGAGATAATAACCTAGAGATTGATTCTTTAAAACGCACCCATTTTGGGCTTTGCTGATACTCTTCAAGTGTAAGTTCGCTAGATACTTTTACGTCCTGTTTAAATGATTTTGTCAGTTTTTGAGCAATTCCCTTGTCATACAAAAAGGCATTTACCTCAAAATCTAATTTGAAGCTTCTTATATCAATATTCGCTGTTCCAACAGATGATATTTCTTCATCGATGATAATGGTTTTGGCATGAATAAAACCATTTTTATAGATATAGACCTTTGCTCCAGCTTTAAGTAATTCACCAATATATGACATCGTTGCCCAATATACAAAAATGTGGTCTGGTTTATTAGGAATCATAATTTTAACCTCAATGCCAGTTGAACATGCAATTCGAAGGGCATCCAATACACTCGTATCAGGAACGAAATAAGGTGTTTGGATGAGAACAGACTTTTTGGCTGATAAGATCATTTTAATGAACCCATTTTTTATGTGTTCTAATTCTGAATCAGGTCCGCTTGTAACAATTTGTATTCCAACATTCCCTTGAGAAATACCTTCTGGAAAGTGATCTGGATCGTAGGGAATTTTATGGTAATGGGATGTTTGATTCCAATCGAGAATAAACCGAGTCTGAATGGCATATACAGCTGTACCCTGTATCCTTACATGTGTGTCTCGCCAATATCCAAATTTCGGATCATCCCCCAGATATTCATTGCCAACGTTAAAGCCTCCTACATATCCTATCTTTCCATCAATGATGATTAACTTGCGATGATTCCGATAATTTAGTCGTAAATTGAAGAAGTGAAATTTGGAGGGGAAAAAGACTTCCGCTTCACCACCAGCTTCACGAAACTCTTTGAAAAATCGTTTGGTTAATCCTCTCGAACCCACGTCATCATATAAAACCCGGACTTTAACCCCTTCTTTTGCCTTCTTCGTTAGAAGGTCTATCAGTTTTTTGCCAAGCTGGTCTTTTTTGATCATATAGTACTCTAAATGGATATGGTCCATTGCCGCTTCGACATCCTTAAAAAGCCTGGCAAACTTCTCATGACCATCCGTGAACAATTCAACCGAATTATCTTGAGTTAAGACAGCATTATTGTTAATTAAATTCATAATGATTAATTCTCTGCTTTTTCGGGTAGCTCGATTGCAAAATTCAAATTGACGGGAACTAATCTGAGTAAGTTGAGTTCTTATCCTTTTTTCAATTCCAGTCTTTTTAAGATCTTCCCATTGAAACAGCTGATAACGGCTGAGGTTTTGTCCTAAAAGGAGATACAAGACAAACCCGACTAAAGGAATAAAAAATAAAACCAATAACCAGGCCCATGTGGAACTTGGATCTCGTCTCTCACGAAAAATAATAAGAATCGCAAAAAAAATATTTAATACAATAACTAGCCAGAGCACAAAGGAAGTAATCTGCATAATGAAATCCTCACGAAAATAGCACCTATTTTATTTAATAACAATTTCCGAGCTCTCTAATTCGATCCATAATAGCTCTAGTAACACTTGAGTAATCAGTATTCAAAGGAGGTAACTGATATTTGCGATCCAATCACAACTTTAATCGGGACTCTGAACCCTTTTTTGATTCCGATAATGGAAATTGGCAGAATGGGCGTTTCCGTTTTAGATGCTAGGAAAGCAACCCCCTTTTTAGGTTCAACGATTTCTCCGTTATTACATCTTTTTCCTTCTGGAAAAATTCCAAAAAGCTCGCCATCTTTAATAACTTTTAATGCCTTCCGGACTGGTCTTATGACTACACCGCTAGTCCGGTCCACGGGGATGGCGTAAACATGCGTAAAAAACCAGTGTGAAAAGCGATTCCGGAAAAGTTCGGCTTTGGCCATAAAATAAACTTTTCTTTTTAAAAGACAAGAAAGAAGAATGGGGTCATAGTTACTTACGTGATTAGCAGCAATAATGAATGGATCATTATTCGGTATATGTTCCCATCCAATGATTTCTATCCGAAATTTCAAGCGCATCCATAATTTTGCAATTGGTTTTAAAGCATAATAGAGCATTCGTTCCACTCCACATTTAGAATCCATGTATTATTTTTGGTTATTACTCCACTTTCATACTTGAATTTTCTAATTAACCACGATTTATTTAAAAACTGTCCCCTTATTAGCAGGGACTTGATTTCTTTGGAAGCTGATTCTTGTTTCCGTTGAAGATTCCTTTTCCAGATCAAAGATAAACGAGCCCTCTAGTAAACTCTTGGCCTCCGAATCACTCAGCTGTAATAACACTTAAATTGTTCTAATAAAATGATCTATATATTTCAATAAGACCAAGGAGCTGTCATGTATGCCTATTTTTTTCAACAAAAAAACGAGAGAATTTCATTTGCAGGCAAAAAATGTCAGCTATATTTTTACTGTGCTGGAAAATAATCAATTGGGCCATATCTATTACGGCCGCAAGCTTACACATCGGAAATCGTTCTCACACCTATATACAATTCAGAAAAAAACGTATACTGCTGCTGTTTTTGATGATGATTTAACCTTCTCCTTGGACACGATTAAACAGGAGTTTCCCTCTTATGGAACCACTGATTTCCGCGAGCCGGCTTTTCAGATTTTGCAGGAGAACGGAAGCCGTATCACTCAATTCCAATATAATGGCCACAGAATCTTCCCAGGAAAGATAAAACTTGATGGATTACCTGCTACGTATGCAGAACAGGAAAGAGAAGCCACTACATTAGAAATTTCCTTACACGATCATTTAATGGATGCTGAAATCATTCTTCAATACACTGTGTTTGAACAATTCAATGCGATTGCCAGAAATGCAAAATATATCAATCATGGGAAAGAAAATTTGATACTAACCAGGGCAATGAGTGCAAGTGTCGATTTTTTTGACGCTGATTTTGAAATGATTCATTTATCAGGGTCCTGGGGCAGAGAACGATATGTGATAACAAGGAAGCTTGCGCCTGGGATACAGAGTATTTCCAGTACGAGAGGAACAGCAAGCGGAACAGGGCATAATCCGTTTCTTGCATTGAAGCGGCCTGGTACAAATGAACACCAAGGAGAAGTATATGGATTTAGCTTGGTATATAGCGGAAATTTTCTCGCACAGGTGGAAGTTGACCCTTACGATGTTGCCCGGGTTAGCATAGGAATCAATCCGTTTGATTTTCAGTGGCTCCTTGAAAGTAAACAGAGTTTTCAAACCCCTGAAGTGGTTTTCGTGTACTCCGACCAAGGGATGAACGGAATGAGTCAAGTCTATCATTCCCTTTACAGGACAAGACTTGCGAAAGGAATATGGCGAGATAAAGAGCGGCCGGTCTTAATCAATAACTGGGAAGCTACTTATTTCAATTTTAATGAAGAAAAAATCATAGAAATTGCCAGGGTTTCAAAAGAGCTTGGTATCGAATTATTTGTCTTGGATGACGGCTGGTTTGGTCAGCGTAATAATGCTAAAACTTCTCTTGGGGATTGGGTTGTTAACAAACAGAAGCTTCCAAATGGAATCGCTGGACTTGCCAAAAAAATAAATCAATTAGGTCTGTATTTTGGCTTATGGTTTGAACCGGAAATGGTTTCAAAGAACAGTCTGTTATATAAAAAGCATCCCGACTGGATTATTCAAGTACCGAACAGAAAGCCTTCACAAGGCAGAAATCAGTATGTACTTGATTTTTCCCGTAAGGAAGTAGTCGATTACATCTATTATTCTATGGTCAAAATCCTGGGCACAGCCCCTATTTCCTACATTAAATGGGATATGAATCGGTATATGACGGAAATAGGTTCTGTCAATCTTCCTGCAAACCGGCAACGTGAGGTTGCACACCGTTATATCTTAGGTGTATACAATTTGTATGAACGGCTAACGTCTGAATTTCCAGACATTCTATTTGAATCATGCGCGGGAGGCGGAGCACGATTTGACCCTGGTATGCTCTACTATGCCCCGCAAACGTGGACGAGTGATACTACTGATGCGATAGAACGACTTAAAATCCAATACGGAACATCCATGGTTTATCCCTTAAGTTCAATGTCTGCCCATGTTACAGCTGTTCCCAACCATCAGGTTGGCAGAATTACAAGCATGGAAACAAGAGCAAATGCAGCCTATTTCGGCATCTTCGGTTATGAACTTGATGTAACAAAAATGTCTTTAGAAGAAAAAGAGAAAATCAAAAAACAAATCGCTTTTTACAAAGAAAATCGCGGTCTTTTTCAAAAAGGGACCTTTTTCCGACTCCAAAGCCCTTTTGAGAAAGATGGAAATGTGACCAGCTGGATCGTTGTTTCAGAAGACCAAAAGGAGGCAGCGGCATGCCGCTACCAAATATTAGGCAAACCAAATGCACGCTACGAACGTTTGGTATTAAAAGGATTGCGCAAGGATTATAAATATAAAATTGAAGGGATTCCTTGCTTTTTTTACGGCGATGAGTTAATGAATGCAGGAATCTATTTAGATAATGTTGTCCTTGCCGGCAAGCTCCAATATTGTGACTTTACCTCTCAGATTTTTAAACTATCCTATTTTGAATAAAACAAAATGCCCGATAATTGGGGAAAAAATACCAGGTTTTTTCTGAATAATCAGTAATATTGTTCTATATCAAATTTCTATTAATTATGTGAAAATTTCCATATACAGGGTTTTTCCCCTATCAAACGAATGAAAGGAGGTAGTTTGAAAAACTAGATTTGTTTGTACATATTTCCTCGTATTTTTTTGTCATTTATTTAGACTCCCTAAAATTCTGATGAACGAAAGGATTGTCGAAAATGAAAAAAACACTAAAAGCTATGATTCCAGCCGCCCTAGCTATATCCACAATCATGGCAACAACTGCTTATGCTGAACCACAATCCAGGCCAAATGGTCCTTATGTGGAGAATGAGCAAAACATCTCACTTTCAAGCTATATGAGCAATCAAGAGCTATACGACACCTTAAAAAAGTTAGAGGAATCTTCACAGGGAAAAATGAAGCTTGAAGTAGCTGGATACTCTAATCAAACTTTGGATGGGTATTCAACGGAAGATACCCAAGGTGATCCACTGTATCTAGTAAAGTTTGGTGATGCTGATCCTAATAAAAAAAGAATCCTGATTACCACTCAGATTCATGGAAACGAACAAATTGGAACTGAAGCAGCCATAGATATCATCCAAAAGCTTTCATCAGGCGGGAAAGAGGTAAATGACATCCTTGATAAAGTGTCTATATGGATTATGCCGCGTATTAATCCTGAGGGAGCGGACAATCAATATGAAGGTACTTGGTATCCGACCCGATATACACACCAAACGTGGGATCCTTTGAAAGTAGAATTGCCTGAAGGTACAGAAGCGCCATGGTATTATAATGCAGACGGCAGTGAACGAGCTCAAAACAATAATGGCCGCATCGTCTATGGCATTCCGGGATATGATCAGAATCGCGATTATAATCCAAATCTAGATTTTAAAATTGAGGACTTAAATAAAGATGAGGTAGCCGATTTCTTAAACAACCCGGAAACTAATAACAGCAACTACGGCGGATTTTATGTAACAGCAGAAGCAAGAACAGTCACTAGTGTATTTAAAGAATTTAAACCGGATGTTTATGTCGATGTCCATCACCGCGGATTTAACACAGTTTCTGATGAAGACGATCGATCCGTTCCAGTGCAGTTAGCGGCCGTTGTAGCTACTGATTCTTATACAGATCCGTTTACTGGAAAACAGTATGAAGTGGATGATGAAGCATTAAAGCTCGGAAAACAGGTGAATGCCTTATCATATTTAACATTACAAAGAGGCTTCTCCCATTTTGGGGCGATTCAAAAATATCCTGACGTAAATCTTCCAGGAACAGCGCTTGGAGCTTTTGCATTAAACGATGCAGCCATCATGTTAATTGAAATTAAAGGGCAAAGCCAAACATTAGGACAAAAGCAGAGTGGAATGCTTAAAGAAACTGTAAAAGCACCTCTTTATGAAGTATTTAAAGGATTAGCGGATGGTTCCATTCATACGATTGATCCGCAAATCTACGACGATATCCCACCATCCTCCAATCGTATTAGCGATCCAACAACAAGAGATGATCAAGGTTTTTAAGAGTAACTTAAGGTTTAACTCAGAAGTTTTAGTATGATGACTTTTTTAAATTATAAAGAGCCGGTTATTTAGCTGGCTCTTCAATTGTTTAATATATCGTTTTTAAAATACTCCCAAATGTTCCGTCTGAAGCTGACTTATAGACCCGTCTCCTTATAAATAGGGGTCTGAATCCTTTTGGAAACCGCTTCTTGTTTCCAAAGCCATTTTCCAAGTATGATTCCAATTAATCCTATGCCGCACACGATAAATCCACTTGTTTTGATTATAGTGGACGCCCCTATCGTTTGAACTAATATCCCACCTGTAATCGGCGCGATGATTACCACAATACTTAACAATGAGTTTGTAATCCCAAAAACACGGCCCACCATCTCCTTAGGAGACTCCTTTTGCAGGGCAAAGTTAAAAGAGACCATCCATACTCCATTGCCTAGACCAACCACTAATCCAAATAGGGCAGGCAGCCATAATGACATTCCTTCAGTAATAAACCCGGCACCGGCAAACCCAATGCCAATCAAGCTCACCCCCCCGCCAATCGCCCAGCCATATTGAATTTTTTTAAACCGATGCATCCACGCAATGGCAATGATCGATCCTACTCCGGTGGTACTCATCAGCAATCCGAACACTACCGGATCTTCCATATTGAAGGAACGCAATAGAACAGGGAACTGAAAGTCAACAAGCTGTACGCCCATTATTCCAAAAAAAGCAAAGAGTATCGTATTAAAAATGAATCGGTTTTTCGATACGAATGTCCAGCCTTCCTTCCAAGCTGCCGTAAAACTTTCCTGCTTTTTTTGCTCCTCTTGCTGTGCATTCTCTTTATTTTCTTTTATATCTCGCATGGTAAACAAAATCAGTCCAGAAGCGACACTGCTGACGGCATTAATCAAGATACAAATTTGAGGTGAAAAAAAGGAAACGATAAAGGCTCCAAGCAGAGGACCTACTATTTTTCCGGAGTTATTCACGATTTGGTTATAGGAAGTCGCTTTTAACAATTGATCTTCTGTTACCACATGCCGAGTCAATGCTTGAGCAGCTGGGGAACTAATCAGCCCCATCGTTGAACGTAAAAATAAAAGAGGAAGTACCCAATAAATGTGATCAGCAAAAACCAATAAACCTGTCAAAAGGGCACTGATGAAATCGGACGCCATCATGAGATTCACTTTCCGGTATCGATCTGCCAATACACCAGCAAATGATCCGAATACTATTCCTGGCAATGCAAAACAAACGGGAATCAAGCCTATTAAAGCAGGATCCGTATTCCACCCATAGGCAACCAGAACGGAAATGGCCAAGATATCAAACCAATCGCCATAAATCGAAATAGAGGAAGCAAGAAACAATTTGGTATACGTCTTATTTTTAAAAAGGGGCATAGAACTCTGCATTTAAATACACTCCTGTCGTTCATGTTACCCTCATCATATTCCTTACAGAGGAAAGACTGAACCTGCGACAGGTGGAACTTTTATCATCCTGCAGACGGAGACCAGATTATAAAAAAATGAGAGGTTTACCCTCTCAATTGATTGCAATATATATAGATTCAAACTGGTAAAGCCAGTAATCTATAATATCTTCTACTGCTCTCTGTTACTGTACTAACCCCAATTTTTTTAATCCGTTAAAAATGCCTGAATCTGTTACAGATGATGTTATATGTTTAGCGTATTGAAATAAATCAGGATGAGCATTCCCCATCGCAAATCCTTCTCCCACAGATTGCAGCATTTCCTTATCATTCATACCGTCTCCAAATGCAATTGATTGTTCTTTTGGGATATGTAAGTATTCAAGTACCCTCTTTACTGCAACACCCTTATTCATATTTGTACGAATAATATCATATGCATGCTCAGCCCCTTCAGCATGTACCTGTGAAAGACGAATGTTCTCATCTAGTTCATAAAGTGACGCTTGCGAAGAAACAGTTACATTCATCACTGTAATTCCTAAAATTTCATTGATAACCGTGTCAGTAAACAAAGCATTTTGGGTAAGATCAAATAACTTGTTAAAATTCTGAACTAATGGATGATCTAAAGTAGTAAAATAATTTTTTTCGGAGGTATACAATACCATTTCATGATCGTTTTGTTTTGCAATATCTAAAAAACTTTTTACATGTGATGTCTCCATCGGTTCCTCAAGGATCGTTTTATTTTTATACACCGCAAATGCCCCATTATAGCCAATAAAGGAATCAATTTGTAATTCATGTGCCAGCTCATTAATTTCGTGCAGCGGACGGCCCGTAGCAATAAATACTTCAATGCCCTTCTTTTTTAATTGCAAAATCGCATCCTTTGTAGACTCTGAATAGGTATGGTCAGGTTTTAAAATCGTTCCGTCTATGTCTAGAAATAAAATTTTGTAAGTCATACTGTACTCCTTTACCATATCGAGTTTTTCAGACTTTATGCAATTTTGACCAAAGTTAATATCTCATTTTCTTTCGATAATTGGATTTATTTTTTAATTCTTCTAGTATACCATTTTTCGGGTTTATTGAAAAACCAAGAGAGGATTCTCTTGGTTTTTTAAATTGATTTACTCCCCAGTTTCTGCAAAGCGTTTAATTCTATCCCCAATTTCATCACGTACTCGTTGGAAAACAGCCCATTTTTCTTCTTCCGTTCCTTCAGCCTTAGCAGGGTCATCAAAGCCCCAATGTACTCGCTTCACTTTAGGAGGTGTAACTGGGCATTTATCGGCTGCATCTCCACATAATGTAACGACTAAATCAGCATTATTGAGGATTTCAGGATCAATCATATCAGAGGTTTGATTCGAAATATCAATTCCAGCTTCCTTCATCGCTTTAACAGCGTTCGGATTTAATCCATGTGCTTCGATACCTGCACTTCTGACTTCCCATTCATCGCCTAAATATTTCTTTGCCCAGCCTTCTGCCATTTGGCTTCTGCAAGAGTTCCCTGTACATAAGAAGTAGATTGATTTTTTTGACATGGTGCATTCTCCTTTATGATTTATTAAAATATTAATAACCAGATATAAAGGCCAACTAAGGTAATAAATAACGTTGGGATGGTTAAAATAATTCCCGTTTTAAAGTATGTTCCCCACGAAATTTTAACTCCTTTTTGGGAGAGCACATGCAGCCATAATAAGGTTGCTAATGAACCAATCGGAGTAATCTTTGGACCTAAATCCGATCCAATTACATTCGCATAAATAAGTGCTTCCCTTATCACACCGCTTGTATTGGTGTCAGCAATGGCTAATGCATCAATCATCACAGTCGGCATATTATTCATTAACGAAGAGAGCGTAGCTGCTATAAAGCCCATCCCAACAGTTGCCGCAAACAGCCCCTGATCTGCTACAGCTTGGATCCAATCTGCTAAAACGGTGGTTAATCCGACATTCCTTAATCCATAAACCACAACGTACATTCCAATAGAGAAAAATACGATACTCCAAGGTGCTCCTTTAATGACTGTACGTGTTTCAACAGCCGGGCTCCTTCTTGCCATGATAAGAAAGAAAATAGCAATCATGCCTGCTATAAAGGAAACGGGAATACCCAGGAACTCACTGGCGAAATAGCCAACAAGCAGTATCCCTAATACGAGCCACGAAAGTCGGAACATTTTTTTGTCACGAATAGCTTCGGTTGGCTTCTTTAGGTTAGATAAATCATAGTTCCTTGGTAAGCTTTTACGGAAAAAAAGATACAAAACTAGAGTACTAGCAATTAGTGAAAAGATATTAGGCACAATCATTCTGGATGCAAACTCAGCAAAGCCAACGCCAAAAAAGTCCGCCGATACAATATTTACCAGGTTACTTACAACAAGAGGAAGAGACGTCGTATCAGCAATAAACCCGCTCGCCATGATAAATGGAAATACCATTTTTTCACTAAAATTAAGATTTCGAACCATCGCCAATACAATAGGAGTTAGTATGAGAGCCGCACCATCATTGGCGAACAGCGCAGCCACAACAGCACCTAATAACGTTACATAAACAAACATTCTGATGCCATTACCCTTTGCTGCTCTTGCCATATGAAGAGCAGCCCATTCAAAAAAGCCAATTTCATCTAATATCAGTGAAATTATAATGATGGCAATGAATGCTAACGTTGCATTCCAAACAATCGAGGTTACGTCTATGACATCATTAAAATCAACGACACCTGCGATAAGTGCTAGTATGGCCCCTCCACAAGCAGACCATCCGATGGACAAGCCTTTAGGCTGCCATATAACGAAGATAAGTGTTACTATAAAAATCACTGCTGCTACTATTACAGATGTCAATGTATGAACCCCCAACTACTCACAAGAGATACGCAATCCTTGTTTCTCTAGTTCTTGTAATTTAAAATCTTGATTCGGAAGATGCTTCAGAATGTTTTGGACTAATGGATAGCATTCGCTGCTCTTATTTAATGAATAAATAATCCACTGCCCTCTTCTCGTTTCTTTTACGACTCCTGCATCTTTTAACTTGCGGATATGCTGGCTGATTGCAGGCTGGCTTGTCTTAAATATTTCTACAAATTCACAAACACAACAATCATTGGTATCTAACATTTTTACCATCGTTAACCGTGTTTTATCACCTAACAATTTTAAAATGGATGCTGCTTTTGCTATTTCAACAATTGATTCTTGCATGCAAGCACCTCCAAATATCAACATATAATCATTTGCTTATATAATACTAAGCTTATATATTTTGTTCAACTGTGTATAAAAAGGAACCCTTAATGGGTTCCTACTTTTAATATTTAATGCTTAAAATGATGAATGATAACTGATTCTGCTTTTTTGTACTTAATCTTTTTTTCACTTAAATGAATGATTGACCAAAGAATTGCTAAAAGGATAAATATTCCTGCACCGCCCCAATAGAGATATGTAAAACCTAACTTAAATTGAAGTATCAGGTAGCTGATAAAAGGGCCTAAAGCTGCACCAACATCCTGAGCAATTGAGTATACCGTTAGAAACGAAACTACATTTGCAGTCTTAGCAGCATCTAGTGCAATGGCATCCATGACAGTTGTTATTGAGGTGGCACCAATCATGACGAAGAAGGTAATGATAACCCATACACTAATTGTCAAATTACTGGAGATCATGCCAAATGTTAAACTGGCAAAGGCTAGGGAGATAACAAAAATAGGAATCCTTCCTCTTGGCCCATCTGACCATTGCCCAAAAAGCTTTCCAAGCGACGGCTCCCATACCCATCTGACTGAAAGAATGATACCTGACAGTAACGTTGCACTTAATACAGTACCGAATATAGGAATATGATTACCATGAACCTGTTCAATGACTAAACTGATGGTAGAAGTAAAAACCCCTTGATATAACATGGTAATAAAAAAACCTGTAGTGATAATGCTTAACTTATATTTAAATGTTGATTGTAAAAGGATCGCTTTATCAAGAACCGGAACCTTTTCAGCTTTATGAGGTTTTTCCTTTGTTTTAAGAAAGTACATGATTAATGGAATCCCTAAAAGAGTAAGAACACCAAAAATCATGGAAACCGTACTTAACCCAATGAAGGGAACCAAAATTCCTCCAAGAAGCATTCCTCCTAAGCTGCCCAGGCGGTACACCCCATTATATAAGCCCATGGATTGACCGCGATGTCTTTCATCAGCAAGAAATGCGACAGCCGATAGACCTCCGATTCGAAAAAGTGACCAAGCAATCCCCCATAACCCGCGTAATAGAACCCAGGCGATAAACCCTTCTAACAAACCATAACCTAAGGTTGTTAAACCGCCTAAAATAACGGCTATAAGCAGCCCGGATTTTAAAGATATCTTTTTATAAACCCATCCTACCAATGGATTGAAAGGTAGTCGGACGAACCGGTTTATGGAGAGGAGAATACCGACCTGCCACATTGAGTCTAGCCCGGCCTCTTCCCAATAAAGGGGTAATGCTATATATAGCATGGAATCTCCTAAGAGACTTAAAGCTGTTACAGTGGCAATAACTGTAATAACACGGGAATCATCAAGGCTTTCCTTTGCTTCCATATTAGATACTCTCCTTTCCCGCAATAAAAATCATCCTACAATCCTTTTAGTTCCTTATAGGCCTTTAAAAATTGCTGGTACGTTTCATGGCCCAAGCTATCTTCCTGCAATCCAAATAAACGCTGAAAGGCTAACTCCTTCGCTTCTTCAACCTGGTAACTATACGCATTCATAATTAATTTTATATATGAAATAAAATATTCTTTTCGTAATGAACCCGCACGATTAATGACCATTTTTCTTCTCCTCTGAACTTTAAATGCTCAAAAATTTTACGGGAAGCCAAAGCTTCCCATAATCTTAGTCACTCAAATATAAGTACCTGAATCAATTACAACAGTTATTATTGTTGAGATTTGTACTGCAGACCCCCGTTTCAGGTAATTCTAATTCCACTTTTTCAGCGGAAACAAAATCTCCACAAAGGTAAGCTACTACTGATCTAACCTGTTCATATCCGGTTGCCATCAGAAATGTTGGAGCCCTGCCATAGCTTTTAGAACCAATAATGTAGAAATTTCTTTCGGGCTGACGCAGTTCTCTTTCCCCGTGCGGACGTACGGTACCACAGCTATGGATGTTAGGATCGATGAGCGGAGCCAAGGCCTTCACGCTTTCAGTTGCTGAATCTATAGAAGTTCGAATTTCATTAATCATGGTGAAATCAGGACGGCTCCCTGTATTTACAATCAACTCATCAATTCCAGTAAGACTCCTGTCTTCAGCCTGAAGTTCAATTCCTTCTTCAGATTTCTTAATCAGTTGGATATAGAATGGAGTGATCACTTCTATTTTCTGTTCGTCAACTAGCTTATGAATTCTACTGCCTAGAGCACCCCGAGCTTCAAGAGCATCTTTTTCTTCTCCGCCATAAGCATCTTCAACTCGCTGTCTTCTCATAATCCATAAAATGTCTGTTTTAGGAAAAGACTCTTTTAGTTTCACCAAATCCAATAATGCATTGATGGCTGAGTGCCCTCCACCTACAACAGCTACCCGCTTGTTGGCATATCGTGCCTGTTCACTACCTAAAACATCGGGAATCCCGTAAAAAATCTGATTCTGAAGTGATTTCTCTTCTTTAAACCATATTCCGCTTGAGACAGCAGGATTCGGATTTCCCCAAGTTCCTGTTGCATCAAGCACAGCCCCAGCTTCATATGTTTTATACATACCATTGTTTTCAGTATGAATAATAAACGGGATATGGTCTCTATTCCATGTTTTCATTTTATCAATATTTTTTCTGCCTATTGCTAGTACTTTTGTATTTAAATGAACAAATGGCTGAATTTCTGGAAGATTAGCTAATGGTTGTAAGTATTGTTGAACAAGTTCTTTCCCTGTCGGCAATTGGTCTAAATTTGGATGTCTCCATCCACTTGTTTCGAGTAAACTCAGAGACGCTTTATCGATGTTATAACGCCAAGGTGAAAATAATCGAACATGTCCCCAGGTTAAGATATTGGCACCTACTTGATTACCCGCTTCTAGTAAGACAAAGGATTTCCCTCGCACCGCTAAATGGGCTGCTGCTGCTAAGCCAACAGGTCCTGCACCAATAATCGCAACTGGCAAACTATGTTTTACATCATTGTTGAACGTACTATTATTCTTAACGCTAGTTGTTGGACTGCAACATCCTTTTACTTGAATCGGAATATTTTTTAGATTGGTCATAATGTTTACTCCCTCTTTCATTAAATTTTTATGAATGACCGAGACAAGGTATTTGCAATATGCAAGTATTTATTACGAGATTTTACCCTGAAAAGGTTCAATTCATTAGGTTCACTTTAAACATTCTTTCTTGCTTGCTAGTTTTTTCCTTTGATTTATTTATACATAATTAATTTGCAAAACGCAAGTATTTGTTTAAAATTTTATTGATGCAAAAAATAACTGCTGTCCATATAGAACAGCAGTTTTGAATTTGCACGATCTATTTACTTTCCTAATTCAGTTAACACGGAAAGGTCAGTCAACGACATATTTGGATAGTAAGAAGTTAAAATTCTGTCGTAGTCATAGTTTAATGTTGTACCAAGGTAATAAGCACCGTATTGACTCATCCCTACACCGTGGCCGTTTCCGCCGCCATAGAATGTAACACCCTTTTCCTCATCCATTTCAAAACCAAAGAAAGCTGATGGCAGGATGGTGTAGTTATTTAAGGTTCCAGTGTAGTCTTTGCTTCCAGCGGCAGCGCGGTGCAAGACCACGTTTTCTCCGCCTGTAAATGCATTGCTTGGTCTGATGGTAAAACGAATATTGTACTCTTTTACAATTTTATAGGTACCTGTGGTTCCCTCAATCACAAGCTCCATAATATTTCCGCCATCACCGCGTTTTGCAACGTACATGTCCACAAATTCCCCGATTCCTTCCGCAGGGATTGGCTGGCTTACAAATTCTCCGGTCTCATTTTGAGTTAACACAAAATTAGGATCAGCTTTTTGTCTGCTTATAATGTTTGCATTAATCGTATTCTCTAACTCTTCTTTAGACAGGCTAACCTTCCATCTAAACCAAGGAGAATTTCCATCATAGCCTGTATGAGACAATGTTTTATAGAAGTCTAGTATTTCTTCTTCACTTTGTGTATCTATTTCAAGCATTTTGCTAGGATCATTCGGATCAAATGTATGGCTTTGCGCAATCAAATACGGTACGACTTGACCCGGAAATGAACCATCGGCATCTGCCCATACCTGATGTTTTGAAGCCCCATATCCTCCAGAAGTAGAGTAGTATCTGGCATCTACTAAACTACCATCTGCACCTAACATAATAACGCCCGCAGTTTCATTTACTGCCTGTGTTGTAATTGCATTTTCTGGAGTATTGTTATAAACCTGACTCATAACGCTGTCTAATACAAAGAATCCATCCTTTGCAAAGCGATCGCTTAAGTAATCCCCTAATGCATAGGTTCTAGCAGCAACAGCTTGAGCTTTTAGTGCCTCAAGTCCAAAATAAGCTGGCATCTCACTTGGAACGACTTGATATAAATATTGCTCGAAATCCACTTCGTTTATTAAGTTCAGCTTATCCCCTGCATCAGATACAGTTATTTCAAAAAACCCGCGATAAGACGGATCCCCGCTTGCTCTTGTAATATTCTCTACTTTGATTTTGCTTCCCTCGTCCGTAAATGCATACAGTCTGTTAGGAGTCGTATATAATACATCTCCATTCGCATTCGTTACTGTTATTTCCCCTGAATCAGGTGTAAACGTAACTTTTTCTCCTGCAGCAACTGCCAAGGTTTCACCAGCCACTTTATCAACGATTTCAAGTCCTGCTTGAGAACTTAATACAATTGTATCGTGGTCAACCGTCGCAAAACCTGAAGTCATAATCCCTACTCTCATTGTTTCAATCGGGGTAGGACCATCGATCAAAATTTTCGTAATTTCATTTTTATGGTTCACGCGAACGGTTACATTTTCCGCACCTACTCTTACATCATCGAGCGTTTTTTGAAACACTCTGTTTTCGCCTTTTTGTATTACATCGTAATTGTTTGCAAGCTTTAACTCACCTTGAAGCTCTAATTCAAGCACTTCTTGATCCTTTGCCATTATTTTTTCCGTATACTCAACCCAGGATCTCTGTTCTTCTGATTCGGAAGCTTGTCCTAATTGAGAAAAAAGCCCAGTAAAAATAACGGTGATGGCCAATACACGAATCCATTTACTTACTCGGTTTGCAAGCATAAACTATTCCCTCACTTTCCTATTTTGGTAGCGCTTTCTAATCATTGCAAATCTAGTAAACTATTTCATGATTCTCCCTTAATTAGTAGATTCGTGGGTTTATCGTAACATATTAAATTTTCTGAAAAAAGGGACTTTATACCTGTCTAGTATCTAGAGATTTATAGCTTTGTTCGAATAAATAAGTCTATAGACTTGGTCTATATCCTTCTAATATCGTCACCCCTAAATGGATAAAATGCATCGACACCGTATATTTGCATAAAAAAGACCGAAGCTCTGCAGTTCAATACGTGACGGAATATAAACGTTGCGGACCCGCACAAAATCAGTGCGTGACGGCACATATACAGTGCGGACCAGCACATAAACTGTGCGTGACGGCACATAACAGTGCGAACCCGCACATAAACTGTGCGCACCGGCACATAAACGGTGCGAATCGGCACATAAACGGTGCGGATCGGCACATAAACTGTACGTGACGGCACATAACAGTGCGGACCAGCACATAAACAGTACGTGACAGCACATAAACAGTACGGAACGGCACATTTACAGTACGTCACGGCACATAAACGGTGCATGACAGCACATATACAGTACGTGACGGCACATAAATGTTGCGTGCCGACACATAAACGGAATGGAACGGCACATTTACAGTGCGCACCGGCACATAAACAGTACGGAACGGCACATTTACAGTACGGACCGGCACATTTACAGTACATGACCGCACATAAACGGTGCGTGACGGCACATAAACAGCGCAGACCCGCACATAAACAGTACGGACCGGCACATAAACAGTGCATGACGGCACATAAACGGTGCGTGCCGACACATAAACGGAACGGACCGGCACATTTACAGTGCGGACCAGCACAAAAACGGGTTAAGTGGTGGTTCGGAGTTCCCCGCTTCCGGTAGTTACACCCTCCCTACCGGTTGTAAAACCCTCTCTTCCGGTAGTAACTTTAATAAATTTCAGCCAAAACAACAGAAAAATCGAATGCAATGGCACCCGATAAAGGTGTTTGAACCTCTCTTAAACTTGTTTTAAAAGTCACTATCCCGTTACTCAAGCTTTGAAATTCATGCCAGTGTTCTGCTTGTATATTTGAATTAGGATCATGAATAATACTTTTTGTCTTTTCGTATGTCCAGTATATTCTTTATTGTTTGACGCAGATGGTTCGACCGCAAAGTATAAAGTGTCAGTTCCAAAAGTTTTCCATAACTGGATGAAGGTAATAAGGTGATTTCAAGACATAAATATTTTTAAAAATCTTTGTACTATTTATTTCCTTTGACAATTTAGCTACCATAACAATGTTTGAAGGTGTTCCATAGATGTTAATATTGGTATCGAATTCTTTTTAAGAAAAATAGTTGACACCCTTACTACTCGGTGTTACAATGTACCTGTAATAAGCAATACTTAATAGCGTGATTTAAAGCTATGGTACTAAGTTATACTGAATATAAGTCAGACAAAATAGAGGAGGATCTGAACATGTGAAAAATTTATTTCCTTTAACCGAAATAGATACCGTATCAATATGTGAAGGTGTTGCATAGCCGTTAAAATTGGTATCGAAATATTTTGAAGAAAAATAGTTGACACCCTCACTACTCGGTGTTACAATGTACCTGTAATAAGCAATACTTAATAGCATGATTTCCAAAAGCTATTAAGTAAAATTTTTCCTCAGTACTAAGTTATACTGAATATAGGTCAGACAGAATAGAGGAGGCTCTAAACATGGAAAATTTAACTGAAATGCTGAAGGGTGTGCTGGAAGGCTGCGTGCTGGAAATCATCAGCCGCCATGAAACCTATGGCTACGAGATTACCCGCTTACTGAACGAGCTTGGGTTTACCGAAGTCGTGGAAGGGACGGTCTACACCATCCTCGTGCGATTAGAAAAGAAAAAACTTGTGAACATAGAAAAAAAACCGTCAGATATGGGACCACCCCGCAAGTTTTACTCACTTAATGAGGCTGGCCGCCAGGAACTTGAATTGTTTTGGAAAAAATGGGATTTTTTATCTTCAAAAATTAATATGCTAAAGGGGGAGGAGTAATATGAAGAAATTTATAGAGCTAATCTCTGGAGATTTAGAAAGCAAGAAGGAATACAAAGCATTTATGAAAAAAGTAAATTCCCTACCGAAAGATTACGTCTATGTGTTCAAAAAGATTCAAAAGTACATGTGGAATTTCGGATATGGATTTGGTGAAGAAATCATCCATTTGTATGAACTGTTTGAAGCTAGTGCAGCAGAAGGCAAGCATGTGCTAGATGTTACAGGTGAAGACGTGGCGGCGTTTGCCGACGAATTAATGGCTCTCTCAAAACTAGATGGAGAATCGGCAAGTATATTAGGTGGGCAAGTAGATTTGAAAAAAGAAATTGAGAGTAGAGTTGAACAGCAAGTAAAAATATGGACGAATAAAAAATAAGGCAGGAGGTTAAATACTATGGTAAATTTCATTAAAAAGATACTTGACGATAAAAAAGAATACAAAGAAATGATGGCGCGTGTGGAAGCTTTGCCAGGCGACTACCCAGAAGTCTATAAAAAAATATGCAACTATATGTGGAATTTCGCCTCTGGAAGCGGCATGGATATGCTGAGAATCCAGTATGATCTCATTGATTTGTTTGAAGCTGGTGCGGCAGATGGCAAAGACGTATTGGAAGTGACGGGTGAAGACGTGACAACTTTCGCCAATGGACTTATCGACCAAGCAAAAAGATGGGATGATAAGTTACGCAATAATTTGAACAAAAGCATTCTGAATCGTGTGGGTAAGAAAAAATAAGCGTTGAATAATCCAACTGAAGAGCTTCTTTATTAAAAAGCTGTTCAGTTAAATTTTGAACCACTATATAGTATAACTGATTATCTGTCATACTATATAGGCAAACCCAGTTGCAGGCGCACTGCACTGTGAGGACGCGCCTTCAGCTTTATAAATAGGAGGGAAACAATGATGAGTAATGTAGCGATTTCTGTAAAAGGATTAAAAAAATCCTTTAAAGATAAGGAAGTCTTAAAGGGAGTGGATTTTGAGGTGCGGCGTGGCGAAATTTTCGCACTGCTGGGCTCAAATGGAGCGGGCAAGACGACGACGGTCCATATCCTCTCGACGCTGATGAAGCCTGATGGCGGCGAAGCAAGTATTTGCGGATCTGATGTCCAGCGTCAACCGGATCAGGTTCGCCAGAGCATTAGCCTGACAGGGCAGTTCGCCGCTTTAGACGGCATGCTCACCGGGCGGGAAAACCTGATCATGATCGCCAAGTTGCGGGGAGTTTCCAATCCCGCTCAAGTCGCAGACCATTTGCTTACAAGATTCAGCCTGACCGATGCGGCCAACCGCAGGGCAGACCAATATTCCGGCGGGATGAAGCGCCGGCTTGACATCGCCATGAGTCTGATCGGTACGCCAGCCGTCATTTTTCTCGACGAACCGACGACAGGGCTTGACCCTGAAGCTCGGATTGAAGTCTGGAATACCGTCAAGGAGCTTGCCGGCGGCGGTACGACCATCTTGCTGACAACCCAGTACCTGGAGGAAGCCGAACAACTGGCGGACCGTATCGCCATCCTGCATGGCGGAAAAATCATCACGACTGGTACCCTTACCGAACTTAAAAGTTTGTTCCCGCCAGCGAAAGTGGAGTATGTCGAGAAGCAGCCGACATTGGAGGAAATTTTCCTCGCGATCATCGGCAAAAAGGAGGAGATGTAAATGAAAAGCAGAACAGGGGTATTACTAGGGCGTTTAATGCGTAACATCATGCGCAGCCCGGATACGATTATCACGGTGGCGATTACGCCGATTATGATGATGCTGCTGTTTGTCTACGTATTTGGCGGCGCCATAAAGACAGGAACGGAAAACTACGTCAATTATTTATTGCCGGGAATCTTGCTAATGGCGATTGCATCCGGCGTCTCTTACACTGCCTTTCGGCTGTTTGGGGATGTAAAGAGTGGGCTGATGGCGCGTTTCATTACCATGCCGATCAAGCGCTCGTCGGTATTGTGGGCTCATGTGTTGACATCGCTTGTTTCTAATGCGCTTACTGTCGTGGTGGTTATCCTCGTCGCGCTCATTATGGGCTTCCGTTCCAGTGCTGGTATCTTGGATTGGCTCGCGGTAGCTGGAATACTCGGGCTGTTTACGCTGGCGCTGACATGGCTTTCGGTTATTCCCGGCTTGACAGCGAAGTCTATGGAAGGAGCGACGGCCTTCTCGTACCCGCTGATATTCCTGCCGTTTATCAGTTCGGCATTTGTACCGACCGAAACCATGCCTAAAATTGTCCGTGCGTTCGCTGAGAACCAGCCCGTGACTTCAATCGTGAATGCGATTCGTGCCCTCTTATATGAAGGGTCTGTTGGCAACGATATCTGGATCGCGCTTGCCTGGTGCGTCGGTATCATGGTCATCACTTACTTCTTCGCCAGTAAAGCATTTAAACGCCAGTTAGGGTAAGTACACTATCGGTTCGGTGTTTCGTGGCAACTAAAATCTTCCCAAATAAAAAATAGGTTTGGGAAAGCAAAGAAAATTTTCCGTGCTTTAATGATTTGTCATGTTCTAAAGGAAACTAATGTGGATATAACACCTTCATGTTATTCAGTATCGGGCGCAATTCTTGAATAAGAATTGTGCTTTTATTTTTTTAATTGCCAAATACAAGTACAATTTACTTACAACAAAATACAGCCTGCTTTTATAAAAAACAGAATTCAGATCAATCTATTTCAATGGAACAATTGATTTTCAAATACAGTTATACATTAAAACCTGGTTAGAAAATATACTAACCAGGTTTTTAAGTCATCACTTAGTAGTCTAACCTACTAATGAGTGATCGAGTCACGATTGAGTTGTCTCAAAACAAAACAATTCATTTTACTCCACCGTCACACTCTTCGCCAAGTTCCGCGGTTTATCCACATCACAGCCTCTGTGCAGGGCTGCGTAGTAAGCTAGTAATTGTAACGGTATGACTGAGATAAGGGGTGTTAACATTTCGTTTACTTCTGGAAGGACGAAACGGTCGTCTTCCTCTTCTAAGCCTTTCATAGAAATGACGCAAGGATAGGCGCCGCGCGCTACTACCTCTTTGACATTCCCCCGAATGCTTAAGTTAACGCTTGGTTGTGTAGCCAGCGCAATCACTGGTGTTCCTTCTTCAATAAGGGCAATGGTTCCGTGCTTTAATTCCCCGCCGGCAAAGCCTTCTGCTTGAATATAGGAGATTTCTTTGAGCTTTAGCGCCCCTTCTAGTCCAACATAATAGTCAAGCGAGCGGCCAATAAAGAAGGCATTTCTTGTGACAGATAGGTACTCACGGGCGATGTATTCGATCTCGTCTTTCGTATCAACCAATACCTGAATGGCATTTGCTACGATACCAAGCTCTTGAATAAGGTCAGCTTCGAATCCAAGACCTTTTGCTTTCCCAGCTACATGGGCTAAAATCGCAAGTACAGCTAGCTGGGCTGTGTAAGCTTTAGTAGAAGCAACCGCAATTTCAGGGCCAGCATGCAATAGCAATGTATAGTCAGCTTCACGGGATAGTGTTGAGCCCGGAACATTTGTAATCGTTAATGCCGGGTGGCCTAATTCTTTAACGTGGACTAAACAAGCACGGCTGTCTGCTGTTTCCCCGCTCTGTGAAATAAAGACAAACAGCGGTTTTTCAGACAGTAGCGGCATATTATAAGCAAATTCACTCGCTACATGGACCTCTACCGGAATTTTAGCCATTTTTTCAATGAACTCTTTTCCGACTAATCCGGCATGATAGCTCGTTCCAGCCGCAACAATGTAAATCCGGTCAGTCTGATTTACAGCCTCTACGATTTTGGGATCGATGCTAAGCTCGCCTGCTTCATTTTGATAAGCTTGAATAATTTTACGAATGACCGCTGGCTGCTCATCGATTTCCTTTAGCATATAGTGAGGGTAAGTACCTTTTTCAATATCACTGGCATCTAATTCAGCGATGAAAGGAGCCCGCTCCACTACTTCTCCGTTAAGCTTTTGAATCGTAACCGATTCTTTTGTTACAGTTACCATTTCTTTATCCATAAGCTCCACATAACGGTCCGTTACTTGAAGCATCGCCATCGCGTCACTAGCCACCACATTAAAGACATCGCCAAGGCCAACCAGTAATGGGCTTTTATTTTTTGCAACAAAAATCGTGTCTGGATTCTCGCGGTCTAAAAGGGCGAGGGCATATGATCCATGTAACAGCGATAGCGTTTTGCGAAACGCTTCATTCACTTCCAGTCCGTCATTTACGAATTTTTCAACGAGCTGAACAATCACTTCTGTATCTGTTTCGCTGTTAAATATTACATCTGCCAAGTACTCGCGCTTAAGCTGGAGGTAATTCTCAATCACTCCGTTATGAACAAGCGTAAATCTTTCGGTTGTACTTTGATGAGGGTGTGCATTCTCCCGGCTTGGTTCACCGTGGGTTGCCCAACGGGTATGGCCAATTCCAGTATGGCTCTCAACTGAAGGGTCAACTATTTCACGAAGATCTGCAATCCGTCCTTTTTCTTTGAAAACTTGCACACCTGATTCTGTTTGAACTGCGATACCTGCAGAATCATAACCTCTATATTCCAGCTTCTCTAAACCTCTTAAAAGAATCTCTTTTGCATCTGTATTTCCGATATATCCAACAATTCCACACATACTTCATTTGCCTCCTAATTTTTGGGGGGCAAAAGGAAGCCACGGTGTTCGGGGCAATCCAATTGCCCCCTTATCTCTAGTTAGTCTAATAGCTCGTGATATCTCCAGTTTTACTGGGTAGCACTCGCCTATGAAGCGGTCTGCATCCCCATTCCTTTGTGCAGAAAGTCACCTTTCTGTTTTAAGAATAGAGTTTCAGCTGTGCAGAGCAGCTGGAAGGCATCCGCCGAAAACTTCGATCGTCCTTCTCCTCGTCAACTAAACAAATCTGTTTAGTTCTGGCGCTTTATCATAGTAAGTGTCCTCCTACCCTCCTTTTCATTGAATATGTTCTGTATACCCCGCTTTTAGCATAACAAAACACATGTATTGATATTACAATACCTGCTTTGTACCGTCAACTAAAAGCTTTCCTTCATGATAAGGGGAAAATTTGCCAATCCTTTTCTTTTTAGGGGTATATACAAAGATATGCAGGAGTGGAATAAGGGGTTCCACCTCTGCATATCTCCTTTTCGCATTATTCAGCCAGGCCCATTTCTTTTTTTACAACTTCTGCAATCCGCTCTACGTATTCTTGACATTGTTCTTCTGTCTGCGCTTCTACCATAACGCGAACTAATGGTTCTGTACCCGAAGGACGTACAAGTACACGGCCATTTCCATTCATTTCTTGTTCTACGGCTTCTATCACTGCTTTGACTTTTTCATTATCTTTTACATGTTCTTTATCAGTTACCCGAACATTGACTAATTTTTGCGGGTATTTCTTCATTTCAGCTGCTAATTCTGAAAGCGGCTTGCCGGTAATCTTTAAAATATTGACAAGCTGAACACCCGTTAATAATCCGTCACCTGTTGTATTGTAATCCAGGAAGATAATATGGCCAGATTGTTCGCCGCCTAAGTTGTAGCCATTCTTTTTCATTTCCTCTACCACATACCGGTCGCCGACTGCTGTTTGGACACTTTCAATTCCATGTTGCTCAAGGGCTTTATAAAAACCAAGATTACTCATAACCGTAGATACAACCGTATTATGGCGTAACCGTCCATCTTCCTTCAGATACTTCGCACAAATATACATAATCTGATCGCCATCTACGATGTTTCCGTGTTCATCTACTGCTATCAGACGATCCCCATCCCCGTCAAAGGATAGACCGACGTCTGCTTTTTTCTCTAATACAAACTGTGCTAAAGCCTCAGGATGTGTCGATCCAACCCCATCATTAATGTTTAACCCATTCGGAGAGGCACCCATTGTAGATAGATCGGCTTCAAGGTCTGCAAAAAGATGCGCAGCAAGAGAAGATGTAGCACCGTGAGCGCAATCTAGCGCAATATGTATACCGGTAAAGTCTTCATCCACTGTTGTTTTTAAATACTGAAGATACTTTTGACCGCCCTCTAGATAATCATTTAATTGTCCTAAATTTGCCCCCGTTGGTCGCGGCAAAGTGTCTTCTTCTAAATCTAATAAAGCTTCAATTTCATTTTCTTGTTCATCCGATAATTTAAAACCATCTGGACCAAAAAATTTGATTCCATTATCAGCGACTGGGTTATGAGATGCAGAAATCATAACGCCTGCATGTGCCCCTAGAAATTTTGTTAGATATGCAACCCCAGGAGTTGAAATGACTCCTAGGCGCATCACTTCTGCTCCTATTGAAAGGAGACCTGCAACAAGTGCACTTTCCAGCATATGTCCAGATATTCTTGTATCACGTCCGATTAAAACTTTTGGCCGATCTGTTTCTTTTGTTAAAACATAACCGCCAAATCTCCCTAGCTTAAAAGCAAGTTCAGGAGTTAGCTCTGAGTTTGCAACCCCTCTTACGCCATCTGTTCCAAAATATTTACCCATGTATCTTTCGCTCCTTTATTTCATTTTCAACTAGCCTTCTGTCGGTTCTTGAATGAGGATTTGAACTGTTGATTCTGAAATTTCCCAGTCTACATTTTGAGGCGGGGTAAAGGATAACTCGACTTCATGTTCCCCAGCATCTAATGCAGATACGTCTATTAATACTTGAAGAGCATCGGCTTCAATTGCATTAATAACTTCTGGGCTGCCTATTAAGGTTATGTTGGTTGAACCAGTTTCTGGATTCACAAACTCAATCTCCTCGTTCTCTCCTAACCCTTCAATTTCTATTGGGATGTCGGTGAACGTAACCTCTTTTGTAAGAGTAATCGTCAATGTGACTTCATTTGGTTCCATTAAAAGGACACCTTCTGGGACTTCCAGCGGAACCGTTATTTCTCTGGACTCAGTAAGCTGAGCCATGTTTACGGGAATCTCAATATCATTAATTTGATCCAATATTTCTTGACTTGTTGCCCTGATGGTCGTTGATTCTTCTGATAAAGTCATGGACTCAACCGTAACTCCCTCAGGTAAAACTCCCTCACGTTTAATCACGATTGGTACTGTTTTTTCAATCGGCCTTACCGGGATCGTAACATCTACTACTTCTGGTTCAACTATTACATCTAATTTGTTTAAGAATCGGTCTAGTACTTGAACTCTTGCTTCTCTCGTCACTGTATTATCGAGTGTTCCGTTTGTGTCTATGGTTGCTTTTACGTATGAAATTTTCTCAACAATATCTTTAGCACCCGTAATCTGTACCGTTTTAGGCTCAACAGAGGGTTGTCCGGCACTAAAGCCTTCTTCTAGTATATCAGCATTAAATTCTGGTTCGACTGTAAATTCCTTTGTAACTTTTTCCTGAACTGAAACTGTTACATAGGTTGGATCAATGGTAGCAGTTAGCTTATCCGATAAGTTTCTGATCTGGATTTGAACTTCCTGCTCACCAATTTCCGCATTGGTTAAGTCAATAAATACTTCAAAATCTTTCAGTCGAATCGCAGATTGAACAATCGTTCTCGGTCCTTGAATATTGACCGTAACCGTTTCCGGTGCACCAGTTACGACTAAATTATCCGTGTCATA
The DNA here is from genome assembly GCF_022808645.1 of Bacillus litorisediminis. Classification (GTDB taxonomy): domain Bacteria; phylum Bacillota; class Bacilli; order Bacillales; family JC228; genus Bacillus_BF; species Bacillus_BF litorisediminis. Next base: position 59,474 of record NZ_JAKZKT010000027.1, read on the forward strand.
ATAAAGATTGACTGGAACTTCTAAAGTCTCACTATTATTACCTGCACCATTGGAATCCTGAACGGTATCGTCTTGCTGAAAATTAACAGATGTATAGAGCAATAGAGCTAACAAGAAAGCAACGATCCTTAGAAACCAAGGACTATCCATAAATTTATCCATTATCTCTCCCCCTAAAGCTCCACTTTGAAGAGGAAGGTTGTTTGACCTTTGTGGACTGCATCAATTCATTTGTCAGCATTTCTCTAAATCCATCCATGGTCAAATCACGATGCAGTTCCCCATTTTTGGTAATCGAAACACTGCCTGTTTCCTCTGAGACCACCACCGTTATACTGTCTGTTACCTCACTTATACCAAGTGCAGCCCTATGTCTCGTTCCTAATTCCTTCGATATGTACGGGCTTTCTGATAATGGCAGGTAACAGGCTGCAGCTGCCACACGGTTCTTTTGTATCACAACGGCGCCATCATGGAGTGGTGTATTCGGAATAAAAATATTAATTAATAACTCAGAAGTAACATGAGATTCTAGAGAAATTCCCGTTTCGATGTAGTCGCTCAAGCCTGTTTCTCTTTCGACAGAGATAAGAGCACCAATCCTTCGTTTCGCCATGTACGCAACGGCTTTTACGATACTTTCAACCACATGCATTTGTTCCTCTTCTTCTTGGACATAGCTTTTTGAGAAGAGTCTTCCTCTTCCCAGCTGTTCCAAGGCACGGCGCAGCTCAGGCTGAAAAATAATGATAACCGCCAAAAATCCCCATGTAAGAGCTTGTTCCATCATCCAGCTTAAAGTCGTAAACCCAAATAAACGGCTAAAGCTTTGTACAATTACAATCACGAAGATTCCTTTTAGCAGCTGTACAGCTTTGGTTCCGCGAATGACTGTAATTAATTTATAGATGACGTACCAAACTAATAGCACATCTATAAAATTCGTTAAATAATCAATCAAGGTAAAATCTGAAAAGTAATCTGCAAATGGCATATGTTTTCCTCCAAGTTTACAAATGCAGCTTACAAAAAGTGTAGTTTCTTTTATCTTTCATACTTATTGAATCACTTATTTATTTGAAAGCTATTTTCCTATTATATCATACCTTTTTCGTATTGAAGAATCCAATCAAATCCATGTCCTTGATTAGATAAAAAAGCTTCTTTTTTGGTTCTCCGTCAAATGTTGGGGTGATGACTAATTGTCGTCACCCTTAACCAATGTGAACCCCAATTCCTTTATATTGATGTGAAAGTAATATTTTGGCTCTAAAGCGTTTAAAGCTTCTAAAGCCAAATGCGTTTCGTTTTAATACTTTGGTTGAGTTATTGATCCCTTCCAAAAAACCATTGGAAAAGTTATATGCAAAACTATTAAGAATTTCGGTTTGCCAGTTTTGAATGGTTTGAATGGCCTTTTTCATTTCTGGAATTTCAGAAGCCTCAACCAGTTGATAAAAATCCTTTAGTTCTTGT
>NZ_JAKZKT010000028.1 GCF_022808645.1 Bacillus litorisediminis
AACCCTTTTAGGGTTAGCCGGAAAAGCAGTGCGGTTGGCGAACTATTCAGAGCCCCTTGAGGGGCTGGCCAGTAACAAAGGCTTTCAGCCGCAGAACAAACCACCCGTTTCACGGGTGGTTATGATTAAATTTATGGTTACATTAAAAATGAAAAAAATCACCTTGCAAAAGTGGAGACTTCACAGCTTATCTGTGGTAAAGTGTGAGGAGAATCAACAGTTTGTATGTGTTGCTAACATTTTTTATTTGTTATAAGATTGTAATGAGAATAAATTGAGAATCACTCTTCTTTAGGAGATAGAAAACGGAGGTATATATTACATGGCTGGTTCTACTTTAACAATTAAAGATTTACATGTAGAAATTGATGGGAAAGAAATCTTAAAAGGGGTTAACCTTGAAGTTAAAGGTGGCGAAATTCATGCCATCATGGGACCAAACGGTACTGGTAAATCCACACTTTCTTCAGCTATTATGGGTCACCCAAAATATGAAGTTACAAAAGGGTCCATTGAACTAGATGGAGAAAATGTTTTAGAAATGGAAGTAGACGAAAGAGCGCGTGCAGGTCTTTTCTTGGCTATGCAATATCCAAGTGAAATTAGCGGGGTTACAAATGCTGACTTTTTACGCTCAGCAATCAATGCTCGCCGTGAAGAGGGCGACGAAATTTCATTGATGAAATTCATTCGCAAAATGGATGAAAAAATGGAATTCCTTGAAATGGATCCAGATATGGCACAGCGTTATTTGAACGAAGGATTTTCCGGAGGAGAGAAAAAACGCAACGAAATTCTTCAGCTTATGATGATTGAGCCTAAGATTGCAATCCTGGATGAGATTGACTCTGGCTTAGACATAGATGCATTGAAGGTTGTATCAAAAGGAATCAATGAAATGAGAAGTGATGATTTTGGCTGCTTAATCATTACTCACTATCAACGATTACTTAACTACATTACTCCAGATTACGTACATGTTATGATGCAAGGACGCATTGTTAAGTCCGGAGGTCCTGAATTGGCGCAACGACTAGAGGCAGAAGGATATGACTGGATTAAAAAAGAACTCGGCATTGAAGACGAAACTGTAGAACAAGAAGCGTAAATCTAGGAGGATTGAAATGACGTTGGATATTAAACGGTTTGACGCAGAGTATATTCGCTCTTTTTCAAAAGAACAAAAAGAACCTGACTGGCTTTTGGAAATGCGTTTAAAAGGGTTAGAGCTAAGTGATTCTCTACCTCTTCCAAAACCAGATAAAACTAAAATAGACAGATGGAACTTCACGCAATTTGAAGAGCTTACTTCAGAGGCGTTAGCATTGCAAAATTTTGAAGAACTTCCTGAAGTCGCAAAAGCACTTATTAATCTTGAAGAACAAAAGAATTTATATGTTCAGAAAAACAATCAGCCTGCCTATTTGCAGCTATCACCTGAACTTAAAGAACAAGGCGTTATTTTCACTGATATTTTTACGGCAGCTAGGGAACATGGAGAGATTTTAAAGAAATACTTTATGGTTAATGGCGTAAATTTGGATGAGCATAAATTAACAGCGCTTCATACTGCTTTTATGAATGGTGGAGCGTTCCTTTACGTTCCTAAAAATGTTGAGATTAAAGAGCCGATTCAGGCTGTGTATATTCATGATGATGCGAATGTTTCCTTATTTAATCATGTGATTGTAGTAGCCGATGATCACTCCTCTGTGACGTACGTTGAAAACTACATCTCACCTCTCGATGAAACAAAAGCAATCGTCAACATTATTGCAGAAGTCATTGCTAATACAAATGCACGCATTACGTTCGGTGCAGTTGACAATTTAGCCCATGGGACAACTACTTATGTGAACCGTCGCGGAGTTGCCGGCAAAGATGCAACCATTGAGTGGGCGCTTGGCTTTATGAACGATGGCGATACCATTTCCGAAAATGTTACGAATCTGATCGGGGATGGTTCCAACGGCGATACGAAATCCGTAGTAGTAGGAAGCGGTGACCAAAAACAAAACTTTACGACTAAAGTTGTTCACTTCGGCAAAAATTCTAATGGTCACATCCTTAAACACGGTGTTATGAAGGATAAAGCATCTTCTATTTTTAACGGAATCGGAAAAATTGAACATGGCGCATCTAAATCTGATGCACAGCAGGAATCACGTGTGCTCATGCTTAGTGAAAAAGCCCGCGGGGATGCAAACCCTATTCTATTAATTGATGAAGATGATGTAACGGCTGGCCACGCGGCATCTGTAGGCCGGGTTGACCCGATTCAATTATATTACTTAATGAGCCGTGGAATTAGCAGAAAACAGGCGGAAAAACTGATTATCTTTGGTTTCTTAGCTCCTGTTGTAAACCAGCTTCCTATTGAAGGTGTTAAAAAACAACTGGTGCAAGTAATTGAAAGGAAAGTGCAATAGAATGGCAATTTCCATACAGGATGTCCGGCAGCTTTTTCCGATTTTAAATCAGGAAGTGAATGGAAGGCCTTTAGTTTATCTGGATAGTTCGGCTACATCCCAAAAACCGGTATCTGTCATTCAAACACTGCGAGACTATTATGAAGGCTATAATTCTAACGTACATCGTGGTGTTCATACCTTGGGTACAAAAGCAACTGACCAATATGAAGGTGCAAGAGAAAAGGTTCGCGCCTTTATCAATGCTTCATCAACTGAAGAAGTGATTTTTACGAGAGGAACGACAACCTCGATCAACACAGTTGCACTAAGCTATGCGAGGGAACATGTTAAAGAGGGTGATGAGATTGTCATCACATACATGGAACACCACAGCAACCTGATTCCTTGGCAGCAAATCGCAAAGAAGACAGGTGCTGCTTTAAAATATATCCCGCTAGAAGAAGATGGCACTCTCAGTTTAGAAAAGGTAAGAGAAACGATAACTCCTGATACAAAAGTCGTTTCGGTTACCCATGTTTCTAACGTACTGGGAACCATCAACCCGATTAAGGACATTACGAAGATTGCACATGAAAATGGCGCTATAATGGTAGTAGACGGTGCCCAAGCGGCACCTCATATCCGGGTTGATGTTCAAGATTTGGATTGTGATTTTTACGCATTTTCCTCTCATAAAATGTGCGGTCCTACTGGAATTGGCGTTTTATATGGGAAAAAGCATTTGTTAGAAGAAATGGAGCCAGTTGAATTTGGCGGCGAAATGATTGACTTTGTTGGTCTGCATGAGTCAAATTGGAAAGAGCTCCCGTGGAAATTTGAAGCGGGAACACCGATTATCGCTGGTGCCATCGGACTCGGGGCTGCCATTGATTTTCTAGAAGAAGTTGGTTTGGACAATATCGCAGAACATGAGCATAGTTTAACAGAGTATGCCATGCATAAAATGTCTCAAATAGAAGGAATTACAATTTATGGGCCGAGGGATCCGTTAAAACGGTCAGGTCTTGTAACCTTCAATATTAAGGATGTCCATCCGCATGACGTGGCAACCGTCCTTGACGCTGAAGGGATTGCAGTGCGTGCAGGACACCACTGTGCTCAAGTCTTGATGAAATGGCTGAATGTTTCCGCAACAGCTCGGGCAAGCTTTTACTTATACAACACTAAAGATGACATTGACAAATTAGTAAAAGGACTTGTCACAGCAAAGGAGTATTTTTCAGATGTCTTTTAATAATTTAGATACATTATACCGTCAAGTCATTATGGATCATTATAAAAACCCCAGAAACAAAGGGCAGCTTGATGATGGAACCCTTACCATCGATATGAATAACCCAACTTGTGGTGACAGAATTCACCTCACAATGAAAGTGGACGATGGGATTGTCAAGGATGCCAAGTTTGAAGGGGAAGGCTGTTCGATTTCCATGGCTTCTGCTTCTATGATGACCCAAATCATAAAAGGAAAAGAAGTCGAGACAGCTTTAAGACTGTCAAATGTCTTCTCAGATATGATGCAAGGAAAAGACTATGACGATTCAATTGATTTAGGTGATATCGAAGCTCTGCAGGGTGTAGCCAAATTCCCGGCGAGAATTAAATGTGCCACTCTCGCATGGAAGGCAATGGAAAAGGGTTTAAAAGAATAGAAAAGAATGGAGGAATGACGGATGGCAAAGAAAATGCCTGAAATCGGCGATTATAAATACGGTTTTCATGACCGTGACGTTTCCATCTTCCGCTCAAAACGCGGTTTGACATGTGAAATCGTTGAAGAAATTTCAAAAATGAAAAACGAACCTCAATGGATGCTTGATTTCCGTTTGAAATCCTTGGAACATTTTTACGCAAAGCCAATGCCACAATGGGGCGGAGACTTAGGCGGATTAAACTTTGATGAAATTACGTACTATGTAAAGCCTTCTGAAAAGTCTGAGCGGTCTTGGGATGAAGTCCCTGAAGAAATTAAGCGGACTTTTGATAAGCTCGGAATTCCGGAAGCTGAGCAAAAGTACTTGGCTGGGGTTTCAGCACAATATGAGTCTGAAGTTGTGTACCACAACATGAAGGAAGAACTCGAGCAGCAAGGAATTATCTTTAAAGACACAGATTCAGCTCTTAAAGAAAACGAGGATATCTTTAGAGAACACTGGGCAAAAGTAATTCCTCCAACAGACAACAAATTTGCAGCGCTTAACTCAGCAGTTTGGTCAGGCGGATCTTTTATCTATGTGCCTCCTGGCGTTAAAGTGGAAACACCTCTTCAAGCGTATTTCCGCATTAACTCAGAAAATATGGGTCAATTCGAGCGTACCCTAATCATTGTGGACGAAGGCGCATCTGTACACTACGTGGAAGGATGTACAGCTCCTGTGTACACAACAAACTCACTTCACAGTGCGGTTGTTGAAATTATCGTTAAAAAAGGCGGTTACTGCCGTTATACAACGATTCAGAACTGGGCAAACAACGTATACAATCTTGTTACCAAGCGTGCTGTATGTGAAGAAAACGCAACAATGGAATGGATTGACGGAAACATTGGTTCTAAATTAACGATGAAATATCCGGCTGTTATTTTAAAAGGAGAAGGAGCTCGCGGTATGACCTTATCGATCGCTCTTGCCGGTAAAGGTCAGCACCAGGATGCAGGTGCGAAAATGATTCACTTGGCACCTAATACATCTTCTACGATTGTTTCTAAATCTATTTCTAAACAAGGCGGTAAAGTAACATACCGAGGTATCGTTCACTTTGGCCGTAAAGCAGAGGGTGCCCGTTCTAACATCGAATGTGATACGCTTATTATGGATAATCAGTCTACATCTGATACAATCCCATACAATGAAATTCTAAATGATAACATTTCATTAGAGCACGAAGCGAAAGTTTCTAAAGTCTCTGAGGAACAACTGTTTTACCTCATGAGCCGTGGTATTTCTGAAGAAGAAGCAACGGAAATGATTGTAATGGGCTTCATCGAGCCATTCACAAAAGAGCTTCCAATGGAATATGCTGTTGAAATGAACCGTCTCATCAAATTCGAGATGGAAGGAAGTATTGGTTAAGCTTGGTATATCAAGGTTTCTGATACAGTAAAATAGGGCTTGCCCAAGATTTGCCCAAGTTTTATTTATTAATATACCGCTGATATCTAACCAAAGCGTCATCCTCAATTTTCTTAGTGACGTGTAGGTATGTGTCAGCGGTCATTTTTATGCTGGTATGTCCGAGTCGTTCTGAAACGTATTTAATATTGGCTTCAGCCTCTAATAGATGTACAGCGTGTGAGTGTCTTAAAGCGTGTGGCGATAGTACAGGAAGTTTAGCGCGTTTACATACTTCTTTGAAATATTCTCTTACGACGTTTGTACGTAGCCATCGACCCTCATGTTGGAAGAAAACAATATTGTTTTTAGGAGCCTTATAATTTTCGTACATGAGAACAACTTCTTTTCGGTTAGTTTTATGTTTTTTTAACCAGTAAACCGTCTCATCATCTAACTTTATTTCTCTGATACTTGATTTAGTTTTTGGTGTAGATATATTCGGTTTTGAATTAAGTGGATAGACTAATGTTTTATTAACTTTTAAAGTTTTTTTATCTAAATCTATGTCCTCCCAGGTTAAGGCTAAGGCCTCGCCAATCCGAATACCGGTATGAGACATAAGAAAAAATAATACATAGTATTGAATTGAGTGTTGATATTTTGCATTTTTGACTGGTTTTTTCACTTCTTTTAGGAATTTGTCTAATTCTTCACGAGAGAAAAACTTCAGTTCTTTGTTTTGTTTTGTTTCTTTAGGGATTTTAATCTTCTGAGCTGGATTTTCTCTTAAAATGTTATATTCATACACAGCATCGTTTAAAGCTGTGTTCATAATACTATGGATCCGTCTTGTCGTACCTTCTGAATAATGTTCTCGCAGTTCATTAATCCATTGTTGATATTCTTTGCGGGTAATTTCTTTTAATCGATAATTACCCCATCTAGGGATGATATTTAACCTTACAACACGTTCTTGAACGGAGTAGGTCATAGGCTTTAAAAACGGTTTCTTATACGTTTCTAGCCACTCTAGAACATAGTCTTTGATTAACTCGTCTCCGTTTTCTGCAAAACCGTAATGATGAATTTGACGTTCAGCTTCTATAGCCGCTAATTGCGCTTCTTTCTTAGTAGCAAAGCCCCCCTTAGAACTTTCCTTAGACTTTCCTGTGCGTCTATCGACAAAACTAATACGATATTCCCACTTCTTCCCTCTTTTTCTGAAGCTGGCCAAAGTGATTCCCCCTTATACATTTATAAATATCTTTTTAAGCTTCCCAAGAATTTGAACACCTTCACTGTAGAATTTTGTCGGATAAGCAGGGTTTTCAGATACAAGGTTAATTCCGTTTTCTTGTTTATAAACTCTTTTTAGTACAGCATCCCCATCGATTAAAACTGCTGCTATTTCTCCGTCTTCCACTTCTGGCTGCTCACGAATTAGGACTAAATCCCCATCATGAATACGTGCGTTAATCATACTATCTCCTTTAGCGCGCAAGAAAAAATACTTTCCTCCGTTTAGCCAAGAGCTAGGCACATCTTCGTAGCCTTCGATATCTTCGTAGGCTAAAACCCCGTTTCCACAGGATATTTGTCCTACTATTGGTACAGACTTAAAAGAAGGTACTGTATAAACGTTACCTTTCTCCTTAATTTCTGGACTATCATCTGTACCAAATACAGTGTCTAAATCCACACCATAAACTTCCGCTAACTTACGGATTGTACCAAGGCTTGGAGTTCTTGTTTCATTCTCATAATGACTATATGTTTGTTTAGTGACTCCGATTTTTTTAGCCACCTCTTCTTGTTTCCAACCTTCTAATTTGCGTAATTCTCTTAATTTTTTCCCGAACATTTGATAATCTCCCCTTCCATCACATATAATAGGGAAGTTTGTTGGTTGTGTCAACAAAAAGGCGACACAAATCTACAAAAATAGACCTAAATACTCAAATTGCGATAGAATTTTTTAATAAAATAATACTAAAGTCCTAGTTGACAGTCGCTCATATGTGGATTATTATGAGTATACGAACAGGCGACTGGAAAGAGAGGTGAAAAATGGTGAGGGTGGAAGAAAAAAGAAAACTTGAAGCAAAAAGAATTAAAATGAATATGAAGCAAGAAGAAATCGCAGGAAGGGTAGGGATATCCCGTCAGCATTACAACAGAATTCTGAATGGAAAAAGAAAGCCGTCTGTGGAGCTTGCAAAACAACTTGGTACCATCTTAAACGTAGAGTGGACCATTTTTTTTATCGATTGAGTATACGTTTAGGCGACTTTTTAAAGGAAGGGTGAGGTAATTGACGGAAGAAGAAAAGCAAAAGCGTAAGGAAACGCTCTTAAAAGAAATAGTTTCAGAGATTCAGAGTTTAGAGGTGATAGAACTTGATCCAAGTACAGATTGACGAGCAAGAAGTCAGAAAGATGTACCTTCAAAAACTCGAAGAAAAGGTCAAGGAAATCGATGCCGAGTTAGTTTTCTGGGATGCTAGTGAGCTTAAAAGAAGAACTTGCATGAGCTGGAATACCATTCAAAAGGAATTTTTCTTTCACCCGAAATTCCCTAAAACAAAAGTAGGGGGCAAGTGGTACTTTCCAGCAAGACAAGTCAAAGAATTCTTGCTTACCTGGTTAAACGAACAATAAGGCTAAATCAAAACAGGAGATGGAAAAATGAACGAACTAACAAATCTTAAATCATTTAAAGAACAGAATCCGCTACTGAGCTCGGTACCTGACAAAGAATTTCAATACATCGATGGGAAATGGTACTTATCCCTTAACGGAATGAAACAATTAGCTTTTGCACACAAAAGGTCTGACCTTTTAAAAGTGGCAATGGAGGTAGAAAAACATGCAAGTGTTCAAAAATGAATTATTTGAAGTATCCGCAAAGGTTGAAAATGAGCAAATTTTATTTGATGTCGAACAAGTTGCTAAATCACTGGGATTTGTACAACACAAAAATAGCAAAGAGTATGTTCGATGGGAAACCATTAACAGATATTTACACAAGTATGTTTCCCAACAAGTTGGGAAGGGCGATTTAATCCCGGAAGCACTCGTTTACAAGTTGGCTTTTAAAGCATCTAATGAAGTCGCAGAAAAATTCCAAGATTGGCTTGCGATCGAAGTCATTCCATCTATTCGGAAACATGGTGCATACATGACCAAGCAAACACTTGAGCAGGCATTAACTAGTCCAGACTTTTTAATAGACTTAGCTACTAGGTTAAAAGAAGAACAGACTAAAAGATTAGAAGCTGAACAAACGATTAAGAAAAACCAACCCAAAGTATTATTCGCAGACAGCGTAGCTAGTTCAAAAACTTCAATACTTGTTGGAGAACTTGCAAAACTGCTTAAGCAAAACGGTGTAGAAATAGGACAGAAAAGATTATTCGCTTGGCTTAGAGATAAAGGCTATCTCATTAAAAGATACGGCACTGATTATAACATGCCAACTCAAAAATCAATGGAACTGGAACTATTTGAAATTAAAGAAACATCCATAACACATTCAGATGGACATATAAGCGTCAACAAAACTCCAAAGGTAACTGGCAAAGGTCAGATGTATTTTATCAACAAATTCTTAAATAAAGCGAATTAAGGGAGGAAATGAAAATGACAATCGAAACACAGTTAGAGGTAATTAAGAAGGCTTTAGAAAGTGGTGGGAGAGTCGAGATTTACTTTTTTGATATGGAAGGTCCTGAACAAGCAGAAACAGTCGCAAAAGAATATGCAAACCCATTAGAGCAAGAGGTTGAAAATTGGGAATCAGAATTTTGTGGAGGAACAAGAACAAGCGAAATAATCACACCTGTTAGAATCCATACTTTCTACAACATAAAGGAGGAACAAAATGAGACAACACACGATGTCCCGTTTTGATGAAGAAATAGAAGAGCCTTTTGTGCTCGGAGACTGTGAAGGGTGCGGATTAGAGGTTTACGAAGGTGACGAACATTTCGACTACCAAGGCGATCTGATTCACAAAGATTCAAGCTGTGTGATGGAATACTTTGGAAACATGGCTATAAGTAAAGGATGGTGATTGCCGTGAATGAAGCCATAAAGGAGATAGAAAAGGATAGAGACTATCACCTTAGACAGTTTGAAGAAAACAAGCGGAAAATCGAACAATATAAAGACTCTATCCGCATCTTAGAAGAAGCGAACATAAAAGAAGAAAGATTACTTAAACAGTTTAATGAAGTTTTAGACAAAATAAAAAGCTTCTAGGACCGCCATCCTAAAAGCCACAAATGAATACACTCGTTTCTATTATAGGAGGAAATCAAATGATTGTCTACCAAGTCAATAACAAGTTTTTTATAGATGGAACTACAAACTTAGTGGAAGTTTCTTCTTATACCTTTAATCAGTGGATAGAGGAAGGTCAAGATTTAGAGGTTGTCGAGGGGGAGAACTATGACTGAACGTAAACTTGTTTCTAAATTATCTAAAGTTATGCAAGAAGTGAAATACATTCAAAAGCGAGGTAAAAACGCTTTTCACGGTTACAACTATGCTACCGAATCAGACGTAGCGGAAAAGGTTAGAGAAGTGTTAGCTGAGCAGTGTGTAATTATGGTACCAGACATGAAAAGTCACACAGTTAGAGAACATATTAACGCTAAAGGTAAGACAGAATATATCGTTACGGCTGAAATGGAGTTTCGTTTTATAGACGGAGAAACAGGCGAAGAATTGATTTTCAAAATGTACGGTGAAGGTCAGGATGCAGGCGATAAAGCAGTCTATAAAGCTATCACAGGTGCTCAGAAATACGCTCTGATGAAAGTATTTATGATTCCGACTGGTGACGATCCAGAAGGAGATACAGGAACAGATGAACGGAACGAGGAGAAACCAGAAACAGCTTCACCTAAACAAATCGGCTTGATGAAAACCATTGTTAAGGAATTAGCCATTAACGGCAAATGTGATGAAAGTGTCGTGTATGAGTCGCTGAAAGTAAAGGTTAAGAACAATTTTGAATTTACCGATTTAGAAAGTCTAACCAAACAACAAGCTAATCAATGCATTAAAATCCTAACCGCTTGGAAAGAAGAAAAGATTAACAAAAAACAAGGAGCATAAAGGAGCTGGGAAAATGAAACTCGTAAAGCGTAACCTCACCAAAGAAGATTTATACCACATTGAACGTTATTTCGAGGAGAAGAGAAAAGTATTCGGAGACCTTGCTGATGATGTTCTATTTGATGTAGTAGATCAGCTTATAGCAGATAGCAGGGAGTATATAGAACAAACGACTAAAAATGTACGAACCAACGTGTATTTACTCAGTAGATTACGGGAGTTCGGTGTAACGTTTGACGATGTAATGAGGGATTTAAGTCCGCAATAGAACCAAATTGTGAAATAAAAGAAGGTGAAAAAATGGCTTTTACAATCAAATGTAATGAATGTGGAAATGAACAGGTTTTTAAAGAAGGGGATAGAAGGTGGCAAGATAACATCGAGATTGAAGCAGAGCAAATAGGTTATCAAAATGCAATCAGTCATCTTACTATCTACTGTGAAAACGAAAAATGTAACCATTGGATAGACATTAAGTACTGAACAGTACGTAGAAAATACGCATGAGTTAGGGGCTTGTAGCCTCTAACTCGAAAGGAGAAAAGAAAATGGAAAAAGAACTATGCCCATACTGCGGAGGGCAAGGCTATATTTGCGATTCAAACGATGGAGGAAGAACATTTATACAGAGGCCATGTGAAATGTGTGAAGGAAGAGGTGAACAAAATGGATGAAAAACAAGAAAAATACACATGGTTAGGCTTTGTATTCTTCGCAGCAGTTTGGGTCTTATTCATGATAGTGGGGGTGTTGGAATGAGAGAGATTAAGTTTCGCGCGTGGAATCAACATCAAAATAAAATGTTGGATTGGGATTATTTAAGAACTACTTGTCCTATGTCACACTTTTCTTCCGACTTGGAATTTATGCAATACACCGGGCTAACGGATAAAAACGGAAATCCAATCTATGAAGGAGATATTATCAAACAAGAATATAATGTGGTTTTTCAATCATATTATGACCCTGTTACTTTTGGATTTGAAGGGGAAGAGTCGGAAGAAGGACACCACATAGGAGAGGTTGTTATTTTGGCAAGTAAAGGTGCTTGCATGAGAAAACCATTGAGGATTCCTGTAGATGCTGAACCGGAGATATCAAATCAGTATAAAAATGTTGCGGGTTATCGTTGTGAAGTAATCGGAAACATTTACGAAAACCCTGAATTATTGGAGCAAACCTAATGAAATGCCCCATCTGTAAAAGCGAGAATGTAAGAGTCCTAGATAAACGCAATCGAACCAAAGGGATCTACCGCAGACGAGAATGTGAGGACTGCTTAACGCGGTTCTCTACACATGAATTTGTAGTTACCAAGTCCCTGGACAAGCACTTGTTAGAAATGATGGAAAGAAGGAAGTGATACAATGTTTAACCATTTGAAAGGTAGTTTTTTCGATTTCCCACTTTATATTCCTGACCCCAATTATGCAACATGGTACAGAAAAACGTTCATGAGACCTAGAAGAAAGAAGTAAAGAAGGTGAGGTGAGAATGCAAGGCTGGATTAAATTGCACAGATCCGTAATGAAAAGCGAAACCTTTTCAAAGCTAACGGCTATTCAACAATTAATTGCCATCTACATAATTTTAAATGCTAACCATGAAGATGGAGTTTGGTATGACAAATACAAAAATATTGAGGTTCCTGTAAAAAGAGGGCAGCTTATCGTATCCAGAAACAAGATAGCGAATGACTGGTTTAGGGGTGACAAAGAGATAACAGAACAGAAAGTAAGGACAACATTAAAGAAATTAGAGAAGTTATCATTTTTAACCATCACACCAACCAACAACTATACCCTCTTAGAAGTGCTAAACTACAACGTTTATCAAGAAAAAGAAAACGAATCTAACCAAGTGATTAACCAAGAACTAACCAAGTCTCAACCAAGAGCTAACCAAGTCTTAACCACAAACAAGAATGATAAGAATGATAAGAATGAAAAGAATAATACTTTACGTCAGAAGTTCAAGTATGAACATTCTGACATGAAATTAGCTGAATTGTTATTCAACTACATCCAAGATAACGGAGATGGTGCTAATAAAGTGAAATCTCCAAACATGGAAAAGTGGGCAAATGAAATAAGGCTGATTAGAGAAAGGGATAGAAAAACACACGAACAAATTAAAAAATCTATTGAGTGGTCACAGAATCACCATTTTTGGAAAACCGTTATATTGTCTCCTAGTAAACTACGAGAAAAGTACCAGCAAATGAGTTTACAGGCTAAGGCTGATATGAAAAAAACAAATAACGAGATTAATTGGGAGGACTTGTAATGACAAGAGAACAAGTGAAAGAAGTTTTTAAAGTCATTAACGCTGCTTATTCTCAATTTGAAGTCACCAAAGAAAAACTAGATATATGGCATAAGTACCTGATGGACCAAAACCCCGCAACTGTCATGATGAAGGTGGAACGGTTCATTTTAGAAAGTAAATTCCCACCGACTATTGCGGAATTAAGAGATAACCGGATTCAACAGGAAGATCCAAGCGTATTAGCGGTATTTTGGAGTGCAGAACAATGATCGAGCAAGCAGAAGAAATTCTTTTAGGGTCTATCCTTAAAGACAATTCCATCCTGAGTGAAATTATCTTAGAACCACATCATTTCTTAGACACTATTAACAGCAATCTTTATAAAGCGATGCGATCCGTAAAGAAAAAAGGATACCCGATAGACGGAGTAACCATATCAGACGAAATGGGCGAATCATCCTTTTTCTTTACTGGTGGAAATGAGAGATTAGAAGAATTAAAGAAAAGCGTACCTTCTACCCATGCTTTTAAATCATACGAACAAGTGATTTTAAACCGATGGAAATTAGAAAAATCAAGGGAACTTCTTTCTGAAACACTCGACAACTTGACGCTAGATAAAATCCAAACGTTAATCAAAGACTTATCCAACATTGAAGGAGAAGGAACCCAAGAAGAATTCAACCTGAAAAGTCAGCTCCAACAAATGCTGGAACTAGTAACGGTAGAAACCCCGAAAGAAAGAAGTGGGATTCCAAGCGGATTTTTAGACATAGACAACAAGACTGACGGCTTTCAAGGGAACGACTTAGTGATAGTAGGAGCCCGCCCAAGCATGGGAAAAACTGCCTTTTTACTCAACATGGCATTAAATGCTGCCAAAAAGGTACAAGCCATTCCGATTATTTTTTCGCTAGAAATGACCTCCCAAAGTCTCATGAAACGCATGATTTCATGCTTAGCGGAAATAAACGGAATGAAGCTTAAAAACCCTTACCACTACACGACAGAAGAAGAAAAGAAACGATGGGTATCCGCTATTGGTGTACTCGGTGACTTGGATATTCAAATATATGACAAGCCTAGGCAAAAAATAACCGAAATGCGGACAAAAATTAGAAAAATAAAACACGACAATCCCGGTAGAGAAATCATCGTGTTCATCGACTATCTGACTTTGATTAAACCATCTCAAGACTATAAGAGCAATACCCATGCACAGGTAACGGAAATCAGTGCAGATTTAAAATCAATGGCCAAAGAGTTTAATTGCCCGGTTGTCTGTTTAGCCCAACTTTCCCGGAGTGTAGAAAGCCGATCTGACAAAAGACCGTTCATGAGTGATTTAAGGGAATCTGGGAGTATCGAACAAGACGCAGACATTATCATGCTCCTATACCGGGATGAATACTACAACGGAACCACAGACGATAACCGGAATGTTTTAGAAGTAGACATAGCCAAAAATCGGGACGGGGAAGTGGGGAAAGTCAAAATCATGTACAGAAAAGAGATTAACAAAATGGAGAACTTCTACCACTATCACGGAAAATGACAATTCAACACATCTATCTGGAAGCCAAAGAACATGGCTTTAAAAGTCTAGTCCTATTAATTGAATACTTGGTAGAAGAAAGAAAGGTCTTGAAGTTTACCGACCCCGAAGAAAAACTTACCTACTACCTTCAAGACCGCTTCCGAAACAAAATGAATGAATATTTACGTGAATATGAGGTGAAAAGGAATGGATAAAGTAGAAAAACATACACACATCTGCACAAGGCTAATCACTATTTACGAACAAAAAAATAAAGATTATGGTGATTCATTCGGACAACAGTTTAAGGAGTACGGATTAACATCATCTGCCATTCGCTTAGAGGACAAATTCAGACGATTTAAAAACCTAATTAAGAATCCAGCACAGGTCAAAGATGAAACACTCGAAGATACATTAATGGACATGGCTAATTATTGCATAATGACCATTATCGAATTACAGAGCGAAGAACCCAAAAGAATATTGATATGACGGGGTAAACGGGATGGATAAGAAACAGAAAAAGAAAATCCGAATCCGAATAGGCGATCTAATCGACCATAACTGCAAAACATGTGAAATCGGCGGAAAAAGTGATATGCAGAAGTATTGCAATACCCAATGTGACGTAGGAAAAGAACTCTTAGCTCTCGGAAAACAATTAGAGGAGGAAAAGAAAGTGCCAATTATTAAAAACGTAGTCGAAAAGGAACCGGTGAAGATACCAGTCAAGAAAGAACGGAACAAAAAGAAAAAGGGGGAGGAACCTGAACAAGAAAATAAACTGGATAACCAAATTCAGCAGCGCATTAAATTCCTAGAATCAGAGCTTGAGAGGAGAACGGATGAAAATATGACTTTAAGCAACGAGAACGCCCGACATTTTAACAGAATCATTCAGCTAGATGCAGAAGTCGAGAACAAGAAAAAGGCGCTAGAAACCGCACGTATAGCTTTAGAACGCTATGAGGAAGAAAACAGGGCATTAAGAGAAATCGTAAAACTAAGTGTAAATCTATGGGTATGAGGGAGGAAAAGAGAATGAGTGAATGGCTAACTACTGGACAAATGATAGATAGGTTAAAGGTTGGAGAAGTGGCTGAAAATCAAAGTGGGATGACAAAAGTATTTTATGATTTTCCAACAAGAACATTAGTCTATGATATTGAAGGTAATTTGAGCAAAAAGTGTTTGCCATTTGATATTTCAATGGATTCTGTAAATGAAAGGTGGAGAATCCTCCCTAAATACGTAACCTTTGAAGAAGCTATGAAGGCTAGGAGAGAGGGCAAGGGAGTGAAATTCCACTATGAAAATGGAACGATTTATATCGGCAAAGGTTCAAAAATGAAATTGAAAGATAGTTGGTTTGCTTCAAAGACATTTGATGATTTAGTTGAGGGCAAATGGACTATCAAGGAGGACTAACATGGACACAGGTCTACGAGCCGTGCCAAAGCCCCGTCATCGGAGACGAGTACCCAAACGAGGAAACGTCACCAAGATAACTCAAAAGGTCAGAAAAGAAGTAATGCGGAGATCCGAGGGAAAGTGTGAAAGGTGCGGAAAGAGTCAAGCATACTCGTTTGAAATGGCTCATCTGAAACAAGCGAGTCAAGGTGGTCGCGGGGATGAACCTTGGAATATTGCCTTACTTTGTGGGCCGAGTGTAAACACAGGAACCTGTCATAACTTTGCCGACTACACGGCAGAAGGGCGCAAGTGGAGGATGGAGAAGAGAGAAGAATTGTACAAGTATTATTTTTCATTTTGAACTGAAAAAGAGCATAAAAACCCAAAATAACAGTACAGTCAAATCACTTATTTAACAAGAGAAAGGATGTTCGTATGCCAAAGATGGACGATTCAAAATTAGGTACACCTTTTGTTGTAACAGGCTTATTACACATGGTAGAGGATGAAGGATTCACACCGCGAGAAGCACTAGAAATTGTTGAAGATATTAAAAACCAAACATTCTTTGCTTTAATGGAAATCCAAAAAGAAAAGAGAGGTAATGCAAAATGAACAATGTAACACTTATTGGAAATATCAGTACAGACATAGATTTACGCGCAACCCCTAACGGGAAATTTGTAGCGAAATTTAACTTAGCGGTCAATAACCCATACAACCGAGAAAAGACTTCCTTTCTCCCTATCGAAATATGGGGGAAGCCGGCCGAACACACCAGCAATTTTTGTGGTAAGGGCAGCAAGGTTGGAATAACCGGATACCTGGAAGTAGACGAATGGGAAAAGGACGGTAAGAAGCATTACAAAACAAAGGTAGTAGCAAATCAAATTGAGTTTCTCACACCAAAAGGAAAGAGTGAGAACACACCACCGCCAAAACAGAATACAAACGAAGATCCATTCGCCGATAACGGAGAACCTATTGATATCAATGATGATGACCTACCGTTTTAATGAACAGTAGAAACAAACTGCGAAATAAGGAGATAGGTTATGAAGAAAAAACGTTGGTTACAGTACCTTACTAACATACACAGAATACACCATATCACTTGGAGCTATGGATATACATTAAAACCTTTTAGAGTAGGTTACTTTGATGAATATGGATTTAAACGAATTAAGAGAAGCGAGTATCATGATTGCACTTCAACAGGAATTTATTAACACGCAGTTCGTAGAATTGTTGAACCAAATTGTGCAATAGAGAAGGAGGATTAAAATGTCTGATAACGAGCGACTAGAAGTGATAAAAGAAATATTTGGCATTCAACAAATGCAAACTTTCTCAGATAGAAAAAACATCGTTTTCAACTTAGATGATTTAGGTTGGTTAATTGAACAAGCAGAAAAGGTTGAACGCTATGAAAAAGCTTTATTGGAGATAGCAAATTCCCCATATGGATTAAGGGAAGTAATGGTGAACACTGCTCAAAAAGCATTAGTTAAATAATGTCGCAGTTCGTAGAATTCATGACGTTGCAGAATCAAATTGCGAAATAAGGAGAGATAAAAATGGAAACAAAAATAAAGACAATTACTAAAACAGTTTATGTAGCCAATGATGGTAAAGAGTTTGATGATGAAGATAACTGTCTTTGTCACGAACAAGAATTGGCTCAAGAAGAGCGAGAAAGGAATATTGAAAAGGATTTAGGTTTTGAAACAAACGCTAACTTTCCGAGCATGTTAAACACTAATAGAAGTAATCACGAGTATAAGTTGTTTTTAATTAAAAACGAAAGTGATTTAGACCGTTTTGTAGAAATTTATGAATATTGGTTCACCAACTTGAAAAATTATTGGGAAGTAAATAAAGAAACATTTGTTTATCCAGATGTCCTTTGTATATTAGATTTCCCAACAGGTGGAGATGAACGCAGATTGTACAGATTATCACAGTTATGTCGTCAATTTAACGCATTTGTCGATGAAGTTTTTGCCAAAACTGATGATATGATGCAAGAAATTTAGTTCGCACTACGTAGAAAAAGTGAAGGAGTGAAACAATGAATCTATCTAAACTATTTGAAGCACAACGTCAATTAGATAATCGCATAGTAAAGGAGAAAGGTCTTGAAGGACAAGACCTTCTCCCTAAGAAAATTTTAGCTTTGCAAGTGGAGCTGGGGGAGCTGGCAAATGAACACAGAGGGTTTAAATTTTGGAGTAATGATCAGGAGCCGAGACGAATAAAAAAATCCATTGCATTTGCAAATCCGTCTGGCCCATTTGAATACGTTACTTACCCACTCCTAGAAGAATATGTAGACTGCTTACACTTCATTTTGAGTATCGGCAATGAGTATGGATATAAAAGCGAACCCACTTTAGCAATAGTACCAGATAACGTACTCGACCAGTTAAACGACTTATTTAAGATCGTTTCATTCATGGACAATCTTTACAAAGACATGGGATATGGATGTGGAGTGCATGATTTTTACGATGACTTGTTAGGCAACTTTATGAATCTAGGAAAATTGCTCGGCTTCACTTGGGAGCAAATCGAACAAGCCTACTTCGACAAAAACCAAACGAACCATAGGAGACAAGAAAATGGCTACTAAACTAGATCCAGTACACCGATTAGAAATCATATCCGAATTAGAAATTAAAATAGGCTATGCCTTTGAATATCTTCGTAGTTTAACAGATGAACAGTTACTAAAACTGCAAAAAGAGAGGGGATAACGTGGGGAAAAGTCAAAGAAATAAAGGAGCTCGCGTTGAGAGGGAAATAGCTGCCATGTTAAATGGCAAACGTGTCCCTCTTAGTGGGGCAACCTCATTCGCTAAAGGTGATGTAGAAGCACTCGGTATGAAGTTTGAAGTGAAGGCGCGGAAAGATGGATTCAAACAAATATACGGCTGGCTAGAGAAGGACGATGTAGATGCTCTAGTTATTAAAGCAGACAGGAAAGAGCCTTTAGTTGTATTGCCGATTAGTACATTTAAGGAGATGAAGGAGAAATGACAACAGTAAACATTGAACTTAGTTCCTTAATTATAATGACGTTATCCATTGGACTATCAGCTTTTTCAGTAGGATATTCGCTATGTAATTATTATTGGGTGAAAGAGTCGAGTAAGAAGAAGGTGAAGTGATGGAAGATAAAGTTTTCCTTGAGGAACCAGTATCAATTGAAGAACTGAAAAAGGAATTAAAAGACGAACTTCCATCAGCCGTTATCAAAGCAATCAATAAGCATAATGACATAATCAACTCCATAAACGCATTTGAAGAAAACCTTGACGCTCTTACTCCTTTTCAAATAGCAAAACTCGAACACTATTACAACAAGGCAGAACGTGAAGCATGGAAGATAGCTGGATACTATAAAAGCCAGTATCAATATTACTTCGGGAAAGCGAGTACAGAGCGCGGAAAATTCTATATCCATGAACGGGAAACCAACAAATGCACAGTCAATGACTCTAATTACAGAAGCAAAATACAAGAGGGAATCAACCAAGAAATATCGGGCATATATGAAGGCTACTACGTCACGTGGAAAGGGATAGCACACAGCTACAATGGGATGCAGCTAACCTACAAAGATATGATTAAGGCCATTAAAAAAGAGGACGAGTAGGGGTGAAAAGATGTTAGATACGTTCATTCATTACAATGATTTGCGTTTAGAAATGGAAGTAGTCAAAGAACAAATCTATTTCACCGAGAAAGAACTTGAATATTGGTTCGGGATTA
Source organism: Bacillus litorisediminis (assembly GCF_022808645.1). GTDB lineage: Bacteria > Bacillota > Bacilli > Bacillales > JC228 > Bacillus_BF > Bacillus_BF litorisediminis. Next base: position 19,601 of record NZ_JAKZKT010000028.1, read on the forward strand.
GAATGCACGATAAAGAATTAGAAGGCATTCCATTAGGAGCTATAGGCGTTCACAAGTTTGGAGTGCCGGCAGCCTTAGAACAAGCGGAAAAGAAAATAAATGCGATTAACAAACTTAGAGACCGACTAGAGAAACTGGAAACTGAAGAAGGCAAGATAAGAGAGTTATTGAGTCGTTTTAAAGGACTTGAATACAAAATAGCATACATGAAATATGTGGAGAGAAAAACGCTAAGAGAAATCGCAGAGGAATTATGTTACAGCTACGACTATATAAGAGAGGTTCACAGCAGGATGAAAACCCACAACGAACCCACAGACAGTATTGCAATTTCATAATACTATGGTATTAGGCAAAACTTTCATTCCCCCCTTTTTGAGAAGGCGGTATCCAATCGGGTATCGCCTTATTGTATCGAATGGGCGCATGTTCCAAGGTGGCGAAACGGTCTCCAAAACCGATTGTGATAGGTTCGATTCCTATCGCCCGTGTTATTTCCGAAACGCTCACTTACTTATAGGCCTATGTGCCACTACTGTCCTTGTAGGGGTAAGTGTCAAGGAAAGCGGATTAGGGAAGGAAGGCGGCACTATGATTACATGGTGTCGTCTTTTTACATTGTTAATTCGCCAAAATTGAGATAAACACAATCAGGAACATATTCAAATTAAACGTGGGTGAACTCTCCTATACAAGCGCAAGTGATGGGTGGGGCGCAGGAGAATATAAGGACGGTGAGAGAGTGGAAAAACACCATATTTGGACGGATGCAGAAGATCGGCGGCTCATTGAATTAAGAAAATGTGGTCTATCTCAAGAGAGTACCGCTGAACGACTGACGGAGGAATTTGGGTTAAGGTTCACTCGGAATGCCGTCAAAAATCGTGAAGCAAGAATAGATAAAAACGAACATGAACGAACAGGAGGAAACCTATTTCCTGATTACTTATACGAACTAGATGAAGATGTTGTGTCTTGGCCAGAACTATTAAAGAGCCGACAAAAGATATATGACCACTTCAAAGGACAAAAAGTATACATTGACTCATACAGTGACTTACATAGTCCTTTAATCGATTTTAGGGCTATCGAACAGATATTAAAGGACAACGAAGAAGTACATAAATTTTATAGAAACGTAGGATATAAGATTGTAGCTGTTATAAATGGGGATTTATACGATTTCCCTCAACTAAGTAAATTTGAAAAAGGAAGCCAGCGCATCAACCTGGAGAAAGAAGTAACAGTAGCAGACGAACTATTAAAGGTTCTATCCAGCAAATACGATGATGTGGTGGTTATCTTAGGAAATCACTGTGTGCGCTTATTTAAGTGGGTACAGAAAGCGGCTGAGAGAGTGCCAGAGATACTGGAATACTTTGAAAAAAGATTAGATCCTTTAATTGCTGCAAAAGAGAAGTATAAAAACTTGCATTATCACAAACATAACAAGATTCAGATAGGTAAAACCATTTTCACGCATCCATTTGGGTATAATCAACCCATATTACGGACAGTAGAGAATGAAATGATAAAGATACTCTCTCACAGAGACAGATATCCGAATCCCGACGTTCAAGCGGTCATAATGGGACACACTCACCAATTAGGTCATTTTTGGCTGAATGACGTATTAATAGCAGAACAAGGTCACCTTACATTACGACCTAACTACAACATGGAGAATGAGCCTAAGAGGGATTGGAAACGTGGTTATATGGTTGTGGTGATGGATGAACAAGGGAATGTGAATCAGAAACAATCAAGGACGGTGCCAGTATGATAGCAACAATCGGAAATATTACGGTAATGGGAACTCCTGAGGAAATAGAACGGTACAGGGAAATCGTTGAAGCTAAAAAAGAGAGGGAATAATCCTTTTCTAAATACAGCAGACGGAGTACCCGAACATGTGAAGAATTACGGGAAGAATGATACGGCATATATCAAAACAACCGAATCGAAAACACAGGTATGGTTCTAGGAGGTAAGGTGAAATGACATGAGTAGACCATTAAAGTTCGAGAGTGTAGAAGAACTTCAGGAGAGAATACAAAACTACTTTGATTACTGTGATAACAATAAAGAAGTAGCGATTACAAAGGATGGCGATTTGGTCGAAGTGCCGAATCCGAAACCTTATACGATATCGGGATTAGCTTATTATCTCGGAACGACAAGACGGACTTTGCTGGATTATGAGGCTAGAGGTGACGAGTTTTCTCACACGATACGCGCGGCTAAGGCAAAAATCGAGATGTTTGTCGAAGAAAGCTTATGGAAACCCAAGATAGCTAGTGGCGTTATCTTTAACTTGAAAAACAACTTTGGCTGGATAGATAAATCAGAATTACAGCAAAGTGGCGAAACCACCCACAACATCAAAACAGATAAGGATCTAAGTAATCTCACAGTCGAGGAGTTGAAACAACTTGAAAACATCCTCAATAAGACTTCCGACACTGAATGAGGTTAGAAAAGCATTAGCTAAGAAAAACTATGCGGATTATGTCTCTTATTCTCATGAGGGCAGATATAAACATGCGAGACACACAGAATTTATCTGCGACATTATCCAAAAAGCCATAGATAAAAAGAAATTAATGCGTGAGGGTAAGGTACGAACCGAGAACCAATACATTGCTTTAAATATGCCCCCACGACATTCTAAATCCATGACCATTACGGAAACTCTACCAAGCTATTATTTAGGACATTTCCCTGAAGATAGAGTGATAGAGATTTCCTATAATGATACATTCGCTCGTAAATTTGGGAAAAAGAACAAAGAGAAGGTTAGACAGTTTGGTAAAGAGTTATTCGATATCGAAGTATCAAAAGATAGTAGCGCAGCCGATGAATGGAATCTGGATAACAACATAGGCGGTATGATTAGCCGCGGGGTTTTATCAGGGATTACCGGTCAAGGTGCAGACTTAATGATAATTGATGACCCTATCAAGAACCGAGAAGAAGCAGAAAGTGAAACCATGCGTGATAAAGTATGGGATGAATGGATAGACTCATTCTCCACGCGGTTACACCCTGGGGCGATTGTCATTCTCATTCTTACCCGATGGCATGAAGATGATCTACAAGGAAGGTTACTCAATCCTGAATACGGGCAGCCGCTAAGCTGGCAAGTATATAACTTCCCTTTAAAAGCAGAGGAAAACGACATACTAGGCAGAGAAGTGGGCGAACCATTATGGCCGGAACGATACGGATATGAGTTTATCATAGAAAGGGAACGGTATCCTTCTTCCTTTAACTCACTTTATCAAGGTAGACCAACAAGCCAAGAAGGGAACTTAATTAAACGGAATTGGTGGCAGTATTATGATGTACTTCCGCACATACAGAAGAAGATCCTTTCAGTTGATGCGACTTTCAAAGATGAAGATGACAGCGACTATGTAGCCATTCAAGTTTGGGGTAAAACAGGAGCTAATATGTATCTGATTGATAACATGAAAGCTCGTTTAAACTTTCCGGCTACTCTGCAAGCAATACGGAATATGTTAGCTAAACATAAAGGTATTTCTGCTAAGTATGTAGAGGATAAAGCTAATGGTCCAGCTATTATATCTATGTTGAACCGAGAGATAGGCGGATTTATTAAAGTAAATCCACAAGGTGGAAAAGTAGCAAGAGTAAATGCTGTTTCTCCTTATATCGAATCAGGAAATGTGTTCTTACCAAGACATGCAGAATGGGTGCATGATTTTGTTGAAGAATGCGCGAGCTTCCCTAAAGGAAAGAATGATGACCAGGTTGACGCTATGTCACAGGCTTTAAATAGATTTATTTACTATTATGCAGAGATACCAATGAAATCTGATCCAGACAATCCAACTCCTGCTGAACGTCACGCAAAAGCAGTAAGACAAATGACCGGCGGTAAACCAAATGTTAATGCCTTTACAAAATGGTAGGTGAGAATATGGAATACCTATTAGGACTACTAACCCCAGTAGTCTTATTTTTATGTGGATATATCGGGTATTCGTTAGGTAATAAACAGAAGCCAAAGAAACCCAAACATGAGGACCAACAAAGAAAAGTAGAACACATGGAGAAAATGCACAATGATTTTGTGAAAATGATGAACTACAACGAAAGCATAGCCCTCCAACGGAAGAAGGTGAGACATAATGAGTGAGTATACAAAGGATTGGTGGTTATACCAACGTGGGATTCAATATAACAACCGATTAGAACCAAGTTACTATGACACAGTAGACGCAAACTTAGCCTTCTTTGAAGGGAACCAATGGAGAAACTTAGAAGTAGAGGATATGCCGAAGCCAGTGTTTAATATCATCAAACGAATTATCTCCTTCCAAGTAGCTTCTCTTACATCATCTAAAGTCAAGATTAACTTTGAACCCTTGTTAAATTCAGAGAACCCAGAAAATCCGATTTCACCTAGTAAAATAGCAAACGCCCAGGTGCAGAACTTATTAGAGAAGTTTAAGTTTGATTTCAAAATTAAAGATTCTCTATTCGATGCGGCCATAACAGGTGATGCCTGCGCGCACTTTTATTTTGATGTGAATAAGAAACCGTATGGATCTCTTTCTGATGCAGAAGGCGAAATCTGTATGGAGTTAGTTGACGGAACGAATGTATTTTTTGGTAACGCCAATAACCCGAGAACAGAAGGGCAGCCGTATATCATTATTAGCGGTCGTGATATGGTTGAGAATTTACGCCAAGAAGCGAAACGTTATGCCAAGCAGAGTAAAGAAAAAACCAACCCGGATGAAATAACAGAGGATTACAACTACGAGTATCAAGCCGGGGATGCCGGACAAATAGAAGTAGATGCCGATGATTATGGGAAGGCTCTTTATATCATTGTGTACCGTAAGAAAAAGGTAAAGCGCACTGTAAAAGATGAATTAGGCAACCCAATGCTTGATGAACAAGGAAACGAAGTCAAAGAAGAAGTAGAAACCATTGTCGCATCTAAAAGCATAGAAAATACCTACATCTACAAGGACGTAGACACTGGGCTTTCCCATTACCCGGTCGCATGGATGAACTGGGAAAAGCAAAAGAACCAATATCACGGCCGTGCATTATGCACAGGTATCTTACCAAATCAAATATTCATAAACCGCATGTTTGCTATGGTCATGTATCACTTAATGATGACCGCCTTCCCGAAAGCTGTATATAACGCAGATATGCTCGATGTGTGGAATAACGAAATAGGGGCGGCGATAGCGGTAAGTGGGATAGGACCACATGAAAACATTAAAAACATTGCCGGTTACTTAGAGCCTGGGAATATGTCGAATCAGATTATCGAAGCAATTGAATTGGCTATGGAATATACCAAAGAAACATTAGGGGTATCCGATGCCGCGCTCGGGCAAGTAGATCCAAAGAATACATCAGCCATTATTGCAGTGCAGAAGTCGAGTGCTATCCCATTAGAAAATCCGAAGTCTAATCTTTACGAGTGGATAGAGGATATTGGAAAAATCTTATTCGACATGATGGGAACCTATTACGGATTACGCCCACTCACAATCGATATTGAAGGCGAAAAGCAAGTTGTTGAGTTTGATTTTAGCCAGTTTAAGAATTTGTGGTTCGATGTACGGGCGGATGTAGGGGAATCTTCTTACTGGTCTGAAGTGGCTGCTATTCAAACGCTAGATAGCTTACTAATGAATCAACATTTAGATATTATTGACTACTTAGAACGCGTACCGCCTGAATACATTCCGCAGAAAGAACAATTAATTGCCAAAATTAAGGAACGAATGGAGCAGGCAAATGATCCGATGAACTTAGTTTCACAACTACCACCAGAGGAACAACAGGCATTTATGAACGCGCCGCCAGAATTACAACAACAAATATTAGCACAGATCCAAACACCGCAGCCTATGTAGGTGTTTTTATTATGGAGGAATATATGACGTTATTAATCTTTTTATTTGCTCACTTGTTAGCGGATTATCCATTACAAGGAGAGTTCCTAGCTACAATGAAGGGCAAAAATGTAATTGCTTTATTTTCTCATGCAGGTATTTGGACTGGATGTATTGCTTTAACAGGTCATCTGTTAGGTTTTGACGTTGGTTACATTGATATAGCTTCACTATTTATTGTTCATACGGTAGCAGATTATTTAAAAGTAGCTAACAAACTTTGGTATAAGAAATTAGATTCACTAAAGGGCGGATTGCTATGCGACCAATTAATTCATGTAGGACAAATATTATTATTTATGCTACTGGGCTAGGAATGAGAGTTTCCTAGCCTTTTAAAATTATCGCCCTACCATAGGCGAAGGAGGATTTACAAATGGAACTAAATGAACAGTTCAATGCCAACCATAGCACTGAACAAGAAGATGTAATTTTACCTGACGATTTCGGTCAAGAGGAAGTCGCAGAGACACAAATAAAAGAATCGGCCGAAGAAGTCGAAGTGGAGGAAACCGAAGCCCCACCACAAGCGGAGGAACAACCGACACAGGAAGAAATTCAAGCACTTAAACTCAAAGTCAAGTATAACAGCCAAGAATTAGAGCTAGACGAAGAAAAGGCGCGTGAATTGGCTCAAAAAGGTCTTAATTATGAAAAGGCGGTTGAACGGGCGAAACAAGAAGCCCGCGATCAATGGGTAGCCGAGCAAGGGTTTACCTGGAATGGGAAACCGATAACCACAGAAGCCGAATATAAGCAGGCTTTAATGGAACAAGAACTCATGCAGAAATACCAAAATCAGAACTTGCCGGAAGATGTAGTGAAAGAGCTCATTGAAAACCGTAAGTTCCGTGAACAGTACGAAGCAGATCGTAAAGCAAAAGAACAACAAGAAAAGTCAAATGCAGAGTTTCAAGATTTCTTTGCTTATTTCCGTGAACTAAATGGCCGCGATTTTGACAGCGCAAAGGATAAAGTACCCCAAGAGGTATGGGACCTTAATCAAAAGGGTGTGCCGTTGAAATTCGCTTACATGCAACATCATACGAACCAATTACAAAACCAATTAAAAGTATTAAAACAGAATCAAGAAAACGCTCAAAGAGCACCTATTCAAGGAGTGACCCAACACGGCAGCCAAGAAATAGCCGCGGAAGATGACTTCTTGAAAGGATTTAATTCAATTTAAGGAGATGAACCACAATGGCAGTAAATTTAGCCTCTAAATACGAAAAGAAAGTTGATGAGAGATTTAAACTCAAATCCCTTACAGAATCAGCGGTAAACCATGAATATTCTTGGGATGGAGTAAACTCTATCAATATCTACTCAATTCCAACAGTAGGGATGAACGACTACACGAAGTCAGGTCTTAACCGTTACGGTACAGCTGCAGAACTAAACAACGAAGTACAAACAATGACACTCACTCGTGACCGTGCATTCACATTCACGATTGATCGCGGTAACTACCAGGATACAAACATGACTTTGGAGTCAGGCAAGGCGCTTGCTCGTCAAATTGATGAAGTAATTGTTCCTGAAATCGACTCATACCGCCTATCAACCATCGTAACAGCTGCCGTAGCTAACGGTCATACTACAACTGCTGCTGTTGACAAAGCGACTGCTTATGAAGCTGTACTAAACGGTAATGAAATGCTGGATGAAAAGAAAGTACCGGTGGGAGGTAGATTGCTTTATGTCACCCCAGCATTCTACAACCTAATTAAACTAGATCCATCTTTCATCAAGTCTACGGAAATCGCGCAAAAGATGTTGATTAACGGTCAAGTAGGGGAATTGGATGGAATGAAAGTAATTAAAGCTCCATCTTCTTACTTCCCGGCAAATACACCGTTTGTCATTGTTCATCCAAAGGCCACCGTTGCGGCTAACAAATTACAAGACTACAAGACTCACAACAACCCTCCTGGTATCAATGGTTGGTTAGTTGAAGGTCGTGTGCGTTATGATGCGTTTGTTCTTAACGAGAAGATCGATGCATTATACGCTCACAAAACTCCTGTAGTTTAATAATAAAGTTGAGGTGAAATAGCATGAGTAAAACATTTGAAATTGCAGTAGAAGGTAAGAAGGAAAAAGAAAAGCTAGTGGCCAGGGATGATGTGCAGGCAGCTGCTATTGAAAAAGTGCTAAAGGAACGCAAGGAAGCCGCTGAGAAAAAGGCGAAAGCCGAAGCGGAACGAAAAGCACAAGAAAAGAAATAATTAAAGAGGGGTAGGGATTTTTTCCTACCCTTTTTTCATTGGGTGGTTTATATGGAAAAACAACGAAACTTTGTGACTCCTTGGTGTGAATGCGGGTTACACAAACGATATCGAAAGGGATGGAGAAAAGACGGTAGCCCTAGATTCCATTCAAAATGCAGATATTGCCAAGGTATTCCTAATGGCAGTAATAGAAAAGATGCTAACTACGGAAATTACAAAAAGAAAAAATACTGTGAAAAATGTGGGTTTGTAGCAGAATATCCTTGTCAATTGGACATTGACCATATAGATGGAGATAGAACAAATGGAGATTCCTCAAATTTACAAACATTGTGTGCTAATTGCCACAGAGTTAAATCTTATAAGGAAGCTCAGAAAAAAGTTTATCAGAGGGTAAAAGGAAAGTACTAATTTCCTGCCCCTTTTTTATTTGTATTGAGAGTAGGTGATGAAATGGCGGTAACAGGTCAACAAGTATTTGATATGGCAATGGTGTTGATTGATGAAGTATCGGAAACAGGGAATATTGTAGCGGATAATCCTGAATACTACCGGGCAAGGTCTATTAAGATATTGACCTTATTACAAGCGGAACTAATGAGAGTTTCAGAAACACCTGTTGTCATTAACGACCTTTCTCAAAATCTATCATTATCAGACAAGCAATGTCTGACCGTCTTGCCTTATGGTTTGGCAGCACATTTATTAATTCAAGAAGATGTCAATACCGCTTCATTCTTTAATGCGCGTTATGACGAGTTAAAACGTAGATCCCCAGCGACCATTGAACCAATTACCGATGTAAATAATGTGTTAGGTGGGATGCAATAATGGCTCAATTTAGCCCACGACCAGTACCAGAACCACCACTTCTACGCATAGAACCATTTAAAGGTATGAACCTAAGCGTAACACCTACACAAATAGATCAATCTCAATCCCCCGATATGCTAAACATGAACATCGACGAGAGAGGGGCATTAAACAAGCGCACAGGCTATGAACGAGTATTCCCTACTTCATTAGGAGTCGGACAAATAAATGGACTGTATGAGTACCGTAAGAAAGATGGAACCGTTAAATTCCTCATAGCCCACGGAACAAAATTATACACACAATCCGGTTCAGACCAACCGGTTGAGATATATAACGGATTAGCGAATAACCGAGTAAATTTCTTCACCATGAATGACAAATGTTACATCCTAGATGGAACTAATTATCTTGTTTATGATGGAACCGCTGTGTTAGCCGTAACACCTTATATTCCGACTCTATCCATTTCTAAACTGCCCGCGGGCGGTGGGGAACCGTATGAGGATTTCAACTTACTAGGCGCAGGATTTAAAGATAGCTTTTCAGCCGATGGAACCGCAACCGTATTTCAGCTATCTTTAACTAATCTGGATGCGATAGCGGTAACAGCAGTAGTAGACGGAGTTAATAAGGCGGAAACGACGGATTTTACCGTTGACAGAGTAAATGGAAAAGTCACCTTTACCACAGCCCCAGCCAAAGGCACAAACAACGTTATCATCACAGCCTATAAAACACAAGTCGGATTCCCGGACCGAATCAAGAAATGCCGTTTCCATACGATTTTCGGCGGTGCTAATGACACACGGGTATTTGTCGCTGGAAATCCAGAACGACCTGATGAAATGTGGAGAAGTGGATTACAAGACCCTTCTTACTTTCCAGAGAACGGGAACTATAAGATGCCCGGCAATATTATGGGATTTGCGAAACAATATGATTACTTGGTAGTCGAACGAGATAACGGCAAGCATGTAGTCAATTATCAATTAGTCGATGGAGTCGCTAGTTTCCCTTCTAAGCCAATCAATGACCAAGTGGGTACGATTGCTCAAAACTCTATTCAAATCATCGAGAATAACCCTGTATCGCTCTCTAAAGATGGGGTGTATATGCTAACAGCTTCAAATGTCCGAGACGAAAGAAACGTATCTCACCTATCCGAAAACATAGATGCCCGGTTACTCAATGAACCCAACTTAGAAAATGCCGTTTCCGTGGAGTATGACAAGAAATACTGGCTTGCGGTCAATGGGAATGTCTACTTATACGATTATGTAGTGGGTGAATGGTTCTTCTATGACAACATTAAGGCAAACTGCTTTATCGAGAGAAACAGAGAATTATACTTTGGTAGCTCAGAAGAAGGGCTTTTATATAGATTCATGAAAGACACAGAAGGGAATCCATACAATGATGATGGAGCTCCGATTGTTTCTTATTGGAAATCGAAGCAATTTACTTTTGGGGCCGATGAACTACGGAAACTCGTGGAGAAAGTCTATTTCGGTATGAAGCCAATGACGAGAACGAGCGCGGATCTATACTATGTCTCCAATAAAAAAGAAAGTGCGTTAATCAAAACATCACGCATGGATTTATTAGACTTCCGCAACATCGACTTTAACAACTGGTCGTTTATTGTTTCATCCTTTCCGCAAGAGTCTATGGCGAAAATCAAAGCAAAGAAAATCACACATTTTCAATTAGTCATAAAGAATGACAAATTAGACGAAGGCTTAGGCTTGTTATCGGTAGGGATGAAATACCGTTATCAATCCGCAGTCAAGTGAGGTGAAATAAATGCCTTTACAAAAATTATTACAATTTACCAAAAAAGTATCAGACTTAGCAGACAAACCGAATCAAACTATGTCGGCTGCCGAAGTCAAAGCACAGTTCGACGCGGCCCCAGATGAAGTGCGGCAATATTTAAACCAATTAATTGATGCCTTGCAATCTACTAAAGATGGTGATAGTGGGGCAGATAATATAAAAGCTACTGCTATTACAGGATTAACAGGCGGAACAGTTCAAACATTGTTAGAAAATTTAAAAGCACTAGATGATAGCAATAAAGAATATTTACTTTCACAAATTCAAGGAGTGACACTAGGTCAAATTCCTGATGGAACAATAACTGATGCGAAATTATCAGATGCAGAAGGTCAAATTAAACAGAGTTTTAATGCACATCAGGCGGATTTAGCGTCACAAGAAGTTAATAAAGGAGCTAGTTTGATAGGAATCCATGATGCTAATTCCTTATTCACTTCAACCAATGTTGAAGGTGCATTAAGTGAGCTTTTTACAGATGTCAGTAATGGAAAAGTGCAAGTCCGTGACGCTATTACTGGCAAGGGAGGAACAGTCGCGGACGGTGACGGGGATGGAATACCAACGTTTTCAGAGTTGAGTACGGGAATCAATGGGATACCCACAAAAAAATTAACCAATCTTTATTCAGCAAACCAAACTAGTGTCTTTTCTGCTAATCGAGTACTACGAAGTGACGGTTATTTTTACGAGCAATCTGGTACGAGTCGGAAGAAATATGATAAGAACGGCACTTTAATTGAAACCTTGAATAATGTATTTCCGTCTGATATCGGTACTGCTTATGCATCTCCAAATGGAATTATCTACAAGAATACTAATTCTGTATCATCTCCTACTTCTAAAATTAATTGGGATGGTACTTTATTGGAAAATATTTCTGATAGTTATCCATATACTTATTTTAAGTCCGCTCACTTTGAATCTAGTGCATATTTTAGACAACAAGGTGATGCCAGTACTGTTTCCTTGGTTTATAGGGGGACCGTGATTCTTACGTCAAATGCCACTTCCAATGGTACTATTCGTGCCGTTTGGATTGATGATGTGACATGTATTTTCTTACACGATAATGGAGGGTTACAAGGTCTTATCAAATGGCAAGGCGGAAGTAGTTTTACTCATTTAATAACTACTCTTCAATCAGCGTTATTTGGCGTAAGAAATATGATTTAATACCTACTTTTAGGAGGGTTTAATATGGAAATATTAAAAGTATCAAATCTAATACAATCCAATGGGCAAGCTGATTATAAAGGGCTAGACATTTCCAAAATCCAAGCAGGAAGCCAGCTTTATCCATCTACTGAAAATACTGCTTATTTCTTCTATAGTGGAGAAGTTCAAGCAGGGCCGGAGGTTACTGTCATCGACCAAGCGACATATGACAACGTAAAGGCTCAAATCGAACAGGAACTTGCAAACATTGTCACACCTGAAAAGAAACTTGAACAATTAGAACAGCAACAAGACCTCATGCAAAAGGCGATTGATGATCTTATTTTATCAGGGAGTGGGTTGTAATGGCAGACTACATGGGTCAAAGAATCATAGACGGTGCATACACTTACGATTATGTAATCTCAAAAAGACCAGACCTAAAAACAGGCATTGATGCCTATTTAACCGAAAAAGGTCGAGCGGATTTAATAACTTCTTAATATCCAACAGGACGCTTATGTGACATAAATAATTTTTAAACAAACACCTAACAAGGTGTATTTTTATTGCCAAAAAGAAGGTGAAACTATGGCAGTCGATAACTCAAATACATTAGATCGAATGAGGAAGGATAAAGACTTCCTAAATTCAGAATATCAACGGGCGCAACAAGTTATAAACGACAGAGAGAAACAAGGGTTAGATATCTCCGCCCAACAACGTTACTTAAATACGATTGGTAACATCAACCAAGCAAACTGGGGAGGGGCAGGGCTATCCTCTACTAAGCAATTTGACCAAGAAGCCTATTTAAAGCAATTCCAAGACCAAGTAAATAACATGTACAATCAACAAAAAGAATCCCAGCTCGCTCAACTCCGTGCGCAACGTGACCAAGCGGTAGGGCAGATTAACCAACAAAAAGCACAAGTTGCCCCACAATATCAAGGAATGCGGAACCAAACGGATGCCGTGAATCTTCAGAACGTACAGAAGTTACGTGAAGCCATGGCAAATGCGGGATTAACTTCTAGTGGGGAGAATGTTACAGCACAAGTAAATATGGCTAATCAACGACAAAACTCATTGAATTCTCTTAACCTACAAGAACAGCAAACTATTGACGATTTAGACCGCCGTATCGCCGACTTAAACAATCCAGCTAGTGAAAATGCGTTAATCGCTCAATTAGAAGCTGAACGGGCTAGAGCCCTTTTAGATTTAGGTATGCAAGCTGACCAAATCGGATATAGCCGTGGTAGAGACCAAATCATGGATAACAGATGGCAAACTCAATGGGATTACGGTGTAGGACGTGACCAGGTAGCCGACAATCAATGGAAACAGCAGTTCGATTATCAACTCGGCAGAGACAGAGTAGAGGATTCCCGTTGGAGAGAACAATGGGAATATGGCAAACAGCGTGATGCAATTAGCGACCAACAGCGTGCTCAAGCCTTACAATGGGAAAAGCAACAATTCCAAACGGAACAAGCATGGAGATCATACGTTTACAACAACATGTCAGCATCCGAAAAAGCACAATTGGAGTGGAACCGCGAAATGTTCGGGGATGACATGGCATGGAAGATTGAAGAAAGCAACCGTAAAGATAAGCTAGCCCGTGACCAAATGGCATTTGAATCGGGTTTTCTGGAACCGTAGGAAGTGGAGGGCTAGGTTCGTTAAGTAAAAAATACGAGTCTGGCTCATCCGGTCCTGGAACCATCGCCAACAATAGTGGTGATTGGGGCGGTGCTTCCTACGGGACTTATCAAATCGCCACAAATACAGGTACAATGAATAGTTTTCTCAATTACCTGAAGAAATCCAGCCCATCGACGTATAACGCATTAAAAGGATATACACCGGGCAGTTCAGGATTTAACAACGCATGGAAACAGTTAGCGCAAAAGGATGCTAAGGGATTCGATGCCCTACAACATGGATTTATTAAACAATCCCATTACGATCCGGCAGCAAACAAAATCAAAAGTAGTTTAGGAATCGACATAAATAAATACTCCCCAGCGGTTCAAAATGTATTATGGTCTACAGCGGTTCAACACGGCTCACAAGGGGCATTAAACGTGTTCAGGAATGCTGGCATTAGACCAGGTATGAGTGAGGCGGACATTATACGCAGGGTATACGCAGAACGCGGAGCCAATAACGGAGCGAAATATTTCTCTCGTTCATCACCTGAAATTCGTCAATCCGTTGTGAATCGTTTCCAACGTGAAATGCGTGATGCCTTAAAGATGCTAAGTTAGGGAGTGGTCAATCAATGTCGAGCCTCGGGATGTCGAAAGAAACGTACAAGCATATTCGCGATAACCTTCACACATTAAAATTAGATTTAGAAAATGGAAAAATTTTAAATAGGAGTGTTAAATCGTTAAATTCTAAAGGTTATTTAGAAGTAAGGTTAAAAGGCAAAATAGTTAAACAACATCAAGTATTCGCTATAGCAATGTGGGGCGAAAAATGTATTGGGATGGTTGTAAATCATATTAATGAAATCAAATCTGATAATCGAGCGGCCAACTTAGAATTACTTACATGGAGAGAGAATCTTATAGTTTCTACAAAGACCAATAAATCTGGCAAACCATTCGGGAGTGGTAAACCTAAAAGCCCCATTAAAGCTATCAATATTGATACAGGCGAGGAAATAGTATTTGAATCTCAGTGCGAAGCAGCAATTCAATTGGGATTAAACCGAGCTGGAATTCACCATGTTCTGAATAGAAAACAAAAGCACGCAGGTGGTTATAGATTCGAAAGAGTAAGTTAGGAGGGTAAATATGGTACAACGACCAACACAGCTAGTAGACGGAGGAGGACAACTTAATCCTTTTAGTCGTTTACAAAGCAAATACCAATCCAATGCAAATCGATTATTCGGGGGATTTACTCCTTACAACCCTCCTAGCAGTTCTTATTATCGTGACTTGGGGGAGAGAGCCTATCAGAGAAAGCTAGAGGAAGAAGAACGAAAAAAAGCCCAGAAAGAAGCAGAAAAGGATAATGAACTGTATGCAAAGTACGGCATAAATGTAGAAGGCGACACTTCCACTATTAAAGCCGATGATTACTTTATGGAAGAAGAACCAATTCCATACGATGCAGAAAGAAACCAATCCATTGATAATGATCGTTTCGCAGGTCGATATTCTAATGAAAATAGCGAAGCCGAGGAAAGAATCAGAAAAGCATTATCCAAGAAGCCGAAGGAAACCGAGGAAGAAGAGCGCGGGGGCTTATTAGGTGTTCTTGATAGATACTTAGTTCCTTTTTCTGACGCTATGACAGAAACCGTTTTTAAGGGTAACAATGAAAAAATGATTCAGAATGACCTTAGAGACGGAAAAATTGATAACCCTGTAAATAAGGCAACTTTAGTAGACCGAGGGTTAGAAACTGATATTCTTCGTGGAGCTGGCACCATTGCAGGATATGCTGCGCCTGTATCTTATGGATATAGAGGGGCTAATGTCTTACTAAACCGTACAGGAGCCTTAAGTAAAATATCAAATCCTTACGCCCAAAGAGCAGTAACAGGAGCAACCGCAGGGGCATTGACGGAAGCTGGAATGTCTGCAACGAATGAATTTTTTAACTCGGAAGCTGGCAATCTACAAGACTATGCCCTACGTACAGGAATAGGGGCGTTAGGTGGAGCTGCCTTAGACCCTGCTGTATATGGATTAGGGCAAGTGGCTAGAAGGGGATTAAGTTCACTTCGTAATTCAATGGATCAATTCATGCCGAACCAAGAAACCATGCAAAGCTGGGCGAATACATTACGGGCAGATGCAAACGGGAATGTACCAACTAATGTGTTAGCCTTACCGGAACCTCAATTACGTTTGCCTGCTCCAACTAGAGCCGTAGAGCCTAGTTTAGAGAATATTCGCAATGTAGCTAATGTTGACCGTTATAACTTACGAAGTCCGATTCCTCAGATGCCGGATAACTTACGAACCATGTTGAGAGACGCGGAAATTGAGCGATACCGTCAACATATACCAGATGAACCTTCTACATCACAAATTGAAACAGAAACAAGACCACAATCTTACTGGCAACAAAGATATGAGGAATTTGCCCGTCAAGTGCAAGAAAACTATAATCCTAATAATCTAAACCAAGAAACATTAGAGGATTTATGGACGCAATTTGCCCGATATGATGAACCATACACCTTAGAACAAGTGGTAGATTTAGCTTACCCACCAGGATTCGAGGCACCACCAAGAACACCGCCTTTATTAGAAGCATTAAGAAACGACCAAAATATAGTGGATGCTCTTAGACGGTTACGACCAGAACCACAACAACCGCCTAGTATTGCAGAATCTTTACGAAGAATCCAAAGGGATGTAGGTACGCAAAGACCTACTCCACAACCAGAGGAAACACCGTTACAGTTTAGAAGAACAATTCAAGTAGAACCGCCTTCTACTGAGAGGAATACAGGGAACCGGTTAAATCCTTTTGAATCTCTTAGCCCTGATGAACAATCATTATTCGCAACACAACCAAGGGGATTTGAAGCCATTCGGGCGAATAGATCAGCGAGAGATGAAATTGCGGCTTCCTCAGAAGCTTCTCTAAGTCGATTACAGCCAGCTAGAGCCATCGAACAAACAGGCGGGAATGCGGAATCCTTTAGAGCCAAAGTAGACCGGAATCCTAAGAAACAGCGTACAGGTGGATTCTTCCAAAACTTACGTACTCAATTTGTGGATGATTTAGCTCCATTAGAAAACTTAGAGCGCAGATTAACCGGGAGTGTCTCAAGTGCGGAAGATAGCCTTTATAAACAGGCTCGTTTATTCCGTGGTAGCCCTGAAAAAGCGAATCAGTTTGTACGAGATAACGTCTATCCAATCATTAACGATGTACGGAAACAAGGCTTAAAAATTGAGGATTTAGGCGATTACGCTTTAGCGGTTCATGCCCGAGATGTTAATGCACAAGGTATTAATTCCGGATTCACCAATGCTGAAATTGAAGATGTCATTCAAAAGTTAGGCACTCCTGAAATGGAGGCGGCTAGACAACGATTACTACAAGTAAACAATAGTATCCTAGATATGCTATCAACAGGAGATGCCCCTGTAGTAGACTCTGGGCAAGTGGCAACTTTACGTGAGAGATGGCCAAACTACATGTCTCTATTCCGTTCTTTTGATGATGATAAGGTAGACTATGCAACCGGTCTAAGCAGAGCTTTATCAGTAGCAACCAGCCCGATTCAAAAGCTTGAAGGTTCCGATAGAAACGTAATTGATCCAATCGAAAGTATGATTAAAAATATTTTCAAAGCGACCAATGTAGTCGATAGAAATAATGTAGCTTCTAAATTAAAGGGATTGGCGAATAAAGATGTAGAAGGTAATATTATACGTAAGATTGAAGACGGGGAAGACATAAGTAGACTAAATGTTATCACCTTCTTAGAAAACGGTAAAAAACAGCGTTTCGAAGTTCCGCCAGACGTTTATCGGGCTATGAAGGATTTAGACAGGGAGTCTACGAATACAATAATTAAAATACTACAAAAACCTGCTTCATGGTTACGTGCCGGGGCAACATTAACGCCTGAATTCTCACTACGTAACCCATTGCGTGACGTGCCTCATGCCTTTATCGTATCCAATTCAGGGTTTAATCCAATTACGGATTTCACTTATGGCTTAGTTCAGTCCATCGGAAAAGGCAGAACCGTTAAAATTGGGAACAAAGAATTTAAGGCACCAGGGGAACTTTACAACCAGTGGATTAAAGAAAATGGTGGGTATGGAAACTTAGTTTCAATGGACCGTAATTTACATCGTCAAACGCTTAAAAAGGCACTACAGGAATCCAGCACACATTATATTGATGTTTTAGATCCTAGAACCTACACAACCCTTTTAAGAAGATTAGCGAATCCCCTTAGTGTCCTACGTAGTATTTCGGACGTAAGCGAATCCGCTACAAAGGTAGGAGAATTTAGAGCTGCCCTTCGCCAAGGAGTAACTCCACAAGAAGCTGCCTATCGGGCAAGGGATATTATGGACTTTGGGCGTTCCGGTGCTAGTATTCGAGAAGCTAATAAAGTGGTAGCCTTCATGAATGCTAATATCCAAGGTAAAAGTAAATTATGGAGAGCCTTTAGGGAAAATCCTATGGGTGTCATAGGTAAATCGGTAGCAGCTGTCACAATTCCTACTATCGGAGCAATAGTGGCCCAAGAAAAGTACGCAAATGAACAACAAAAGAAAGTCTTAGACGATGCTCCACAATGGATGAAAGATACGTTCTACTTAGTACCTATTCCTGGAACGAATCAAATTGCACGTATTCCGAAACCGTTTGACTTAGCATTCGCGTTCTCTAACACGATAGAAAGAGCGGCCGATTACATTCGTAAAAACGATGAAGAAGCCTTTGATGATTGGATTAAGCAAGGTTTTTCGACTGCTTCCATACCAACAATGCTAACCGGTCTTGCTCCTATAATCGAAGGGATGGCGAATTACTCGTTTTTCCGACAAGGCCCAATCATTCCGCAGAGAGAGCAAGGTTTAGAGTTTCCAGATCAATACGATGTAAACACAACTGAAGCCGCCAAGTTCTTAGGCAACCAAATTAATAATCTCACAGGCGGACAAGGAGCATTCCGAAACTTTGGTTCTCCGCGGGTTATTGACAACACAATCCAAGGGCTGACAGGCGGGTTAGGATCGTATGTCACAAGCGCGATTGATTATTTTGCAAGGGATGATGAGGGACCAGAACGCCCAGACAAGAATATCGACCAAACTCCACTATTTAAAGCGTTCTTAGTCAATCAATCTTCATCCGGCCAAGCGTTAGACGATTTCTACACCTTGAAAGATCGCTTAACAAAGGCTAGAGGTTCAGCAAAACAGAATGAACAAGAATTCCCGCAAGAAGACCTTTACGACTTTGTAAATGACATGTCTCAGGAACTAAGCGACATAAACAAAGTAATTAGAACTGTAGAAAATGACCCTAACATGTCTGGTGAAGAAAAACGGAGTCATTTAGACAGGCTCATAAAGCAACGTAATGAATTTGCTCGTCAAGCAATGGAACTATTAAGGGGTGAATAATTTGGCATGGTACCACTGGATTGCTGGATATCTGATTATTATCGCAGGTATCACGTTCACAATAATACCTGAAAAACCTTTATGGTTATGGGTTTCTATTTTCATAACTGGTGGAATAGGGTTATTGATGGTGTTTTTACCACACAAAGAAGATAAATATTCAAGTAAAGAGGGTTAAGTATGAGGGGGAGTATTTGTTTAGTTATTTTGATATTAACAGGATGTACTAGCGCGTCTTCATCAGAAGAAGATACTATTTCCGTAGAAGAATTTCAAAAAGCTCTCGATGAAGCATACAACCTAGGCTATGTCGATGGATTAGAAGCAGAGAAACAAGAAAAAGAGACTTCAATAACACCTACATTTTCTAGCGGTCTCTCCTTAATGTCTGATGGATTGGACTGGAAATTTGCAACAGAAATAGATAAAAAGGATTTCATCCGGTCGCTTGCTAATTCTGGTGAAGTAAGAATCTATGTATCACAAATTGATAATTATGTAGATGCTTTGGATGTGTATTACGGTGAATCAGGGAATGGATTAAAAACATTAAAAGAAGCAATAGAAGAAATTGAGGGCTCATATTGAGTCCTCTTTTATTTTGGAGGAATAACACATGGAAACGCTAATTTTTGGATTTGACATAAAGGCAGTCGTAGGAAATAACATATGGCACTTAGCATTAGGACTAGTTGCTTTTGATATTGCAACTGGTTTATTAGCAGCAGGAGTGGAAAAGAAAATCAACAGTTCCATCAATTTTGTGGGCTTAATTAAAAAAGCAGGGATATTTGTTGCGCTCGCTTTTCTAGTGTTTGTGGATGCTTTTATTAATGCAGACGGGTACATTATTCAAATAGGCGTATGGGGCATTGTCGTGTATGAAGGATTAAGTATTATTGAAAACTTTAGCCGGATTGGAATTAATCTAAATTTCCTGACCAAGTATTTTGACCCTAATAAGGTAGGGAAAGGTGATAAGTAATGAACATTATTCAAGACTTTATCCCAGGATACAAAGCCTATTCTATGGCCCCCAAATACATCACGGTACACACAACGAGAAACCTAAGCAAAGGTGCCAATGCTAGGATGCACAGTAAATACTTGAAAGGCACAGACACTTCTCAAAAATCCTGGCATTTAACCGTTGATGATAAGGAAGTCATTCAGCACATTCCATTCGATGTAAACGGCTGGCATGCTGGGGATGGGCAAGGAAAAGGGAACCGCCAATCAATAGGGATAGAAATATGTGAAAATGAGGATGGAGACTTTGATAAAGCGGTACATAACGCGATTGAATTAATCCAATACCTCATAAACAAGTTTAATATTCCAATAGAGAATGTTGTCCCTCATAAACGATGGAGTGGTAAGTCTTGTCCAGTGAGATTACTTCCTGTATGGGATAAATTTATTGATGAGGTGAAAGGCGTGAAAAAGAACGATATTGAAGGACATTGGGCAGAGAAGTCCCTACAAAAAGCCATTAATAAAGATATCCTTAAAGGCTATGAAGATGGCACCTATAAGCCTGATGAACCTTTGACAATGGCTCGATTCATGGTGTTTTTAGATCGCTTGAATTTATTGGATTAAAAAAGGCTCCTTCCTTAATCGGAGGGAGCTTTTTCTTTGTGTATCTTTTCCCATAATTCCAGCGACTTAGGAGAGAGCCAACTTCTATGCAATTCATTTTTGTAATACTCATAGAACGCTCTTTTCTGTTCCTCATTGAATTTCTTGACCTGATGTATATGATCCTCACAGTAATATTTAATTTCATCTTTATTCCACTCTTTAAGGGGAAAAATCCCTTCTTTTCGTGCGCAATATAGACACTTCATAAGCCATTCCTCTAAAGTATGAATGTATTTTTTACCCGTTTTGATTTAAAAAGATATGGAATCCAAATAATACATGTTAAAAAGTTCCGAATAATAGAGTCCCAAATTCCTTGTTGAGCTGATGCTAGGTCAAATTCAGGTATCTGTGAGTATATAGATAGCGTATATATTATGTTTATTAGATTCATAACTAAGATCAATATCCAAAATATCGTCAATCGTATTGGAAAATATTTTTTCATCTTATACATGATTACAATCATGTAAATAGATCCTATCGTAATCAAACTGTGAAAAATCAACTCATAAATCAATCCATAGGACAATCCAGGTATCCCTGTTTCTGGTGAGGTTACATAATCCCAAGATTCTTTATCAAGGAAGAAAACAGATAAATCATTTAGAATATAGATACCACTTGTCAATGCACTAAAAGCAAGACCTAAAACAATTAGTATGAGCCATCCTCCAATACCCCAAGGTTCTAATTTTTCTTTTTTAATCTCTGCACTACTTTCCATCTTTCCATTCCCCCCATATTACAGTGTAAAAATCATCCAACTTACAATTTAATAAGTAGGCTAAAATGTAAGCTTTGTCAAATGGTATTAAGCTATGACCAGTTTCATAGTTCCTCAATTGTTTTACGCTTACCCCTAACTTTTCTGCGATAAATTTCTTTCTTAATCCACTTTTTTGTATTAGTTCCCCTATATTGCTTTTAAGTAATATCACGCTTTTTTATCACCCAGTATATGTATTCTGTTAAAGAAAATTTTCTCCTTTAAGAAATTTTTTTAGATAAAACAGGCAATTTAATTTCCGTTCTTCATATGAATAGCATTACAAATCAAAAAGGAGTGATGGTATGTGTCGTTGTGGAGAATGTGAAGAATGCTGGGGCTATATGGTGGAGGATGTGAATCTAAATGGAGATTATTAAGTTTTCGGAGTTCATGAAAGGCAGCGTGATCCAATCCATTACCCCGGACCCTCAAATATTCCATATGGTCGATGTAGGCTTTAACTTCTTCCTCACATCCGGGGCAGTTATCCTAACGCTCGTCTTACTTGAAAAGGCGGGCTTTTCTGTCAATGAATCATTAATGAGGGTAATCATGATAGGCTCTATAGCAGGGTCTATACTGTTATTCGTATTTAAACACAGATTCTTTCGTCATGTGCTATTAGGATGGTAAGGTATTAGTCTTTTGGATAAGGTTAAATATTTGATTTAACATGTTGTCCGACTTGTCTAACTTCGTGTTGTTGGACTGAAACGTCTTTAGGTTTTTTCACCTAAAGCCACCTTTTCGTCATTCTTCGAATGTCTCAAAGCTGGGAGGGGAGCAAATGAGTTTTTATGATGATGTAATGAGTCATTACGAAACGAAAAAAATAGTAAAGGATAAGGGTTGGGATAACTTTTTAAACACGCTTCAAAACCAATACCCTGACCGCGAACTCTATAAAGTTAGCATGGATTGGTACGATGATATGAAGTACATTTGCAAAGCAAAAGGAGTAATGGGTGATGTGATTATCGGGTGGAAGGAGAGAGGGGATAAGTGATATTAGAAACTTGGCTTCTAATTCAAGTGGTTTCTTGTTCTATATTTTTAGGCGGTGTCGCTATAGGCACTTACGCTGAAAAGAAAATTGTAGTTGTTTGTAAGCTAGGAGAAGAGGAATATGCTTGAATGGATGATTCCTTTAGCAGTCGGTACACTTGCCGTAGTGACTAAATCCCCTAATAAATCCGATAAAAAGAAAATCGAAACAATTATGAGGAATGTCAATTATGGGGTGAGAAAAACAAAAGGGGAGGAAGAAACATACTTGTACCCGATTTACAAAAGAAAAGAGAAACTATATGACGGAGATGCACAAATAGGCACCAGGTATTTTTATAACATTCCTTTAGGGTTGCCAGCTTCCAAACTAGCCAAGATGGAGAAGGAGGTAAAAGTATTTACTGATGGACTACAGAAGCCTGTAGAGGTTGCTTATAAAAAGGGGTTGCTTCAGTTTTCTGTATACGATGAAGAAATTCCTGAAATGTTCCCATATGAAGCATTACCAGATAAGGAAGGGTGGTTTGCTCCCATCGGTAAAAGGTTTGATGGATTGGTTTGGCATAACTTTGACCACGTTCCCCATATGACTGTAGCCGGTACGACGAGGTTTGGAAAAACAGTCTTTTTAAAAGTGTTAATGACCTATCTCATTGAACATCATCCAGACGATATAGAACTGTATTTGATTGATTTAAAAGGTGGGTTAGAGTTTGGACCTTATGAACGGTTAAAACAGGTGAGAAGGGTAGCCAGTAATGCAGAAGAAGGAGCTTTACTTTTAACAGAGATCCATGAACGGATGGAGAGAATGTATAAATATTTCCGTACTAACGGCTGGACGAATGTAGTAGATACTCCCGAGCAAAAGCGAATCTTCATTATAGTGGATGAAGCCGCGCAGCTGGCACCGGAAAAGTGGATGACAAAAGAACAAAAAGACTTACTCGGCATGTGCCAATACTTCTTAGGAGAAATCACCCGTATAGGTGGGGCTTTAGGCTTTAGAGAGGTCTTTTGTACCCAATACCCTACAGCTGACACCCTGCCGCGCTCTGTAAAGCAAAATTCGGATGCTAAAGTTTCTTTTAGGCTTCCATCCGGATACGCTTCACAAGTCGCTATTGACGATTATGGAGCTGAAGAACTACCAAGCGATATAAAAGGGAGAGCCTTATTCAAAACCCATGAATTACGTGAAATGCAAGTGCCTTACATTAGCGACAAGGAAATGAAACAGAGACTAACACAATGGGAGGTAAAGAAAGATGATCCTCACCATGCACCAAAAAATGAAGAACAGACAGGAGAGGATACTTTCTACATTAGATAGGTTTGGTTTCATGAGTACGTCACAGATTCAAGAAATCCATCGGTTAGGGAAACGCCCTAACACATTGAGGGTCCTAAAAGAAATGGAGCCTTACCTACACAAGAAACCTTTCCACGAGAGAAACGGAGAACACGTATACTATTTAAACTCTCTGGGTCGTGATGTAATCGGCAGTACAAAGGAAAGAAAATGGAGTGCAGAAGTCATTGAACACTATCTCATGAGGAATGATTTCTTCATCTATTTAGGATGCCCTCAAACGTTCCAGATTGAGCGAGAAATCGTTTTTAAGATAAAGGAGGGGTTATCCTACCGAGAAGAAAATATACGCTGTGACGCCCTCTATAAGCGTGAGGGAGTGTATCACTTCTTAGAGGTTGATCGCACACAATCCATGAGTGAAAATAAAAAGAAAATTGAGCGATACAAAAAAGCGTCAGAAGTGATTAAGAAAAAGTTTACCCAGGTTCCTGTGATTGTATTTTATACAGCTAGTAAAATGCGGAAGGTAAATATAGAAAAACAATTGCAGAGGGTAGGATTGAAGTATGAAGTGTATTCGAGAGAAGATATATAAAAATAACAAATTTACGTAATTGCGTTTGGTCTAATTTACCATTACAAATTTGTTAAAATATTCCGATATAATAAGTGTAATCCATTTTGCCTAAATGGCAAAAATCTCCGCAAGGGAGGGTGGATAATTCCACCTATTGCCGTTTGCCTTTTGGTACTTCGATCCATTCGTAAAAATCTTCAGCGTGACAACCTAATATTCGAGCTGCTAACACTGCGTTCTCGTAACTCATTTCTCTCTCATTTTTAATCCAGCGAGAAACGGTGGAATCGGCGACCTTCATTCGCCGAGCAAACTCTGTTTGGGTCATATCACCTAGTAATTCCTGCAAACGGCATCTCCCTTTACGGAGTGCCATAGTTTTCCCCCTGTGGTTAAACTAGGTATAAATTATATACGGAAAAACGAAAATTGAAAAGGTGGGGTAGTGATGAGAATGTTTTTGCAAAACAAAGTATTATGCTGTGGTCAGTCTTTACAAGTGAAGGAAGTATTTGATGTTGATACGATGACTGAAGTGTTAATTTACCAATGTTCAGTTTGTAGATCCGCAGTAGAATTTTTGCCCACGAAACTGCCCACCAATACGCCTAAAAAACCAACACAAAAAACATGAAAAAGTATAAAAATAAAAGCTTCTCACTACCGAGAAGCTTTTATTTTTGATTTGCCCAGATTTTGCCCAAATTAGTTTAAAAAGAAATGAAATATTTTAAAAAGCTAAAACAGAAAACCTTATTATATCAAGGTATACACAAGGAAAGAACAGACTTTAAAAACCGAAAATAATCAAATTCGAGATGGAAGGTTCAATCGGATAAATCAATAAACCTTGGCATACCTATGATTATGCCAAGGTTTATTTTTCGTTCAATAGTAATTGACACATATAAGTGGAGAATCTGTTATTAAAGAAAGACGAAGCATCTGAAATGCAATGATCTTATACTACTGCTTTTGTATTCTTTTTTTTTGAACAATGATTGTAATAGCCAAAAGTAATATAGGTAAGATGGCCCCCATTAAAAGGTTTAACGGCACATAGCTTTCAAATAAAAATTCATGTATCTCAGCATAATTTTTTGCAAATAAAATCGATCCAACACCGATTAACCACGCATATGGAATGATAATCGGCTGATAAACGTCAAGCTTTAAGGTCTGGGCAGTTCCTAAGCTTAACCCATAAAAGAACAAAGAAATACGAATCATCAAACCGACAGTCCAAAATAAGATGGCAATCGTATCGAACCGATTAATGACTTCTCCCGCTTCTATATACCGAACCTCTGAGAAAGTCGGAAACACCATTTTGGCAGCCTCATCAGCCCCAAATAGGGCAATCGGACCGGTGATAGGGCCGAGGAAGAAAATCAATGTTATAACTGCTGCCCAAATCCCCGTTTTTATGTGTTTTTTTGGTTTCTGAACATAGGGAAGGACCATCCCCATAATCACAAACTCTCCAAACCAGGCCATCACTGAAAGAGAGCCTTTTGCAACAGGGGCAATTCCGTTACCCAGAATCGGCAACAAATTGGTATAATCCTTCTTTTCCCCCATCGTCAAAAAAACAACGGCAATAGCGATAATGACAAGAACGGGCAGCATGATTTGGTTTAGCCGTCCAAGTGTTTCGAGTCCTAAATAGACAATAAAGGAGGTTAGAACGAGAATAACCGTAATAAAAGCCCATGAAGGTGTTTCAATCAATATTTTCTTATATGCTTCTACAAACAGCCTGGTTGCGAGAATGACCATGATATAAAAATAGACAAGATAAAGAATTCCAATGATTTTGCCCGGCCATGAGAAATGTTTAAACAGGATTTCAATCAAGGTCAGTCCAGGATATGCTTGCGATAATTTCACTAGTGCGATGATTCCAATCAATCCTAACACTGTACCGGCAATTCCTGCTATCCACCCGTCTTGACGGCTTTGGAAGATAACAACTGTCAATAATACCAGGTGACCCATAATAGTGAGGGATGTGATAATCAACATAGCTGCCTGTATGTTGCTGATTCTTCCTCGTTCAATCATGAAAGTGCCTCCCATTCTATTTTTCAAGCGGACTTAAATTGTTTAAAAGATTGGAAATCGATGGATCATTTAAATCGCAGATCACAAAGATCCCGCCAATAATAGCAACACCAATGATACTTGCTTGGACTATTAATGTTTTTATGTCCTTTTTTTTCCAAACATAATACAAATGAACACCTGACGTAGCACCAATCAATAGTACAAAAAGTAAAATGAGCAGTAGTTTCATGTTTTACCTCGATTCATTGGCACTGCTAGGGTCCTGGAGCAGTCCATATCTTGATATGTTTGCTTTAATGTTTAAATCAACTTCCATATGTTTAAGACCACCATTTTTCCAGTTCTTTGCAAGTGGCTCCCATTTCCGAGGATATTTTCGGTATATCGCTTCTCCAAAACCGAAAATGTCTGCTTGCCAATTCTTTTGTACTTTATTCAACACAATAGTGGCATCTTTCTTAACCAGGTCTTCCAATTGTTGATTCAATTTGTCTAGATTGTCACTGGTCATTTTAAGTTTTGGGCACGTAACTTCCCCGATATCCGCTTCAATATACATATCAATCGTCATTTTTACATTATCACCGCTAATGTCAGGTCTTAATTGTGATTTTGTATTCGTTATTTTTACACTGATGGAACCCTGATTGTTCCCTTCACAATCCAATAGGACGATGTCATTCTGAACGTCTCCAGTTATCCATAATAATCCCCGTGTTTCTCTTTCATTCAGGAATCCTTTTAATTTCCCGTCTTTGAAAACCGCTGTACCATTTAAACTTACAGCAGACTGGTGTTCTCCAGCCTTTTCCATAATTTCTCCAACCGTGTTTTTTTGTTGATTATTGTTGGAAGACTTCTGATATTCACTTTCCGTTTCGATTCCTATTTCGCTTGCAGGACTGATTACAGCCGTAATCGGATCTGTTGTATCACTGGAAAAGGCTTTTGAAAATTGACTCACATCTCTTATCATTTGTGTTGAAGCAAATCGGTTTATGTTTAAGAGGTTCATGATTTCTAACCCCATCGTAATATTGAAATCCGGGGAAAATCTTATCAGATCCGTTGCTTTTCCTTTGGTTACTATAAAATGGATATTCGGGCGAAATTCATTCTCTCTTCTGAAGTAGTCAATCGAAGAAGTAATTTTTTCCCGGGCTGCCTGTTCTCCGAACACAACAACATTTACATGCCCGAAATATATTCTCTCCGGTATAGATTTGGATAGTTTACCTATCGCTTCAAATAACGTTTTACCCGTAGCGGTTTGAATGCGGTATTTATTTTCCAGACTTCTGTCAATCCCTCCTCCATATTGCTCATTAAAAAGTGCGTCTGGTTTAATAATCACAGTTGAAACTTCCACATCACCATTTTCCGTAACATCAATCCCCATTACATTAGTAATTGCGATATCGTGAATTTCATGAGCGCTCCAACACCCGGTCACCGTTAACGAAGCAACCAGAATCATTATCAATATAAGTGGTCGCTTTGGATGGGAACCCTTATTTTCATTCATCATTATGATTCTCCTTGCTATCTTTCGGAGGTTTCGCATTATTTTGATCATCAGAACGATGGAAATTCCCTGCACCAATTCCAGCAGTACGGGTCTCCATTGCCCACCATGGTGCCCGGATGAAAACATCCTTCCAGCTTTCTTTTCGTGCCGGCGAAACGGGTGAGAAATAGGGGACACCGAATGAACGGATGCTGACTAAATGGGCCAAAACAAACATAAGGCCAACGAGAATGCCCATGAAGCCGAACATTCCGGCTAAAAGTAACAAAGGTATCCCACAGAACCGGATAACCTGATGAAAAGCGTAATTTGGTAAAATAAAGGAAGTTAAAGCCGTAACTGAAATGACAATGGCCATCACCGGTCCGACAAGACCTGCTTGTACAGTCGCCTGTCCAATTAAAACAAGCCCTAATATCGTAACAACTGGTCCGCCGAATAGTTTTGGCATCCGCAATCCAGCTTCCCGTATCATTCATATGCTAGCCACATAAAAATCCCTTCAAGGAGAAGTGGATAAGGCAATCCTTCACGGCTTGCTGCAATCCGGATCAGAAACGGGGTTTGCAGCAAATCTTGATGGAAAGTGGCCATAGCAACATAGAAAGCTGGTAAAATAAGAGTTACAAAAAGGCCAAGAAATCGAATCCAACGAACTATGGTTGCGAAGAGTGATCCGTCATAATAATCTTCACTCGAATGGAGGAATTCGACAAACATAGCCGGTACCGTCAGTGCAAATGGTGTTCCATCAATCAAAATTGCGACCTTTCCGTCCAGCAAAGCACCGCAAACCCTGTCTGGCCGTTCGGTACTATAAACAGTTGGAAATGGTGATTTCGGTGAATCCTTAATCATGGATTCGATATACTGACTGTCTAAAATGCCATCAATATTAATACGAGAAAGTCGCTGATGCACTTCTTTAACAATCTCATCATTAGCTACCCCTTTTATGTAAACAACACTAATCCGTGTGTTCGTTTGCTTTCCAAGTGTCAAGTTTTCTACCTTTAAAGATGGTGTCCGGATTTTTCTCCGGATTAACATTATATTTTTTTCAATATTTTCAACAAATCCTTCTTGTGGTCCTCTCACGGTTCGCTCTGTTCTAGGCACATCTATTTTTCGGCCTGTTGAATCCGCAGAGGAAAATGCAAAGGCAACCGGTGATTGATCAAAATATAAAACGGTATTACCTGCTAAGATCTCGGTGACGATGGATTGTATGTCAGCGGCCTCTATGGATTGACTGAAAGGATACCTGTCACTTATTAACGCAGAAATATTTTGAGAGAGCTGGGGATGGTAGAATGAAAATAAGTGTTTTTCGATCTCAGCTAATTTTTTCTGATCAGCCATATCTGACAAATAGATAAGAAATCCTTTATACATACCAATCTTGATTGGCTTAAACATGATGTCATCACATGTTTCAAAGGTCTCTCTCAAATTTGAAATCACTTCGTTCACCCGGGTCACCTCCTTTGAATAGATTTTCACTATTTGAATGGATTTATTCGGAAGTGTTTATGATATAATCGCATGAATCATGCTTTTGACTGGACCTGATCCCCAAATTACATATAATTTCAGGTAAACACAGAGACCTGTGGTGGCGGAAAAAAACCAGATTACGGAGGCTAGTGGGCCGAGCCTCTTATGTTTTTTAACCTGTCCTTTCGCGGCATACCGAATGGTGACAGTCCCAAATCCAACACCAGTCACAGCAAGGAAAATATGAAAAATGAGAAAAGAAGTATAATAGGGCTTTAAGTGATCTGGTCCGCCAAAGGTAGTATTACCGATGAGGATGGTCCTTGTTGTATAAATCACAAAAAATAGAATCGCAAGGTAGGCGGCAGATATCATCGCTTGCTTATGGGCCATTTTTTTGCCATTTATAATTAAATACCATCCAAAAGCGACTAGAATCGCACTGATAATAATACAAATGGTGCTTAGCAGCGGAAAAATGTCTACTATGTCATATAACAAATCGCTCTGCAAAGGTTTCATAAATTCCATCATCATTTTGTCCTTCTTTCACTTTTAGGAATAAATCGTTCAAATGATGGTTAAGGCACCATTTTTTATTGTCTGCACAATTTTTGGGAATATTCGTTTCATCGATAGCCGTGTTGGAACATAAACAAAAATGGAAGCGGTTTACTGCTAGCTGCTCGAAAGAACCACCCGTGCCCGAATCTATGATAAGATAAGACTGGTGATAAACGATGATCTACATTGGTTTGGCGGGCTGGGGTGATCATGATGATTTGTACCCTGGCCATATTACAGCGAAAGATAAATTAAAGGAGTATGCTTCCCATTTTCCTATCGTTGAGGTGGACGCATCGTTTTATGCGATTCAAAAAGAAGCGACGACACGAAAGTGGACCCAGGATACACCAGATGGCTTCCGCTTTATTGTTAAAGCCTATCAGGGGTTAACAGGACATAATAGGGGTGACCTTCCGTTTTCCTCTAAAGAGGATATGTTTAAACAGTTTAAAGCTTCTTTACAGCCATATGTTGACAGCAATAAGCTCGCGATGGTGCTGTTTCAGTTTCCGCCATGGTTTGGCTGTACGAAGGAAAATGTGAACTACTTACGCTGGTGTAAGGAGCATATGGGTGAGCTGCCAGCGGCTCTTGAATTTAGGAACCAGACCTGGTTTCATCCCAGCATGAGAGATAAGACGCTTGATTTTATGAAAAAAGAAGGATGGATTCACAGTATATGTGATGAACCGCAAGTCGGACTCGGTTCGGTTCCTACGATTTTAACTCCGACTCATCCTGAAAAGACGTTAATTCGATTTCATGGCCGAAATACAAGCGGTTGGCTGAAAAAACAGGATACAAATTGGCGTGAGGTCCGGTATTTGTATCGATATAATCAAGAGGAGTTATTACAATGGAAAGAATATATAAAAGAACTCCAGCAAACTTGCCAGCAAATATACGTGATTTTTAATAACAATTCAGGCGGGGACGCAGCTGATAATGGGAAAATGATGATGGATCTGATGGAACTTCGCTATGAAAAGCTGCACGATCGCCAGCTTGATCTGTTCCATGATTTTCTGCACCCTAAAGATTAGGGAATTGCCTGATACTAGCGTAAAAGCGTTAGCCAACTATTCTTAAAAATTTCTGGTGAAGAGAAGAGGGTTTGAAAATGGAGGTCATCCATTTTTATCATATCAATGATTTACATAGTCATTTTGAAAAATGGCCTAGAATTTCCCGATTTTTGCAGCAGAAAAGAAGGGAGCATGAAAGCAGGTATCAGCAAGTTTTTGTATTTGATATCGGGGATCATATGGACCGTGTGCACCCTTATACGGAAGCAACATTAGGAAAATGCAATGTCGATCTCTTAAATGAGGCGAACGTTGACTTTGCTACAATTGGCAATAATGAAGGGATTACTCTTCCGTTCGAGGCATTAGATATTCTCTATGATAATGCCGATTTTCAAGTTTTAATAGGGAATTTATTCTATCCCGATTACACCCGTCCTAAATGGGTAAAGCCCTATCACATACAAGAGACGAAAAAGGGGACAAAAATCGGTTTCATTGGACTAACTGTGTATTTTTCTAAGTTTTATGAGGAGCTGGGCTGGAGAATCAGTGAACCCTTAGAAGAGCTTGCTAAAATCGTCTCTCTTATGAAAGAAAAAGCGGATGTCCTCGTTTTATTATCCCATTTAGGGATCCATGAAGATGAAGAAATTGCCCGCAGATTTCCAGAGATCGATGTGATTATGGGCGGCCACACTCACCATATACTTGAACACGGCAAAATTGAAAACAAATCGCTGCTTGCATGTGCCGGCAAGCATGGAAATTATATAGGTCATATTCAATTGGTTTTGGATGGTCATTTCATTCAATCGAAAACAGCTTCACTCATTGATACCAATGATATCCCTTGGGAAAATCAAGATGAAAAGGCAATCGAATACTTGCAAAACAAAGGGGAAAAGCTGCTCCAGCAAGTGGTCGTAACCCTTCCGCGAACATTGCCTAGCAATTGGCAAAAGGAAACGGAGCTATCCCGTTTATTGGCAGAAGGGTTAAAAGAATGGTGCGAGGCCGATGCGGCCATTCTTAATTGTGGATTATTTCTAAAAGATTTGCATAAAGGACCTGTTACAAAGCTTGATATTCACCAGCTTCTTCCGCATCCAATTAATCCATGCACCATTTGGATTAAAGGTCAAGAACTGATAGAGGTTATGAAACAAGCTTCAGAAGAAAAATGGATGAATTGGATTTTAAAAGGGCTTGGTTTCCGGGGGAAGGTGATGGGGAGCTTTTTATTTGCCGGCATTCATATTGTAGATGAGGATTCCTATCATAAAAAGTTTTGGATAAATGGCCGGCCGATAGACCCAGAAAGAGAATATAAAATTGCAACGATTGATATGTTTACGTTTGGCCCGTTTTTTCCCGAAATCTATCGTGCGGAAAAGAAAGAGTATGATGTGGCCCATATGCTTCGCGATATTATGGAATGGCAATTACTCCGAACATTTTCATAAATATAATCACGGTCATCTTTAAGTACTCATAAAGTAATATAGAGAGGAGAGATGATCGATGATTACTCTTTCACCGATAGAGATTGAAGGACATACCTTTTTAGCCGTTTCTGTTCAGTTGCCAAAAACTAATCTTTTAGCTGTTACTTCAGAAAAAGGCTATATTATGTGTGGCGCTCTTGACGTTGCGCTATTAAATGAAAAGCTGAAGGACAGAAAAATCATTGCCGGGCGTGCTGTTGGTGTCAAAACAATTGACCAGCTGTTAGAGGCTCCGCTCGAATCTGTCACAGCCGAGGCTGAGAAGCTTGGAATTTACAAAGGAATGCCTGGCAAGGATGCCATGCTAAAAATGCTTTAAATAAAATAACTCTGTAAGTTAATAAAAATACAATGACTAGGGGCTTTCATCAGCTGCTCCCCTCTGAATGAATAGAGGGTGAAAGCTGTTGGAAGGCCCTTTTCGTCATAATTATACAATTTTTTCACTTCTTCCTTGAAAGATAGGGTGTAAATAATGGATAATGAGAAAAAGGATAATATTTCTTCAGTAAGTAATCTTTACTAGTATAGGAGATCATATGAGATTATTATCAGTATCAGCGGTAAAGCCGGGAATGAAATTAGCGACACCTGTGAAAAACGAAAAGAATAAAACACTTGTGAATCAAGGTGTGGCTCTTACCGAAAGAATGATTAAGAGATTAACAGAGCTTAATATTCGTTATGTTTATATAGATGACGAAATCTCAAAGGGAATTGAACCTGTTGAAACGGTTTCTTTTTCTGTTAGAAGAAGAGCAACGAGTACAATAGAATCTACCTTTCGGGATATTACAAAAAAAAATCAGAGACATGGAACGATTGTAGTTGAAAAAGCAACAAAACCATTTAAAGGAATTATTTCTGAACTATTAAAATCAATTAAAGGAAATCAGGATATTGTTACTTTAATGAATGACGTGATTGTATATGATGAATATATTTTCAGCCATTCATTTAATGTAACCTTATATTCTCTGGCTATAGGTATTGAGTTAAAGCTCTCAAGCAGTGAGTTGGAATTACTGGGTTTAGGAGCGATCCTTCATGATGTCGGAAAAATGACGGTTCCTACCGAAATCTTACTTAAACCTGGCCGACTAACAGATGAAGAGTTTGAGGAAGTTAAAAAGCATGCGGAAAGCGGGTTTCAGATTTTAAGAAATATACATACCGTCCCGCTTGTAGCTGCTCACTGTGCGTATCAGCATCATGAACGGTTAGATGGTTCTGGATATCCGCGCGGTTTGAAGGATAAAGAAATCCACATGTTAGCTAAAATTATTGCCGTAGCAGATGTTTTTGATGCCGTTACCTCTAATCGGGTTTACCGGGGAGCGATGCTGCCTCATGAAGGACTGGAGGTTCTATACTCTGGTTCGGGTCAATTATTCGAAAAAAAAGTAGTCGATGCATTCAGAAAATCAGTGGCTGTGTATCCAATCGGAATCTCAGTCATCCTGAACGATGGGAAAAAAGGAATCGTCAGCGGCTATCATAAGGGTCTAAGTGAAAGACCTATTTTAAGAATCATTGAGGAAAATGGAGTGCAGCTGTCTACCCCATATTCGTTAGATTTAAAGGAACGAAAGGATTTGCTGATTCAAAAGTGTGGAGAAGATGCTTCCTAATTTTTTAAGCAAACATATCATTTATCGAAAGAAATGAATGCTAATCCCCCCTTACTGAGCATATAGATAGCTTGTAAGGGGGGATTGTCTTTTGAGTAAACTGCGAAGAAAAAAGCTGAGAAGAGGGCCCTTGCCTTTTCGTCATGTTTTTTTGATTACCTTTATTTTTTTTATCATCACAACTTCTATAAGCTTTTGGCTGATTGATAAAGGTTTAACCCCAACACTTATGAGTTATGCCGAGCTAAAAACTAAGCAAATCGGGACAGCGGTCATCAATAAAGCGGTCAATAAGAAAATTGCAGACTCTATTGAGCTGAATGAAATAGTAGAACAACAGGAAACTTCTAAAACTCTAAATTTGGAAGTAGCGAATCGGATAGGGACGGAGATCACAAGTTTGATTCAGACCAATTTAAATGCCGCTGAAAGCGGAGACCTCCAATCCTTGCAATCGCTCACAGATGTTGAAATAGAATTAGAGGAATCCAGTACGAGTGAAGGCATTGTCTTCTTAGTTCCTTTAGGTCAAGCAACCAATAATACGTTATTTGGCAACTTAGGACCAAAAATCCCAATCCGTTTTTACGCAACTGGAAATGTAGTATCAGAAGTTAGATTTAGTACAGAAGAATACGGAATCAATAATGCAACCCATTTGGTATATCTTGACTTAGCAGTGGATATCCAAATTATTATGCCATTTCAAACAAAGGTAACAACGATTAACCAAAAAGTGCCTATTGGCTGGACAACTGATCCGGGAGATGTACCTCAGTTTTATGGCCCAAGTAACGGAGAAGGGAATAGCCCGTCTATTGAACTGCCAGTTGAACCATAAGGTAATTTCCAAAAAAATTTCTCTTGAAAGAAGCCTATCATTCTGTTATCTTGTAAAAGTATGAAATTTAAATAGGAATTACCTTATCATATCCGGTGGGGTAGAGGCGCAAAATTAAAGAGTAGGCTGTTGGAGGATGACAACGAAGATAACAGCTGAAAGGGAATTTTGCCGAAGCAATAGACGGGCGTCAACCTTGCTATTGCTGGGGCAGTCTTGAATAAGGGCTGCACTGTCATTATGGGAATCATCTCATAATGGGGAGCTACAGATCGTGATGGAGAATTGGAATCATGAGTAATGATGGATCCTCTCTGTCGTTACTCTTTTTTATTTGCTTTTATATATTCTTTATTATCCTCATCCATCTATAGTTTCCCCTCAAAAAAAAGAGGAGGAATAGCAGAATGACTTCATCCATTTTTTCTTTATTGCCGCCACTTTTGGCGATTATTATGGTGCTGATCACAAAGAGAGTGCTGTTGTCACTCGGAATCGGAATTATCAGTGCCGCCCTTTTATTGGCTATTGACGCTGCCGAAGGTGCTGGCGCGGTAGCTGCAGAATCTCTTTCCATCATTTGGACATCGTTTTCCTCGATTTTTTATGCAGACGGTGCATTGAACACATGGTATGTGTATATCTTGCTGTTCATTGTACTATTAGGAATTATTACTGCCTTTATTTTAGTTTCAGGCGGAAGCAGAGCCTTTGGGGAATGGGCCCTTTCCAAAGTAAAAACTAGAAGAGGCGCGCAGGTCATGACTGCCATTTTTGGTATTTTGATTTTTATTGATGATTATTTCAACAGCTTAGCAGTCGGTCAGGTATCACGTCCGATTACAGACAGACACCGTGTGTCTCGGGCAAAATTAGCGTATTTACTTGATTCAACAGCAGCACCTGTCTGTGTTGTATCTCCTGTTTCAAGCTGGGGTGCGTATATTGTAGCTGCAATTTCTACTATCTTAGTCGAGAATAATATTACAGAGTACACTGCTTTTTCAGCGTACTTAGGAACCATTCCAATCAACTTTTATGTTTGGGTAACGTTAGCAATCGTCTTTATTATTGCCATAAAACAAACTGATTTTGGCCCAATGAGGGTTCATGAACAGAGAGCGATTGAAACCGGGCAAGTCTATGATCCTGAAAAATCGATACCAGGTGAAGTTAAGCAAGAACTTCCTGAAAATCAAAAAGGAACAGTAGCTGACTTAGTTTTACCGATTATTGGACTTGTAATTGGTACCTTAGGCGGCATGTATTGGACTGGGTATCGGGCTGCTCAATCATTCAATATTTTTGCCATTTTTGAAAACACAGATGTAGCGTTATCTCTATTAATTGGCGGTCTTACTGGTTTAGCTGTTACAATACTTCTTTTCTTCATTCATGTAAGCAAGGGAAATGTTGCTGCCAAAACAGCCCTTCCGGTTACTCTAGAGGGTATTAAATCTATGCTCCCAGCTGTGAGTATTTTAGTATTTGCCTGGATTATTTCTACTCTTATTGGGGAACTCCAGACGGGTGAATATTTAGCAGCTGTAGTAGAGGATTTAAATATTAATGTTGGATTACTTCCTTTTATTATTTTTATTATTGCCGGAATCATGGC
Source organism: Bacillus litorisediminis (assembly GCF_022808645.1). Taxonomy (GTDB): domain Bacteria; phylum Bacillota; class Bacilli; order Bacillales; family JC228; genus Bacillus_BF; species Bacillus_BF litorisediminis. The sequence goes on from NZ_JAKZKT010000028.1 coordinate 56,324, forward strand.
ATTTGCAACAGGATCCAGCTGGGGTTCATTCGGTATCCTGCTGCCCATTGCCGGAGAAATTGCTGCTGCAACCAGCGTAGAAATTTTAGTGCCTACCTTTGCTGCTGTATTAGCAGGTTCTGTCCTTGGTGACCACTCCTCACCAATTTCAGATACGACCATTCTTTCTTCTACTGGTGCAGCGAGTAACCACCTTGATCACTTTGAAACACAATTGCCGTATGTGTTAGTGGCAGGTGTTATTTCAGCGCTGGGATTTCTCGTATTAGGGCTGACAGGAAGTACTTTATTAGGACTTTTGACATGTGTATTAGGGCTAATAGTACTAGTCTTTATTCTGCCAAGTCCAATTAAAATAAAAGAAAATAGCATCAATAAATAATCGGGGAACAGGCTAATTGGCCTGTTCTTCTTATTTAGTCATGATAAAGCAGGAACAGGCATATGGTTTACCAAATACACATGACCAAATGACTAAAATGGCTTTGACAGACTATGGACAGATGGTTATACTTATCGTTAGAACAACTAGAATAATCAGAAAATAGGGAACTATTTTAATGTTCCATCAGCAGAAAACAACTTTGTTAGGGGGATTATTACTATGGAAAATCGTGCCCAGTGGGGAACGAGAGCAGGCTTTGTCATGGCAGCAATTGGTTCCGCTGTCGGCCTGGGAAATATTTGGCGCTTTCCAGGTGTCGCCTATGAAAATGGCGGAGGAGCATTTTTAATTCCGTATTTATTTGCATTATTAACTGCTGGTTTGCCTCTGCTAATTCTTGAATTTGCCTTAGGCCAAAAATACCGTGGTTCTGCACCGTTAACTTACGCTCGTGTGAGCAAAGGATCTGAATGGATGGGCTGGTGGCAGGTTATTATTGCATTTGTTATTTCAGTCTATTACCCGGTCATTATTGCCTGGGCCATGTCTTATGCATGGTTTTCATTCGGAAAACAGTGGGGTGAAGACACGGTTGGATTCTTATTAACCGATTATCTTCAGGTGACGGATGCCGGATCAGTGGGTTCACTCGTGATGGGAGTATTTATCCCATTAGTAATTGTTTGGCTTATAACGTTAGGGATTCTCTTTGCCGGCGTTAAAAAAGGAATCGAGCTGGCTAATCGAATCATGATTCCTTTACTAGTCTTCTTCTTCTTATGTATTGTGGTTAGTGCTTTATTTATGGATGGGGCAGCACAAGGTCTGAACGCATTCTTTACTCCTAATTGGGAGATGCTGAAAGAGCCTGGAGTTTGGGTCGCTGCATACGGACAAATTTTCTTTAGCTTATCTATTTGTTTTGCAATCATGGTTACTTATTCAAGTTACTTGCCAAAGAAATCCGATATCACAAATAACGCTTTTATTACAGCGTTCAGTAACTCTTCATTTGAACTTTTAGCTGGTATTGGGGTATTTGCTGCCCTTGGATTTATGGCACAGGCTACGGGCCAGCCAGTTTCTGAAGTGGTCAGCAGCGGGGTAATTCTTGCGTTTGCTGTCTTCCCGCAAATTATCAATCAATTCCCAGTCTTGCCGGAAGTGTTTGGTTTCTTATTCTTTGCGTCTCTAGTATTAGCCGGTATGACTTCCTTGATTTCAATTAGTGAAACATATATTGCTGCGCTGATGGATAAGTTTAATGTAACCCGTAAACAAGCAGTTTCATATGGTGGCGGATTAGCAGCTATCATTTCAATTCTATTTGCGACGCAAGGCGGACTCAACTTCCTTGATGTAGTGGATTATTTCATTAACCAATTTGGAATTGTACTTGCCGGATTGTTTGAAGTTTGCTTCTTAGCATGGTTTGCAAAACAGCTAAAGCCTCTTCAATCTCATGCTGACGCCATTTCCGATATTAAACTTGGCAAGTGGTGGTCCATTTGCCTAAGTGTTATAACACCAATCGTGCTTGCTTACATGATGTACGGTTTGTTTAAGCAAAACTTAGTCGGAACTTTTGAAAATGAGACTGGTCAGTACGGTGGCTACACCAGCGAATTTATCTTTAATTATGGCTGGTCAGTTGCAGTGGGTGCTATTGGAGTAGCCGTAATTCTGGCTCAATTCAAATCATGGAGTAGCGGAAAACTTGATATCCCAGTATCTTCCGATAATAAGGAGGTTTCAAGTTAATGACAGGTGAAGCGATTTTTTGGATGGTTTTGTCCATGGTTATTATCTGGGGAGGTATGGGAGCTAGTATTTTCCATGCTGCCAAAAAATCAAAGTCTAAATAATTTTCAAGAAAAAGGACTATGTGAGAAGAATCTCACACAGTCCTTTCAGATTGAAGACAAAAGGCATTTGGGAATGTTTTTATTCCCAGATGCCTTTATGATTTTAAGAATTTTTCTCAGAATCCATCTTAGAAATGAGTGTGATTTGTCTATTATTCTTATTCTTTATGCCATTTTTGGACTTACCCAAGTCCAGTTGGCTAATTTTTTAAGATT
>NZ_JAKZKT010000029.1 GCF_022808645.1 Bacillus litorisediminis
AAGAAATGGGAAGGTGGACACATCCAACAATGGGCCATGATCATGAATCAACTATTAGTTCACGACCACCTGAAGAAACGTGTGAAGAAATATCTAGAATAACTTACACACTTTTCTTGACAAGCCCTATAAATGACTTTTTAGTTGCATCTGTTCCTAATTTAGCTATAAGGCTGGTTTTCAAGGAGACTTCTGCTGTTCTTTTATTTAATTTAGGCCTTGAGATCCTATATGAAGGACATTTTGGCTGTTTGTCACTTATTTATGGCCATGAGATCTTCTAAAAAAGATACTTTGCGATGCTTTTCACTTATTTCTGGCCCTTAGAGACTCTATGAAGGACCTTTCGACGACTCTCTCATCCATTTTTGTCCTTCATCCCCCTTATGATGGACATTTCAGCGGCTCTCTCATCCATTTTTGTCTTTCATCCCCCTTATGATGGACATTTCACCGGCTCTCTCATCCATTTTTGTCCTTCATCCCCCTTATGATGGACGTTTCACCGGCTCTCTCATCCATTTTTGTCCTTCATCCCCCTTATGATGGACATTTCACCGGCTCTCTCATCCATTTTTGTCCTTCATCCCCCTTATGATGGACATTTCACCGGCTCTCTCATCCATTTTTGTCTTTCATCCCCCTTATGATGGACATTTTAGCGGCTCTCTCATCCATTTTTGTCTTTCATCCCCCTTATGATGGACATTTCACCGGCTCTCTCATCCATTTTTGTCTTTCATCCCCCTTATGAGGGCATTTCAGCGGCTCCTCACCCGACAACAGCCACAAAAAAAGTGTGAAACACGAGGTTTCACACCATAATCACATATTATTGATACATTAATTCTCTTTTCTTTTGTACGTCTTGATCCTCAAGGAACTCATCATATGTCATTTGCTTGTCGATTAAACCGTTTGGAGTAATTTCAATAATACGGTTCGCAATCGTTTGAACAAACTGATGGTCATGGGATGTGAACAAGACTGATCCTTTATAATTGATTAAGCCATTGTTTAGTGCTGTAATCGATTCAAGATCTAAATGGTTCGTCGGTTCATCTAAAATTAACACATTTGCTCCGCTTAGCATCATTTTAGACAGCATACAGCGAACTTTTTCTCCACCTGATAAAACAGAAGCCTTTTTCAAAACCTCTTCTCCGGAGAACAGCATTCTTCCAAGGAAGCCGCGAAGGAAGCTTTCGCTGTCGTCCTTCGGTGAGAACTGACGGAGCCAATCTACAAGGTTCAGGTCCGTATTAAAGTACTCTGAGTTATCTTTTGGGAAATAGGCTTGAGACGTGGTTACTCCCCATTTAAAGGACCCGCTGTCCGGTTCCATCTCACCCATTAAAATTTTGAAAAGAGTTGTAATTGCCAGCTCGTTCTTCCCTACAAAGGCAATTTTGTCATCCTTATTCATTATAAAGCTGACCTGATCCAGCACCTTAACGCCATCAATGGTTTTAGTTAGATTTTCAACCCGCAGTAAGTCATTTCCGATTTCACGGTCCATCGCAAAATGAACATACGGATAACGTCTTGACGATGGTTTAATGTCATCTAGCGTAATCTTATCTAATAATTTTTTACGGGATGTTGCCTGTCTGGACTTAGATGCATTTGCACTAAAGCGGGCAATAAAGCTTTGCAGTTCTTTAATTTTTTCTTCTTTTTTCTTGTTGGCATCCTGGGCCATTTTTAAAGCTAATTGACTCGATTCATACCAGAAATCGTAGTTCCCTACGTAAATCTGGATTTTTCCGAAATCGAGGTCCGCCATATGAGTACATACCTTATTTAAGAAGTGACGGTCGTGGGAAACAACAATTACAGTATTTTCAAAGTTAATTAAGAATTCTTCTAACCACCGGATTGCATGGATGTCCAAGTGGTTCGTCGGCTCATCTAATAACAAGATATCTGGCTTGCCAAACAAAGCTTGTGCCAGTAATACTTTTACCTTTTCAGAACCAGACAAATCCGCCATCTTCTTATTGTGAAGTTCTTCGCCAATTCCGAGACCTTTTAATAGAATCGCTGCTTCCGATTCAGCTTCCCACCCGTTAAGCTCCGCAAATTCAGCTTCTAATTCAGCTGCTTTCATTCCGTCTTCATCCGTAAAATCGGGCTTCATATAAATTGCATCTTTTTCCTGCATCACTTGATACAAGCGTTCATGCCCCATAATAACCGTTTGAATGACTTCATTTTCTTCGTATTCAAAATGGTTTTGTTTTAGTACGGCTAAACGCTCACCAGGTGTGACCGATACATGACCAGTTTGCGGTTCAATATCGCCAGATAATATTTTTAAAAAGGTGGATTTCCCTGCTCCGTTCGCTCCAATGAGACCATAACAGTTGCCAGGGGTAAATTTTATATTAACGTCTTCAAACAATTTTCTGTCACCATAGCGAAGACTTACATTGCTTACAGTTATCATATTTTTTTATCTCCTCCGTCAAGCTATTCAACAACGATTGTACCACAGAATTACGTGATATCGTCACTGGAACTTATAACTACTTCAAATAAACAATATATTGTACTCAAATGCTTTACGATTATACACACGATTACCAGTATAGGAAAAAAATGAGCATTTTAATCTTTCCCAGCTACAAAAAGACCATCCAATGATGGTCCTCTTTTTGATTATCTTAATATCTATTTTTTTGAGCGATTAAGGAATCAACTATGCCATACTATCTAAAAAAATTCTTAATAGCTTCAATTCTTATGTTATGGCTACAATCTTCACAACAATATATTCCCTTTTCGCGCTTTTTCTTGTAATGTTTATATTCTTTTGTTCCTTCATAGACCCTGTATACTTTTTTACAGCTATAACAATGGACTTCATAATAAAACATTGTATGTCCCCTCTCAGCAAGGTAATTACTTACTGGTTGCTCTATCAAAGATGGTCACTAATTCTTGAGTATAGGCCATAACATCCAAGTGTGGATTTCTCATTAATTCAATGCTGAACCCATCTATGGCATGCCTGATTGTTGATGCCATGATCCCTACCGATAAAGGGGAGAGCTCTCGGAAAACTCCTTGTTTCATACCCATATGAAGAATATTTTTAATTGGAAGGAAAATAGTTTCATCATGTTCTGCTGCAAACCGAAGTTTTCCATCATCGGTTCTCTCATTAGAGACAATCTCTATAACAGCGAATACATGCTTGCGATTTTCATCTACAAATCTCAGATTCAATTCAATATATCTCTTAAGCATATCTTTCGGTGACGATTGAGCTTGAATTTGCGGAAGGATAAAGGATTGGCAAGCTAAGTAATAGTCAACCACCACTTGCTTAAGAAGTTCCTCTTTGTTTGAAAAATGATAAGAAATAACCCCCTTACTTATTTTGGCACGTTTTGCAATTTCACCTAATGATGCCTGTGCATAACCCACTTCTGCAATTGTCTCGATCGCATATTCCACAATTTGAGCTCTGCGTGCTTCTTCAATAAAAGTCATTTGTTTTTTAACGGTTGTATTATTATTTTTACTCATGACTAAATTTTAGTACAGTCGTACTAAAATTGCAAATAAAAAACCATTAGACGCTGATTTGTTCTAATGGCTGCAAATACTTCTTATTAAGTACACAATTAATGAAAATTTTTAATCATGATCTCTTTATAGCACTTAAGCACACTTTCCTTTAATTAAGATGCTTTGTTATGGATTATGTTCAATTTTACAAATCCACTTATAATAGCTTAACACAATGAATAGTAAGAGGGGATCTACAATTAATGAATACCACAAGCTCCACCAGCCATAATTAAAATAGCCCCAAGGTTCAGGGAGCAATGCTATTAATTCATAAGCCAACATAAATATCAGCCAATATATAAAATATAAAGTCTTTTTTAACCATGAGGCGTTAAAAGGGTACCAATTTAAAAACATCATATTTACTGGCGGTATAAGTACGGTTATGCTAAGTAAAGATGCCCATTCAATATCTTTTGAAAAGTACCAATACCCATGATATTTCTGGTCAATATATAAATCAGCCAGACCCTGAAAAAAGCCGGTAAATACCCAAATATGTACAATTTGATTTATGGTAAGGCGTTTATTGGTAGCGAATGCAACAATATTAAAAAGGATAATGGCAATGATAAGTCCAATCATAAAAAGATTCCTTTTTGATAATGATTTTGTCCTACTCTTCTTTTAGTATTCTTCCCCATTTTTAAGCAGAAATATGAAATACTGATCCCTTAGTTAGACAAACACGAAGTACAAATTGAATGTACTAATTAGAACTGCTTCGCCAATGCTTAGACCAAAAAAAACCCTTTCTAAATCAAGGAAGGGCATTAACAATTATAGGTTGATGAGGGAGATTAATTCTTATTGACCAGGGCATCTTATTTAAACGTAATCGATCACAATTTGAAATTATTTGTTTTATTGAAGTCTTGCTTTAACAATGAATACATATATAAATCATCAAATTTTCCGCCAGTAAACTCATAATTTCTCAAAAGTCCTTCTCTAATAAACCCATGTCTTTCTACTAATTTTTGCGAAGGTATATTAGGAGGTTCTATCAGCGCTTCAATCCTTTGTAAATTCATCTCTTCAAATCCATACCTAATAATCGCTTCAAATGCCTCACTTGCTATTCCTTTTCCCCAGTATTCTCTGCTTAACTCAAAACCAATTTCAGAACGGTAATGCTGTGAAACCACCTTAAGAAAACCACAACTGCCAATCACTTCTCCGTTGTTCTTAATCGTAATCCCCCATCTTATTCCTGTTTTCTTTTCGAATATAGATTGATACCACGAAATCTCATCCAATGCGTCTTCAATGGATTTAAAAGGCTCTAATCCAACATATTTCATTACTTCTTGATCAGATAAATACTTTAATAGGCTGCTCGCATCATCTTTAGTTACTTGTCTTAATATCAATCTATCCGTTTCAAGTATTGGAAATTCGCTTACTTCCGCCATAACAAACCTCTCCCAGTTATAATTCAATTTCATCAGTGTTGCACATTTTGGTTTATTGATTGCAATTGCAGACTTTCATTATAAGTTAGTATTGTCGTCCATATTACTGTTCTCAATTGCAGTTGTACTATTTTCTCATTCAGATAGTTACTTTACTAAGTAATTTCTTCTGCCCTTATAAGTACAATATAAATTCTTTTTCTCTTTTTGTCATATAAATATCCAAGTATAAAAGCAGGAATTAAAATAATTGGCCCAAACACACTATGCGCAGTGAATATTTGCTTGTTTATTACCAATCCTACCTTTTAGGAGGTGTTCTTCTAAAATGAAAAAACAAGAAAAATCTAAAGATATTGGCCAAAAATCCGAATCAATGAATACCATGGATCAGGGATTAAACTTAATATTCCAGACAGTTAATAATGCAACTGGTCTTGACAAGGGGAACGATGGAAAAATTGATAAAAATGATGATTAACCCATAAACTCTTAAGTTCAGTATTTGGTAGTACTTTAAGTGATGACCTTTTGTTGTTGTTCAAGGAGAAAAAGGTTGGATTATGGAATCTCCATAAAGTAAAATAAATCCGAAGTATTAACCCTTAATAATGAGCTGATCAAAAAGCCCCTTCTCACCAAAGAAGGGCTTTTCACATTTTTGGGAATTATAAGGCAGTCTGATTAAACTTCTTTTCAAGAAAATATTGAATTCCATATAAAATAAATGCTTTATGGAATATATAAAGGAAAAATTGCCAATTATTAATCCGATGTAACGCAGCAATTTTTACTCGTTTTAAAAAACTTGGGACTATGTAACAAAAGAAAGCATCAACTATGGCGTTAAGTAAAATGAAACATTTAAAATTCCCGTATGTCCATTTTAAAATCCACATTGATCCAACTAAATGAGGACCTATATTAAAGGGAAATTCTCCTGTAAAATATGATTTGGGTTTGTTATAAAAAATCCACCATTTTCTCCTTCTCCCAATTTGAACATTAACAGCTTCTAAAAGAACTATAAGTATTGAAGCAGGAAGAAATCTTTTTATATTTCGTGAACCCAATAAGGGTAATGACATCCATGATAGTACGACCATTAGAATATTCAGTATCAATTGTAATTTCATTGATTTATAATCCTCCCTCTTCCCTCTTATCTTTCTCTTTATAACTTTAGTTTATCCATTTTGATACATTTAAAAAACATGCTGGAATTCCCGGTTAGTTGGTATGAGGAGGAAATGGAGTATGCCCTTTTTATCGCTGGAGAAGCCAATTTCATGCAGAAGATGAGATAAAGCCTACAAGCATTTTTATGAAAAGAATTGTATGACGAAAAAATAAAAGAAAAAAGATCGACTCCCTTGGCGATCTTTCTTCCGGTACGTTTATAAATAAAGCCAAAAGCTAACAATTTTAAAAATTACGTCATGATTTTCTTATTCCTTTTCATAGAAAATCCTTATTACAACCTCAAGAATTACAAGATTTAACTATACAGGTGGATAAAAAAGTAACTAATCAGAAATTATTTTTTCTCTATCAACTGCTTGTGGTGCTTTTTCAAACCAGCCTTTCTCAATCATAATTTTTGCTGCATCTTGCACAAAAGATGAATTTTTCATAAAGGCATTCATGTAGACTAGCCCTAAATCATGTCTTCCATTTACCGCTACTGAATTTCCAAATGCTCTAATTTTTATAGAAAACATATCCATCTTATGAAATAGCATTAACTTATCAGAAAAAGGAGAAAAGGTAGATGTTGTCACTAAATGGTCCAGAAAAGATGGTGTTGGCAAATTTTCATCATGCATTTTTTGCATATAGTGTTCAATATTATTGGTTGTTATTTTTATTCCTCTTTCAAACAATTTCCGAATCTTTTCATCCTTTACTACTTGGGCAAACGCTGTAATTAGTGCCTTACTCGTCATATTATTTTCAATATTATCGTAAAGATGAGTAATTTCCATTGCGTGCAAAGGTCGTACATATCCAAAGTATCCGTTCAAAAAATTTTCATGAACAAATTCCACTTTTTCAGGAACTGGAATTAAAGGGGGCTTGATAATAAACCCTTTATTCATTAATATTTCATTGATTTGTTCCATTAAATCCATTGTGGAGTTCAAACAATACCTATAAAATTCTTTAACGTCCTTTCTATAAACAAGGGGTATAGCTATACTATAAATACTCATTCCTGCTTTTGATGCATACTTCAAGTAATGAACATAGAATTCATCTTCAAACAGCCTAGGAGCACCTACATTTACGTCCTCTTCCGTAAAGCCTTGAGGAATAGGGAAATTTTCTTTATTGAAAATATCTTTAATTGTGTTTAATAATTCTTCTGCCAGTTGTAAGGCATTTTGTAATAATATTTTAATATCTTTATCCTCAACGTGCTGGAGATAATAGCTTATAATGCATTTCCCCATGCTGTTCCCCATATAAGTAGCCCACAGTTTAGCCATTTCCGCCGATGTTAGCTTTTCGGTAGTATTTGTTTTATTTGAACTTAATTTAATTGGTTTAATCGTATGCATGGCAACCTCCTCCATTTCTTTTTTGCTTATTATTTTCCTCCTATCCCAATCATATTCTGAACTCAAATGTTTCCTACAACGAAGGTGCCGTGGAATCCGGAATACGAGCAGCTTATGAAGTTAATATCAGAATCTAGTAAGAAAGTCATTATCAAGGCTGTTTATTGTGAGCTTATTTTTACTAAAAACTCCAATACCTTTGCACAAATAGATTAAAGCCTAAATCACTTTTAGATTTAGGCTTTAAATTAACATGCTATTTTATAATTTTCTCCTAGCAGCAGTTCTTCTTAAATTAGAGTCGTCTATTTTACGTTACCTTTCCGCGTGCTTCAATATCCCAAACCCCCACGACCTTATCATTTTGATGTACTACATATTGATCAAATAAATTGGCAACTGGACATGCATGGTTTGGAATAATCTGGATTACATCATTCAAACCTAAGGGAGTTTCCCCATCAATAGACGCAACACCATGTTCTTCTGATAATCTTTCAATTGTAATTTCCGGATGACTAATAACATGTCCGAAGCCTTTTACACTTTTGTTTCCATGTGCCCCCTGATCTAAGCAAAGTGCTTTACTGCCAGTATCCAAAACAAGTCTCGAATTTCGATACTTCCCTACTACAGTCGCTAATACGGACAACGCACAACGGTCAATGTCGGTTACCCCGAGACCGGTTTGAATCGCATCAAAAAACACGGCATTTCCCGGTCTCACTTCATTAATTCCTTTTACTTTACCAGCTACTTTGTAGGTTGGGGTTGAGCCGACACTGCGGACGGCAATCGGAATTCCTTCCCGCTCACAAGCTTCCGCACTCTCAGCAACAGCCTTCCCTTCCAATAATCCAATCTGTTCAATCTCTGACATAGAGGGAGCCGCATAAGAATGGCCTGCATGTGTAAAAATACCGCCGAGCTTTAGACTCTTCTTTAATGTAATATCTATTGCTAGTTTAACAACTTCTTTTCCAGGCTCCACCCCACATCGGTTCAAGCCTGAATTTACCTTGATCCACACTTCCAACTGGTGTGGACTTTGCGACATTAATTGATCCAATAACTCCAATTGCTCATGATTATCTACGGCAATTTTCAAATGTACTCCCTGATCAAGCAGGTTTATGAGTCTGTTAACCTTCTTTTTAGCTGCAATCGGATAGGCAATCAGAATATCCTTGATTCCGGCATTAGCCATCACTTCAGCCTCGCCAATTTTAGCTGTTGTAATACCGGCAGCTCCTGCCTCCAGCTGCAATTTTGCTATGTGTACAGATTTATGGGTTTTAATATGTGGCCTTAGCATTAGCCCATGGTCCTTAGCGAACCTAGCCATATCGGCAATATTTGATTCTAACTTATCCTTATCCAGAAGGAGTGTCGGAGTGTCAAGTTCGTAAATCGACTTTCCTGCTTGCGGCATTTTTTTGTCCTCCTTATGCTTTTACTCTCTATTTCTTACCGTTGTTTTACAAAGACTAGGCTGTAATCGAATAAACCAATACTTCCTTTCCCCATTTATGAATCGTCTTCTCTACCTTCATCCCAATTCGCTCCGCCACTTTTGCAGAAGGTGTATTATTGACATCAGGTAAGGAAATAATCTTTTTAAGGTTCAGCTTTTCAAATCCGTACTTTTTACAAGCGGCAGCGGCTTCAGTTGCGTAGCCTTTTCCCCACTCACGCCTTACAAACAAATAGCCAATTTCCATTTCGATTTTACCATCGACTTCTTGCGGAACTATTCCACACTGTCCAAGAAACTGTCCCGTTTCTTTATGTTCCACAATCCAAAGGCCCACTCCGTAGTTTTTATAGTTGTTTATCGTCCACTCAATCCAGCTCATCGTTTCTTTTTCGTCCTTGGTAGAAGGATAATATTTCATTGCTACTGGATCCGAAAAGATTTCCATTAGGTTTTGCACATCATTTTTTGTCATTTCTCTTAACTTAAGACGGTCAGTGGTTAGGATATATGTACCCATATTGTCTCTCCTTTATAAAAGTTTGCTATATTAAAAGCTATCTCTGCTCACTTCACAAACTAGCGGCTCTTCATATGAAATAACATCAATGATATGGTTTAGACAATAAATTCCGTAATGAACATGTTGTTTGTTAGGGTGAATGTGATGTGCCATAGTTTGAGAGAGAATGTATTCAAAGTACCTGGATTGTTTGGCAATTTTAAAACAGCTGCCTTCAAATACATCATAATTATTGAAAGGAAAATAAGTTTCATTTAATACGGAATAAGAGATGTACGTGCTGAAGTCAACCTTTAAAATGGGGAGACCCTCATCTACCACAATTGGCCTAACATCGTGAATAACTTGTTCTCCCCACGTTAAATCCTGACTCTGATCACTGACTTTGCATCGATCTACATAAACCGTTAAATGGCAAGGTTCTGATTCTACAATGGTATTTAAATAAATATTTCCATTCCAGTTAAATAAGTCCCGGAAATTCACCTTAACCACCCCCGTTGTTTCTATTCTTAAATCATCTATTTCTATAGAGCTTTTTCTAAGGCTATCTCAAAAATTCTTTAGATCGTTCTTATATAATGAACCCTTCATCCGAATAACTTTTCCATTTACTTCGGTCCCTGCCTCTACCATACCGTTTTTTTGGTAAAAATGTAGAGCTCTAACGTTTGTAGGAGAAACTCTTAAATGAAATTCCTCTACGTTATTGTTATTAAAAAACTCATTGGCATAAGCATATAACTCTTTTCCGAGACCCAGTCCCCTTTTTTCGGGGATTAAGTAAAAAAGATGGACGTATCCAATATCCTTTCCCTGAAAGGATCTAATAGAGAGTTCTAGCTGTCCTATTGTTTTTCCTCTTTCCTCAACCATCACAAATCCGTCCGGGAAATTTTTAACCTGCTCTTGCAGCCATATGAGATAGTCGTGTTCGTCAAAATCTGATGAATTCCCGAAACTCTCTTTAAAGGAATCCTTGCGAAACTCTATGACTCTAGTACGTTCTTTTGTCAAATCAATCGTTTCGAACCAAAGCAAGGTACGCACCTCTCTTACGAAATGGTACTAAAGGTACTATAAGTTTACCAATTTTATCCTATAATGAATAGACTGAATATTTTCCAAGTTATCAAAACTTGATTTATATTTATGAAGGAAAAATTCGTACAAATCGTACAGCACCAGGAAGAATTATAAAATTCCGGTATTCCTTTTGTCAGTACTCCTTATGATTTAAAGGCGGATAACTTAATATTTACACCAGAGCCTTATTTAATTGATCCTGGCAATGCGATGTGGGTTCCGCGGGTGTTTATGTGCCGTTCCGTACTGTTTATGTGCCATTCCTCATCGTTTATGTGCCGTTCACACGGTTTATGTGCCGTTCTGCACCGTCTATGTGCCGTTCCTCATCACTTATGTGCCGTTCACACGGTTTATGTGCCGTTCACACCGTTTATGTGCCGTTCCGCACCGTTTATGTGCCGTTCCTCATCGTTTATGTGCCGTTCCACACCATTTATGTGCCGTTCTGCACCGTTTATGTGCCGTTCACGCCATTTACTAAATTCAGTTTTCATACATTTGATTCCTTTATTAAATAAAGGCATGCAGGACCACCCCTTGCATGCCTTCCACTATTTAAATATTTTCCTGTTTTAAAGCATCGATAATATTTTCTTTTTTGACTTTTGCACTTGAGTATAGCATCGCTGCGCTGACGATGACAAAAACAGCCGATACTGCATAAACAAGACTATCCAATGGAATTGTAAATGAATAGCTAAAGGTTCCCATTAGAGATCGATGGATCATATACATGACAGCTATACTAATAGGAATGCCATAGAGCACTGCTTTCACTCCATAAAAAATACTTTCATAGTTTATCATTTTGTTAAAGCCCTTCGGTGTCATACCGACCGACTTTAGCATGGCAAATTCGCGTTTTCTTAAAGAGATACTCGTTGAAATTGTGTTAAAGATATTGGCAACCGAGATTGCAGTGATTAAAATAATAAATCCATAAGTAAAGACGGACAAAATTAGTATCATTTGTTCTTCCTGTTGTCTTTGCTGATATACATTGTATACACTCAAATGCCCGCTGCTCATAGTGTTTTCCATTTCTTCAATATCTTGCTGGGTTCCCATTGGGTCAATACTTTTTAGAAACACTTGGGTATAGGTTTCAGCCGCATGCTCACTGCCTGTGATCTCATTTAATGCTTCCTTTGAAACAATCATATGAATACTACCAATTCCCGATTGACCGACTCCCATTGGTACCTCATCTGTTAAAGCAGCAATTTCAACTGTAGCTAAAGGTTTTTCTTCCCCTGTTTCCCGGTCTGTATAATGTAAATCCAGGTTATGGCCAACTTCTGTTTCTACGAGCTTTGTTTCAACGAATTTTCTCGCTTCATAATCTTCATAAATAGTGGTATCAACGACAATGGCTGACAGCTTCTGTCTATCTCTGAGCTGCTCGTAATCTGCCCCTATTTTTTCTGCATATTCTTGTAAACTTTGATTATCAAGAGCTTGAATATTAACAGCTAAAGGATATTTCCCATTTTCCAGTGCGCTGTTGTCTCTATCCACTATATTTTTTAATTGTTCCGCAAGCAAATCCTTATCAATCCATGAAGCGGCAGGGAAGGTAGTAATAGTACTGGATTCCGTTACGTCCTCTAAAGATGTAATGGATTTTAACAGTGTTTCCACTTCCTCCTGTTTCCCATTACCAACGGAAACCTCAATATCAAAATTGATTCCATCCTGCGTCAGCCCAGCCGATTTTTTTAAATTGTCGGTAAAGAAAGATACAGCAAGAAATAAAACGATACTAATAACAAGCGAAAAGACTGTCGCTTGATATCTCCGCTTGTTTCTTTTTAAGTTTTTTAAGCCAATTTCTGCTTCAATGCCAAAGAGCTTGCGAATCAATCTCGAAGTTTTCACTGTCTTTCCGGTTAGTTTAACATCCGCTGTCTGGCGAATGGCATCAATCGCTGAAATTTTTGAAGCCCTTTTTGCAGGGATATAGGCCGAGATAAAGATGGTGAAGATTGAAATCAAACAGGCCAAAATGATTGACAACGGCGACATGGTTACAGTTAATTGCTCAGTGACCCCTAGCACACCTTGGATCATGGAATTAATAAAGGAAAAGGTAATCCCTATCCCAACTAAACCGCTGAGAATCCCAATCGGGATACTAATAAGACCAATTACCATTCCTTCAAATAGAACGGAATTCCGCTTCTGTCTTTTTGTTGCTCCTACGCTAGCCAACATGCCCAGATGACGCGAACGCTCCGAGACTGAAATCGCAAAAGCATTATAGATTAATGAGACAGATCCAACGATAATCACGAGCATGATGACTGCGGATAATGAAAATAAAGTCATACGAAAACCATCGTCTTTAATCACACCGTAATAGCGCAATAATTCATCATTGAATTGAACACTGTCAATTTGATGTCGGTTTGCAAATTCTTCCGCGTGGGAAAATAAGCGGCTGTTCACGGATTTTAAGACAACCGATGCCTGCACTATATCACTTTTTCCTATTAGATCCTCATCTACATACGAAAGTACTGTATAACCTGGTGCCCAGGTCGGCTCCCAAATTGGACGCTTAATTGTCCCTACAATTGTATAGCTTTTCGAAGTGACATTTTCTAATTTCTCTATAACTGCACCATCTTCGTCTTTTTGCAGCGGAGTATTTTGCCCGAAGAAAGCTGCCTCACTTTTATCCGAAACTCGTTCTCCCACAAGGAGGGTTACCCTATCACCTATTTCATAGTCCACTTTACCATTGCCCGAGATTTCCTCTGAAATGACGATTTCACTGTCTGATTGCGGGAGTCTGCCCTCACTTAATTCAATAGGAAATTGTTTAAAGCCAGCACTATTAAATTCTTTAATAAATAGATAAGGCTTGTTCCGGTTTTGTCCGCCGACAAGCTGTGCATATCCTACATCTCTTGAAATAATGGTCGTTTTGTTGACCTCATCACTTTGAATTGCTTCGAGCTGTGCCTTGTTCACATCCTCGTATAACACATGCCATTCTCCGCTGTTTGCAATGGTCTGTCTTTTGAATAAATCCATAAAAGAAGTCCCGAGGGTGGTCACCGCGGTTACCATCGCAACAGAAATAATAACCCCTATAATCGTAATAATCGTTCTTTTTTTGTTTTTTATTAAATTTCGTGTGGTTACCTTGTTGACAATGTTCATGGACGAATCACCTCATCCTTGACAATCCGGCCATCCTCAATAGCAATCACTCGATCAGCCTGAAGGGCAATCCGTTCATCATGAGTAATGATGATTAACGTTTGATTGTAGGTTTTATTAAACATTTTTAATAAATCAATAATCTCGCTGCTGTTTTTACTATCGAGGTTTCCAGTCGGCTCATCTGCTAACATAATTGAAGGATTACTGATTAAAGCTCGACCGATGGAGACTCTTTGCTGCTGTCCGCCGGATAATTGATTAGGTAAATGGTGTAAGCGATTTTCGATATTCAGCAGTTTGACAATATCGTTAAACTGCTTCCGATCCACCTTGTGCTGATCCAGCAACAGTGGAAGCGTAATATTTTCTTCAACTGTTAGAACCGGAATGAGATTATAAAACTGATAGATTAAGCCAATTTGTCTTCTTCTGAAAATGGCCAGCTGTGTTTCGTTGAGCTGATACATATCCGTATTATCGACGAACACCTTTCCTGCAGTCGGCCAATCCACACCCCCTAATAGATGAAGAAGCGTGGATTTCCCCGATCCAGAAGGACCAATGATCGCAACGAATTCGCCTTTGTTAACTGAAAATGAGACATCATCTAAGGCTTTGACTGCAGTTTCACCCTTCCCATAAATTTTAGACAGATTTTCTATTTTTAAAATTTCCATAGTACCCTCCATAATTGTGATGATGAGTTCAGTATATCTGCCTAAAATGACTAGAAAGTGACTGGGAAAATAACAATTTAGTCACTTTGTTTTAAATCGTCTGTTTATAAAACTTAATCCGAAACTCGGTTCCTATATTTTGTTCACTTTTTACATCAATGTCACCCATCTGGCTTGTAACAATACTATGAGCCATCGCAAGGCCAATGCCCACACTATCATCACTAGCATTTTTCCCTTTATAAAAACGCTTGAAAATGTAAGGAAGATCTTCCTTACCAATTCCTTTTCCGTTATCCGCAATGATGATTTCAGTAAAAAGCGCATTTTCCTCAAAACGGATGGAAATCGTTCCGCCCTTTTGCGTATGCTCCACACAGTTTTTTAAAATATTAAGAAGCGCCTCTCTTGACCAATTGAAATCTCCGATAAAACGAGTAGAATCTTCACCCTCGATCAATAAGGTTTGGTCCTTAATATCCATCGGAATCAGCAGCGGTTCCACAGAATTAGAAACTAACTCACGAACATTCACGGTCTCTTTTTTAAACTGTACCGTGCCCGCATCAATTTTTGAAAGCTTTAATAAAGAAGACACAAGCCACTCAATCCGCTCTAATTGAATTTCAATATTTCGCGTAAATTCAATTCTTTTGTCAGTCGTTAACTGTGGATTACTAAGTAAATCTGCCATTACCATCATGGAAGTAAGCGGCGTTTTAAGCTGATGGGAAATATCAGAAATAGCATCCATTAACCGGATTTTGTCCTTTTTCAATTGCTCACCTTGTTCTGAAAGCATGATGGTCACCTTGTAAATTTCATTCTTTAAAATACTTAACTCACCCTCTTCGTTATCACGGACATCCAAAGAATAATCACCCGCTGCAATTTTCCGTAAATAACCGGAAAGCTTTTCTATCTCTTTATACCGCCACCTGGTAAAGAAAACACTGGTACTAATCAATGCGAAAGAGATGATAAAAACAAAAGGACCGGCAAAGAAGGAAAGCAAATTTGCCAGTATCGTTCCTGTTACGCCAACTGTACACATGATTAATAGGTAAGTTCGAATTTCTCTATTTCGAAGCATCGGTATCATCCATCCTATAGCCAAGCCCTCTCACGGTTTTGATAATGGAGGGGCTTTGCGGGTCGTCCTCTATTTTTTCCCGCAGCCTTTTTATGTACACTGTTAACGTATTATCATTCACAAAATCTCCCGCTACATCCCAAATCTGCTCGAGCAATTGATTCCTTGAAAGAACTTGTCCCTTATGATGAATAAAAATAAGCAATAATCGATACTCTAATGCTGTCAAAAATGTGTCCTTTCCATTTTTATATACTTTCCCTTCATGCATATTGATTTGTAGTGATCCAATCTTAAGTACAGACTGAGGTGTATTCTGTTTTTGATATCTTCTAAGGACTGATTTAATTCTTGAGAGCAGCTCACGGATCCGAAACGGCTTCGTAATATAATCATCCGCTCCCATATCAAGCCCCATCACGACATTGACCTCATCATCAATCGCGGTTAAAAATATGACAGGAATATCTCCCTTTTGTTTTACCATTCTGCATAAATCGTACCCGCTTCCATCTGGCAATGATAAATCAAATAGGCATAAATCAAAGGAAGATTGTTCATTTTCCAATAATTGTTTTGCTGATGAAAAATTATAACAAACCGTTGTTGCAAACTTTTCTTGCTGCAAAAAATATTCAAGCCCCGAGGCAATGGTTTTATCATCTTCTACTATTAAGAGTTTCATAATGGTCATCCTCAACTTCTATTATTGGATCAAGTTTTTTCCGAATTGAATTATTCCAGTATTATTTGGTAATGATAATCTAACTTTACAGTTCTGGAAAACGTATATTTTCCAGGTCCTTCCCCATTATCCAGGATGTGTCCTGTTACCGGCAAATATTTTTAGATATAGTGCCAATTCACTTGAAATTCGATTGGCTCACACTCAAGCCTACCCCATTCATCAAATTGGCTATAATAATCTATTATGTTTTTCATACCCCTTTCCCTGATTTAAAGAGTCAAACTTCCTTTTGCTTCATAATTTTATAATCAGTTACCTCTCATCCATTCTGCTATCTTCCTGCTATTCTCACTTGTTGATTGCTCTAAGTGCTCAATGATCCGCTCTTGAATTTCCTTTGACTTGTTTTGACTCAGTTTTGCTTTCGCTTCTATTTTCTCAATGTTTATTTTCAAGCCAACCACACCTTTACTTAATCCCTCTGCAAATTTTGAGTCCAGGACATTTAACCGATATGGACTGTTTTTGTCTTCGTATTTATCCACCAGAACATGCAAATGCTCCATTAACTCATCCTGATTTTTGATTAGTTCGGCTTTCCCATATACATGGGCTGCAACATAATTCCAGGTCGGTACTGCCAAATCTGTATCATACCAAACAGGAGTCACATACGTATGAGGACCAAGAAATACAGCAAGCACCTCTTGGTTTTCAATATCCTTCCACTGACTATTTGCCCGGGCAAAATGGCCAACTAAAACGTTTTCGTCTCTATCTAATAGTAAAGGAAGATGGGTCGCATATGGACTTCCCGAAACTGTAGAAAACAAGGTGGCAAAGCTATTTTCTTCAATAAAATTAAGAATCAGTTGTTCATCTTTCATTTGGAAATGCTTAGGTATATACATGAAACCTCTCTCCATTCCCCTGCCATTTTTTTGTACCTCTGTACTTTATTTTACTGTTTTTGCAGCCTAATATATTTTCTTTTTCCGACCTGAATTATCATTCCATCTGCTACTTTAACCTGCCGGTGAATATCCTCTACCTTCATTTCATTTATGCGAACACCGCCATTTTGAATCATCTTGCGCGCTTCACTTTTGGATGATTGCAACCCTAAGTTCACCAGCAAGTCAAGGATCGGAACTTCTGTTTCTCCATTCCAAATAACAATTGGAATATCTTCAGGAAGTGAACCTCTTTGGAAAATTGCCCTGAAGTTCGCTTCTGCCTTCTCAGATGCCTCTTCGCCATGGTAGATCCGGACAATCGTTTTGGCTAATAGCATTTTGGCATCCCTGGGATGAAGCGTTCCTTCTTGAAGTTGTATTTTGATTTGATTTTTTTGTTCTAATGGGAGATCTGTGACCAAATCAAAATACTTTGAAAGCAATTCATCTGGAATTGACATCGTTTTTCCGTACATTTCATTTGGAGCCTCGTCTACGCCGATGTAATTGTTTTTGGATTTGGACATTTTATCGACGCCATCAAGACCCTCCAGTAATGGAAGAAGAACAACGACTTGCTTCTCTTTACGAAAGTGTTCCTGAAGATGCCGCCCCATCAGAACATTAAAATGCTGGTCTGTCCCGCCCAGTTCCACATCACTTTGGAGTACCACTGAATCATAGCCTTGCATTAACGGGTAGAAAAACTCGTGCAGAGAAATAGGTTTTCCAGTTGCTAGCCTTTCAGAAAAGTCATTCCGTTCCAGCAGACGGGCAACCGTTATGCTGGCTGATAACTGAATCACATCTGCTAATTGAAGCTCTGAGAGCCACTTAGAATTGTAATGGAGCTCTACTTTTTCCATGTCCAGCACTTTACTAAACTGTTCAAAATATGTTTTTGCATTATGTTTTACTTCTTCATCCGTTAGTTGTTTTCTTGCAGCAGATTTACCTGTTGGATCTCCGATTTTCCCGGTAAAATCCCCAATAATTAACTGGATTATATGTCCATTCTCCTGAAATTGCTTCAGTTTATTTAGGACTACTGTATGGCCAAGATGAACATCTGGTGCAGTTGGGTCTAATCCGAGTTTTATTCTTAAAGGACGTTTTTCTACTAGTGACTGGGCAATTTTGCACTTCAGCTCCACCGCTGGTATAATCTCATGAACTCCGTTTTTGTATATCTCAAACTGCCGTTCAACTTCTTTTTTTTGCTGATGAGACAACTGTTCAAAAAAATGACTCAATGTTTCTCTCCTCCATTTCGATAAAATAAAAAAACGCCCCTAAAAAAGGGACGTGGAAAACGCGGTACCACCCTAACTTGAAGAGACACTCTTCCGCTTAGGTCTATAACGGTTCGGCCGTTCCTTGCTACTAAAGTTCACAAGGAAAGTTCAAGGAGGTAATTCGCTTTTATCTTTGGACTGATTTTCACCAACCATCAGCTCTCTAAACCAGGGAGATAAAAAACTACTGAATCCTGTCATTACTTTATTCAATATTTCGTATTTTGTATATTCTATCCAAGTCGGAATTTAATTTCAATACTTACTTTTATTATTTTTTTGTTATTGAACGCTATACCGAGAGCAAATTCCCTCCTAGCGACTGAGCCGCCAACCAGTTAATATTTTATGTTTAAAACATGTTAGCTTTACTAAGGCGTTCTTCACTGAAGAGTTACTCCAAAGAACAGCCTCTAATTTCTGTTCTTTTTTCATAATCAGCCTTTTAATAATCGGTTTATTTTGTTACATTAATCTGTTCATTCTTTAATTTATCCAAGCCACTTGTAAGAGCAACAAAACCTCTTATTGTAAATAAAGTAAAATTTACGCTTGCAAAAGTATGCAGTGGCGACCATTTTTTCCATTCAAATAAACCGGTGTATCTTTCGAATAACCATTGACCTAAACTCATCGGAACACTAAATATCAAACTTTTCAGGAGAATCATACCCAATTTATCATTACTTGATATTTTCACCCATATTACGCTTAAAAGCGGAAAGAACAGCATGTCATATATAATGTTGGTATTAAAAGTTTTTGGAAAAGGACGGCAGGGATACGAAATTTTTTTTGACCCTACAACATAAGCGTCTATCAGTGTTGACAATACCCCTTTAGAAAAGAATATGAGCAGATTTTCCCTCATTTTTGAACCTCTAAATAAAAAAGGAAAAGCAACAATACATAGACTGTTAACAGACTTAGAAGTTTTTTCTCCAATTTAAGTGCATCCTTTCTAAAACCATATTATTTTTTTATAACTTTTCTTAAGCAATATTAAGTTCCTTTTTTTCTTGTAAAAATTTTGCAGAAAATACCTACTTATTGATATTCTTATGTTTACCCTTGGTTTAACTTTTTACCAAAAAAACTAATTAGAAGTTTTCCAATTAGTTTTATCTGATTACTAAATTTCATTTACACATTGCCATAAACAATTATAACGTTGATTCTATAGGGATTTTTCTTCTTATTGAATATATGTTCTCTTCTTATCTCTCTTCAGAACACGTACGTCTACAGGAGGCAAGCTTTCTTCTAATTCTCTAGTTCAAAAAAGTAGTTTTTGATCATTACTCATTGTTCTTTAACTCAGGCTACTAATTTTAAAAAAACACCCCTTTAGACAGGTATGTCCAAAGGGGTAGATAGCACAATTTAATGACAAATATTTTAAAAGTGCTTTTTCAATAAGTATATAGAATAAAAGTAAAGCCTTCGTGATTAATCTCGATTGTGAAAAAATAAGAAAAGTGCATTCCTTTTTATTGGTTACGCCTTGTTTTAATGATGACTATGCCAGCCTTTTGATGGATTGGTAATAACCATTTCCTCTTTCGGCACGTAAAAGTACTGAATCCAAACTCCATCAAGATAATCATCACGTTTATCGAGAAGAACATCAATATCCTTGTCGGTATGTACGATTTCATCGTGCTCAGTAGGCGTATCTAACTTAATGTCATAATGTGCATGATCGCCATGATGATGCGTTACATACACCCGGATCATTTTACCCTCTGCTTCTTCGCTTTCAAGCATTTTTTTCAACACTTTGGCAGCGTTACGATTAATTTTGCATTTCATATTCCAATTCTCCTATTCTGACGCTTTGATCACTTCTATAACAAAAACCATTATTCCCTAATACCGCGTCATTTATAGCCTGATTGCTCTATTTGGCAAATGCGGGCATGTGAAAAAATTGTATCTATTTGTCATAAGGATGTCTAGCAAAATGCTTCATGAATTAAAATCATGTAAAAATTAAATAAGTCATGGTTTGTCCACGCGCCTGCATACATTCTAGTATGGAGGGATCAAGATGAATACATATTTATCTATAACTAAATTACTTCGATATTTAATTGCCTATGTTTTTATAACATCCGGGGTTATGAAATTATGGAGCGAAGAACTAGAAAACGTTTTTAATAGCTTGCCGCTGCCCTTCCCCGCTCAGGTTATGTATACAGTGGCTTGTACTGAAATCATCTGCGGACTATTGATTGCCTTAAATAAAAGAGTCAAATCGGCAACAATCCCTTTAATTATGATTATGATTGGAGCACTTCTATTAACAAAGGTTCCTGCTTTGCACACAGACCTGATCCAATTTGCCTTCCATGCAAGATTGGATGTTGTGATGTTAGGATTGCTTTTTATACTCTATAAGAAGTATTAATTGTTCTTGATCCAACATTTCTGATGGAAATAGGTATATTTTCGCTTACCGGGATAGTGATTTATTCAATTTTCCCTTCTTTAAATTAGTGTAACTAAATTTATGGTTCATGGTTGAAATGTACACTCCTATGATTACCATTACCATGCCGACAAGTTGTTGCCAGGTAATGACAGATCCGTAGAAGAGTAAAGCAATCCATGCTGCATTAATAGGCACTAAGTTCATATACATACTTGACTTACTAGCACCAATTTGATGGATACCTTTGTTCCAAAGGAAAAAAGCGACCACGGTTGAACAAACGATCATAAATAGCATCTCGATCCAGGATTGCCCAGACATATGAAGGACTTTTCCCCATCCCCCTTCAAAAAGGGACCAAATAGCAAGGAAACATGAACCAAACAGCGTTGTTATGGCTGTCGTAAAAAGTGGGGAAGCTCCTTTCATCACACTTTTTCCAATTAAGCCGTGCGTGACCCAAGATATAAGACCAGCCACAAACAATAGATCTCCCTCATTAAAAGTGAGTGAAGCTATTGTTTTAAACGTCCCTTTAAATATAACGATCAAAACGCCAATAAGTGATAATAATAGTCCTAATCCAAGACGTCTATTCCACGATTCATTAAAAAATAAAACCGCCCCAAGTGTTACAAAAACGGGGGTAGTTGCCATAATTAATGATCCATTTATAGCCGAGGTGTAATCAAGAGCCATAAAGAAAAAAGCATTATATCCGAAAATGCCGGTAAGAGCCATCATCAATAAACCCGGCCATTGTTTTTTTAAAACATCCATCTTCCATTCAGATCTCAGCACAGCTATTGCAAATAAAATTAAGCCTGCCGAGCCAAATCGTAAAGTAGCTGCAGTAATAGGGGGAATTTCGGTAATTACATGCTTTGCAGCCCCAAATGCACCTCCCCAAAATAAAGGAACAAGCAACAGTAAAAAATAAATACTGACTTTATTTTTGTCTTGTGACCGCATCCTCCCATCTCCCTTAGTTATGATTTTCTGATCTTATTGCATACCGACAAACCACCATTTTCAACTTCAGATGATTTACAGCAGGTGATAAACCTCATTCATCGGCCTAAGCCAATTTTGTTCCATTATGGATTTAGCCAACTGTGGATTACGATTACTAAAAGCCTGCAGCAAAATTTCATGTTCCTGTAACGAATCTTTCTTGTGAGTTAGCTCTTTATTTAAAAATACATATTTGAAGCGTCTAATGTGCAGCTGTAAGATCGAAGAAAAATGAGAAATATAAGAGTTATCCGCAATATCAATAATAAGATTGTGAAATTCCTCGTCATATTCCATTGCCTTGAAAGGCTGTTTACTTATGATTGCCTCTTCATACCGTTTATTAATGTCTTTTAATTTTTCAACTTGATCTAAACTGATGATTTTAGCCGCCTCTTCCGCTGCCAAAGCTTGTAATGAAGCAAGTGGCGGATATATCTTCAGTACATCCTGCTTTTTAATCATCGTCACACGTGTTTCTCTTCCTGGATACGTTTCAATAAAACCTTGAACCTCAAGCAGTTGCAGTGCTTCTCGGGTCGGAGTCCGACTTATCCCAAGAGCTTGCGCGATTTCCATGTCATATATCTTCTCACCGGGTTCAAGCGTTCCATCAATAATCCAACGCTGCAATTGATTAAACGCTCTTTCCTTTGCCGACATCCGAACTGGCGAGGAGAAATTTTCCGGTATAGGCATTTCATCCACCTCATAATTATTTGATTTATCAGAAATATATCGCATATATATTTATATGTCAATTAAAGAATGGCAATGTTGGATATTCCTGCATAATTATTTCCTCATGTCACATACTTAATTTATCTACTCTAGCTAAGGTGAAGATAACAATGATTTTTTTTCGGAGGCCAATAAAAAAATTAAAAAAACCATTTGCAGCTTCCTTCCAAACCTCTCTGCATTCTGCAAACGTTCCTCAGTTGTATGATAAAATTGCAGAAATTAAAAAGTTGTTTAATGAAGAATCAGATTTAGTTGTGAAGCATTTCATTCATAAACAAACACAAAGCTCCGCTGCCCTTGTCTTTTTAAATTCGCTGAACGATCAAGAGGCTATACATGCTCATATTTTAACTCCTCTATTATTTGGATTTAACCAAGCAAACAAAAACCAAGATTCAGCTGTATCCATAGGTCAAATAGAAACAACTGAATCTTGGTCAAAAATAAAAAGTGCGATTTCAGAGGGAAACAGTGTCTTATTTACAGGAGAAATGAAGGAAGTCTTTATCTTTAGCGCCCAAAACTTTCCTCAAAGAACGATTGAAAATTCCCATGTTGGGGCTTCATTAAGAAGTGCTTATCAGGGTTTCACAGAAATTAATTAGATATGTCGAGAACATCGTAAATTGTTATTAAAAGTAATAGATCAAAAAATCATGTTGGAATATTATTAGAGAGTACGCTTGGATTTTTCACCAAGCATTTTTTAATGTTAAATTTACTGTTAATTCTGCGGCTATGGAATTAAAAAAGTTTTCAATTACGAAACCCTATCTCCTAAACCAATCCGCATTCTCATCCATATGCAGGAATGGAATATCCGTATCAACCTCACCCAGGATTTTGTCAATCTCTAAGTCCTCTCCCGCTAACCATTTGGTAAAATCGAATTCAATTGGTTCTTGGTCTCCACCTAATGCGAACCAGGCCTTCATTTCCCTTGGAAGGTAACCCGATGTATGGATGGTACCTGCCCAGCTTCCGTATAAATCGGAAAATATTCCTTTATCGGTATCGTTCAATAAACGAAAAGCATCAGCAGCATTCGATAGGTATTCCCGTTGTTCTTGTAAAATGGTTAACCGACGTTTTGAATCTGTAAGGTGATTTCGATTTTCATGGGTCATGATTTCAAAATGATTGGTACAGGCATTCGTTCTCCGGACTTCGACTCCTCGGGGTGAAGCTTCGACCGCATACGTTTTACCGGTTTTATCAAATACCACATACGTAAATGAGTTACGATGCGGAATTTCTTTTAACATTGCCACTGCTTCGTCTACATTCGCACAAACTTCTAAGATGATGCGTCCGATCATACAGCAAATAAAGCCGTCTCCAGGATTCTTACGGTGCATGAAATTATAGCCTAGGGCCAGTCCCTTTTCATTCATTCCATCCATTCTCCCCGTTATGCGCTGGCTGGGGCCGATGATGGCATAGCCTTGGTCGGTTGGCTGAAATAGAATATATCGCCCCTCATACGTCTTTGGGTGGTAGTCATAATTGCGGATTAAGTAATTGTCCCCGGTCAAAATCGAGCAGCCTGACTTAACATAGTTGATCCGATAGCCACCGAACTCCTGCAGTACCTTTTCCATCGGCCACTCTAGCGCAGCATGGAGACCAAGGAGCTCCTCCCATATACCAGGAGCAAATCGGGTAATAGCATTTTTAACCTCTTCCATATCAACCGTAAACCGTGGTTTTCTTACTTTCCACTGATTATCACGATTTATAACAGTATGTGTATCCTTTAGTCTTTTCCCCTGCATAAAACCAAAATCATAATGAGTACCGCGAAATTGGATGATTTCGCTGTATATTTGTTTCACGAATGATCCCTCTTTTTCTAGGTGACTTTTATTCTAGGATAATAGAAAGTAACGTAAAAATACAGGATTGGGCCTTTTGCAAATAGGTTTTCAGTCATTAAAAGCAGACTGAGCGATTTTTTGAAAACTGGAAAATGTTATAAATCTAAAATTTTTGTTAACTATTTTATTAAAATAATGTATAATCCACTATGGAAGCACAAATGTACATTATAGGAGGACATCATGAAGAAAGTAGGACTTCTTCCCCGTATTGTTATTGCTATTATTCTTGGTATTATTGTCGGCAAGGTTGCTCCAGATTGGGCGATTCAAACCTTTGCAACATTTAATGGGTTATTCGGTAACTTTTTAAGCTTTGTGATTCCGTTGATTATCATTGGTTTTATTGCACCAGGAATTGGACAGTTAGGGCAGGGTGCTGGGAAAATGCTCGGAATTACAACTGGTTTAGCTTATGTATCTACCATTCTGGCTGGCCTTCTTGCTTTTTTTGCAGCTTCTCTAATTTATCCAAACATTTTACAAGAAGAAGCATCACTTGGAAGTTTTGCAAGTCCTGAAGAGGCGTTGCTCTCGCCATTTTTCACAGTAGATATGCCACCGTTAATGGGTGTTATGACAGCTTTATTGACTGCATTTTTACTGGGATTAGGGGTTACTTTTATAAAGGGCGATACACTAACAACACTTTTGGTAGAGTTTCGTGAAATTATAGAAAAGGTGATTTCAGCTGTCATTATCCCGCTTCTGCCTATTCATATCTTTGGGATTCTCGCAAATATGACAAACGGCGGTCAGGTCGAAACGATATTGTCAGTCTTTGCGAAAGTATTTGTGATGATCATTGCTCTTCATATTCTGATGCTCATCATTCAATATACAACAGGTGGAGTAGTAGCCCGCAGAAATCCTTTTGCCCTATTAAAAGGCATGATGCCTGCATACTTTACAGCTCTTGGAACTCAGAGCTCTGCTTCCACCATTCCAGTTACATTAAGACAGGCTAAAAAAATTGGAGTGCGTGAAAAAGTAGCAGACTTTACGGTTCCATTACTGGCTACGATCCATTTATCAGGTAGTACTATTACTCTTGTCAGCTGTTCCATGGCAATTATGTTCCTGACAGGAGACACCCCTGCATTAGGCTCCTATTTCCCATTCATTCTAATGCTGGGAATTACCATGATCGCTGCTCCAGGTGTGCCTGGCGGGGCTGTAATGGCGGCACTCGGGTTATTAGAAACGATGCTTGGATTTGATCAAACCTTATTAACGCTTATGATTGCTTTATATCTTGCACAGGATAGCTTCGGTACGGCTACGAACGTAACAGGCGACGGTGCTTTGTCCGTCTTAGTCGATAAGATGAATAAAGAGCGGTCCTCTAACAAGGTTTCTCAGGTGAAGGCAGGTTAAACGATAAAAGGGTCAATCTCAATTGAGGTTGGCCCTTTGGTAATTCTGCGCATCAACAAGCTCTTGTAATAGTAGGAAAAGAGACTATCCGGTAAGATGCCAATAAAAAGAACTGTCAGAAATGGCATTCCCTTCTTCAAATAACCACCTCAATTTCTCCAATAACCGTACGTATTATTTGCCTAATACTATATTCTATTTAATGGAATTTTTTTACCTTTTACAAGTAGCATTAGTTCGTTTATCTTGCCAAACACAAATAAAAATAACCCTCCGTACCAACCGGAACGAAGGGTTACTTTTTTAGCAGCGACACCTTTACGAACAGCAGCCTTAGGCAGTCATGCATTTGATTAAACCTACTCAGAGATCGATTCACCTGCACTATTCATTAACTCATATTGACGGAGCCTTAGTTCAAACAAAGTGATGGGATCCCGGTAAATTTCAGGATTTTTCCGTATTTTGTTTAGACTATCTTTATTTCTAGTAATGTGATCATCTGCTTCCATTATCGCTCTATTTAGAGCTTCAAACGGACTCTTATAAAACATATTTATATCCCTTGCTATAGACATCTCGAATAACTCTAACTGCTGTATAAAAGGATTAATAATAGATTGTACTGTTTGACTATAGTCCGTGCTTTGAATGAAATTTTTATAGATATTTTGGAGTTTCTCTTTATTCTTTGATAATTGACCTAACAGTTTTCCTACGCTTTTCAAAACCAATTGAGAAGGAGTGGAACGCATTATTATATTCGCATTATCGAGATGTACAATTCCTCTCGTCAACCGATTAATGTCTCTCCTCCAGTCATCCAGTACCTTAAAGTCACAATCCAATGTAATCTTTTCTTCACGGTATAGCTTATTAATACTCTCACTCATTTCATTTAAGAAGGTTTGAGAATCTTTTAAAGCATCCTCACATTCACTAACCCAGCCTTGAATAGCATCATGAAAATGATGTATAGCTGTTTCTTCCATATAATCAGCAATCCGCTTATTCATTTCTTCATTGATTTCGATATGGATTTTACCAAAGTCACTGTCTTCCTTTACAAGATCCGAACAATTTCGAAGCAACTCAGGTATCTTTATCATCAAAGTCTGGCTGAATTCATCTTTAATATTGCGAAATGACTTTGTAATAGCTTGAGCCTTTTCTTCTTCCATGTCACTCAACTGATGATGAATACCGTTAAGTCTGGCTAAAAGCTCTTCGTTCCATTGAATTTTGTCTATTAATGCCTTTTCCATTTCTACCCGTTTTTCAAGCAGAAACTCAATCACCTTTCTAATAATAGACAGGATTTTGGAGGTACGCAGCTCTTCCACCTTAAACTCTCTAATAAGAGAATCAAAGTGTTCACCTACTAACATGCCTTCTTTCTCGGCCCAATTCTTAATAGATTCATAAAGTCTTAATCCCTCTTCTATACCAATATCATAATGGCTAGCCATATTCAGCAAATTTTTCGCCTGGCCAACCAAAGATGCATCCAGATCAGTTGGAAAAACTTCACGCCATGCTAGTACGGCTGATGAAGAAATCAGGGAATTTGAAGGTGATGAAACTTTCATCCAATTCATTAAATGATTAGGGATTAGATCTGAAAAGTCTCTTATTAAAAACTTTCCGCTTATTAGTTCAAAATACGTTTCCTTATATAAGTCTGGCAGCTTCTTCCATATATAATTCGTTTCCAAATCAACCTCTAGAAGAAGATCGTTTATCTCTCTTAGCCATAAAAAAAACAAATTAGTCTGTTTGTAACTATTCCACAATAATGCAGCAAGGCTTTCAAAACGAAACTGATCGAGACTTGATAAAGTTCTCAAGGCTTCTTTAAAATAGTTTGGCTCCATGTTTACTGTAATCTTTCGTTCCACATACTCTTCTAAAACCTTAAACCATGAAAGTGACTCTGTTCGAATTGCCTCATTCACAGCAAGCTCTACAGCGTTGTCCCAATCCTTGCATTCCTCAAAGAACGTCCGAGCCAGATCTGTCACACCAGAATAATCTGGATTTAAGTTCACCGCATTCTTGATGAATTCGACTGCTTTCTCACGTTTGCCGAGTTTTATGTTTAATGAAAATAGCTGCAGCAGGACTTCTGTTTGTAAAATAACCGAATCGGTATTTACTGACCTGTAATAGTCTTCAGCAATTGCGAGCAAATCCATTTCATAATGGGCATCTGCAATATTCTTCAGTGCCCATGGTTTTAATTCATTTTCAACATTTTCCCATTTAAAAATGGCTGCTTCATAATCTTTATTCAGGAAATAAACCTCGCCTTGGCAAAAGCGGATAGAGGAAAAATCGGGCATTTCTTTTTTCTTCTCATCCATGTACATTTCACCCAAAATCTGAATTGGGTGACCTTTTTTATGTCCTTCTATGAAGTGTTCATAGTAGGATTTTTGAACCAGTTCCTTCTCTAAGTTCATCTTAATCCCTCGCAGTACTATATTAGAAGTATATGTAGAATTTCGAAACTAAAACAATTTTATTCTATAAAACTTCGCTAAATGATAGTGACAGCTATTGCAATTCATCATTCCCTATAATAATCGAAGAAACATTGAATTTTATGACGGTAACAGTTTGAATCTGACTGTCACCAACCCGAAGTTTGTTAGAGTTACAGGAGAAATTCTATATAAAAAGAGCCCGCAAAAAAAGGGGACAGTTCTCTCGTTTTTCATTTTTTTGTTAAAAAATGAGGAACAAGAACCGTCCCTATTTATGCCATTGGCTAAGTGGTGATGACTGACTATTTTAAAACTAACTTCGCAACACACTCTACATGTGCCGTCTGCGGAAACATATCGACCGGCTGCATATACTCAATTTTATATGATTTACTTAACACATCGATATCCTTCGCAAGTGTCGATGGATTACAGGAAACATACACAAATGTTTTCGGTTTGACCTGCAGTATAGTTTTCAGTAAGGCTTGGTCACATCCCGTACGCGGCGGATCGACTACAATCACATCTGGCTTCCATCCTTCTGTTACCCACTTCGGTAAAATCTGTTCCGCTTTTCCAACCTCGTAGGAGATATTCTTGATCCCTTGGATCTCGGAATTTCTTTTGGCATCCTCGATTCCTTCGGCAATGACGTCCATGCCCCTAACTTCCCCTGCTTTACCAGCTAGCCATATTCCGATCGTCCCCACGCCACAGTATGTATCCACAACCTTTTCCTTCCCGGTTAAATCAGCTGCTTTTTCCACCTCTTTGTACAGCTTTCTCGTTTGGTATGGATTCAGCTGAAAAAAGGCACGGGCTGAAAGCTCATAGGTGTAAACGTCTAATTGCTCCTGGATTGCTTCTTTTCCTCTGAGATGCCTTGTTTTTTCTCCAAAGATCAGAGAGGTCTTTTTAGGATTGCTGTTATGCTGAATCGAAGTTACTTCAGGTAAACGTTTTTGAATTTCATCTGCAATTGCTTTTTCTCGTGGTAATTCTTTCGTTGCGGTCACAATCACGACCTGTACCTCTCCGGATTCAACCCCAATCCTTGTAACGATTGTTTTGACACTCCCTTTTCGGGAACGTTCATCATAGACTGGAATATGTAAGTCCGCAAGAATCTGTTTGACAGTGCCAGTCACTTTATTCGTGAGAGGATGCTGGACAATGCACTCTCCAATATCAATCAGCTTATGGCTATCCATACTGTACAAACCGGCGATGATCTTTCCATCCCTCATTCCCACTTGAAACTGGCTCTTATTCCGGTAATGCCAAGGGTTCTCCA
This sequence comes from Bacillus litorisediminis, assembly GCF_022808645.1. Lineage (GTDB taxonomy): Bacteria > Bacillota > Bacilli > Bacillales > JC228 > Bacillus_BF > Bacillus_BF litorisediminis. The sequence goes on from NZ_JAKZKT010000029.1 coordinate 29,751, forward strand.
TGCCAATGGTTGGACGGATATCTATATTTTCCGTTGGGATTTTTGTATACCTTTCAAGGGATTGTATGACCAGGTCTCGTTTATGGCCAAGCTGATCCTCGTAATTCAAATGCTGAAGCTGACAGCCTCCGCAAAGCTCATACACCTTGCAGGGAGGCATCACCCGCGAAGGCGACTTCTTTCTGATTTTACGAATCTCGGCTTCCGCAAATCGTTCGTGAATTTTAGTAGCCTTTGCGACAATTTCTTCACCCGGCAGAGCACCGGGAACGAAGACAGCACCTTTTTTGAAGTATCCGATACCTTCTCCGTTAATACCAAGCTTCTTGATTGTTAACGGAAAGGTTTCTCCCGCTTTTAAGGCCATCTGAGTTTTATTAGCTGGATGCTGCTTTTTTCTTGTTTGTGCCACTTTCGATACTCCTCCATAGATAGAGAGAAGCATAAGTCATGTAAGGCTTCCATGCTTCTTTCCATCGGTCCATTTCCTCATAGGTAGGCTTTCGGTCCATATTATACAGTTGCTTAAGGGCATTTTGCAGCCCAATATCTGCTGCAGGAAAAAGGTTTGGCCTTCCGAGCCCGAACAATAGGAAATTTTCTGCCGTCCACTTTCCAATGCCTCTTATTTTGATTAATGTGCTGGTGATCTCTTCATCGTTTTTATCCTGCAGCATATGTAAATCTAATTCACCAGAAGCAATCAGCTTGGAAACCCCAATCACATATTCCGCTTTGCGAGTGCTAAACTGCAGTTCCCTTAACTCTTCCACTGTTAAATTCGCGACAGTTTCTGGAGACGGATAGAATAAAACTCCATCAATTTTTTCACCATAGGTCTCAACAAATCGTTTCGTTAATGTAAAAGCAAAAGCCATATTTAACTGCTGGTGAATAATGCACTTGATTATACAAGAATACAGGCCAAAATCAAGCACAAGCGGTGTCCCTTTATGTTTTTCAAAAATAGGGGCTAAATCGGTATTGAGGAAGTGCTGATGAACTTGTTCCATATTGGTATTCCATTGGAATAAACGTTCCACTTCCTTTTTAACGGCTTCGGCAGTTGTTCCTGCTTTCTCCTCAAAAGTTAGTTGAAATTCGGGATGCTCCATGGTGCCGATTGCTTTTACTGTAACAGGAATATTGGCTTGTTGAAGATATACAGGAATTTTAATTTCTCGGTTATTGAGGTCCACATTGTTTAACGGGTCAAGTGCCAGCCTTTGCAGGATCCCATCAAAATGATACGGTCCTTGAATCTTTTCCTTTATTTGAACCATCTCTGTTATCTCCGATCGATTAATTTGTGCCCATTATAGCACAAATGTTCGATGCCGAGAATCGTTTTCGATTTAACTTTTCCAGTGCCACAATTTTACAGTTGCGCGAATCGACCCTATTGTTGCGCGTATTTTTCAATTCTTGCGCGCATTCGTTTTAAAGTTGCGCGTATTTTTAAAAAGTTGCGCGCAAAATCAGAGTCTAGCAACGATCACTTATTCCAGTGATTCCTACATTATTCACAGTAAAAATGGATAAAAAACCATTCAAATTAACAAAATTCCGGTTAACTGGTTCCCTAATAACCGGCATTTCATTAATTCCATATAAAAATTTCTTCAAACATCATAAAAGCTGCGAGAGACTCCTTAACCTAAGCCTCTTAAAATGAGTTCATCATATATAAATCATCGAGACTTTTAAAGGTATAGCCCTGTTTTTTCAAATCTTGTATCACTTTTTGCAGCGCATCGGCATTGTCCTTTGAAACCGTATGAAGAAGTATAATCGCACCTGGATGAATTTGTTTCATGATGGAATCATAAGCATATCTCCAGCCTTTTTGCTGATTCACATTCCAGTCCACAAATGCGAGTGACCAAAAAATATGAAAGTACCCTTCTTCTCTTGCCACTTTCAAAGACCGCTCACTAAATACGCCGCGTGGAGGCCGTAAATAGTTCATATGTCTTTGGCCAGTGATTTTGGCAACCTCATCTTTTACATATTTTAATTCTCTTCTGATCTGGTCATCAGAAATTTGGGTGAAATCAGGATGAGAATTGGAGTGGTTGCCTACAATGTGGCCTTCATTGACCATTCTTTTTAAAAGCTCAGGTTCGGTTCGAATATAATGTCCGGTCACAAAAAAAGTAGCCGGTACATTTTCTTCCTTTAATACGTTCAATACTTTTTCAGTATAGCCGTTTTCATAACCGTTATCGAAAGTTAAATATAAAACTTTCCGATTTCCTGGCCCTTTATAAATAGCATCATATTTTTCTAAAAGCTCATTGTATTTCTTGCCGGCATCAGGCGGTTCGCCATTTGTGGCTCTTTTGAATCCCCAGCCAATCGACTGATTGGAAACCGCAAAAGTTGTTTGGCTCAATCCCAGCATCAATGCCATTATGAGTACTGCGATTTTTTTAAATAAGCTCATCATATTCCCCCCAGAAACGTTTTTGCTTAGTTTCCGCTTGGGAAAAATGTTCAATGCAATGGCTTTGCTGCCAATTATGACCTTATTAGAGCTGTTTTTCCAAGTTTTTTTACGTTGTGCCCTCGTATTTCCGAACTCAGACTTCTTTAAAAGAACTCAGCATGGTTTAAACGAACTTAAAGATTGGTTAACCGAACTCAGATCGATTTTCAACGAACTCAGATCCGGTTAAACGAACTTAGATACTCTTTAAACGAACTGATAACTAGTTAACTGAACTCAGACACCCTTCAAAGAAACTCACATCAGGTTAAACGAACAAAGAACCTGTTTAACCGAACTTAGTACAGAAACAAACTAAAAAACCGACCCAAGCCAGGGTCGGTTATCTAGCCACACTTTTATTTAAAAACAGGATCTTTAAATTGAGCCAATTTTTCAAGTGAGGATTTATCTACATCACGGTGCAGGCTATTGCCGTGGGAATCCATGGTTACAACCGCTGTGAAGCCTTCTACACGCAGATGCCACATGGCTTCCGGAATCCCAAATTGCATGAGGTCAACGCCTTCAACCGATTTTATACAATCTGCATAGTATTGGGCAGCCCCGCCGATTGCATTTAAATAAACGCCGCCGTGCTCTTGTAATGCTGCCAATGTTTTGGGTCCCATACCGCCTTTTCCGATAACCGCGCGGATACCGAATTTTTTCATAATATCGCCTTGATAAGGTTCCTCACGGATACTGGTTGTTGGACCAGCTGCTTTAACCTGCCAGTTTCCATCTTCATCTTTTAGCATAACGGGTCCGCAGTGATAAATCACTTGGCCATTTAAATCCACAGGCGCATCGTTATCCATTAAATACTTATGGATGGCGTCACGACCTGTGTACATCATTCCGTTAATTTGTACAACATCGCCTACTTTAAGGGAACGGATTTTTTCTTCTGTAATTGGAGCTTCTAATGTGATTACTTGCGGAGCAGCTTCTGCAGCTGCAGCTACCTCTGTTTCAGCCGTTTCGTTAAACTCAACCTTTTCGCCTTCTTGGTATAGCCATTCTGAGATTTCTCCCGTTTCCGAAGAAATTAAAACTCCTAAGCGTCTGTATGCCCAGCAATTATACGCTACTGATACAAAGAAGCTTGCCGGAATTCGGTTCATGACCCCAATTTTACAGCCAAGCAGTGTCGTTTCACCGCCAAAGCCCATTGTCCCAATTCCAAGTTCATTTGCGTGCTCCATGATATACTCTTCCAATTTGCGAAGATCTTCATTTGGATTCACATCGTCTACACTGCGGAATAATTGATCTTTTGCTAATTCATATCCAGAAGTGCGGTCTCCGCCAATCCCAACGCCGATGAAGCCAGCACTGCAGCCCTGCCCTTGTGCCTGATAGACAGAGTGTAAAATACATTTGCGGATGCCGTCCAAGTCTCTTCCTGCTCGTCCAAGTCCTTCTAATTCACAAGGAAGACTGTATTGAATATTTTTATTTTCACAGCCGCCGCCTTTTAAAATTAAACGAACATCGATGTAATCTTTTTCCCATTGTTCAAATTTGATAACAGGCGTGCCATATCCAAGGTTATCCCCGCTGTTTTTGCCAGTAAGGGAATCAACAGAGTTAGGACGCAGCTTTCCGTTTTCTGTAGCCTGTGCAATCGCAGCATAAATTGCATCTTTCATGCGAAGCTGATTTACTCCGACTGGCGTCTTAATTTTAAAAGTAGGCAATCCTGTATCCTGACAAATTGGAGATACATTTTCATCTGCCATTTGAATATTATTCGTAATCGTAGCTAAACTCATCGCAGCGCGCGTTCCTGCGTTTTCTAATGATTTGGCTTTGCGAATCGCGCGGCGAACATCTTTTGGAAGGTTTGTAGATGTTTCGACAATCAATTGATAGATACTCTCTTGAAGTTTCTCTAAATTCATCTTTTATGTTCCCCCTCAGGCAACTAAGCCGTTTAATAACGCTTTCAATTATACCCGTTTTTCACTTATTTTTGAATAAAACATTTTACTCTTTTAAAGCAATTCAGGATAAAAAATAGAAGTAAGAGAACAATATAAAATTGAAATTGGAATAATCTTTTTTGAAAGGGGTTTTACATAAGTGGCTGAATTAGCAGATAGAGTCATCATTGTAACAGGCGGAGCCAGCGGAATCGGGAAAGAAACCGTCTTACAGCTTTCTGAAAAAGGGGCAACGGTTGTAGTAGCAGACTATAATGAAGATGCTGCCAAAGATGTTGTGAGTCAGATTGAATCCAACGGGGGTAAAGCTGCATCCTACAAAGTTGATGTATCCAAAGCCGAGCAGGTCAAAGGGATGATTGAATGGACCGCTGACAAATTCGGGACGTTAAATGGAATCTTTAATAATGCCGGAATTGGTTTGGTAAAACCTTTCTTAGAAATGGATCCGGAATCCTATCATCGTGTTATTGATGTCGATCAGCATAGTGTCTATTACGGGATGTATTATGCAGCCAAAAAAATGGTGGAGCTTAAGGTGCAGGGTACCATCGTAAACACCGCGTCTATTTACGGATTCAGAGCAGCCCTTGGAAGCTTTAATTATAATGCGGCCAAAGCTGCTGTCGTGATGATGTCAAAATCAGGTGCCTTAGAATTAGCTGATTACGGCATACGGGTAGTCGGTGTTGCACCTGGTTTTATCGATACTCCGATTTTAGGAGAAAATGAGGAAATGAAAAAAGGTCTGGCATCCCTCCATTTGCGCGGTAAACTGATTGATCCGAAAAAGGTAGCGAGTGTTGTGACATTCTTATTTACAGACGCTGCAAGTGCAATCAATGGTTCCACCGTCCCAGTTGATGATGGGTTTCTTGCTTATAAAACAAAAAAAGGATAAAGACAAACGGTGTAAAGCGATTGTTCTCGTTTTACACCATTTTTATTGTGACGAATCACTATTTTACTTGCTGAAGTTTTACCTCCATATCCTCAATTATCGCTAATAAGCGATCAATATCCTCTATTTCCGTTTCCTCAGGGTCGATATTTTCTAATGTTTCTAAAAACAGATGAAGCCTTTGTTTCAACAATTGAATGGGTTCGTCTTTTTGAGTGCTATTTGTCAAGAAGCTCTCTCCTTTCACCGATTTTCTTATCACTTTTATCATAAATCGTGATGCAGTTCCCGTAAGGATTACGCTGTCCTTTTTTATGAACATCTTTATTTTTCGTCATCACCCATTGACATATCCAATATAGATGCAATAATAACGATTGGAATAAAAAAGGAGCATGAAAAAGATGATAGACATAAAAAATGTACCGGTGAAAAAAACTATATCACCGAAACACGACCCATGGGAAGCTTATTTAGACTTAGTTGAGCACGGGGATTTAACTTTATCCAACATTGAATTTACAACAACAACTCTTTGTAATATGAGATGTGCTCACTGCGCGGTCGGTTATACCTTACAAACGAAAGATCCGCAGGCACTTCCATTAGATTTGCTTTTACATAGACTCGATGAAATACCACATTTGCGGGCAATCAGCATAACGGGCGGGGAGCCAATGCTTTCCTTAAAATCCTTGAAAAATTATGTCTTGCCCTTGCTTGAATATGCACATCAGCGCGGGGTATACACACAGCTGAATTCCAATTTAACACTGGATTTTTCTCGATACGAACCCATCATACCTTATCTCGATGTACTTCATATTTCGCATAACTGGGGTACTGTCGATGAGTTTGTTGATACTGGTTTTGCCATGATGGAGAAGAAGCCGACAAGGGAGCAGCGTGCTAAACTTTTCACCACTATGATTGAAAATAGCAGACGTCTTGCTGAAGCAGGAGTTTTCGTATCTGCCGAGACTATGCTAAATAAAAAAACGGTTCCTTATTTAGAGAAGATTCACAAGCAGGTTGTTGAAGAGATGAAGTGCGCGAGACATGAAATTCACCCTATGTACTCCGTAGACTACGCTTCATCGTTGGAAGCTTTATCTTTGGATGAGATGAAAGCAGCCATTCGTCACTTGCTTGATGTCAGGGATCCTTCTGTATGGATGCTTTTTGGAACTTTGCCATTCTATCCATGTCATGCCGATGAAGCCGATTTGCAATTGTATAAACGGTTATTGGAGGATCCGATGATTACAGTAAGGAATGACCCTGATGGCCGCTCCCGCTTAAATGTTAATATTTTTTCTGGAGAAGTTATTGTAACTGATTTTGGGGATGTTCCCTCATTTGGTCATATTCAAACTGATTCCTTACCTGACCTGTATCAAAAATGGAGAAACGAATCCGTTTCAAAGCAACTGCTCTGTCACTGTCCATCCGTGAGCTGCTTAGGTCCTAATGTTCTGGTTAAAAACATGTACTACCAAGACGTCGATTTTACTTCAAAACAATCTCAAATTTAATATCGTAAAACAAAAAAACCGGGAAAAATATACCCGGTTTTCTTTTTAAAACCCGTTTTATTTAGGAACTTCGGATGCGACGAAGGAGAAGGAGAGATGGTCTTGAACCGGTATCCAGGCTCCAATCCCTTGAGTTGTAACGTTTTTGACGACGATTTGCCGTTTGCTTCCTTTAAGAGTGATGTATACTTCACCGTAGGTTACTTTTCCCTTTTCATTGATCGCTGGGGCATACGCATATAAGTAACCAAGCCGTTTAGGAGGGATATTGTATATATGATCCTTTTTGGTTCCTGCCCCTACAATTGTTTCAAATGCAAGCGGAAGCTGTGTTTTTTCCGCTGCTTTTAACATCATCATTTTCATAACATCATCCGCATTGGAAACCTTTGCTGTTAAGCCGCCCCTTACTACTTTTTGGGCTTCCTGAACATAGTGGATTTGATAAGGCGTTCTTCCGCCTCTATTATCATAATAATTGGTATTAATCTTTTGGTATTCCCAATTTGGAGAAGTTTCGGTTGATTCATAATACAATGGCCATTCACCGAGATAAATCGTTGCTCTCAGTCCAAGCGCAAAAGGTGTTTTATTTACTGACGATTCATTTAACATTCGGATTAAATTTGGATTTTCAATCCGAACTTTCGATGAATTCAATAGGCTTTCCGTAAAATCGCTTGGCTGCAAATGAGGCAAATCCTGTGTTGGATTTGGATACGTGTTTTCTTTCGTAATATTTAAGACAGAATTGGGAATCTGATATAATTGCTCTGATTTTTTTTCAGCGACCGCTGTTCCCATTGTACCAATCAGCAAAAAGACAGTAATGAAAGCCATACATATTTTTTTCAAAGAAGTTCTACTCCTTTCATACTCACTAGTATTCCCCCCTATTTTTTTCGTTGTGCCTTCGGATTATCCATCCTAATAAAAAATCGGATATATTTTGTAACGATGTTGTAATATTTAGAATATTTACAACTATCTGATTCTGTTTTATAATAATCCTAACTTTAATCAAAGGAGGGCTAGCGGCACACGAGACAACATGACCCAAGGGGGGATGCATGACTAACTTTAGTGCGAGTGCTTCAACCTTTCATGCAAAAACTTGTTCGTTTGCTTTCCGATAGTTAAAGAATTATCAATGAAACATGGATTTCGTTTCAAGTAAGATAAAAAATTCAAGACCCCCGAGTCTGTTTGCGGGGGTCTTATTATTTGTTTTTTTAAGAAAAGATTTCAAAGCTCTCTGTGATGTTGATGCTGTCTTTAACAGACTGATACATCGCACAATTCTTTTTGGTTATATCTAAAATCTTTTCCATGGCGGCCTGATTAACATCACCTTCAATTTCAAAATGCAAATGAATATCCGTAATTCGGTTTGCCTCGTTAGCATTCCTTTTTACCTCTGCCCTAACTTTCAGACCATCAACCTTCATTCTTTTTTTCTCCAGGATCCTTTGCAATACACCGCCGCTGCAGACTGCAATAGAGGAGACTAGAAGCTGAAATGGGCGGAACCCCTTAGTCTCATCAGAGGACACATGTAATTCCCCATATGGAAGTTCCGTCATAAAGCCTCCAGCTTTTTTTAAGATAAACTCCATTCTCCCACACCTTTCTTTTTACTTGATTTTACTCGGCAGTATTTCTCTTGCCAAGTTCGGCAATTCGGATTACCATCAGTATGTTACCTAAATTATGAAACAGAGGATTTGCGTTATGAAATCAGATCAATTCCGCTTCTGGGTGTTGATAAGTATTGTTGGGATTTCAGGCTTCAGTCAGGGAATGCTTCTCCCGTTAATCGCGATTATTTTTGAAAATGAAGGGGTTTCCTCCAGCCTAAATGGTTTAAATGCCATGGGACTCTATATTGGAATACTGCTGATCAGCCCTTTTATGGAGCAGCCGCTTCGAAAATATGGCTATAAACCAGTGATTATTTTGGGAGGACTGCTCGTCTTTGTATCATTGGCCCTTTTTCCATTGTGGACATCCTTTTGGTTTTGGTTTATTTTGCGTCTTTTGATCGGAATTGGAGATCATGCTCTGCATTTTGCAACACAGACCTGGATTACATCTTTCTCGAATCCAGCCAAACGCGGCCGTAATATTTCTCTTTATGGTTTATTTTTTGGCATAGGCTTTGCTGTGGGACCATTAATGACTCCATTAGTGAATTTCAATCAGTCACTTCCCTTTATTGTATCTTCTATTCTATGTTTACTTGCCTGGATCTTTGTGTTCGCTTTGAAAAATGATTATCCGGAGCAAACGATAGAGGTTCATTCTTTACGAGTTACGCTAAAGCGGTTTGGCCATGCCATCAAATATGCGTGGGTTGCGCTCTTACCTCCGCTCGGATACGGCTTTTTAGAATCCTCCTTGAATGGAAGCTTTCCGGTCTACGGATTACGGATTGGCATCGATGTGTCCAGTATTTCAGTTCTTTTAGCAGCGTTTGCGATTGGGGCCATCGTGTTTCAGCTTCCGCTTGGGATTATGAGTGACAAATGGGGCAGAAAAAGGATCTTAACATTTGTACTGCTTTTTGGATTTATCAGCTTTACTATGGCCAGTTTTCTCGAGGATTCTGTATTTGCTTTAACTATCTGCTTATTTGTAGCTGGTATGCTTGTGGGATCCACCTTTTCACTCGGAATCAGTTTTATGGCAGATATTACGCCCAGACATTTATTGCCGACGGGGAATTTGTTATGCGGTATCGCGTTTAGCATAGGAAGTCTTGCCGGTCCCTACATTGGCGGAACCTTTATTCAATTCTTCGAAAATAGTAGCTTCTTTTTAATAATTAGCGCTATGTTACTTGTTATGTTTCTTGTCATTCTGTTATTTGGAAATAAAGCGCATGAACAGGAAAAGGGTCAGACCCCGTAAAATAAACGGGGGAACTGACCCTTTAAATACGTATGAAGATCTAGTGGTAGCCATTTTGGCCATTAGCTGATCCAGATGTTTTATGTTTCGGATGACTTTTCTTGTTTTGCTTGGTGTTCCCATCTTTTTTCGTATGCTTAGCCATGTTCGTCCCCCCTTACTTCTATGGTTTCCGAGATGGCATTCGAAAAAAGCAGGTATTAATTTCTACTCAAACAAATTATCTTTTTCTTACCAAAGCCATATAGGCATTTATTTCTCCGCCAATGATAATGACAAAAGAAGTTAAATAAAACCAAATCAATAAGACAATTATTCCCCCGAGGCTGCCGTACATATGAGCATAGTTGCCAAAATTATCAACATAAAATGAAAAAGCGAGCGACACAACCGCAAATCCGATTGTAGCGAACACAGCACCCGGAATCGCATCTGCCAACATTACTTTCTTATTAGGAGCTATGATATACAGTCCTAGAAACACAATAAAAATAATGACAGTACTAATTACCCAGCGTAATGTACCCCATACCTCTAAAAATTCCCACGAATTATTAAAATGCGCGGCAATATATAGCCCAATTTGTTTCCCAAACACCGGAAGCAGAAGAGCCACAATAAATACAAAGACCATTGCCACTGTTAAAACGATGGCCATCCCTCTTGCCTGCCAAAAAGGACGAGTCTCTTTGACATCATACGCATGGTTAAACCCTTTTACGATCGCATTTATTCCATTAGATGCAGACCATAGAGTTGCGATAACCCCGAAGGTTAAAAGCTGGCCGCTATGGTGCTCCATCAGTTCGTGCAAATTACTTTCAATCAGCTGCATCGTTTGGCCGGGAGCAAAATCTCTAATAACATTTAAGATGTCTGCTTCAGAGATTGGTAAATACGGCACTAATGAAACCAGAAAAATCAATAAAGGAAAAAGCGATAATAAAAAAAAATAGGCGAGCTGTGCGGCCAGCCCGAATACGTCATCATTTGCAAACCTCTGGTAAAAATGATAGATCAATGATGGGTTCTCAACCTTCCCCATTCACTCACCCCTTACTTATCAGTATCGGTGTGGTTGTCCTCTTTGCCAGAATGTAACTGGATTGCAGTTTGATTAAAATTTGGCCCCTTACCTTCCACTACTTTTTTGGATTCAGTAATAATATCGGAAACCCTTGTCGGAACATCCTTTAATTCATACAGCTTGTCTGATATAAATGTAACATCATCACGAATATTCTCATAGGCATCTTGTAAATTCCTTACGATTGTCTTTACCTTTTGAGCTGTCTGTTTTGGATTTTTTATAGCTCCTGCTATTTTTCTGCCTGAATTAGCTACATCTTTTCTTGTCTGCTTGTCGAATAAAGTAACCGCTCCGCCTATCAATGCACCCCAGCATACACCTTTCCAGAACTTATTGTTCCCCATTTTCATCATGCCTCCTATCCAGCTTACGTTTATTTTAATAAAATCGGCGAACTCTAGCCGTTTCGCTTGACTGGTAAATTTTTATTTTTTTTGTTTCAGCTCTTCATGCTGATTTATGATAAAATGGAGCAAATGTGTGCAGCCTTGCTCAACTAACTGATAAACCTCTTCAAAATTTCCGGTAAAATACGGGTCTGGTATATCCATGATAAGTGGCTGATTAACAAAATCCATTAATCTGTACACCTTAGCTGCCGGAAATTGCTTTGCTATCTTTTTTAAGTTTTCTATATTACTGGCATCCATGGCAATAATATAATCAAATTCTTCAAGATCTTTGGCGCTAACTTGCCTCGCAACAATCCCATCGAAGGAAATATTATTTTGTTTTAGAATGTCCCTCGTTCCTTTGTGAGGCGGATTCCCAATATGCCATCCACCCGTGCCCGCTGAGTCAGCTTCAATTAGATGATCAAGATGAATTTGTTTTACCTTATGTCGAAAAACAGCCTCAGCTAATGGAGAACGACAAATATTTCCTAAACACACAAATAAAACTCGAATCATAGAAAAACCTTCTTTCTTTGATTGACAATGTCTGCAGCTCATGAAATGATGATACAAAATTTTATTGATTCTTTTGGAAAGGGGGCCCTTTATGAGTAATCAAGAAGTAATTGCTGACCTTTTAAACGATATCGCAACTAAGCTTAAACTAATCAATATGCAAGTGTTGAAGCCAGAAGGTTTTAAAGAAGACGCATTGGAAGATCTAAAGTTTTTGCATAAAATGGTGATGAATAAGCCTCATTTTAGTCCCAATGAAATGCAAGCCATTGTGGAGGAAATCGGTTCATTAAAAGTTCAAAAATAGCGGATTGTCGATTTTCGAATATTATTGCCGTGGAAATAAAAAATTTGTAAAAGTCTTTGAAAGCTCTTACATTTTTTGACGAAGAGTCTGTTTTTACAGACTCTTCTTTTGTTCTGTCAATATCATTGGTCCATCCGCTGTAATCGCAATGGTATGTTCATACTGAGCAGACAGAGATCCGTCAACCGTACGGGCAGTCCAGCCATTGCTGTCCATTTTTGATTGATAGGCTCCTACATTGACCATTGGTTCAATCGTAAAGACCATACCTTCTTTTAATCGAATTCCTTTTCCGGGAAGTCCGTAATGAGGAATATCCGGCTTTTCATGCATAACGGCTCCTATTCCATGCCCGATAAAATCGCGTACAACCGAAAATCCTTGACTTTCGACAAAGCTTTGAATCGCATGGCCGATATCCCCTACACGATTGCCCGCCTTCGCTTGCTCAATTCCTAAATATAACGCCTTTTCGGTTACTTCCAATAATTTTTTCGCTTCATCAGAAACATTGCCAACGGGATAAGACCAAGCAGAATCAGCAAGAGCTCCATCATAGTTTACAACCATGTCGATGGTTACAATATCGCCATCTTTCAATGGTTCTTTACGGGGAAATCCATGACAAATCTCATCATTGATACTTGCACAGGTTGCATATTGGTAGCCGCGATAGCCTTTTTGTTCAGGTGTTGCGCCATGTTCCCTCAAGAAACGATCGACAAACTCTTCAATTTCCCAAGTTGTGATTCCAGGAGAAATTAATTTTTTTATTTGTTGGTGAACTTTAGCTAAAAGCTCCCCAGACTTTTGCATTTTTTCAATTTCTCTTGGTGATTTCAGTACAATCATTTTTTTCATCCCTTCACACAGCTGTGCTGTTACAAAATCATTTTACATTAAAATCTTATTTTATTTAACTAAAAGGTGTTCTTTGAGTTTTTCTCCCTATAGTTTGGTTCCTTATCGTCATTCTAACCCTTTCACTTTTGATAAGGCTATGTTAAACAGTACTGTTTGCTAAAATAAACTCGCTATCCGCGGACGAACCACCGAGCCTCCTCGCTCGCACCTCACCTGCGGGGTATCGGCTGGCTCGTTTTTCCGCAGGAGTCACGTGGATTTTAGCTCATTACAACTGCAGTTAAAAATCATCATTATGCTTAAACAGAGCTTTGAATAATGAAAAAAGGAGTCAGACATTTGTCAGACCCCACATTTTTTCAGGAAAGGTTTCTCATCGCTACTGCGATTTTTCCACCTAACCTGGCGTTATTTTTAACAAGAGCTATGTTGGCTTCTAAGCTTTTTCCTTCCGTCAAATCTTTTACTTTACTTAAAAGAAAAGGGGTTACCTCTTTTCCCTTGATTTGATTTGCTTCTGCTTCTGCTAATGCTTGTTCTATGATCTGATTCATGAACTTTTCATCAAGAGCATCTTCTTCGGGAATTGGATTGGCAATAACAATACCGCCTTTTAACCCTAGATCCCACTTAGTTCGGATTAGTTTGGCAATCTCTTTTGGATCATCTAATCGATTGTTTACCTCATAAGGGCTCGTTCTCGTGTAAAAGGCAGGCAACACATCCGTTTGGTAACCGACTACAGGTACACCCTTTGTTTCCAGATATTCCATCGTTAAGCCTAAATCTAAAATAGATTTAGCACCTGCACACACAACAGCGACATTGGTTTGCGAAAGCTCTTCTAAATCAGCTGAGATATCCATCGTCTCCTCTGCACCTCGATGGACACCGCCAATCCCTCCTGTAACAAATAACGGAATTCCCGCAAGTTGTGCACAAATCATCGTTCCAGCCACAGTTGTGGCGCCATTTTTCTTTTGCGCCAGTATATAAGGCAGGTCTCTCCTGCTCGCTTTTATGACATCCTTAGAGTCAGCTAACTGTTTAATTTCATCCTTGCTTAACCCAATATGGATCTTGCCATCCAGAATCGCAATCGTAGCCGGAACAGCCCCTTCTTCTCTGATAATCTCTTCAACTTCAAAGGCTGTTTCAATATTTTGCGGATATGGCATTCCATGAGTGATAATCGTAGATTCTAATGCTATAATCGGTTTGCCGTTTTCCTTTGCCTGTTTGACTTCTTCTGAAAATACTAATTGAACTTTCAAATCTAGGAGCTCCTTTATTTATGATTTATGTTCTCATGAGAAGTATTTATAATAGGTTTCAAGAAGTTTTGAATGATTCATCGATGAAAACACCGTTTCTGTTGTTTGCAGCGTTAAGATAGAACTGGCTACCCCTAGTTTACAAGCCTCTTCTATACCAAAACCTTTTGATATTCCGTAAAGAATTCCGGCAACTAGCGAATCCCCTGCGCCTGTAACATCCTTAACGTCAATTTTAGGTGGAATCACAGCACCTGCTTCCCCTCTTTTTGTATAAAAAACGAGTCCCTTATCGCCACGGGTAATCACCACATGTTCTACCCCTTTTTTCACGATTTTTTCCGCTGCTTTAAAATAATCCCCATCTGAAGTAATCTGCTGGTGAGCAATCACTTCTGCTTCTTCCTGATTTGCGATTAACCAAGTTACTCCTTTTAGCTGCTGCGGCAGTTTTTTCGCTTTTGGTGAAGATACTGGTGCAATCGTTAAGGGGAGGTCTTCCTCAGCACAGCGTTTAATGACATGCTCAAGGACACCTTTTGAAAAATTCGTATCCATTAAAATCATGTCTGAAGATGATAGGTAACCCCATCTTTTATCAATAAAAGGAATATTAACCTTACTGTAGATTCCCATGTCTGCAATAGCTAATTCCATCTCGCCGTTTGCATTTAATATAGCGGTGTAGGTACCGGTTGCTTCTTCCGGCCAAACCTGAGAAGGAGTAATATCAACGAAATCCTTGGTATAGTCCAAAAGCCACTGACCCTCATAGTCATCCCCGACAACAGTAATAAGTGAAACACTGCAGCCAAGTCTGCCTAAGTTTTCAGCTACATTTCTTGCAACTCCGCCACAAGCTTTCACACTGAAAGCCGGGTTCGATGTGCCATAAATAATTTGGTTATAAACCTGCAGCTTTTGATCAAAATTGGCCCCGCCTACACAAGTGAAATTAATTTTTTCCGGAAGTACGTAAGCCCTTCCTAAAATCTTTCCTTGTTTCGTCAGTGAAGAAATATAGCCTGCTACCGCTGACCGTGATAAACCCGTTCTCTCTGCGATCTCATTTTGCGAAATGAATGGGTTTTCCTTAATAATTTCTACAATAATTTGTTCTTTTTCGTTCATGATATCCCCCCATCTCCCTATCTTCATTTAAACAAATGTCCATAAATATAACAAGTGTCTTTTGTGATTATTTTACTATAAAAAAAACCATACTGTTATACAGTACGGTTAGTTTGTACGATTTTTAGCCGTTTCATCGGGAGGATGATTCGGCAAAATCAAAATTTCTACTCTGCGATTCTTAGCTCGTCCCTCAGCAGTACGATTATCAGAAATAGGCTGAAACTCCCCATATCCTTTTGCACTAAACCATCTCGGATCTAGTTTATCATTTTGAAGCAGCAACTTCATAAAGTTAACAGCCCGCATTACACTTAATTCCCAGTTCGATGCAAACTGTGCATTCCGAATCGGAACATTATCCGTATGTCCGCTAATAATGATATTTCTGGTTTCATCCAGCACTAATAATTCGGATAAATCCCGAGCAACTTTTATATTTTCCGGACTTATTTCTGCCTTTCCTGATTCAAATAGGATATTATCACCAATGGTAATCATTAGTCCTTCGTCGGTAAGAGATGTCTCTAACTCCTCTTCTAACCCCTTTTCTTGAATAAAGGCATCCATTTTTGTCTGAATGGCCTGAAGCTTCTCTTCTTCTGAAGGGGTATTTGTTACCGTAGTACCCGCTATATCTCTTTTATCAGGCTCTTCATTTTCATCTGTTGCTTCAGCGTTCCCTTCTGGCATTGGACTTGGATAATCCAATGCTCCCGTCCCGCCGGTAAAAATATCGTTAAACGCTTTGGAAAGTTTATCAAACTTAGTCGCATCCACAGTACTCATTGAAAACAATACAATAAAGACTGCAAGCAATAGGGTTAAAAGGTCCGCATATGGTAAAAGCCATGCTTCATCAACATGTTCCTCACTTTTTTTCTTTTTGCTTTTACGCATTATCGTTCACGCCTTCTTTTAAGAGATTTTTTCTCTCATCCTCTGGCAAAAATGAAGCCAATTTTTGTTCAAGCAAACGAGGGTTTTCTCCCTCTAAAATGGATAGAATGCCTTCAATGATCATTCTTTTTTGTTTCGCTTCCGCTTTGGATTTTTGCTTGAGCTTATTTGCAAATGGGTGCCACAGCATGTATCCGGAGAAAATCCCCATTAATGTGGCTACGAAAGCGGCACTGATGGATGCCCCTAAGGCTTCCGTATCCTCCATATGGGTGAGTGCTGCGATTAACCCTACAACGGCTCCAAGCACCCCGAGTGTCGGTGCATACGTTCCTGCCTGAGAAAAGATGGCCGCCCCGGAATAATGTCTTTCTTCCATCGCTTCGATTTCTTCTGTTAATACATCTCTTATGTACTCTGCATTTTGTCCATCAACTGCAAGTGTCAGCCCGTTTCTCAAAAAAGGATCGTCTATATCACTTGCTATTGTTTCCAGGGCAAGAAGACCTTCTTTTCTGGCCACCTGTGCCATTTCTGAGAACTTTTGAATTAATTCAGTATCCGGTACAAGCTTTTGTTCAGTGAACACTATTTTTAATAGTTTAGGTACCCGTTTAATTTCTTTGGTAGGAAAAGCAATAATAACAGCAGCTGCTGTCCCCAGAAAGATAATTAATAACGCTGCCGGATTGAGAAGGACACCAATTTCAACACCTTTCAGCACCATCCCAAATCCTATCGCTATGACGGCTAATATCAGACCTATTATCGAGGTTTTATCCATAAACTGCACCCATCCTCTGTATTTCTTAGATTTTTTTTCATTACATGCATTTACAGCAATGAGTGAGAAAAAATTCTCTACTCTTTATATCGACTCCTCCCCCTTCTTTCTTAATAGCTTTGGACAAAATTAAAGAGGCAAACTTTAGTTTAAAGTTGCCTCTTCAGCCTACTGTTTCTTATCATTCTTTTTTTGAAAAGAGCTTGCTTTCAATTTTGCTTTCATAATTTTTAAAGAGAGCGCTGTTTGTTTTCATCCCTCTTTTCGCCTGCATTTGATTCCAGCGCAGAAGCTTTTCGTTTAATTTCTCCTTATGCTTTTTTCGTTCTTCATCATCTTGGCTGTTTTTTATTAAATCTTCAATGGTCATCACTTCTGCTTTGAGCTGATTTTCTTCAACAGAAAAACCAGCATTTTTCATTAAACGATAAGCCATCCTTAAATCTGGCGGGATATGCTCTAAATCATCCTTTGGAAGAGGCTTCCCCTTTCCTGGCAGCTGATCAAATTCGCCTTCTTTATAAGCTTTCTTAATAAGGTCTTCCGTGATTAAATCAAAAAGATCCATTACGAGATCACCCCAATGGTTTTTGCCTTCCACTTTTATTGTACCAATAGAAATACTGAATGTTTAAACTGTTTCTGAATTTTCTGTGAAATATTTACATTCCTTCTTCAAATACGAAATTTTTACCTTCTTACATTAAAGGAGTGCTATTTTTTTAATTTGTGTTACAATAATTTGTCGGGAAAGAAATATATTGTTCCCAAAAGCAGTTCGCGATATCCTGCTTTATCAAAACTAAGGAGGCCATTTTTATTATGAAAAACTCTTGGATTCCGCAATCCGGACCGATGCCAAGACCAAAGAGTGTCGAGGAAGGGAGAGAGGCTTTAAAAGAAGAAGCCTTCGATAGTCCGAATGTAAGTAATATAACCTTTAGAGCATTAGAATTTACAGCCGTTTGTCCGAAAACCGGCCAGCCAGATTTTGGTCAGGTTGAAATCTCTTATACACCCGATAAAAAGTGTATTGAGTCTAAATCACTAAAATTTTATTTGTGGTCTTACCGTGATGAAGGTGCATTTTGTGAAACATTAGCAGCCCGTATTGCTGATGATATCGTCTATGCGATTGATCCAAAGCGTGTAGAAGTGACGATTTACCAATCTCCTCGTGGCGGAATCGAACTAAAAACAACAGCCATTAGAGAGAAAAACAATGATTAATCAGCCAAAAGATCAGCTTCTTACGCTTTACTCAGTCTTATTTGCGACATCATTAGTAGTGGCCAATGTAACGGCGACAAAGGTCGTTTCCCTTGGAGAAACCTTTGTGATTCCAGCTGCTGTTGTCACCTATGCTTTTACTTTTCTATTAACGGATATCATTCATGAGCGTTACGGAAAAGAACAGGCACAGAGAACCGTCTTTTATGGTTTTATTGCCCAGCTATTTGCTAGTGTGATGATTCTAATAGGGATGGTCTTACCGGCAGCTCCGTTCGCGCAGTCTGCACAGGAAGCATACGAAGTGCTGCTTGGACCAAACCTTCGCAATATGATGGCTAGCCTGATTGCCTATCTGGTATCACAAAATATAGACGTACATTTGTTTTCTTTCCTTAAAAATAAATTCAATGGTAAGCACAAATGGATTCGAAATAATGTGAGTACGATTTCATCTCAATTTATTGATACAGCGATATTTATTACGATTGCCTTTGCTGGCCAAGTCCCAAGCCTTTGGGCGATGATTTGGTCTCAATTTGCAATTAAGTGTGTATTAGCTTTATTGGATACGCCTTTATTTTATCTCTTTACAAGAAGAAATAAAACACAAGCTAAATCGACAACGGTCTCATCATAAATGCTTATTGTTTACCCCCATTCATGAATCGGTCAGATTGATGATTGGGGGTTTTATTTGTAGGGATGAATGCAAGAAGCTTGGGTATTCTATGTGGTGAAAGGGGTGTTGATCGTGGGAAGAGGCAAAGCATTTGACCATAAGAAAAAAGGACATCCAGGTCAATTTCCTAAAAATAGCCTAGTCGAAAAACATAATACGGAAGCCCAAGAAGATGAAGAATTGTTGGTTGTTCAGGAAGCATTTAAAAACCGGGTTGAAGACGAGGAAGTTTAGGCTTTCACTTCATTGGGAGTTCGCTCCCAATGAATACTTCCTTTTCTGCATTCCCGCCATATACCCCAAATCATACATTTGCAGCCTTGAATTTTTGATCACATTCGGGAAGTATGACTCGTAACAGGCTCAATTGGATTTGTCATGATGATTATCTGTACGGACATACGATCCTTATTTGACTAAAATCATTAAAAAATAGCCGGCATTTCATCAAATAACAGAACTGATGTCCGCCAAACTTTGAAATTCTGCGATTTTGTCAAAAATAACGGAACCCATATCCATTAGTAAATCCGCCACATATTTGCCTGCGATTTGCGAAAATTGAGTTAGAAACATAAAAGGATTGAAGACCACAAATTCCCCAATCCTTTTTTATACTTTATAAGTCCACACTGCCATTGCGGTTATATTTCTGATGAAAGTAGCGCTGCAGTCCCTCACCTGTTAAATAAATCGCAATCATCGTAATCGAAATCGCCCCGACTGCCGATAATGGAATCCATTCATACACACGGATCTTGGCAAGCAATTCATAAAAATACATCGGCCATGCGATTGAGTCACTCATGAGCTGGTAATAGCCCCCCAGCTGTGACTCATAGGTATGCTGAATAAAAATTCCCATCACCCCAAATTGTGCTAGAAGGAAGAGAATTCTGCCAGCATCAAAGGTAAGGTTGGTGAATAGGTGAGGCTGTAAAAATGGCCAAAAATATTTAAAAAACAGCCTAGGTTTTGTGCAGCCTGAAACAATTCCGCTTTCTACGAATGATTTTTTCCCAATTTCCACTAAAGACTGATAGAACAGCTTTGCAATTCTCCCGACATCAATAAGAGCAATAATAGTAACCATCCAGATCGGCCTTACATCCGAAAAAAGTATAATCGGAAAACCGATAAATATCGAAACTAAAAAAACGGGAGGCATGCTCATCGAAAACTGATAAAAACAGTTTAAAATAAACCGAAGCACCTTTGAATAATAAGCACCAATCCCTAGCGGAACCGCAATGATATACCTTAAAATCAGGATTGCAAATACCATAAATAAGGTTTCTTTTGCTCCCATTAAGAGCATGCTTAGAAAATCGACTCCAGCCCAATCCGAACCAAGCGGAAATTCTGCAGAAGGAGGGTAAGGAGGAACATGGATGACTCCCTCCTCATCCTTATACATTACTTGCTCTGTCAATTCAGCATCCACAAATGGAAGGTAAGGAGCAAAAAAAGCAAGCAACATTATAAGAGAAAGCAGAGTTCCTCCTACAAGAAGATGATAGTTTCTCATACAGTCTCCCCTCTCCCATCTGGTGTAATGGAGGCTGAACTAATAGCGGCAATCGCCCTCGCAATAAATATGATCAACGTAAAGAAGATTGTATAAAGTAATGCCTGCAGATAATCAATCGCAAATTGCTGGCCAACAGTAAATGTAAAAGGCGGACTGACAGACTTGTAGAAAAAGTAAGCAGCTCCCCGAAACCCGGTTAATAGCTCTACAATAAATAGATTCGATAAAACGTAAAGAACAACTGTATCGAAATGACTTAAAATAACGGGCAGCGCATTTTTTAAAACATGGGTCATAATAATTTTATTGGTTCGCGTTCCCTTTGCCTTCGCCGTGCGAATATAGTCAAATCCCATTTCACTTTCAAGTGATATAAAGGTTGTCCTCGCTGTATAGAAAAATGGATAGATTGCCAGAAAAATAATGCAATATACATAGTTTTGTATGTATTCATCACCCGTTAAATGAACTTCATCCAGAATTCTTTCCTTGTATAAGAAAATAAGAAAGAATTGAATCATCACGATAAAAAACAAATCCGGCAATGAGATGGAAAGCCAGGTCAATGGCTTCCCGAATATGTTTAATTTGCTTTTCCGGTATTTAAAATCAAAAGCTCCTTTTATAATCCCGCCTAAAAAGCCAATTACTATAGCAGGAACTACGATAATGAGACTTTTCAGCACTGAATCTGATACATGTTTAATAATCGGATTTTCATAGACTTGAATCTCCTGAAGGTCACCGTTTATAAAGGAAGCAAAAAAAGAGAGGAACTGTTCCTTATGAAGTTCAAAGGAATAGGTCGGATTAGCATCTAAAAACATACCCCCTCTACCTGCCTCGTATTCTACTGTTCTAGGAATTGTTAAAAGAATGATTAGGACTAGTGTCATGATCACCCAAATTAACAATTGTTTTAGAAGAATCGGTGTAAGTCTCAGATGAATCCCCCCAATTTGAATATTTCGACACTATTTTTACATCATAACATGGATGCATTATCCAGGAAAGTTATTTATTGTAGGAATTTGGAAAATCTTTAGGCAGAATTGGCTATTCCCGATGCAAAATGGCATAAAAAAACTCGCTCGATAGCGAGTTTTTTGTTTATGGAAATTTGGTGAACTGTCAACTTTCGCAGAGTGACACCGGCAGGAGACCTGGGATCGCTACTCCAATGTTCGTTCCATTTGCTTTTTACATTTCTTAGCGGTATTACGTTCCGCTATTTCGCAATAAACCACTGATTTCCGGACCGAAGCGGATTTACGTTCCGCTATTTGCCGAAAATCATCCAAAAATTGCTCGGTTTAGGGCAATTAGCGGAACCAGAGACCGATACCCTTTGAAAAATGCCCGTTTCAACACAAATAACGGAACCAGGGCCCGTTATTACTCTGGTACCCAGTCCCATTATTGTGCATTTCCTCTAAACCGCAAAAACAATCTCACGAATTAAGCTTGGACCCAGTCAACGATTAAACTTATGCACTTAGTGCGAAAGTTGGCTTAGTTATTAAATGCCTGATCCCCCAGAACTTTATAAGTAATATCATCACTAGGCGGATTATGAAGTCCCGCTCTTACATCCCGATAATATTTTTCTAAAGGAGCGTTCTTCGATAAACTGTGGCCCCCAACTACTCTCATCGCTAAATCGACCACCTCTATCGCTGCATTGGTCACTGCGGTTTTTACCGCCATTAGGGCAGGACCGAGCTCTAACCGGACCTCTTCTTGTGAATCCCATAAGGATGCTACATGATACAGAAAATGGCGGGCGTTCATTAACTGAAGATCCATTAGTGCGACCTTTCTTCTCACTTCAGGAACCTCACTTATTGGATGAGGCAAACTATTCGGCTGATATTCCGTCGCAAACTGAACCGCATAATCCCTAGCTGCTTGAGCTATCCCTAAATATACAGCCGGAATATGCAGGAGCCAGGCTTGCGGCACATTTTTCCCCATTCCTTTCAGACTGACAAAAGCTTCGTTACTAACTAAAACCTGATTTAAGATTAAATCATCACTTCTCGTACTTCGCATTCCGAGTGTATTCCAGGTTTCTTTAATCACAAGGCCTTTAGCTTCCTTTGGAATGAGGAATTCACCAATTGCATTTTTCTCTTGAATCCAAGCGGTCACAATAAAATAATCCAGTGCAGGGGCTAACGAAGTGAACGTTTTTCTTCCTGTAATGATCCAGCCGTCCTTCGTCCGTTTAGCCTCCGTTTCAGGCCTTCCGCCCCGAGCCGGGCTTCCGGTCTTTGGCTCTGTCGCTGCACTATTCAGAAGAAATCCCTTTTGAGCAGCCTCTTTAGATAACCGTTCAAATATCGCTGATTCCCATTTTTCTGTTTCTTTAAGCTGCAGGAAAAGTCCATTATGCCAGCCCAGACAAAGAGCAGTGGCTCCATCCCCTTTTGCAAGTTCCTCCTGAACTAATAAGAAGGGATATAATGTGAAGCCAGAACCGCCATACTCTGCCTTAACGGTTAACTTCGTAAAGCCTTCCTCCTTTAATCTTGCAAAATGATCAAATGGAAAAGTGGCGTTGCAATCGTGTTCAGTCGACGTTACTTTAAATTCTTCCGCTAATTGTCTAGCCTTTTCGACCCAGTGCTGTTCCGTTTTATTTCGGATAAATATTGAATTCATAAAAACACATCCGTCTCAAAAATTGTCATACGTTTATTGTATATAAAAAGAATAGGAAAGGTAAGTAAACCAATCTATTTTCAGGGTAAAAATATATTCATAACTTTCATTTAATTCCAATTTGATATCTGATAAAATAAGGAAGATTCACTATATACATAACAAAATAAACGACTGTAAAGGAGAGATTATATGTCAACATTCCAACAGCAATTAGAAAAATATGCTGAACTGGCTGTCAAAGTTGGTGTCAACGTCCAAAAAGGCCAAACATTAGTTGTAACCGCCACATTTGACGCGGTTGAATTTGTACGGGAAGTCGCGAAAAAGGCATATGAAGCTGGGGCTAAACACGTAATGGTCGACTGGTCTGATGATGAACTGACCCGCATCAAATATCAAATGGCACCAGATGAAGCTTTTACAGAGTATCCAATATGGAGAGCCAAAGAAAGAGAAGAATTAGCTGAAAATGGTGCTGCTTTTATGGCGATTGTTTCTTCAAGTCCTGATTTATTAAAAGGTGTCGATTCAGAAAGAATCGCTAATTTCCAAAAGGCGGCCGGTCAAGCATTAAGAAAATATCGTCAATACACACAATCAGACAAAGTGGCATGGACCGTTATTGCCGTTCCTTCGAAGGCGTGGGCCGATAAAGTATTCCCGAATGACAGCAACAGCGTCGAAAAGCTTTGGGATGCTATCTTTAAAGCCGTTCGCGTTGATCAGGAAGATCCTGTGGCAGCCTGGAAAAAGCATGACGAAACGCTTCATGAAAAAGTTGAACATTTAAATCGCAAGCGCTTTAAAAAGCTGCACTATAAAGCAAAGGGAACCGATTTAGTGATTGAGCTGCATGACAAGCATCAATGGGTCGGTGCAGGAAGCGAAGACCCAAATGGCGTATCCTTCATGGCTAACATGCCGACTGAGGAGGTCTTTACTGTACCTTTAAGAGACGGAGTAAACGGAACCGTATCAAGTACTAAACCTCTAAGCTATGGCGGCAATCTTATCGATAATTTTACATTAACTTTCGAGAACGGAAGAATTGTTGACGTAAAAGCGGAGCAAGGCGAGGCTATTTTGAAAAAACTTGTGGAAACAGATGAAGGCTCTCACTACTTAGGAGAAGTCGCACTTGTTCCTCATAATTCTCCTATTTCACAATCCGGTTTGCTCTTCTATAATACGCTGTTTGACGAGAATGCATCGAATCACTTAGCAATTGGCAACGGATATGCCTTCTGTGTGGAAGGCGGTAAAAAAATGAGTGAAGAAGAACTCGAGAAACACGGGGTTAACTCAAGCATGACGCACGTCGACTTCATGATTGGTTCGGCCGACATGGATATTGACGGCATTAAAGAAGATGGATCCGTTGAACCAATCTTCCGGAATGGAAACTGGGCATTTTAATATAGACGAACCCTGATCAGGGTTCGTTTTTTATTGATAAATTCCGGATATTTGTTGATAAACAGAGGATTGGTGTTGATAAATCGCTAAAAGTCGTTGATAAATCTCAAAATTGTTGATAAACGACCAGATTTCGTTGATAAATTTTGATATTTGTTGATTAACGATTCTCATTTGTTGATAAAACCTGATACTTGTTGATAAACAATCAAAAGCCGTTGATAAAGTAAAAATGACTTTAAAATTAATCATTTCGTTACAATAAATAAAGGATTTTCACCCCACCTTATTGAAATAAATAAAAAATTAATAAGGAGTGATGCTTTTGATTTCTTTAACACGATCCATTCCAATTCAAATTTTAATCATTGAGGCTTTATTTAGAAGGCTCTCCCCTAACCATAGGATGCTTCCAAAACTAAGAGAAGAGTATAATAAAAGGAAAAAAGGTCTTGCAGGTGAAAATAAAATTGACTATTACCTTGAGTTTTTGCCACCAAATCAATTCCACATTTTTCACGGTCTCCGCTTAATCTGCGATAACAGGCCCTTTCAAATTGATACATTACTTATCTCCAGAAAGTTCATTCTTCTTATCGAAGTAAAAAACATCAGCGGTAAACTATACTTTGACGAAGTTTATAAACAATTAATTTGGACCAATGACGATGGTGATGAACAAGTCATACAAGACCCTCTCGAACAAGTAAAAAGGCAAAGCCGGCAGTTTGTAAAATGGATAGGTTCACATCATAACATTCCTATAGAACATTTGGTCGTGATTGGAAATCCGCGTACTTATATTGACCCAAAATCCGGACCAGTATATAGAAATCATATTCTTCATGCCCATGCACTTGAAGAAAAAGTACAAGAGATATCAAGCAATTATCAAACTGATCTTCTTAGTCATAAGGCTTTCAAACAATTAACCACCCAAATTTTAAATAGCCATAACCCCCTTGCAATCGATCCGCAAAAAACGTATCAATACTCATCCTCTGACATTATAAAAGGCATTCAATGTCCAAAGTGCGAAAAATTCGAAATGAAAAGAGTGCAGCAGAAATGGGCCTGCCCACATTGTAAGGCTGCTTCCCGTAATGCCCATAAGCAGGCGATACTGGATTATTTATTATTAATTAAGCCGTCTATAACGAATAGAGAATGCAGGGACTTCCTTAAAATATCATCTGCGAGCACAGCTCATCACTTATTAATGTCAATGGGATTATCTTTTACAGGATCAAATAAATCAAGAAAGTACTTTATTGGGAAAGATAAAGTAGTTGATTAACAGGCAATCTGTTTGTATCTGCCAAACATCCTTGATAAGTGAACTATATTTGTTGATAAAGTTCTAATTTGTTGATAAACGACTAATATTTGTTGATAAAATCTTTAATTCGTTGGTAACCTGCAAAAATTGATTGATATATCCGTAAATCTGTTGATATCTTACAAACTTCCGTTGATAATGACAAATTAGTTATGAAACTTCACAAATACATCAATCATTGTCGCCCTCTTCTCTATCTGAAAATCCACCCCCAAACCAGAATATTTATCCCATCACATGGGCAAAGTATGGGTGGTAGAAAACACCAAAATAATTAATTTTAGCTTGAGGAGGGCAAAGGATGATCAATGACCAAAACCAGCCAAACAATATTGAACATGATGACACTTTGACAAATAGGCAAGGACACCCGATTACTAATAACCAAAACATCCGGACCGTAGGCAACCGGGGTCCAGCGACATTGGAAAACTATGATTTTATTGAAAAAATCAGCCATTTTGACAGAGAAAAAGTGCCTGAGCGGATTGTTCACGCACGCGGTGCCGGAGCACACGGTTATTTTGAAGCCTATGGTATGTGCGGAGATGAACCAATCTCCAAATACACCCGTGCGAAATTATTCCAGGAAAAAGGAAAAAGAACACCCGTCTTTGTTCGATTTTCAACCGTTGTTCACGGCCTCCATTCTCCCGAAACTGTTCGCGACCCGCGTGGTTTCGCTGTTAAGTTTTATACAGAAGACGGAAACTGGGACTTAGTAGGGAACAATTTAAAAATTTTCTTTATTCGGGATGCCATGAAATTTCCTGACATGATTCATGCCTTCCGACCAGATCCGGTTACGAACTATCAAAACCCCGAACGATTCTTCGACTTCTGCGCGAGCTCGCCTGAGAGCTTCCATATGGTTACATTGGTATACTCACCTTGGGGAATTCCAGCCAATTACCGCATGATGCAAGGTTCTGGCGTGAATACATACAAATGGGTGAATAAAGAAGGAAAAGCAGTTCTAGTCAAATATCACTGGGAGCCAAAACAGGGTATTAAAAACCTGACTGTAAAAGAGGCTGAAGAAATTCAGGCGAAAAACTTTAATCATGCAACGCAGGACTTGTATGAAGCGATTGAACGCGGAGACTATCCTGAATGGGAATTGTTCGTTCAAATTATGGAGGACGGACCGCACCCTGAGCTAGATTTCGATCCTCTAGATGATACAAAGCTTTGGCCAAAGGACCAATTCCCTTGGCGTGCAGTTGGAAGAATGGTATTAAATAAAAATCCTGAAAACTACTTTAATGAAGTCGAATTATCTGCTTTCGGAACAGGTGTCCTTGTCGACGGTCTCGATTTCTCTGATGATAAAATGCTGCAGGGACGCACGTTTTCATATTCAGATACACAACGTTATCGTGTAGGTGCTAACTATCTGCAGCTTCCAATCAACGCAGCTAAAAAACGAGTGGCCACAAATCAAGAAGGCGGACAAATGAGGTACTATAAGGACAAAGCTCCTGGCCAAAACCTTCATATTAATTATGAGCCATCGATTTTAGGCGGTTTGAAAGAAGCAGAACAGACCGGGGTTGAGTATACGCCTTGGGTAGAGGGTAATCTGGTTCGTCAATCCATTGACCGCAACGATAATACGAAGCAAGCAGGACAAACCTATCGTGAATTTGAACAGTGGGAAAAGGACGAATTAATTAACAATTTAGTTACAGACCTATCCAAATGCGATAAGCGCATTCAGGATAAAATGATTGCTCTTGCTGAGGAAGCTGATGAGGAATACGGCCGTCGTTTGCGGGAAGGACTTGAAAAGGCTGCGAAAGAAGGCGGTTCTGGCATTCACACGTTAGGCGTCAAAGGCGGAGAGAATGCACCACAGGAAGCAGTTGAAAAAGGACATGAAGCAGATCCATATTAATGAAAAAGAAGAGTGTTCAGCGCGAACACTCTTCTTTGTTTCCTTATTCGGGAGTGTAATATAAACTGTGTAAGTAAGGAATACGTACGGTTCCTTACTCACACAGTTTTTTATTTGATAGAATAATAAGTATAAAGCTAAAGGAGTGTTTTCAATGGGGAAATTGAAAAGAGATCCGAACTCCGT
>NZ_JAKZKT010000003.1 GCF_022808645.1 Bacillus litorisediminis
TCTTAAAAAATTAGCCAACTGGACTTGGGTAAGTCCAAAAATGGCATAAAGAATAAGAATAATAGACAAATCACACTCATTTCTAAGATGGATTCTGAGAAAAATTCTTAAAATCATAAAGGCATTTTGGAATAAAAACATTCCCAAATGCCTTTTGTCTTCAATCTGAAACTCCGCAAAAGCAAACTCCGCAAAAGCGGAGTTTTTAAAAATCAAAATTGTCAGGATCTGAACCAAATCTTTGATTTTGATTGAGACTATCAATTTGATTCATATCTTCAGCGGTTAATTCAAAATCGAAGATGTCTGCATTTTCTTTTAACCGTTTTTCATTTACTGATTTCGGAATAATGATGACGTCGTGCTGCAGGTGCCAGCGTAAAATAATCTGGGCTGGTGACTTTTGATGCTTTTCAGCAAGCTTCACCAAAACCGGATGATCAAGCACACGTCCACGGGCAATGGGAGACCATGCTTCTACCTTAATGTCATGCTTCTTACAGAACTTTTTAAGCTCTGTCTGCGTAAGCAGAGGATGACATTCAATCTGATTAACTGTCGGTTTTTCGTTAGCTGTACTCATCAGATCCTCAAGATGATGAGGCTGAAAATTACTGACACCGATTGCCTTCACTGCCCCCTCTTGATAAAGACGTTCCAGAGCCTTCCATGTCTCTTTGTACTTCGCAGCTACTGGCCAATGGATTAAATATAAATCAATATAATCCAATCCCAGCTTATTAAAACTGGACTCAAATGCTTTTAAGGTCGAGTCATATCCTTGATCACTATTCCAAACTTTTGTTGTCACAAAGATATCTTTTCTCGGAACACCGCTTTCTCTAATTGCACTTCCAACCCCTTCTTCATTTTCATAAAAGGCGGCCGTATCAATCAGACGATACCCAATCTGTAAGGCTGCCTGAACGGTTGCTTCTGTTTGCTGCCCTTCTTCTACTTTATATACCCCCAAGCCAAAATAAGGCATTTCAATTCCATTATGTAAGGTTGTTGTCCCCTGTAAGGTTTTTCTCATATATTGGCCCTCCATTAAAATAAGTTTCTTTTTCCATGATAACCGAACTCTTAATTCATCTTCCACTTTTGAAACTTGTTATGAGAAAGTAATGAAAAAGTGCCATTTGAACATAATAAAATCGATACTAATATTAGGAGGTCCATCATGAAACTAAAACTTTTTCCGATCTTATTAAGTTTTTTATTGATATTGGGCGCTTGTGGGGGAGCCACCGATGAAGGCAATGATGCTGCAGATAATAACGGCGGCGACACCGCAGAAAATGGCGGGGCTGCTGAAGGAAATGGGGATCAGGAAGATGCCCAAGAGGAAGAGAATCAAGAAGCACAAGCGGCCAAAATCGGTGATACGGTGACTGTTGAAGGAGTCAATATTACGCTTGAAAGTGTCGAAGTGTATCAAGGTGAAATTAATGAATTTCAGCCCTTAACCCAAGACCACGCTATTGTAGCTAACTTTGTTGTTGAGAACACGAATCAGGAAGCGTATTTTATTGATAGTACTGAATTCACTCTATATGATGCTGAAGGGTTTGAATTAACTCAAGCATTACCGGCAGAAGATATGGCTCTATCAACTGAACTTCCTGGAGGGAAAAAAGCACGAGGATCCGTTTACTTTGATGTTCCCGCGCAAGAGGGTGAGTGGGAGCTTCGATATGAATCAATGGCTTCCTTTGACGGTGATGCAGCCGTTTGGAGATTTCCGGCAAAATAAAAAATTTTGACTTGAAGAACTGAGAGACCCAGATCAACTAATTTTGACTGATAGAACCGCGGATTTGACCGATAGAAACTAATTTTGACTGATAGAACGCGGATTTGACCGATAGAAGCCAATTTTGACTGATAGAACGCGGATTTGACCCGCAGAAACTGATTTTGACCGATAGAACTTCGGGTTTGACCGATAAAAACCCATTTTTGACTGATAAGCACCTCGATTTGACTCATAGAACATAATTTTGACCGATAGAACATAATTTTGACCCGTAAACATCGATTTTGACCGATAGAATTTCTCGAAAACACTCGGCATTATCTAACCAAAAAAATAGCAGGGTAGTCCCTGCTATTTTTTTGGTTGGGTTTTAAAATATGCCTCTTCCAATTCATCTTCTGAAATCCAAACTATGTTTCTCTTCTTTAACGAATACTCTATTATCTGTTTTTTTATATTAGGAAAAAGAACGATATGATCTAACTCGGATAAAGGAATCCATTTAACTCCTGTCTGATATGGGTCCGGATAATCAGGATACTTTGGCACAGAGCCATTCTTTAACTTGCTTTCAAAGAAAAAGCTAATAGTGTGAGTGTCCCCAAACCTATAGCTGCTTAAATGTGGAGCGTATTCATAGACAAATGCTAATGGGCCTACATCGACATCAGCGCAAGCTTCTTCCATTGCCTCTCTTCGGACGGTATCCCGAATCGATTCATGGGGATCAACCCCGCCACCCGGTAAATTATAATGAACTCCTCGCTCATTTGTAAATTCAACGAGCAAAATCGATTGATTCTGTATAATCACAGCCCCAGCACGGACTCTAATGTGATATGTCATAGATTTTGTTCCTCTCCATTTAAAATAAAATCGTTTTTGTTGCCTAAAAACAGCAATCGATGAAGAGGTCTTGTCATGGAAACATATAGCAGCTTTACATCTAATTCCTCTTCTTTTCTAAAAGATTCCTCCAGGGAAACAATAAAGACCACGTCAAATTCTAGTCCCTTAACCAGATAGGAAGGCACTATTACAATGTTCTCCTTTTTTAGTTGGTCTTGCTCATGAAGAAGCTGAATCGAGATTTTGCTGCTTCTCTCAAGAATTTTTGCGATTTTACGGCAATCCTTCATCGTTTTTCCGATTATCGCAAAAGTCTGGAACCCTTCTTCTTTATAAGCAGCGATCCATTGCTCAATCTGATCTAAAACGTCCTTTTTTTCTTTAATTTCTATAAATTTGGGCTTCTCCCCATGACGCACGACCGGCTCAACTTTCGGAGTTTCCTCTGGAATCAAAGCAAGCAGTTTATTTGCTTCCTCCATAATTTCAACTGTTGTCCGATAACTTTTCTGCAATTCTATATAAGTCGCGCGCGGAAACAAATCGTTCTTGATTAATTGCCAGTCAGTGATTCCGCGATAAGCGTGAATCCCCTGGGCTAAATCCCCTACAATCGTAAACATATCTGTTTCAAGTGCTGCCTTTAAAGAAGCAAATTGAAGATAGCTATAATCTTGTGCTTCATCAATCACAACATTCTTGGCACGGTAATGAGGGTCAATACCATATAGGGCTTGCTGCAAATAAAGAAGTGGAGCGAGATCCTCCATTTCTAATTGTTTCTGAGCCATTAATTGAAGACTGTACCGACATAAAGCTTCAGCCTTTTTGGAAGAAAGTTTTCCATCGGCAAATTTCATTAAACGGCCGGGGTCATGAAACAGCTCCTCGTAATAATCCAGCAGTTTTTTTCTTGGAAATTTTCTTAAATATTGCGGCACCGCTGTCCGAATCGCTTTTTGAACCTCTTTCACTCTCATTTCCTTTCGGTCTAAAGCTTCCGAGACGTAAGCTTGTCTCTTTTTAGGATCTTTCATCCGATAAATCGCTTTTTCGATTTTGTCATCGTAAAACTGGATAATTTTATCGACCATTAGCTTTTTCTTTTGCCGCACATCATTTTGTAAAACCAATTTTAATTTCTCTACACGTCGGTAAACAGGTAAGTACTGATAGTCATCTCGAAAAAGAGCGGTCCATTTTTTGGCCGTAAAAATTTTATACTTGTCGACATAAACATCTTCGGTTGCATGAAACGTGTGCTCAATATGCTGCAAATACCGATCAAGAATTTTCTTCATAAGCTTGGAACCTTTTAGCCCGGAAATAGATGCCGCAGTTTTGACTTCATCTGAACCTTGTTCAACTAACTGGATCAGCTTCTGGTCATTGATTAGGTTTATGTTCACTCCGATGCATTGAAGCACAAAGTCTGTAAAGGTAAACTGTTTCACTTTTTCAACTCCAAGCTCAGGCAGTACTTCTGAAATATAATCAATGAATAGCCGGCTAGGAGCTAAAATCATCAAATTTTCTGGCTGGAAATACTCAGCATAGTTGTAAATGAAGTAGGAAATTCTGTGTAATGCTATAGTGGTTTTACCGCTTCCTGCTGCGCCTTGAACAATAATCGGTTTGTTTAAATCTGCACGGATGACACGGTTCTGTTCTTCTTGAATGGTGTTAATGATATCGGTGAGGCGGTTGCTGGCACTTTTAGCTAAAGATTTTTGGAGGATTTCATCATTTGTCGTCAGGTCAATATCGCGAACTTCCTCAAGTTCCCCTTCTTCAATAATGTACTGTCTTTTTAACGACAGTTCCCCATGATAGACTTCTCCTTCAGCATGGTAAGATTCTTCCCCGATTCGTCCCTCGTAATAAAGGTTCGCAATCGGTGAACGCCAGTCAACAATGATTGGTTCCTGATTTTCTCGTTTGTATAAGGAGGTTTTTCCGATGTAGTAAATTTCCTTGTCTTTCTGACCCTCTCTTAAAAAGTCAATTCGAGCAAAGTATGGCTTGGCACGGAGCTTTTTTAGTTTTTCAAGATCTGCTTTGGACATTTCGAAAAATCTGGCATTCGCTAACAATTCCGTATAGCTTAAACTGGAATCAGCATCAACAAGATCCTCAAATGCTAATTTCATATTCTCCTTAAACTGCTCCGAACTCGTCTCGGCTGTCAAAATCACAGCGTCCATATACTTTTTCGTAAATTGCAATCGTTTGACTTCTGCTTCAAAATCAGGATGATTTTTTACAGACATAAAGGTCTCCTTTCCTGTTTAGAAATCGTAAACGTCCATTCCTTTAATAGCGGTGAAATAGATTAAAAGAATGGTAAATTGGAAACCATGGCAGTCATTTCGCCGGGAGCAATAATGGTTGTGGAAAAAACAGGGTAAAGATTATTCTAATCGAAGGGAAATACGGAATCAAGAGGAAAAGAAATAAATGTTAAAAACTACTGTCATTGCAGTGAGCTCCTGCGAAGACACCGTTCTGCGATTTGTGGTTGAATCTACTAAATTGTTGTTAATAAAAAAAGAAGGACTTTTTCCCCTCATGTTTTTCTTTATGATCCTTTACAAAATGATTCCCTATATTTTAGAAGGAAAAATGCTGGCCCCTTCACAGCGGCCAGCATCCTTTAACTAGTGAACCGTAATATCTTTGTTTGCTTCAACCCCATTGGATTCTACCGTCAAAGAAATTTCCCCTGCTTTTAACCCAGTGAGGATTCCTGTAGCAGTATCAAAAACAGCATCATACTGATTGGATTCTTTCGCTTTATTAAGAGCATCGCCTGTTCCAATATAGACATTTTCACTTCCGCTCCATTTGACGCTGGCTGGGTACATAAGAGGGAAGGTTAAGTTGCCTGCTTGATGTCCGGTTGCTTTAATCTCCACGGTTTCCCTGCTCCAATTGTTTCTGGTCCATCTACTGTTATAGCTTCAAGAAGCGGGTTCACTTCTGCCCGGATCCATTCTGTATCTTCAATTGGACTTATTTCACTTGATTTTTCAGGTCCATTCGCTTTAGATGGAATCGGGGTTGGATCAACTCCGAACATAGTCCAAGCATAGAAACCTCCTTCATCCGCAGCACCATATGGAGCCTTTCCGGCAGGACCTACAATCATGTAAGGAACGCCATCGACGCGGTCCACATTCACGGTATGTGCATGTCCGGACAGATAAATGACCCCTTTGCCGCCTGATTTTTCTCTAAACTCAGTTAACCACGTTTCAATCAGCTCTGCTTCTTTTCGGTCACTCAGCTGACTGTTCGCCGTAGAAAGCGGATCCCTTGTAGGATGGTGGCCAAACACAACTACATTTTTAATAGTTGGATCAGCAGCTGCCCTATCTAATGTTTCCTTTAACTCGACTAATTGATCAAAATCAGACGTACGGAAGCTGCCTGTCGCTGAATCAAGCAATGCAAATTGCGTCCCGTTATGGGTAAAAAAGAACTTGTTTTCCCCAAAAGCTTTCATAAAATTATCCTTGTTCCCTGTCCCCATCATTTCATGGTTCCCAGGTACATAATAGATCGGGAACTTATCGCCAACCTCTTCCTCTAAGATCTGCTTTGCCAATTCAAAGTCTTCTGGATAAGCTGTATCTACTAAATCGCCGCCGATAATTAAAAACTCAGGGTCATTCGCCACGATCTGCTTCAAGCTTTCTCTAGCCAGACGAACCTGCTGACTATTCGGTGAGCTTGCTACAAACTGACTGTCAGACATCACCGCAAATTTCCAGCGATCTTTTTCAATTTCTCCATTTTGGATTACTAAAGAATCGGCTTTCTCTGAGATGACCGGCACCTCAACGGTCGGGCTTACTTTAACAAACAGATCATCATACACAAGTTCATCTGTGTATTGGTCATTTCTGTTTGTCTCAATTGCTCCGATGGTTCGTAACTCAAGCGGATAAGCTACTCCTGCAGGAACAGCAATCTCAACCTTTTGCCAGCCTGTCCAAGTGACATATGGCCCGTAAAGATAATGATAGCTTCCATTAGCACCTCTTAATGTAAAAGACATCCACTCGCCTTTTCCATTTCCTTTTACCCACAAACCGATTGATTGCGGCTCACCAGGAAGCATAAGCGATTGAACAGGGTGGATATTAGCCGTACGGGTTCCTGTAGACGCTGTAAAATCGAAACTCACCTTTATCCCATTCCCGTTTCTGCCTGCTGCAGATGAAATCGTTCCAGAACCACGGGCAGAGGAGAAGCGCCAATCTGACAAAGCTTCCATTTCTGAAATCGTTTCTGTTTTTAATCCAACCGTCACAGGAAGATAGGCTTTTTTTTCATTAACGGTCGCAGTGACTAAGGTAGAGCCTTCGCTTACCTTTGCAATCGCGGAAAATGTTCCGTCTGTATTGTTCCTAACTTCAATGACAGATCGGTCATACTCCAACTGAACATCACTCGGTTCGATTGGGGCGGAGTAGCCATTTTCGTCATAACCATTGATATGGAACGTTTCAGTGGCTCCTTCTGCTAACCCAAGTCTAGGCTTGTTTGTTTCGATCTTGTCCAGTTCGCCTAAAACGGTAATCGGGGTTGTCCCTTTTATATTTTTAGCCTGAACTTCTACAAGAGCAGTTCCAGATTTCGCTGCATGGAAAGTCCCATCCTGATCAAACTTTCCAACGTCACTAGGGAGGGTTTGCCAGCTTACTTCCTCTGTCCGGACAGAACCAAAAGCATCATCATAGCCTGCTGCAGCAAAGACCCTTGTTAATCCAGGAAAGACACGATCTGAATGTTCAAGTGTTGATTGTGTATGTACATTCAAACCAGAAAGAATGCCATTACCCTTTTCAGTAAAAATGCCAATTCCATTCGGAACGGCACGTTCTGTTCCATCTGACGGATTATTTTTAATTTCAACCTGATCTTCACCAGGCGTACGTGCAACCAGTGTAGAGGATCCGCCTCCATCTAGATTCAGCGCTTGATAAGATCCGAACTCTTTCATGAGCTCTCCCATTTCACGAAGAGTCATGCCGCGGCTGCTTGCTTGTCTGCCATCCACAACAACAAGATACATCTCTTTTCCATCAGCAGAAAAACCAATCGCTGTCCGAGGGGCAGTAACTGAATCATCGACAGGCTGAACTTCTCCATCTTTTACAAGAGTTGGATTTCCGCCAATAGCAAATGTAAAGAGTTCTCCATTAGACACCTTTGGCGCATACTCTACTGAAACTTCATCTCCTATTTTCAATGGTTGTAAAGCTGCTGCCCCCGCTTCACGGCCAATTAATAGAAAGGAGTTTTCAGGAATATTGCTATTTGTGATGCTTGGACTGCTTTTCACTACTTTTCCATTTTCAACCAAAACTTCATGAACGGAAGTACTTCCGCCAGCTGCTCCACTTAGGGAGGAATTGCCCCATTGTGCCGTATATAAGCCGATTCCATCTTTAGGAATGCTGCTTTGATTCAACGCATGAAGTAAATGCTTGCTGCCGTTAAAGGATACATTTCCTTCTAACAGAATGTCGGCAAGCTGTCCAATGCCACTTTCTGTAATTCCGGCTGATTTCTCCCGACCAGGCTGAGCACCTTTCACAAGCTGTCCATTTTCAATTTCCGCGCCAAGCGGGGCATTGGTATTATTAATATCAAAGAAGTCACCGTTTACACCGGCAATTGCCCCTTTACGATTAGCAGATTTTGAAATCCCTTCTGCCTTTGATACCACTCCCGGATGGAGCAGGTCGGCAAAAACAGATGGATTGCTTAAATCTACTTTCAGCATTTCTCCATTAAACCAACCACGGGCATCAAATCGCTCAAAAGTGGTCAATTCAACCCCTTTTCCAATCTGTTCGGTGTGATGATTGGTAACAAGCGTCTTTCCCCTGTCACCTTCAATGATCGTCTGCGGCTCATCCTGTTTCGATGATTGCGCGGGACGCTCATCAAGGACTGAGGATGGATCTAGACTTTTTGGCAAAGTTTCAGCTAGTGCCGGAGAAACTAGACTGAATAGTATTGAAACCATTAAAGACCAGACCAGTAATAATCTTGATTTCATCCATTAACACTCCTTTTCATAAAAATAGAGTCTTTCACTATTAAACCTAGCGATTCTCTTTTAAAGAAATGTGTTAATTTTGTGGGAATTTTGTAAATATATAGGGTATTATGGAAAAATGAGGAATTATGCCTACTGGCTGTATGGGAATAAGTTCATGCTAAATGGATGGCAGCGACAATGGAGCCGGGATTTATGAAGTTCTTATTCCAAAAAAAAATGCAGGAGGCATAAATGCTCCCTGCATTTTTGGTTTAAGAGAATAAACTTTTTATACTTTCAATTAAGTTTTTAAAGAAATCTATAATAGTTTGAAGAAAACCTTTGTCTCCTACCGCTTCTTCGATCCTTTGTTGGATATCGTTTGCGAGGTTTTCAAGCTGGGACTGAACATTATCAAAGTTAATATTTAAATTCCTCATTTTTTCAAATAAATCGATTAGCAGCTGACGATCTTCAGGACTCAGGCTGATTTCAAGTGCTTTTAATCTTTCATCAATGATTTGCTCCACTTCTTCTCGTGATACAGGGTTTTGTTCTGCAATTTGCTGCTTAATTTCCGTTAACAGTTCGCTTACTTTGTCCTGATCTAACCCTTCCTTTTGTGCTAACTCGGTTGCAAGACTCAGCTCCTCATTAGCCACTTGTGTCCTATCCTTGTTAAGCTCTGTTCCTTCTCCTTCGTCATATGCCTTGTAAATACCAACAAGAGCTGAGTGGCCGCTTACTTTTACCGGAGATGCTACATCTACCACCGCATTTTCAATGCCTGCAGTCAATAAAGCATTGGCATACATTTCATCGGTAACCTCGGTAATATTTTCAGGAGTTACTTGGTTAATAACAAGACCTTCTCCAGAATCATTTCTAGTAATTTTCGCAGAGGAATACATATTAGAATGGGGATCCCCATCAATATACTGAACAAGGTCCTCTCCTGTTACCGTTATTTCTTTCACCATGGTGGGGTCTGTTACATTTAATAGTTCCCGGACTTCTTCTTTCTGCGCTTCAGAAAGTGCTTCCCCATACACAACAACCGGAAGTCCATATTTTTCATTAATGCTATCTCCCTGATCATTACTATCTGCATGAACAGCATTCATATTTCCTATAAATGAAACAAGCAGCAACAATGTACCACATGCGATCATTTTAAAGAACCTCATCGGTTTCTCTCCTTTATTTTTTATATTGTCCATTATACTTACAATATGACGAATACCCTAACAAATAAGTTTCAAAACCAGAAAGAAATAGGCAGAAATGGAAATGATAAAAAGAAAAAACGAATTATCCGTATGCTGCTATCAAACATGATCCACAAGCAGAGAAATATATCAATTTCCAAAACGAAAAAAATAGTCTGTTTTGATCAAACAGACTATTTTTGATAATCACTTACTTGATTAATAATGTTTCTCCATCCAGCTATATCAGGCATTAGATTAAGATTTTGTACCCTAAAATCAAAAAAGCAATGAAATAAACCATGTGACATCCATTTACACAGATGTTTTATTATCCTGCCTTCCCTCTAATGCTTTTCTTAAATCTTGAAAACTATCAAATTTCGTAACTTCTTTAGGAAACTGTATGAAAGAAGTGACAGGATTCGGTACCACAAAAGTTTGAATTCCGGCATCAACTGCTGCCTGTGAACCATGTCCTGAGTCTTCAATCGCTACTGCTTCTTCAGGATGGAGGCCTAGCTTTTCCAAAGTTCTCACGTAAAGTTCTGGATCTGGTTTTACTTTTGCTACATCATCACTAGTTAAAAGAATTGGAAAATAGTCAGTTAACTTCTCTTTTTCTAAATAGGCTTGAACCCATTCCAACCGAGAACTTGAAGCAATCGCAAGCTTCACGTTTTGCTCAATTAAGAAACCGATTAATTCTCTTACATCGTCCCTCAGAACCAACGCGGACCTGCGGTTTTGAAATTCCTCTTCTGCTTGTTCTTCAAGCCATTTTCGGTCAAAAGCATCCCCAATTTCTTCTTCTAGCTGATTGGCAAGCACGTCATTAACGGTTCCAATTACCTGTGCAAACATTTTTAATGATAAAGAATATCCATAGCGTTTCTTTAAAAGATCACGATATACTTCAAACCATACACTTTCTGTATCAATAATGGTTCCGTCAAAATCAAATATAACTGCCTTCATTCAGATGCCTCCTGTTTCCATGTTTTTTACATCGTACCATAGTTATTGGTATTTGTTTGGGGGATTTCTGTAAGTTTACGCTATTTAGCGTCATACATGACTAATATAGAATGTTATGAAATGATTGTTAAAGTGCCGATTATAATATTTATGAAAAACAAATTCCGATACATTCCGTATATAAAATATCGAGTAAATAATGAATTTTACCGATAATATGTATTTGTAAAGGAGGGAAATGAATGTTACAAGAATTCAATCATTTAATGGACTACATTGAAACACATTTGACGGAAGATATCTCTGGAAAAGATATATCAAAAATTGTAGGAATATCTGATTATCATTTTAAAAGAATGTTTTCGTATTTGGCTGGAATATCATTGAATGAGTATATCAAAAATAGGAGATTATCTGCTGCAAATGTTGAGTTAATTAACGGAGCAAAGGTGACAGATGTTGCCTATAAATATGGTTTTCAATCTATAGAAGGATTTTCAAGAGCCTTTCGTGAATGGAGTGGTTTTTTACCTTCAGAAGTAGCTAAAAACAAAATTCAAAAATCATTTCCCAAATTTTCATTCTTTATAGATATAAAAGGAGGAAAATCAATGGAATTCAAAATTGAAAAGAAAGAGAAGTTTAATATAGTAGGTGTATCGAAAAGAGTGCCCATTCAATTCGAAGATGAAAATAATGCAATTATAGAACTAGCCGAGTCAATTACCGAACAACAAAGAAATGAAATGCATCAATTAGCTGATTTATATCCTCATCAGGTCTTGAATGTATCTTATGATTTTGATGATGGCTTCTTGGAAGAAAAAGGCCACTTAACTCATATGATTGGTTTTGCAACTACAAAAGAAAATCCATTCGATGATTTAGAACAACTTTCAATTGAAGAAAGTTTATGGGCCATTTTCCCTAATCAAGGACCATTTCCTGCTACGCTTCAAGAAACTACCGCTAAAATTTATTCTGAATGGCTGCCTTCTTCAGGATATGAAATAGCAGATTTACCTGGGATTTCATTTACAAAGTACAATGGCACTTCGGAAAATGTATATAGCGAAATTTGGATGCCAGTAAAGAAAAAATAGTTAGCGATACACTTAGATGATTATTATATTTACTGAAGTGTCATTCCGTTAAATCTTCATTTACAATACTAGACCAGTTAGAAAAAATCTGACTGGTCTTTTTGATAAAATTCAACACTTATCGCTAACAGAGCCTGCTACTTTTAATTGTAGGAAAGGGAAAGAGGAGGCTGATGATATACGGCTTCATTTTTCATGAAATCTTTGTATACGAGTTAATTGTAACGGTATGCGAGTCTTGGACTTATACCAAACAAAAAAACCGGGAATTCCCGGTTTTTCTAATGCTGTTTTAATTTAATTTTTGCTCATAAGTACTAAATATTTTTCACTGAATTACCTTTTCTTCTTCTTGTCTAAAGGAGTTAACGCGGCTGCTTTTGATTTGGTCACTTTTTCTAGGTTAACTTGTACATAGATTTTATTGTCATCAACGGTAGCAACACTTAATACTTTTCCTTTACGGCCTTTAATTTTTATCTCGTCGCCTGCTGAAGGAACATGTTTTAACAGCTGATTTAAGACGAGATCTTTATTTTCAAAAAAATACACAGAAAACATCTGGCCCTCACCTTTTTCAATTGGTTGTGATTAAACAATATGTGGGAATACTTTGGTTTAGACCTGATCTATAAGAAAATTCCCTCATTTTGTCCTTCATCACCCTTATGAAGGACAGTTGATTCTTCGACTTTCCCGGTTTTGTCTCCCCGAGAAGCAGAAAAATAGACTGCGATTCTAAATCGCAGTCTATTTGACTGAAACTTCTTTTTTTACTGGTGCCTGGTGAATAGCCCTCCCTTTAATCGCCTCAACTGCCTCTAACAAAGCTTCATTCATACTCGGATGCGGATAGGCTGGAAAGAGAAGATCCTCGTCCCTAGCAACCATTTCAAGGGCAAAAATGCCGGATGAAATTAATTCTACTGCCCCGTCCCCCATAATGTGAACACCTAAAACTCGGTCCGTTCCGCTTTCCTTTAACACTTTTACAAAACCGTCCTTTTGTTCCCTTAAACCAGCGTAGCCGTTTCCCGCTATCAAAAATTGGCCAGCTTCATATGGCAGGTTTTCATTTTGTGCTTCTTCCTCCGTCATTCCGACTGCTGCAATTGGCGGAATCGTATGGATCACAGTCGGCACATAGGAATCATCCCATTCTGAAGGAATCCCTGCCAGCATTTCTGCTGCTACTTTTCCTTGTCGAATCGCTTTTACCGCAAGCTGTTTACCGCCTGTCACATCTCCAATTGCGTATAGATTTCTTATCGAGGTACGACATTTGGAATCTACTAAAATAAATCCAGATGAATCAAGCTTCATTCCGAGGCGGTCAATTCCTAAATCAGAAACATTACCTTCATAGCTGGAACGGCTATAAAAATATTCACTAGAAAGCTGCTGTACTTCCCCTTTCGGATTCTTTACATCAATCTCAATGCCTGTTTCGTTTTCCTCAACCTTTTGAATCTGACCTGATAACAGTGTGATTTTTTTCTTTTTACATTGCCTTTTTAATTCCTTTATAATAGCTCCATCCAGGTAAGTAAATTCATCGTCTTCTACGATACAAGTTACTGTGCTTCCTAAAGCAGAATAGCAAAATGCCGCTTCAAGTGCCAAATAATCGGCTCCGCTTACAATCAATGAGGAAGGAATTTTCTCGATACTATATACAGTTCGTTCATTGATAATATTTTTAGTGCCGTTAAAATGCGGAATAGCACGGCTTCCCGTTGCAATAATCGCATGATTAAATCGGTAAACATCAAACTGGTGGCCATTTTCTACACCCAATCGGTCTTCAGATAAAAAGGAGGCACTTCCTTCAATTCTTTCAATTTTATTCGCTTTGCATAAGGCCTCCACACCCGCTCTTAGCTGTGAAATAACTTGATTTTTATAGCTTTGCAGTCTTGTAAAATCCAGGCCGGGCTTCTCCAGCTCAAAGCCCAGCTTTTCTAAATGGGGAAATACTTGACTTTGCTTTGCTGCTTCCGCAAATACCTTAGAAGGGATGCATCCTTCATTTAAACAGACACCGCCCATATCATTTTTTTCAATCAGTGTCACTTCTTTCCCTAATTGTGCCGCACGAATCGCAGCTGAATATCCCCCAGGGCCTCCGCCAATGATAATGACATCACGATCCATCGCTAATTCTCCAACAACCATTTACACCAGCTCCACTAGTAATAGACTTGGATTTTCCAGAAATTCAGCTAATCGATTGGTAAAGGCTACGGCTGTTGCTCCGTCTGCAACCCGATGATCAAAAGACATTGAGACATTCATTACATTTCCAATTACGATCTCTCCATTTTTTACGATTGGTCTTTCTTTCGTTTTATGGAAAGCGAGGAGAGCCGTTTCCGGATAGTTAATAATTGGCGTTGCTCCTATGCTGCCAAGGGGACCAACATTTGAAATCGTAAAGGTGCTTCCCTGCAGGTCTTTAGCTGAGAGTTTATTTTCTAGTGCTTTTTTTGTATATTCCTTCATTTCTTGATGAATCGTTAAAATAGACTTTTTTTCAACCCGATGAATTACCGGTACAATTAGACCCTCTTCCGTATCAGTGGCGAGTCCAATATTGTATTCCTTTTTAAGTCTTATAACACCTTCTGCCTCGTCTAAATAAGCATTAAAGACCGGATAATCCTGTAAGGCTAATTGGACTGCCTTAACAAAAAATGCCCCTAAGGAAACAGTTTTTCCTGCTTCTTTTAATTGCTTTTTCATTTTCATCAATTCGGTTATCTCTAGTTCTTCGAAGTGGGTAACATGTGGAATTGTAAATAGGGATTGAACCATTTTTTTGGCAATTTGTTTTCTCCGACCTTTGAAAGGGATAACTTCCTCATCATTCCTCACTGAGACAGGTGGCGGGGAGAGTTCTATTTCCTTATTCTTAGTTTCAATAGCTACCGCAGCCTCGTTGCTTCCATTTAACGAATCCATATAGCGGTAGACGTCGTCATCTGTGATTCTCCCTGCAGGTCCGGTTCCCGTAATCTGTTCGATATCCACCCCATTTTCACGAGCGATTTTTCTCGTATAAGGTGCAGCTAATACAACCCTCCTTTGTTTTATTGTTTGGAATGCTTGCTGAGGACCTTCTATTACCCTGTTGTCCGTTGTCTCGATAACGGGCTGTTTTTCTTGACCTGCAGCAGCACCTTTTGCCTCGATTAAAATCAGTGTGGTCCCGACCGTTACCGTCGTACCAGGCTCTACTACAATTTCTTTAACAATCCCATCTGCCGGACAAGGAAGTTCAGCCACCATTTTATCGGTTTGAACCTCCACAAGCGGCTGATCACTTTTCACATGATCACCGGGCTTGACAAAATAGTGGAGAATTTCCCCTTCTGTCATGCCTTCTCCAATATCATGAAGCTTCACCTCAAGCATGAAATCACTTCCTTATCTAAAATTGAACAGCGTTTGCAATCGCTTTCAAAACTCTCTTTGGCGTAGGTAAATAGTGATCTTCTAATGCGAAAAACGGTACAGGTACATCAAAGCCTGTTACTCTCTGAATCGGAGCTTTTAAGTATAAAAATGAAGTATCATTAATAATCGCCATCACATCATTAGAAACTCCTCCCGTAGCATGAGCTTCATGTACGATCACAACCCGGCCTGTTTTTTGAACGGATTGGCTAATTGCATCACGGTCAAGCGGATAAAGAGTCCGTAAATCAATGAGCTCGCAGGTAATTTCGTTTTCTTGAGCGGCTTTTACAGCTTGCTGACATACTGGCACCATCGCTCCCCAGGTAATAACCGTAACGTCCTCGCCGTTTTGGAT
Source organism: Bacillus litorisediminis (assembly GCF_022808645.1). GTDB lineage: Bacteria > Bacillota > Bacilli > Bacillales > JC228 > Bacillus_BF > Bacillus_BF litorisediminis. Next base: position 15,767 of record NZ_JAKZKT010000003.1, read on the forward strand.
GGTTTTTGCCTTCCCGATTTCAACTGTATATTTTTCCTCTGGCACATCTTCACGACTTGAACGATAGCAGCGCATTGGTTCCATAAATAATACTGGATCGGGATCCTCTACACTTGCAATTAACAATCCCTTCGCATCATATGGTGTGGACGGACAAACCACTTTAATCCCAGGCATATGAGTAAATAAGGTTTCTACACTGTCTGAATGAATTTCCGGAGCACGAACCCCTGCCCCGTATGGAGCCCGTATTACGAGCGGAACCGTGTATGTTCCCTTTGTCCGCATTCTCATTCTCGTTGCATGAGTCATAATTTGCTCATAGGCTGGATAAATAAAGCCTAAAAATTGAATTTCCGCGATCGGCAAAAGTCCGTTCATCGCCATGCCAATCGAAACACCAACAATCCCCGATTCACTTAAAGGCGTGTCAATAACCCGATCCTCTCCGAATTCTTCCTGAAGCCCATCCGTAGCCCGAAACACCCCACCGTTTTTTCCAACGTCTTCCCCTAGAACTAAAACATTCTCATTCTCCTGAAGCATTGTCCGCATTGCATCTGTAATCGCCTGTACCATCGTCAGTTTTTTTGTTTTAGTTGAGGTTTCAACTGTCATGCCTATTCCCCCTTTAATACTTGGAAGTAAGCTTCCTTTTGATCTTGAATGGTCCATGTTGGTTCTGCAAACACATAGTCAAACAGGTCATTTACATCAGGTTTAGGGAAAGCCTCCATTTCTTTAACTGCTGCCTCAATTTCTTCGGAAGCTTCTTCTTTAACGGATTCAATCCATGTCTCATCCCATAAGTTTTGATTCTTCATAAATCGTTCGATTCTTAAAATCGGATCAATTTGCTCTCTTTTCTGATTAATTTCATCCTGATTTCGATACTTGGTCGGATCATCTGCAGTTGTATGTGCACCTAGACGAAGCGTAACCGCCTCAATCAGTGTAGGCCCTTCTCCATTGCGGGCGCGTTCGAGTGCCTTTTTTGTTTCATAATACACAGCGAAAACGTCATTGCCATCGACTCGAATTCCTGGGATTCCATACGCAATTGACTTTTGTGCAATTGTTTCAGAGTTCATTTGTTTTTCTATCGGAACTGATATCGCATAACTATTATTTTGATTAAATAACACGATTGGAGCTTTAAATACGCTCGCGAAATTAAGTCCTTCATGGAAATCTCCTTCAGAAGTGGCTCCGTCCCCAAAATAAACAATCGCAGCATTTTTCGTGCCCTTTCTCTTTTCAGCCAAAGCGGCTCCCGTTGCCTGCGGTATTTGGGTAGCAATTGGCACCGCTGGAGGCACTATTTTTTTTCCTTCTGGCGGCACACATCCTTCAACTCTCCCGTTCCAATAAAGGAATACACGTGGCATGGAATGGCCAAATGTTAAGGTTGCTCCATGATCCCGGTAGGTAGGAAATAACCAATCATTTGGTTCAAGGGCTAATGCACTGCCCACTTGGGCGGCCTCCTGCCCTTCAAAGATAGCGTATGTGCCAAGCCTTCCCTGGCGCTGCAAACTAATTGCCTTCCGGTCAAACGTTCTAATTCGAATAAGGTGTTTGTAAAAGGTTTTAACCAATTCCTCTGACAATAGTGTCGTATCAATCTCTTGATTCACGTTTCCATGCGGATCAACATACTGAATAATCGGGAAATGTTCTTTCATCGGAATCACCCCTTGATTAATTTCGGATATCCCACTTTGGTCTTTTACTGTGAGAAAAGAAACTGCTTCTTTTCTTTCTTGCTTCCAATCTGGCTTCACAGAATCTGTCAGCTGCTTTACTAGTTGGAATTCCATGCGATTCAGAGTATCGGTAAATTTCTAAGAGAGAAGAATAAATGGTCGATGTTTTTTGTAAAACTCTTTCTTTATTCGGTCCGTATAGTTCATCCGCAACTTGAATAAGGCCGCCTGCATTTACTATGTAATCTGGTGCATATAGAATTCCCATTTCAAAAAGAATGTCCCCGTGTTTTGCTTCCAAAAGCTGATTATTTGCTGACCCTGCAATGGCCTTTACTTTTAACACCTCAATCGTGTCATCATTAATAATTCCGCCTAGTGCACATGGAACAAAGACATCTGCTGGTGCCTGATAAAGCTCAGCTTCAGAAACAGCTTTTACTTTTCCACCTATTGCTTTAGCTTTTTCTAACAAATAATCAACTGCATGCTGATTAATATCGTAGACATAAAGGTCACAGCCTTCTGAAAGCAATCTTTCGGCTACCTTCATCCCAACCTTTCCCAATCCTTGAATCGAATAGGTTTTTCCTGATAGCTCCTTAGAACCAAAAGCAGCTTCGTTAGTAGCTTGAATTCCATAAATAACCCCTAAAGAAGTAGGTACGGAGGAATCACCGCTTCCTCCATAGGTTTCAGGAACTCCGACAATGCAATTGGTCTCTTTCATTGCATGAACAAAGTCTTCTGGCGTTGTCCCCATATCAGTTCCTGTGTAAAATCTTCCATTCAATGAATCTACAAATTGGCCAAATGCACGGAACATTTCTGGACTTTTATCCCTAGAAGGATCTCCGATAATCACGGCCTTTCCTCCGCCAAAATCAACATCTGCTGCTGCACATTTATAGGTCATGCCCTTCGAAAGCCTCAGCACATCGTGGAGAGCCTCATCGAAAGAGGCATATTTGCGCATCCGGCATCCTCCGAGGGCAGGTCCTAAGGTCGTATCATGAATTGAGATAATTGCTTTTAACCCCGTCGAAGGGTCATTGCAAAAAACGACCTGCTCATGTTCAGATATATGTGAAAACAAATCCATTTCTGTCACTCCCTTTTAGAAAACGCTTACATTTTTTCGGATTAAAAAAATTATTCTAATGAGGCACGAATTTTCTTTTCAATCTCAAGCTTAGGCAAAATGTATTGAGTCACTTCTCCTTCACCGATGATCCCTTTCTCATTACGGACAACCACCGTAGTCACGACCTTATGATTTGTGAAGGAAGTGAGTTTGGCCGTAGCTGTAATCCGTGTACCAGCAGCAGTTGGAGCAACATGTTTAACCGTTACAGCACCACCCATGCCTTCCTCATGGTCTTCTAAAAACGGAAGGATAATTTGTCTTGCTGCCCATTCCATATGATAGACCATGGACACGGTCGAATACGCCGGATGAACGACCTTTCCTTCAAATTGGGCGTACATATCAGGTGTAACAACTGCATCAATCGTAGCTGTTTGCCCGACTTTCAAACCTTCTTTCATAGCGCGTCAGCTCCAATTCAAATTTAGGCATTAAAAAAAGAGTAATAGACTATTATTCTTTTAAGTATATTTTGATATTTTTATAACGTTTATTCAACGTTATCATATCATTACGTTATAAAAATCGTCAAGATGATAAATGAATTTTCAAATGCTTCATAATTTTTTTGAACCCAATACATAAAAACAGCCCTGGTACAAACCAGAGCTGTCTGATTATCATATAGATAAAAGAGAGCGATCACTTGCAAGTTGTTCTCCCCGAATTCTTTTGAATTCATTGAGAAGATCCTCGACCGTTAATGTTTTTTTCTGTTCTTCATTCGCTTCAAATATGATTTGACCTTTATCCATCATAATGAGACGGTTTCCTAAATCAATCGCCTGCTGCATATTATGGGTGACCATCAATGTAGTAAGACCATGTTCACCGACAATTTCTTTTGTTAATCTTGTAATGAGTTCGGCACGCGATGGATCCAGAGCGGCTGTATGTTCATCTAAAAGAAGAATATCAGGTTCAGTAAAAGTGGCCATCAGCAAAGATAAGGCTTGGCGCTCTCCCCCTGATAATAGTCCGACCTTAGCATTTAATCTGGATTCCAAACCAAGATTTAAGCTTTTCAGCACATCAAGAAACAATTGCTTTCTTTCCTTTGTTACGCCTTTTCTTAAGCCACGTTTCTTATTTCTCGAAAAGGCCATCGCCAAATTCTCTTCAATCGTCATTGTTGGAGCGGTGCCTGCCATCGGATCTTGAAAAACACGGCCGATTAATTTAGACCTTTTATATTCCGGGAGATTGGTAACATCCTTGCCATTAATCGTAACAGTTCCTATATCCGGTTTTATCACACCGGAAATCACATTCATTAACGTGGACTTACCGGCACCATTACTTCCGATAATTGTGACAAAATCACCTTTTTTAAGGGAAAGATTAATGTGACTAAGAGCTATTTTTTCATCTAAGGTGCCTTCGTTAAAGATTTTGTTAATTTCCTTTAGATGTAGCAACTCCATCACCCTCTTCCACCTGTAATTTTGCCATCAGCTCCTGATGCCTTTTAGTTTTTCTGCGCTTTTCTTTTTGGCTGTCGATAATCTTTGGAAGAACCAGTGCCAGAATAACAATTGCAGCAGTAATAAGCTTCATATCGCTGGCATCTAAGATTTTCAATTGCAGGGCAAGACCTAAAACAATTCGATAAATAACTGCACCGCCAATAACGGCAAAGGTTGTTCGGACAATCGATTTAGACCCAAAGATCGCTTCCCCAATAATAACGGAAGCCAGACCCGTTACAATCATACCGACACCCATCCCAACATCAGCACTTCCCTGATATTGAGCAACTAATGCACCTGAAAAGGCTACGAATGCGTTGGAAATCCCCAGCCCAATGATAATCAGGCTATCTGTATTTCCTGAGAAACTTCTAATCATTCGCTGATTATCTCCTGTTGCTCGAATAGCAAGACCAATTTCTGTTTTTAAGAAAAGGTCTGTAACAACTTTAACTGCTAATGTAACCACAATCATAATAAATAAAATACCGTAATCGGTCGGAAGAATTTCTACTCCCATCGAACTGAAAATATTATTAAAAAACGTATTGATTCCAAGGTTGCTGGCCCATTGCTCTACAGGTGTAAAAATGGTGTCTACATTCAATAAAGGAATATTAGGTCTTCCGACTGCTTCCGATGTCGTTCCCATTATACGAAGATTAATCGAATAGAGGGCAGTCATCATCAAGATTCCGGATAGCAGGGGATTTATTTTTCCTTTTGTATGCAAGACTCCGGTAATAGTTCCTGCAATAAACCCTACAATAATAGAGGCCCCCGTTGCTAATAAGGGACTATACCCAAGGGTTAATAAGGTGGCAGCCATAGCTGCCCCCGTTACAAAGCTACCGTCAACCGTTAAATCTGGGAAGTCTAGTATACGGAAAGAAAGGTATACACCTAATGCCATAATGGCATAGATGATACCTAACTCTACCGACCCAAAAATGGCCGAGAACATTGTATCAACTCCTAATTTATTCGAGATATTCTGCGATGTTATCCCACTCTGGCTTCAATTCAACCCCTTGTTCTGCAGCTGCTTGTTTGTTAATGACAAGCTTCAGATTTTGAGGAACTTGAACTGGGATATCAGCTGGGCTTTTTCCTTCTAGGAGAATATGAGCGGCCATGACTCCTGCTTCATATCCAATATCGTAATAATCAAATCCGTATGCTGCCAATGCACCGCGTCCAACAGAATCAAACTCTCCGGCAAGCATTGGAATATCTCTTTCGTTTGCCACAGCAACAACACTTTCTAATCCTGAAACAACTGTATTATCAGTAATGATGTAAAACGCATCAATTTTTCCTACTAAAGATTCGGCAGCTTGTTTGACATCTGCAGTAGTTGCAACCGTTGCTTCAACTGCCTCAAGACCTAATTCAGATAAAAGTTCTTTAATAGAGTTAACTTGTGATACGGAATTAGCCTCACCTGCATTATAGATTAAGCCAACTTTCGTTCCGCCAAGCTCATCTTTAATAAATTTTAAAGTGTTTGGAATCGCATCTGGATGTAAATCCATTGTTCCCGTGATATTTGGTCCAGGCTGGTCAAGCGCAGCAACAAGCTCGGCTCCGACTGGATCTGTTACAGATGTAAATACAATCGGAATAGTGTCAGTAGCAGCTAGAGCGGTTTGTGCACTCGGAGTTGAATTTGCAAAAATCAAATCAACATTGCTGCTTACAAAGTTTGTAGCGATTGTAGCACTTAAGGATCCATCTCCTTGAGCAATTTGAAGGTCATATGTAACATTTTCGCCTTCTTTTAATCCGTTTTGTTCAAGTGCAGCCTTAAAGCCATCTACAGCAGCATCTAAAGAAGGATGCTCTGCAATTTGCGTGATCCCAATTGTGTATGATTTTTCCTCTTCCGATGGAGCTGGATCCGAAGAGCCGCCATTGTTTTCTTCCGGCTGATTCCCTCCGCTTCCCCCGCTTGTTTCGGAACTGCCGCAAGCAGCTAGCATCCATACAAGTGCTAGGATCAGAATACTGAACCAATTTCGTTTTTGAAGCATAAATCTTCCCCCTAAATACGCATTTTTGTAATCGCTTTCATAATAATAACCCTTAAATAAAAAATGATTATTCCACCTTTTTTAAGGATTTCGAATTTTAAGTAATATTAACATTTTCCTATCAATCTAGTCAATTTGTTTTAGGAATCTTGTAAAAGATTTAAATCAAATGGAAGACTGCAATTTCTCATTGATTTTCTTGACTGAATCGATTAATTCTTGCATCATAGTTTGAAGCAGTTCATCTACGGATGGAAGGTCATGGATAATAGCTGCAATTTGCCCGCTATTCATAAATCCTTCGATTTCATTTCCTTCAATGGCACCTTTTATATGATATTCTTCACTCGTAAGCTGTGCCCATTCCTCTAATGACAGATTTTCATTCTCTTTTTCTAGCAAGCTTTCAGCATAAGCAGTTTTTAAGACCCTTCTTACTCTTCCAACTTTTCTTCCTAGAACTACCGTACAATGATCGGTTGCTCGCAAAATTTTTTCTTTATAAGCAGATGAAAAAGGTGCATCTTTTGTCGCGACAAATCTTGTCCCCATTTGAACTCCTTGAGCCCCTAGCATCATCATCGCAGCTAAACCTCTGCCATTCGAGATTCCCCCTGCCGCCACGATTGGAACTGACACAGCTTCCGTTAATTGCTGGACCAGTGTTAGGGTTGTAAGTTCCTGCGGGGAGTTAATCCCGGCCGCTTCAAACCCCTCCCCTATAATGACATCAGCACCTGCTTCCACAGCTTTAGCAGCCTGACGTATATTACCTACAACAACCAAAACCTTGATGCCATGCTCGTGCAGCTTTGGAATGTAGGGGGCAGGATTTCCTGCAGATAGGGTGACTGCTGGAATCTGATGCTCGATAACGAGCTTGATCATGGCCTTTGGGTCCGTGCTTACTTGAATCGGGATATTGACGCTAAATGGCTTATCCGTTTTTTGCTTCGTTTCGATGATTTTGGTCTCTATTTCTTTTGGGGTCATCGTACCTACTCCAAGTGTCCCTAGTCCTCCCGCATTTGATACAGCTGCGGTTAATACTGGATGGCTAATATTCCCCATCCCCCCTTGAATAATGGGATATTGAATGTCCAGTAATCTGCAAAGCTCATTCAATCTGTCTCACCCCTTACATCTAGTGTTTTAATATAAAAAATATTACAATAATAGTAAATAGTCCAAAAACTAAGGAGATGAAAGCATGATCATAAAACTAAATGGTGATGAGCCAAAGATTCACCCATCTGTCTTTATTGCACCAGGAGCCAATATTATTGGCCAGGTTGAAATCGGGGAAAACTCCAGTATTTGGTTTAATTCTGTATTGCGTGGTGATGAAGGTCCGATTACCATTGGAAAACGCTGTAACATTCAGGACAATTGTACCCTTCACTTGTACGAGGGCTTTCCGCTTATTCTCGAAGATGAAGTATCAGTTGGCCATAATGCGATTCTCCATGGTTGCCATATTAAAAAGGGCGCTCTGATTGGAATGGGAGCCACAGTATTAGATGGTGTCGAAGTCGGCGAGCAAACCCTTATAGGTGCAAACAGCTTTATTCCATCTGGAAAGAAAATACCTCCCCGCTCCTTAGTCCTGGGTTCACCAGGAAAAGTAGTCAGAGAATTAACGGAAAAAGATTTTGAAATGCTCCGTATGACGGTGCAAATTTATGAAGAAAAGGCACGGCAGTTTAAAGAACAGCTTGCCGCTCAAAGCTAATGAAAGACTGTGAATAGAGGTTGTCATTTGTAAAAGGGGTCTTGCCCCTTAACAAGACAACCTCTTTCCTAATCTTCGACAATGAGTGGATGATGAAACACGTCATACTCTTTATCTTTCCTTTTAATTTCATTGCCCTGCTGAAACACTTCTTCAAAAAAGCGGCTGGCTGGTTCTGCCAACTCTTTATAATAATCTCCAAAAAGAGAGGCAGCATGCTGACCTAACCACTGTTCAGGCAATAATTCTTCCGGAAGTCCCGGATCCACAAAAAGAAACTTGCGGTATTCGTGAACGAGCTTGGTCCGTTCAACAAAGCATTCCGCTTCAGTCATTTCTCCTTTTTGAATTTTGTTTTTATCAATCACATACTTCTGACTATACCTGGCAATAAAATGCTCATATTTGCGATTAATATCAGATAAATCCCAGCACTCTTGTACTAGACGGTGGTTTTCGTGAGGACCTTCATATTCGGTAATAAAATAATGAACATGCTCACGAATATCATATTTATCCATTAGTGCGTACACTTGTTTTGTTAAATCATTGGGAGAAATCCAGCAGCTGTTGGAAATCGTGCCAAACCCGCTCCACACCAACTCTTTGCGCAACTCATCGCGAATAGTCCGCTTTTCTTCAGGAATCGAATAAATCAGCATTCTCCATTTGCCATCCCATGTATCTGGCTTCAGCTTAAAGATACGGTTGGCTGCTTCATCCATCCGTTCCACGCCGCGTTTTGTTAAATAATAATGGCTTTTATTTCCTTCTTTTCTGGATTTAACCCAGCCCTGTTTATGCATACGGGAAATCGCAGCCCGAACGGATTGTTCATTATGTCCGAATTCCTTTAATAGCCGGATAAGACTGCCTATCCAGATTTCATTTCCATAATGGCGTATATAATCGCCATATAACGTAAATATCATCGATCTCGTATTAAAACTGCTATTCATTAGGCAACTTTCCTTACAATAAAATGAAATTACAATGACTCAGCTTTTGCAGGTCGTTCTGACGGAATTCACCATGCCAAAGTCGAGTTAAACTATTAAAAATTTTACTATAATAAGCGGTTAGAAACCAACTTCTATTTACTTCCCCTGAAAGTTTGGCTGTCTTTTCTCAGCAAACGCTTCTAGCGCCTCGATACGGTCTTGTGTAGGGATAATCACTTCATAGGCTTTCGCTTCCAAATCAAGCCCCGTTGCCATGTCAGCATTTATGCCTTTTTGAATCGCAAATTTCGCCTGCTGGACGGCAATCGGTCCATTCTTCAGCATTTCGTTAGCCAATTCTTCACAGGCTGACATTAACACTTCCCTATCCACGATTTTTGTAAGCAAGCCGTATGAATACGCAGTCTCAGCATTAATTTTTCTAGCGGTTAAAATTAATTCCTTTGCCCGTGCTTCTCCAATCAGGCGCGGCAGTCTTTGCGTTCCCCCTGCACCTGGGATAATCGCCCAGCTTACCTCTGTTAAACCCATCACCGCTTCTTTTATAGCGATACGGAAATCACAGGCAAGCATTAATTCAAAGCCACCGCCAAAAGCATACCCGTTTACAGCGGCAATTGTAGGCTGCGGCAGTTCGGCGACTGATTGAAATACAGAACGGATTTTATATACGTTTCTTCTTACCTGATCTTCTGTTAGCGTTTTTCTTTCCTTTAAGTCTGCACCCGTACTAAATGCCTTTTCCCCGGCACCGGTAAATACCACGACACGAATACCAGAATTAAAGCGAATCGATTCTACTAACTCTCCCAGTTCAACAAGAGTTTCATAGTTAAAGCAATTTAATGCTTCTGGGCGATTTAGTGTTACATAGCCAATGCCGTTATTAGACTCAAATAATAGATTTTTCATTATGTTCCCTCCCTATTGCTCCTCTGCGTTTTCTATAATCGTTGCAATCCCTTGGCCAACTCCGATACACATGGTAGCCAGACCAAATTGAACCTTTCTTCGTTTCATCTCATATAGAAGTGTCGTTAATATTCTGGCTCCGCTGGCACCGAGCGGATGACCGTAAGCGATCGCACCGCCATTGACATTGACCCTCTCAGGGTCCAGTTCTAGCTGTTTGATACACTCCAAGGCCTGTGATGCAAAAGCTTCATTTAACTCAATTAAATCTAAGTCTCGAACCTGCAATCTAGCCCGCTGCAATGCTTTTCTCGTTGCAAAAATCGGACCCAACCCCATCACACTTGGCTCAAGACCAGCTACAGCTGCAGCGCGGAATTTTGCCATCGGCTTGAGACCCAATTCCTTTGCCTTTTCGGCTGTCATGAGTAATAAAGCGGCTGCACCGTCGTTGACGCCGGACGCATTACCCGCTGTTACCGTACCGTCTGGAAAGATTGGCTTAAGCTTGGCTAATGCCTCTAAAGACGTATCCGGTCTTGGATGTTCATCCTGTTCAACCAAGGTTACGGCTCCTTTTTTCCCTTTCACTTCTACGGGAACCATTTCTTCAGCCATGATTCCGGATTCTATTGCTCTTTTTGCCCTCATTTGACTGGAATAAGCAAATTGATCCTGTTTTTCTCTGCTAATGTTAAATCGTTTCGCCACATTTTCCGCAGTTTGCGGCATTGAATCGGTTCCATATTCCCTCTCGAGCTCCGGATTGATAAATCTCCAGCCGATGGTCGTATCAAACATTTCGAGATTTCCGCGCGGGAAGTCACTCTCAGGCTTTCCCATGACAAATGGTGCCCTTGTCATACTTTCCGTACCGCCTGCGATCATAATGTCGCCGTCACCAACCATAAGCGCCCTGGCGGCATAATTAACAGCGTCTAAGCCAGAGCCGCAGAGACGGTTAATCGTCGTCCCTGCAACCTCAATCGGAAGTCCAGCCAATAAAGCCGACATTCGAGCGACATTTCGATTATCCTCCCCTGCCTGATTGGCATTCCCCAATATCACTTCCTCTATTTGTTCCACAGGAAGCTCGGGATTCCTTTTTACCAATTCTTTGATCACGATCGCTCCTAAATCATCCGGTCTAACACTTTTCAAGGCTCCCTTATACCTTCCGATTGGCGTCCGGATTGCGTCAACGATTACAACCTCTCTCATTCACTGTAACCCCTTTCCCATGTCTGTATAATCGTAGACACCCTTGCCTGTTTTTCTTCCTAAACGGCCAGCCTTCACATATTGAACAAGCAGTGGTGCAGGTCGATATTTTTCACCCAGCATTTTATGAAGGTAATTTAAATTATTTAACCGGGTGTCTAACCCAACCAGATCTGCGAGCTCAAATGGACCCATCGGGTAATTTAGGCCCAGTTTAATCGCTTTATCAATTTCTTCCGCTGTTCCGACACCTTCCTGAAGCATATAAAAGGCTTCATTTCCGACAAGGGCACTAATACGGCTTGTAACAAAGCCAGGGAATTCATTAATCATTACGGTCTCCTTTCCCATTTTTACCGCAACTTCCTGTGCCATCTTTGCCGTTTCCTCGCTCGTTTCTAATCCTTTAATGATTTCAACTAAAGGCATTTTATGTACAGGGTTAAAGAAATGCATCGCTATAACCCGTTCTGGTCTTTTTGTAAAAGAGGCTATTTCTGTCGGACTCATCGTCGACGTATTCGTCGCAAAAAAGGCATGTGGACCGGCATGCTTGTCAATTGTTTCAAACACTGATTGCTTAATTTGAATATTTTCAGGTACAGCCTCTATTACTAAATCTGCTTTTTCCGCGGATTTTTCAAGGTCAGTCGTAAAGACTAGTCTGTCTTTAGCTGCCTCCTTTTGTTTAGAGGTTAATTTCCCTCTCTGCACCCCTTTTTCAAAGATCAGATTTAGCTCGTTCTCAGCACTTTTTAAGGCTTCTTCCTTCACATCGACTAATTCCACCTCAAAACCGCCAACTGCGGCTACATACGCGATTCCTCGCCCCATTACTCCTGAACCGATTACGGTTACACGCTGAATCATTATCGTCACCCCTTAACTCATTAAATGGCAAAAGGCGAGCAGTCTGCAGGAGTTGCTCGCACTTTTGCATCTATGAAATTTTTAATCTTACAAACCAAAAGGATTTAAAGGCTTAGCTCCAAAGTAAGACAGAACACTCTTCGTCTCTGAATAGAGGTCTAATGTTTCAATACTTAGCTCACGGCCAAATCCGGATTGCTTGTAGCCGCCAAACGGTGTGCCCGGGAAAGCAGAGAAAGGTGTATTAATCATGACGATCCCTGATTTGATTTCGTTCGCTACACGAGTAGCCCGGGCATGGTCTTTTGTCCAAATCGCAGAAGCAAGACCGTACTCAGAGTCATTCGCAAGACCAATCACTTCTTTTTCGTCCTTAAATTTCATGACGACAGCCACTGGCCCAAAGATCTCTTCTTTTACAGCCTTCATCGAATGATTGACATCTGCTATGATCGTTGGCTCATACCAATATCCTTTCTCATATCCTTCGACAACGGCAGGCTTTCCTCCTGCTAAAACTGTCGCACCATCTTCAATCGCCGATTGAACATAGCTATCAATCGTTTCCAGCTGATCTTTGCTGATAATAGCCCCCACATGTGTCCCAGCATCAAGGGTATTTCCAAGCTTTAATTGCTTGGTTTTTTCAACAAACTTCTCGATGAATTGATCGTAAATGCTCTCATGAATATAAATGCGAGAACGCGCCTCACATGATTGACCAGTATTATAGAAAATACCAAATAGTGAACCATTTACAGCTGCTTCAACATCGGCATCTTCAAAAATCAGACTAGGAGATTTTCCGCCAAGCTCTAAGGTAACTCGCTTTAAAGTTTGGGATGCTTTTGCCATAATATCCTTCCCAATCGGTGTAGACCCAGTAAAGGCAACCTTGTCTACTATTGGATGCTCCACTAAGTAGTTCCCTATTTTCGAACCTGAACCAGGCAATACATTGACAACGCCCTCTGGAACTCCAGCCTCATGACAAATTTCAGTCAATACAATGGCTGTCAATGGAGTTAAGCTCGCAGGTTTAAGCACTACTGAACAGCCAGCTGCAAGAGCAGGAGCTATTTTCCACGCAGCCATCATCAGCGGATAATTCCAAGGAATAATTTGTGCACACACGCCAACCGGTTCTTTTTGGGTATAGTTAAAAAATTGACCTGGCATGCTGTTTACATTTCCTCTGTGTCCTACGATCGCTCCGGCGTAAAATTCAAAATCCTCAATCGCCTGCATCACTTGGCCTTGAGCTGCTGAAATCGTTTTTCCGCTGTCTAATACTTCAAGTTCAACCAATTCGTTAAAGCGGCTTCTCATGATCGAGGCAATTTTGTTAAGAACACGAGCTCGCTTCCCTACTGGAAAGCGCTTCCACTTACCATTGTCAAATGCGTGTCTGGCAGCCTGAACCGCTCTTTCTGCATCTTCAATGGATGCTTTTGCAACAGTTGCAACTGCCTCTCCTGTCGCTGGGTTGTATGTAGTGTATGTTTCACCTGAAACACTCTCAACCCGCTCTCCGCCAATGATTAGTGAGTAATGTTCTCTTTTAACCGGCAATACTTCCATTTTTTCTTCCTTAACTGTTGCCATCGTTCATTCCTCCTCTTTTTTAGTTCCCATTAAACACAGGCTTTCTTTTTTCTAAAAAGGCTTGAACGCCCTCTTTGTGATCAGCTGAATGACCTGCTATTTGTTGAGCATACGCTTCTTTTTCCAGCATTCCTTCTAATGTTTCATCGAAGCTAATCCGTAAGTATCGTTTAATGAGACCAATTGCTTTGGTCGGCATTTGTGCAAGCCTCGATGCAAAAGCTTCTACGGTTTGATCAAATACTTCAGCTGCAGCAACCTGAGTGACAAGACCATACTCTTTGGCTTGTTCTGCATTGATTTTCTCACCTAAAACGGCAAGCTCCATTGCTTTGGCTAGTCCAACGATACGAGGCAGGTAGTACAGGTTGCCTGAATCTGGAACTAATCCAACGTGGATAAAAGCCTCTACGAAACTAGCTTTCTCTGAAGCGATTCGAAAATCACAAGCAAGTGCCAAGCTCATCCCAGCTCCAGCAGCTACACCGTTGATTGCCGCGATCACTGGTATTTCGAGTCCGGCAATTGCTTCAATCATCGGATTGTAGCGTGTTCTTAAAACCTCGCCAAAATCGGAGTCTTCGCCGACATCACTTAAGTCCTGTCCTGAACAAAACGCTCTCCCGGCTCCAGTTATGACAACGGCTCTAATATTTGCGTTTTTTCCTGCGTCCTTGATAGCCCGCGTTACCTCTTTATTCATTTGTTCATTAAAAGCGTTGAGTTTGTCAGGACGATTTAGGGTCAGCCAAAGAACGTTATTTTTTTCTTCAGTTACTATCGTTTCAAACACGTCGTTCACCTATCTTCCTTTAAAGGATGGCTTTCTTTTTTCCTGAAAGGCTTTCATCCCTTCTTTTTGATCCTCTGATGCAAATAAGAGATAGAAGTTCTTTCTTTCAAACTGCATGCCTTCAGCTAACGTATAATCTTCTGCTTTTTCTACCGCTTCCTTAATGAGACGGACCGATAATGCAGGTTTGGAGGCTACTTTTCTAGCAAACTGAAAGGTTTCCTCCCACAAAAGCTCAGGCGCAATCAGCCGATTGACCACCCCATAATGAAGGGCTTCCTTTCCAGACATCATCTCGCCAGACCAAAGCCACTCTAAGGCTTTCGTTTTTCCCATAAGTCTGGTTAAACGCTGGGTACCTCCTGCTCCAGGCATCACACCAATGTTGATTTCAGGAAATCCAAATTTTGCATCTTCAGCTGCAAAAAGCAAATCACAGCTTAATGCGAGTTCAAACCCTCCGCCAAGTGCAAAGCCTTGAACTGCTCCAATGATCGGTTTTTTTATCATATTCATTCTGTCCCAATCTTTAAATTGGTTGAGAAGCTCCATACGAATTGCATCATCATCGGCCATTTCATCGATATCTGCACCAGCAGCAAAAGCCCTGCCTTTTCCAGTCAAAACAATCACTTTCACATCATCGCGCTGATCGAATTCATCAAAAACGGCTACAATTTCACGAATCATTGCCCGGTTTAATGCATTTAACACTTTTGGCCGATTTAAACAAACATGACCAATCCCGTCTTTCACCGACACTTCAATATATTGAAAATTAGACATTCTCTTCTTCCCCGAACATAAAGGTTGCTAAATGTCCGGCAAACTTACTGGCATCCTTCAACGAAGCTTTTGCCTCTTCCGTCTGTGAAGCAGCTTTAAAGGCTTCTTTATTTTCATAATACATTTCACACATTAAATAATAGTCATGCTCACCTTTAAGCTTTGTTACTTTAATGTTTTGCAGACCAGGGATTTTTTTCGTGATTGGCATATGGGTGTTAAAGTAGTAATCATCAAATTCCGCAGGATTTTCAGGTTTTTTGTACAATACGATTACTTTATACATAGTTCGGCTTCCTTTCTTAACATAGATTTGATTTGCTTTAGGGACTTTCTAAGATAGGCTGGTATATCAGTTACATCATGGTAGATACTGGCTTCATGGCTTCAAACGGATTTTTGCAAGATTTGCAGTAAAGGATACTTCTGCACGCAGTTGGCCCAAAGAGGTTTTCCATCGTTGTGTATGGCGACCCGCAATAAGGGCAATCTACTTTCCAAAGTCCATCCTTTTCCAAGTACTTTGGGGGAGGTGCAATTCCAAATTCTTTTAAACGTTCCCTCCCCCGTTCAGTAACACGATCAGATGTCCAAGGCGGGTCATAAATAAAACGAACCTCAACACGCTGAACCTGCGGAAGCTGATAAATTGCCTTTTCCATATTATTGCGAATTATATCCAGGGCTGGACATCCGACAAAAGTAGGAAGAGCCTCAATCTGTACTCGGCCATCCTCAACCTCTACCCGTTCAATCATCCCCAAATCTATTACACTAACAGAATCTATTTCAGGATCCTTCACATTATGAAGAACCTCTAAAACTTTTTTATGAAGCTCAGATTGGAGTTTCATATCACCACTGCTTTCTAAAATTTAGTCATCGCCTTCAGAAGTCTACCAAACAGCATTTGGATCGGATGCATATACGGCACTTAGTGTGTTAAGCGCGTCCTCTAAATCATTTGTATGGATTCCTTCGCGTCCATTTCCTAGCTTCATCTTGCACGGACCCGGAAAATCCACCTGAACTTCTGCCAAAATTGGCTTCATATAAGAAATCCACGCTTCTGTCAGCTTATCTTCACAATCAATCAGCTGATGATGTACCATCTCATCTGCTAAAGCGCCAAGTGAAAGCACCCCTTGAAATTCATCCCACACTCGACCGATTGCTTCCCTCATGCGTTCCCGTGCTTCGCCTTTTGCAAGTGTAAGCTGCTTAAACCACGTGGACCAATGCATAATATGGTAATACTGCTCCATACTGATTTTAATGGCAGCGTTCCGCAGCGGTACATAACTTGAGTTTTTCAATGAATCTAGTTTTATCTTTTTATACGTGTCGTAAAAATAGTTTCGGACTACGGTAAAAGCCCAGTCGTACCTAGGTTCTTCTAAATACGTTCCTGTACCATTTTTTAGTTCTAAAAGAATCGCATTTTTTCTATCTGATGCTTTTCTGCCATGCGCCAAGAAGTCAGCATCCCCTTCACCGAGCTCTTCAAGAAGCTGGTAATACATGGCTGCATGACCCATCGTATCTTGACTGATGGAGGAAAAAGCCACATCCTCTTCGATATGAGGGGCAAGCCCTAACCATTCAGATCCTCTAAATGCCAGGAGAAAATCGTCGTCTGCAAGCTGATATAGAAGCTCTGTCAGGGCTTCACAGTAGGCTCGATTTTCTTTAGCTTGTTGTCCGTTTTCGATTAGCAGCATCTTGATCCTCCCCCCATGATAGAATTTCTTTTTCGTCTAATACCCCTTGCTCATATTCACGCCATTTTTTCTTTAAATAACCGTAACCCTTCGTAAGGCGGTAATCTTTATTATCAATTCGCTTTAATGTTTCTTTTTCTTCCTCAGTCATTTTTCTAATGTCTGAACGCTTCACTACCCAAATATCTATAACGGGCTCGCGCCGCATAAAATTTTCCTGTGCCATTACCAGCGCGATTTCATGGTTAGGCGCAAGCAAACTAAATTGATATTGCATATCTGTTTTTTCATTACGTTTACTAAATACTTCAAAAACTTCATAAAAGCCTTCTGTATGATTGTCAGCCATGCTGTTCCCTCCTAAACGGCTACACTGTCAGGCTTAAGAGCCTCTCGAACCCAGCTGTTGTTTTCGTATGCAATTTCCCTGAGGCGGAGTCTTGCTTTTGATTTTGGTCCTTCATTTTTGATAATTTTCTTGAATTCATTCCAATCTGGCTGCTGGTAAACCCACTTTTCTTGGTCTTTGTCATAATACATCGTTGGATCCGGCAGTCTTAATCCAAGAGCTAGCATTCTTGGAATGTATTTATCAAAGAATTGCTGTCTGAGCTCTTCATTCGTTTTCTTGCGAATTTTATATTTAATCGTAATGTCTTGCTTAGATGAACCAGTTGTTTCTGCAGATGCCGGACCAAAAAACATCAGTAAGGCTGGCCACCAGCGGTCGATTGCATCCTGAATCATCGCTTTTTGCTCCTCGGTACCTTCAGCTAGTGCAAGAATAATAGATTCTCCATGGGCTGCATGGAACACTTCTTCCGCACAAATCCGCTGAAGTGCACGGGCATAAGGTCCATAACTGGCATTTAACATATTGGTTTGTGAGATAATAGCAGCTCCATCTACAAGCCAGCCAATTAAACCGGCATCTCCCCATGTAGGCGCTTCCATATGGAACACATTATGAAACTTTAAATCTCCTGAAAACAGATCCTGCATAATATGCTCGCGGTTTTTGCCTAATGGCTTCATCAAATCCTCAGCCACGCGCAAAAGCAATTGTCCGTGCCCCATTTCATCTTGAACCTTTGCCATAATTCCCAGCTTTCTTTTTAGGCTCGGTGCTTTTGGCACCCATTCTTTCTCAGGCAATGCTCCCATAATTTCACTGATCCCGTGCATCGAGATAAGCTTAATCAACGCAATCCGATATTCCTCTGGCATCCAGTCATCTGCTTCTATTTTCTCACCTGCTTCGATCCGCTCCATAAAACGCTGATACTTCTCGTCTTCTGTCATAGAAGAGAAGGTCGAAGAAATTGACATAGTTTTAACCCCTTCCTTTTTTAGTTATATAACGTTTATTTAACGTTATTATATTTTATTGTTATATTATATTCAAGCAAAGTAATAAAAGCGCTTTTATATTTGAACAACTTTATTTTTCTTGCGATGATCAACGACTCGTACTGCCTTCCCTTCAGATCTTGGAATCCCCTTGGGCTCTGTTAGGACGACATCCATATTTACCAGACAGTATGTTTTAATCGTGTGCTTGAGCTTTGCAATCAGATCATGTGCACCAGGTGAATCAAGCTGCCTATCCCACTCTTGATACAAACTTTCTTTTACTTCTACATGCAATGAAACCTGATCTAATTTCCCATCATTTTTTAGGTGAAGCTGATAATGAGGAACCAGTTCCGAGAATCCAATCAGGTGGTGTTCAACCTCCGAAGGAAAAACATTAACGCCTCTAATAATAATCATGTCATCAATCCGGCCCTTGATTCGTGACATCCTTGTTGTCGTTCTTCCACACTTACATTTTTCAGTTGTAATCGAAGCTATATCCCCTGTACGGTAACGAATAATCGGGAGCCCTTCCTTCTTTAAACTTGTAAATACCAGCTCCCCTTGCTCTCCTTCTTTTACTGGTTCTAAAGTCTTTGGATCGATGACTTCCACTAAAAAGTGATCATCTGCAATATGTAATCCATCCTGAGCCTCGTGGCACTCCATCGCTACCCCGGGCCCAATAATTTCACTTAATCCATAAATATCACAAGCTTTAATTCCTAAAAGTTCTTCTAAGCGGTTTCGCATTTCTTCTGACCATGGCTCTGCCCCAAAAATTCCGTATTTTAAAGACGACTTGCTCGGGTCCTTTCCTAATTCCTGCATTCTTTCGGCAATGTTTATAGCATAAGAAGGAGTACATGCAAGTAAGTCCGGCTTAAAATCTTCAATAAGCTGAATTTGTCGGTCTGTATTTCCTCCTGATGCAGGAACAACAGTCACTTTTAAGCGCTCTCCTCCATGATGAAGCCCCAACCCGCCAGTAAATAAACCGTACCCATACGCATTGTGCAGCATATCGCCTGGTTTACCGCCAGCAATCGTGATTGCCCGTGCAATTAAATCAGCCCAATTTGAGATATCATTTTCCGTATAGCCTACTACGGTTGGCTTTCCGCTCGTTCCGGATGAAGCATGAACCCGAATTAAATTCTTCCTATTAACCGCAAATAGGCCAAATGGGTAGTGGTCCCTTAAGTCTTTTTTTACTGTAAATGGAAGTTTTCTTACATCACTTAAATCTTTGATGTCCTCTGGTTTCACCCCTGTTTGGTCAAAGGCTTGCTTATAAAACGGAACATTTTCATAAACCGTTTTAGCCGTTCTTTTTAATCCTTCCAGCTGACCTTTCTCAATTTCCGAACGTTCTAGCTTCTCAACCTCATGAAGAATCATCGTAATCGCCCTCCCGCGTAAACGCTTTCAAATCTTTTGGAAAAATTTAAATGTGACGTTATTAAACCGAGTTTCTATATTCGCGTTATATTAATTCTAGAATACAACTTTTCTTTCTGTCAATATAAATTCAGAAAATTCGATGATTAAGAGTTGATGGGGCATTTCTTTCCCTTTGCTGTGTCTGTTTTTTACATTTAGAAGATCTCAATTTGTGCCTGTCAATTTAAAAAATACCGCAGTCAAATTGCCGGCGGGTACGTCCACTCCTTAAAAATTCAATAAATTAATGGAGGAAAGGGGGCGACAATGGAGAACTATACCTTTAAATAGATTCCTAATAACAATAAAACAAACGATTCCAATCGTTTTTATCATGCAGTTATTCAATTAAAAAGACGGTTTCATACGTCTGTACCTTATGAAAAATAATAGGGACCACCAAAAAAATTAAGGAACCTCCATCCCGTTTAAAGAGCATAGGGTTTCTATTTAAGGAGGGCGATTAGAACTTAGCTGAAGTAGGGATATGATTCGATTGATTCTCTTCAAAAATAAAAAGGAGGAGGAAAATATAGGGGATATACCTATATTTTCTTATTACTAAAAAGGGTGGTTTTTTGAAATATCTTTCTTGGGTAATAGGTATGTTATTTGGGGGAGTAATTTCGCTTATCGCAGCTTGGCTAATAATGTATTTGGGTCAAATGCTTGCTGGCGGAATAACTTCTTTTTGGGGAGAACCCTGGTTATATTATTCTATAGTGTTTCCATCCGCAGTTACGTTTTCAATATTAGCTGGATATTTGTATAATAAAAGTGAAGCTGCAAATAAGAAGTTATGGCTGATAAGTCTTTGCTGTGCGTTCATTGTGTCATGGTATAGCGGTACTATTGGAGCTATTTTTGCCGAATTTTTAATCCGAGGTACTCTGGAACCAATAAACGGAGCATCACCAAACATAGAAGGAATATTGATTTGGGGAACGATCTATGCCTTTCTTTTTCTTCCAATAACTACAGCTGTTTTTCGATTTTTAATTGATTTATTGCGTAGATTACTCCAAAGAGTACAATCATTATAACCAATTCTTAGACGAAATAATGTTAGCGTTTTGCATGTAGAGAAGGTTTTTTTTTCACTGCATGCTTTATTTTTTGTTTTCCAAATTACTTCCTCGATGCAATAAATTCTATGCTTGGATAATTAATTTTTTTATTTTCCCTTCCCTTGCACAGTGGTATGCCCCAAGATTTTTCCCCTTATAAAAAAGATTCTGCCCCAAGGACAGAATCTTTTGATAAGAATTATTCTCTCTATTAAGCTAGGATTTTCTCAATTTCTTCCAGCACATCTTCTGATAAAGTCACATCAATCGCTTTGACATTTTCGAGAACATGTTCCGGTTTTGTTGCTCCGATTAGGGCACTTGCTACGTTAGGCTGACGGAGGATCCAGGCCAAGGCTAATTGAGATAAAGTGATATTTAAGCCTTGTGCTACCTCTTCTAGTTTTGCGACCTTCACTAAATTTTCTTCTTTTAATAGATTTTGCATGGAGCGGTTTATTTTTTCGTTCGCAGCTCGGCTATTTTCTGGCAGCGGCTTACCTAACTTGTACTTCCCAGTCAACAGTCCCTGCGCAAGCGGTGAAAACACAACTTGACTAATTCCCTGCTGTTCACTATATGGGATTACCTCCGCTTCAATGCGGCGGTGGAACATGTTGTACGCTGGCTGGTGAACGACAATGCGGTCTAGCAAATACTTATCTGCGGTACGGAGTGCTTCAGCAATTTGAGAAGCTGTCCATTCACTTACACCTACATATAAAACCTTTCCTTGTCTTACTAAGTCATCGATTGTGCGAAGGGTTTCATCAATCGGAGTTTCCGGATCATATCGGTGGCAGTAATAAATGTCTATGTAATCCAATCCCAGTCTTTTTAAGCTTGCGTTAGCCTGTTCATACACATGCTTGCGGGAGAGTCCCCGATCATTGACACCTTCTCCCATTGGCCAGAACACTTTCGTCGCAAGGACATAAGATTCTCTCGGATACTTTCTTAGCGCTTTCCCCACTACTTTTTCAGCTTCCCCGCGTTCGTAGACATTCGCGGTATCAAAGAAGTTAATCCCTGCTTCATATGCGGTATCAATTATTTTTTCAGACTGATCAGAAGCAACTGTACTTCCATACGTTAACCAGCTGCCCAAACTGATTTCGCTCACCTTTAGGCCAGTTCTTCCAAGCTTGCGAAATTTCATTGCTTTCACCCCTCATTAAAATTAAGAGGAGAATCTCGTCCCCTCCCTTTACATCTTACTTAATCTTTTCCGAATCTTGCAAATATTTCACTTTAGGAAAAAATATTCTGAATAACGGATCTGATTAATAAAGGCAGTGTTCCAAATGAATAAGGCTTGTACACCCGTTCAGTCCAACGGTGGCCATCTTTTCCATACACACATAAATTAATGGAAGGAATTTGCAGCTTCTCCATTTCTGTTAAAGGCATAGGAAAAAGCTTGTCCTGTGCCGGAAAATTACGGACTACCGCATCAATATCCTGCTGACTTCCTTTGAAGCTCAAAAAGTTCCCGTCCGATAAAAATGGAAAGAAGCGTTTAATCGCAAATTGTTCCCCTGTTTTTTCTGAAATCTCTTTTGCAGCCTGTTCAATTGCCGATCTGATTCTTCTTCCATTTTCTTCAGTCTCCTGAAGCGTATGATTCGGCAAATACGGAGCAGCTAAAAACAAGATGATTCGCGGGTTCGTTCCCGGGTCATGCGCAACTAGTTCATTGATTAAGTTAAAGGCGGTTAACCGTGAGTCCCTTTCCAAATTTCTAGAGAAAAACGAGTCTATAATTTCGGATGTATCAACGCCTTTACCTTCCAATTCTCCAATAAATTCGTTATACGTTTGAACCTTGATCTGCCAGTCCACCTCTTTTTCCGGCATGCCCTTCTGCTGACAATAGGTTTTATACGTAGACTTTAGTCTTGAAATAATGTCGTCACTTACTTCTTCTGTTATTTTTATTAATTCGTCCATTATATCCTTAACGGACTTCTCGTAAATAAAATAGTTAAAGTACAGCATAGCAACAAGCGGTGTTTGGACATTATAAAAATCTTTTCGGTCCCGCTGCAATAGGACAGATGGTGGATTCACCAATTCCCCTTCAAGATTTTCAATTAAATCTAATTGATAGCCAATTCTGCTGACTAGCTCCGAGGATATTAAAGTTGGGTCAATCGCAGTTACAGCCTCGCCAACGTGTGATTCGCGGCCTTGAATATAAAAGGAAGGGAGGATTTTCCCCGCATTCCCTACATATAGATATTTAGTTTGATCGCCTTGATAAAGTGGAGCAATAAAGTCGTCATTAATGGCCACCACATACTCTAAGCCCTGCTCTTCCTTCAGACGGTAAAGCTCCCCGACAGCGGCCTTAATTCCTGTATGTTCTGCCTCTTCATCGACGTTAAAAATAAAAAGGAGATTCCCAGCTAATTCGTCGGTATGCTCCGAATAATAAAGCAGGTTAGCTAAGTGGACGGCTATTCCGCTTTGCATATCAAGCGTCCCTCTGCCAAACATCCACTCGCCTGAATTGGCTTCTTTTTTTATCTCTTCTGATACATGCTCCTGCTGAAAATAACGAAGAAGAGCGTCCGGCTGATGGGCAATGGATTGAATCGAGCCATAATCATAGGTATGAACAGTATCTATATGGGCATGTAGAATAATGGTTTCTTTTGTCTTATTCGGTGAAGGAAGCAAGACAAAAATATTTTTCCTCTGGAACAAATCATCTGAAATCGGCTGCTCCCACACAAGCTCAGGATTCTCCATAAAATAAGGAAAAGAATAGATAATCTCCTTAATGACATTCGCTTTATAAGCTTCCCCTTCTGTCCCGCTATAGCTCGGATAAGACACGAGTGTTTTGGTCATAAGCTCAATTTGATCGTATGTAGAAAGTTGTTTTAATTGTTCGTACATCTGGTTCCCTCCGACAGGTTGCGTATTTCTTGTATATTAAATGTACATATTTAAAGATGGAAATTTCAACAATTATTCGTTTTTTCGACATCACTTATCCGGACTCAGTTCCCCTTATTCTGGACTAGCACCTCTTATTCCGGACTCAGTTCCCCTTATTCTGGACTAGCACCTCTTATTCCGGACTCAGAACTTTTATTCCGGACTAGAGACCCTCTTTTCAAATAACAGGAGCCGCATTGTTTAGAACTTAGCTTGTATTTTTACGTTATTCGGAACTAACAGGTAGTTTTTGCAGCAATCTTCACCTTTTTAACAGAACTCAGATCGCTTTTACAGAACTCAGATTCATTTAACCGGACTTAGGGCCTATTTAACCGAACTCAGCATTCATTTTACCGAACTTAGATTTGTTTAACCAAACTCAGAAGCCCTATAAATGAATTCAGATAACTTTTACCGAACTTAGACGTCCTTTAAACGAACTTACAATCCGTTAACCGAACCAAACCCAGTTAACCGAACCAAACCCAGTTAAACGAACTCAATCCAAGTTAACCGAACTCAAACCCAGTTAAACGAACCAAACCCAGTTAAACCAACTCAAACCCAGTTAAACGAACTCAATCCAAGTTAAACGAACCAAACCCAGTTAAACCAACTCAAACCCAGTTAAACCAACTCAAACCCAGTTAAACCAACTCAAACCCAGTTAAACGAACCAAACCCAGTTAAACCAACTCAAACCCAGTTAAACCAACTCAAACCCAGTTAACCGAACCAAACCCAGTTAAACCAACTCAAACCCAGTTAAACGAACTCAAACCCAGTT
Organism: Bacillus litorisediminis; assembly: GCF_022808645.1. Lineage (GTDB taxonomy): Bacteria > Bacillota > Bacilli > Bacillales > JC228 > Bacillus_BF > Bacillus_BF litorisediminis. The sequence continues at coordinate 40,326 of NZ_JAKZKT010000003.1, forward strand.
AAACCAACTCAAACCCAGTTAAACGAACTCAATCCAAGTTAACCGAACTCAAACCTAGTTAACCGAACTCAAACCCAGTTAAACGAACTCAAACCCAGTTAAACGAACTCAGACCCAGTTAACCGAACCAAACCCAGTTAACCGAACCAAACCCAGTTAACCGAACTTAATCCAAGTTAAACGAACTCAGACCAAATTAACCGAACTTGCACGCCGTTAACTGAACTCACACCTGAATTATTCAAACTCACACCACAATAACCGAACCCAGAAACACCAATCCAATCAAAAAACCCAGGAAGATCTCTCTCCCCGGGCTCCATTCCAAAATCTATTATTCACTTTTCACCACTGCATGTCCGCCAAACTCATTACGGAGTGCCGCCACGACTTTTCCATGGAATGTATCGTCTTCAAGCGAACGGTAGCGCATAAATTGTGATAACGCAATAACTGGTGCGGATGCTTGAAGTTCTAGAGCAGTTTCCACTGTCCATTTTCCTTCACCGGAAGAGTGCATCACACCGCGAATACTTTCAAGCTTCGGATCCTTTTTAAACGCTTCTTCCATTAGCTCGATCAGCCATGAACGAACAACAGATCCGTTGTTCCAAACGCGGGATACTTGTTCGTAGTCATAATCAAACTCACTCTTCTCTAGAATTTCAAAGCCTTCGGCAATTGCCTGCATCATTCCGTACTCGATGCCATTATGCACCATTTTCAAAAAGTGACCGCTGCCGGGACGTCCTGTATACAAATATCCATTTTCAACAGAAATATCTCGGAAAAGCCCCTCAACATGTTTAAATGCTTCTTCGTCTCCGCCGATCATCGTACAAACGCCATAGCGTGCACCGTCCATGCCGCCGCTTGTCCCGCTGTCAATCAGATGAATTCCTTGCTTTTTCAATTTTTCGCCACGGCGTAAGGTATCTTTATAATTAGAGTTACCGCCATCAATAATGATATCGCCTTCAGTCATATAACTGGCTACCTCGTCCATCACCTTTTCAGTTATGTCTCCGGCTGGGACCATAAGCCAAACAACCTTGGGTGAAGGAAGTGAATCTACTAAATCCTTGTTAGATGTGAAGGTTGTAATCCCTTCTTTTGCAATGTTTTCTAACGCTTCCTTATTCACATCGGTAGCTGAGACATCATGACCTTTACTCTTCATATTTAATGCTAAGTTATAGCCCATTTTTCCAAGTCCAATTAAACCAATATTCAATGTAAAACGTCCTCCTTGTATGTAAAAATTCTCTTTTTAGAATCTCCTATATTGTAACGATTCAAACGAAAAACAGCAATGATTCTACAAATTTCTCCTCATATTTTAAGCAAAGAAAAGGGGCCTGCGCAGAAGCAGACCCAAATCCTTTAAAAGATTTAAACAATAAAATCAGCGATTACTAACATTACTAGTGATACGGCCCATCCAATTGTCGTTGGAATAGACCATACCATGATTTGTTCCTTCACATTTCGAATACCAAGCATTCTGTTTACGACCCAGAACAAGCTGTCGTTAAAGTATGAGAATACCATGGCTCCAAGCGCAGCTGCTTGAGCAGCAAGAACAAGGTTTACATCTAAACCTGCAATAATCGGAGCTGAAATCGAAGCAGCCGTAACCATCGCAACCGTTCCGCTACCTTGAATTAAACGGACAATCGTAGCAATGAAAAATGGGATAAGAACTGCTGGTAATGGCCACTCAGCGATTTGCCCGGCAATATAATCTCCTGCGCCGCTTGCACGCAGTACGTTACCTAACGCACCACCGGCACCAGTTACTAATAAAATGATACCTGCTGTTGTAATTCCCTCTTCCATCCGATCTAATGCTTCTGAGCGGCGAAGATTATTGGCCAATGTATAAATCGCCACGATGACGCCAAGTGCTACCGCAATGACAGGGTTACCAATAAATTGAATATAGGATAGTAAAGTTTCACCTATCGTAATGATACCTGCATCATTCAACGCAGCTAAAGTAGTATTCAAGAAAATCAGAATAATTGGAATCAGAATAGGCATAATTGACTTAGCAAATGAAGGAAGCGCTTTTTGTCTTTCATCAACAGCATCTAAAAACTCTTGATACGCTTGTCCTTCTTCTGGACGGACAAATCCGTCTCCATCTTGTTCAGGAACCTGATATATTTTCTTCCCGATCCACTTCGCATATAAAACTCCGGCAATAACGATTGGAACAGCGAAAATGAGACCAGCAATAATCATTAGACCGAGGTCAGCACCAAAGATACCGGCTACACCTAATGGTCCAGGAGTCGGAGGTACAGCATGGTGAGTGGCAGCCAAACCAATGGCAAGAGCTACACCGAGAGCAACTACAGATTTACCAGTTTTTCTGGAAAGCGCTTTTACTAATGGATTTAAGATAACAAAAGCTGAGTCTACAAAGATTGGAATTGACACGATGTAACCGGCTGCTGCCATCGCCCATTCCTCTTTCTTTTTACCTAACTTTTTAATGAGTGTATAAGCTAACGTTTCAGCAGCTCCTGAGACTTCTAAAATTCTTCCCATCATCACACCAAGACCGATAACAATCCCGATGGATGCAAGCGTATTACCAAATCCAGCTGTAATTTGTGTTACGACATCAGTAGGCTTCATTCCGCCTACGATACCTGTAATTGAAGCAGCAACTAATAAAGCAATAAATGCATGAATCTTTGTTTTTAATACTAAAAAGATTAATACAGCTACCCCAATAACAAGGCCTAATATCATTTGAGCTCCAGATACTTCCATTGTTAAATTTCTCCTTTCTTGAAACGGCTTTCATTTTTTATGATTCAAATGCTGAGGAGGGTTAACCCAATCCTCAGCAGTAAAACCTTTGTTAAGAATTACACCATTGTTTCAGCAGTGAATTTTGGTGCGTATTGTGCCGCGAGTTTGATGCACTCTTCCATGCTCGTGCTTGCAGCGATATTTTTACCTGCAATATCAAAAGCTGTACCATGGTCAACAGATGTTCTTAAGAATGGAAGACCATTTGTTATGGAAATCGTTCTGTGGAAATCTGTCATTTTCGCAGCAATATGCCCTTGGTCATGATACAAGGATAGGACAGCATCGTATTTTCCATTTAGCGCTTGGAAAAATACAGAGTCAGCCGGTACTGGACCATATGCATCAATTCCATCAGCTTTTGCAGCTTCAATTCCAGGTCCGATTTCATCTACCTCTTCACGGCCAAATAGTCCGCGTTCACCGCTGTGCGGGTTAAGACCTGCAACTGCAATTCTTCGATTTTCTATTCCTAAACGTTGTAGAGCTTTGTCACAACGAATGAGATAATCATGAACTCGTTCTTTTGTCATTTGCGCAATTGCATCTTTAAGAGAAAGGTGGCGTGTTAAGAAAAAGATTCTCATACCTCTAACTTCAAACATAGTAAGCGGATCTTTGGTATTCGTTAAATCTTCAAGCATTTCGGTGTGACCGATGTAAGGTACACCTGCTGCTTTTAATGATTCCTTGTTAATTGGTGTTGTAGCTAAAGCTTTTACTTCTCCAGCTTTGGCTAGTTCTACAGATGTTTTGATGTATTCAAATGCAGCCTGACCGCATTGAGCCTGAACGACACCATATTCAAGTTCTTCCATATTAATATTATCTAGGTCGATTAAATCAACAGTGCCATACTCATACTTACCTTCTTCAGGCTTGCTGATGACGTTTATTTTTAATTCGGCTTCGACAATTTCAATCGCTTTTGCAAAAACCTTTGCATCCCCAATTACAACCGGTTTACACATATCATAGATTTCTTTTTTTGCTAATGATTTTGCTGTAATCTCTGGTCCAATGCCTGCAGGATCTCCCATTGGAATTGCAATGATTGCTCTTTCTGTTGTCATTTTACAGCACTCCTTTTTGCATTTTTGGTCTTTAAAAATTTTACACTTGCATAGATTGAAGTTTTATCCCCAACCATGCCGCCTTTTGTGACAATCGGCAAACCTGGAAAATGGCCGCCAATTAAGGTACCATAAGCAGCAAGAGGAAGAACCTCGTCCTCTAATTTAATTCCAGAGGCCTTACTAAAAGCACATAGAGACGCGGTTACATCGCCGCCGCTAGTAAAGCAGCCTTGAATCGGATAGTTCGTTTGCTCCATCACAAGTCTTGTGATTTTCGCCAAACCGTCCGTAATCCGTTTTGCAAGTGCATCCTGAGTTGTCTGTTGTTGCTCTGCAATTTGCTTCAGATTAAGAATGTTATTGCCTTCTGTATGAGTTGTTATAATGAGCACATCATTTTCAGCGATTCTTTCAAGCGCTTCATTAGTTGCCCGACTGACCTCTTCATCCCAGCTTGCTTCTAAAGTAGCAAGCTTTTCTGCTGAAACGTACACCGGTTTTGAATTCGTTTTATCCATCAAATATCGAAGCTGTCTGCCTGTTAGTGAAGTTACACTTCCAACGGTTACAATTACCTTGTTTGACGCAACAAATTGATGCAAGAATGCTTTAGAGTAAGCTGCTGTAAGCGGCCCCGGATCGCACGGAACCATTTGGAACTGCTGAATCGCAGCCATTGCTTCCGCGATGGTTTCAATTTCTTCATCGGTCACTGCATCAACAACAATGATTCGGTTACCCCGGGCAATTTCAGTATTCAGAGCTTCGGTTAATGCAGAAACGCCGGTTAACACCTTATCCAATCCAATATGGCTAATCGAATGTTTGCTGCGCTCTTTAATGACTGCAGGGATATAGGACGAAGTAATCGGCGTAATCGGATCCTTCGCAACGTCTGTAGCCTGAACTGGAATTCCATTTACAAGTAAATATCCTCCTGATGTAACCCTTCCTGAATCAGGAAAGGAAGCTACGACAACAGCAATACTATCTGGTCCTAATTCATCCAACATCGTATCGATTTCTAATCCGATTTTCCCCCGGATTGTACTATCAATCCGTTTGCAAAAAACTTTGGCATTCCATTCACGGAAGCTTTCCATTGCTTTTTTTACGCGTCTTACTACTACTTCATCTGGTGCGTATCTTGAATCTGTATCTATACAAACTGCATCGAGCTCTCCTGAGTCAGGAATTCTGTCATTATACACAACGGTTGCAGCGGCAAAGCCTTGTTTACTTAAACGGACTCCCGTAGCATTTGCTCCCGTTAAGTCATCAGCTACTACACCGACTTTCATGCTGTCCACCTCTTTTTAGACCTACACAACCTCTATATATGGAGAGAGTGCAGTTTTTGTATCTTCGGGTATGTCGTTATCCGTTATAAATCCTGTTAACACATGGAGATCACAAACTTTTGAAAATGCTTTTTGATCAATTTTGCTGGAGTCTGCAACCAGCCATGTAACTTCTGCTGCTTGAATCATCAATTTTTTTATCAGTGATTTCTCAAGCGTTGGTGAAGTAATTCCTGCTTTTATATCAATGGCATGCGCTCCAAGAAAAAACAGATCGACATGGATATCTTGCAAAAAATGATGTGTTTGCGGTCCGTATAAGGCACCGACGCCATTTTGCAGTTCACCGCCGGAAACAATTACTTTCAGATCACTTTCAACTAACTCCGCCGCAATTTTTATGTCATTTGTGATGACCGTAATATTTTTGCGGTCTTTAAGCAGTCTGGCAATTTCTAAAGTAGTGGTCCCAGAGTCCAGAATAATGGTTTGCCCCTCTTTAACTAAGGTAACCGCTTTTTTAGCGATTTCCCTTTTTTGACTGATTCTCATACTCTCTTTTGTTAAGAAAGGGGTTTCAGTAATAAGCGGTTTAGGTAAAACAGCACCACCATGAACACGAATCACGTGCCCTTCATCCTCTAGCTGGGCCAAGTCTCTTCTTATTGTCATAGGAGACACGTTCAATTCTTCGGAAAGCTGTTCGATTTCAACCTTTCCTTCACTTTGAACTTTCTGTAAAACCCAATTTCTGCGTGCTGATGGCTGCATTCCATCACCTCTTAAATGTTAACTTTGTTCATTTACCTTCTTTATTATGTGACTTTTTAACATATAAGTCAACTAAAATGTTAAATATTTTCATATAAATGTTCAAAATTAACGTTCGCTTGAATGGACTCCTTATTTATTAACTTGTTTCTTTATTACAATCGTATACATATACTTAAAATTGGAAGGTGTTTTCAAGGAACCATATCCTTGGCGTAAAAGGTACGTCCGGATGCTGTGAAAAAATAAAAAGGTTCGAATCCCACTGTAATGGGATTTGAACCTTTTGAATTTGCGCCATTACGCCGGCACAATAAAGGGCGTATATCCATATAAATACTCGAGTATGGCATCGGTATATTGTTTATTTCTGATTCCCTGATTCCCAAACATGACATTGAACTCAAAAAAATACAGTTTATCTCCTACTTGGGCGAAATCAAAACCTGCGTGATCAATGCCAAGAGTTGTTGCAACTTTTTCAACTAACTGAATCGCTTCACTCGGGATATGATCGTATGAAATAATGCCTCCTTGGGAAACGTTTGTTAAAAATTCGTGACCTTGATTGATTCTCCAGTATGCTTCAATTACTTTGTTCCCAACCCAAACAATTCGCAAATCTTTAGTGATTGGTAAGTATTCCTGTACATACCACACATCATTTCGTTTAGCATAATCGATAAAATCCTGTTCATTGTGAATTAAATAGACGCCTTGTCCCATACTATTCCTGATTTCTTTTGCAACGAATGGAAATGGCATATGGTCAAAAATGTCCCTCTCCATATCGGCAGCACAGCCTTTAATCAATGTATAGGGAACATGTTCTGGAAAAACACCTTGCATGACTCTAGTCTGTTCAACTTTGGTGTGCCCAATATGATACGTTTCGATAGACGGAAAAATTCTCTTTTTTAACCCATATACCAAAGTATTTACTTGCCAATACTCGGGAAATAACAAGACATCTGCTTCTAAAATTTTATCTATTTCCTTCATACTATTTTCTGGCTTGATGTAAGTAACATCATCAATCCCAATGGTTCGAAACGGATTAAACGTAACGAATTTCACGATTCCTTCCCTCATCTTTCATCCATATGAACGCGCTGCAGACTTTAGGGACAAGTAAGAAGGAGAAAATCATCTCAAGTTCAAAAATATTTTACTGCTAAACTAGTAAAAAGGATATAGGGTCAGAAAAATTTTTTTATTACCAATTCAAAGTCATTTCTGCAATGCGTCGCAAATATTCAGAGCAGAACCATAAAAGCATGATTCCAGTAATAAGTGTCAATATTTTTCTGTATGGATCACTAATTCTTTCCCGAATAAAGGAAACGGCCAATGATAAATTCATCATCCAAATAAAAACACCGATCATGATAAAAAAACTATAAATAAAAATTGTAATAGGCGGATTTTCAACAAATAAAGTATGAGAGGCTTGAGAAAAACTGCTATACCAAGCCATAAAATTGATAGGATTTGCAAATCCCAAAAGAAAGCCTGTACTAAAAGAAGATAAAAATGAAGGGGCTATTTTGTTATTTACAAACCTAGATGTAACACTCATATAACCTAAATATAAAAGAATCAATGCACCAATTGTAAAAAATACACTCTCGATGTCCTGATTTTGCATCCATTCGGACCATCCAAAATAAATAATGAAAAAAAAGGAAATATTCGCGGTTATTCCTCCAAACGCTAAAAACAAAACGGGATAAAAGCCGCCTCTAATGCCCCGATTAATCAATTCTATATTGAATGGGCCCACTACAGCTGCCATACTGATTCCCATTGCGATATAGTGAATGAAATCCATGCCCCTATCCCCCCGTGCCTGTTCTTGTACATTGTATGCCTGAACTTTGCACACATTCACGGGAGAAGTAAATCAATTCATGATTTGTTCCAGCAATTTTTCCCTTCATATCCTTTTTATAATTGAATGATTACGTTGCACTTTCAAATACTATAGCGTGGATAGCTTTTTCTATCCAAATGCTTAGGGGGGGTAGAATACGAATGGAGCAACAAACCATGAATCAGCAGAACATGAATCAAGGTCAAAACTTAGGTAATCTTCGTAACTCCGATCAAGTAGGATACCAGCAAAATCATGGGGGACATGAAATTTTTGATGCCCACGAGGTTTTATCATGCCTGGTTGGTACATTGGACCAATATTTGTTGTTCCGTCAGTATGCCAAAGATCCTGAGTTAACTGATATTTTAAATCGACAATACACTTTTATAACCGATCAGTATAACCGGATTGTAGAAACCCTTTCTACTGGACAAAAGCCGTCCAATCATGCGACTACCTATATGATGAAACAGAACCACGATGTAACGTATGGTCTCAAACAGACTCAGCCTAAAAAGCCGATTCAATCTGCCACAGAGATTAACGATGCATGGGTTTCTGGGCAAATGATGGCATCGGTGAAAGCAATTTGTTCAGGGGTGACAATGGCTGCGTTAGAAACAGCCAACCCGGTATTACGCCGTGTATTGGCAGATAGCCTGCCAAACTATATTGAACTGGGCTATGAATTATTCTTGTACCAGAATAAGCATCAATATTATCAGGTACCTCAATTAAGCGCACAAGATACAAACTTTATGATTCATGCCTACGCACCTTCCACAAACCAAAATATGATGCAGTAAAAAAAATTAAAAAGAGGCCCTCCCGTAAGCTAACCGTTCATTAGCTCCTGCGGGATGGCCTCTCCTTATACAACCCGTTTCCCCTCATAAATAGTGGGTTCGATTTTATGATATAGATTTCGGATATTGGTCCGATGCAAATAAATCATAACAATAAATAAAACGCTAAATACAATAAGATTTAGCTGATTGTAATCAATAAACGAATAAACAATCATGGAAAAACAGCTCGTTAGTGATCCAAAAACCACATATTTGGTAATCCATATCATGCCGAAAAATACGATCACAGCGACCATAAGCATCAAAGGATTATAAACCAGTAGTACACCAGCAGAAGTGGCAACTGCTTTTCCGCCGCGAAAACCAGCGAAAACAGGAAAACAGTGACCCGCTACTGCTACCATTCCGACCAGTAACGGGGAAACTTCAAGCCCAAAGTATATACAAGCCAAAACGGGCAAGAATCCTTTTAGAAAATCCCCGAGAAAAACAGCAATTCCCGCCTTAGGACCGAGTGTAGCAAACGCATTAGTGGCTCCTAAATTTCCGCTGCCATGCTCCCGAATATCAATGCGATAGAAGGTCTTTCCGATGATCAGTGCGAACGGAATAGAACCGCAAACATAACTTATTACAAACATCCACCAATCCATATAATTCCCCCATTTCTTGCAATTGTCGCGATAACGACTTTACAAGCTCCCTTTCATTTATTATACAAAACCACTTTCAACATGTAACGGTCATATTGAAATATTTTTGTAACAAAAAAACCTCCATTCGATGTAACGAATGGAGATTTTTTTCGTCTCTAATTATGAGTAATCTTTAACAAAGTTGTTGTAGCTGGCGAGCCAGTTGGGTCTGGATGATCGGCCTGATCGGCAAAAACTTGGCCTCCGGCAAATGCAGCAGTAATCAAAGTGGCTGCCAGAGCGAATCCTAGAAACCATTTTTTCATTTTCATCTACCCCCTTAAACAAGTTTATATATATTTCTAAGGGCATCATTCGATACCCTGAAATATTGAGATGAAAGCTTGTATCGGTAAGCCTTCTCATAATACGTCGCTAAAATTTCTGCATATGTAGCCAAATATTCGTACATATTATGTTCGGCAAAATATGGAATTACTTCATCCTTCATGAAGTTTTCAAATTCCTCAGATTCACACCGGTTTAACAAATAATAATACGTTTTAAAATGGTACTCATATTCAGTTAATTTCTGATCCAGGCTCTCCAAAATTGTAAATGCCAGATGAACCCACGTAAGTGCCTTGTCAAAGTCGTTTACCTTGTAATACTCCATAACTAAAGAGAAAATCGTATGCAATTTTCTCGTGTCATCGCCCTGATTTCGGTACTCAATACTCTTTGTATAATGTTCGATTGCCAAGTCAGATTTTTCTTGCAAAGAAAATAAATAGCCTAAATTGTGATGGACCATTCCTTTCAGATTTATATCGTTCAAGGAATCGGCAATCTTGCTGGTTAGCAATAAACTTTCTTCTGCCTTTTTCCATTCCCCGCTTCTCTGATAGCTGATTCCGAGAAGAACTTGGCATTCTGCACTTCGTTTAAAATCATAGATAGCCTGGTAGATTCCAAGAGCCTGATTGGTATATCGCAAACATATACTGACTTTCCACAATCGGCTGCTAGTTAGTGCGATTGAATAGTATAAATCAGCCTCTTCCCATTTTTCGAATACATTACTGGCTAATAAACCTTCAGCTTTTTTATATTTTTCATATGCATCTGTAAACTGGTTTTGGAGATACGCACATAAAGCTTGAAATTTTAAAAAATAGTAAAGCAAGTCCCCTGAAAGAATGGTAGTGTATTCTTGAAGTCGTTCGATTTGTGTAACAGCTGAGTGAATATTTCTATTTAGCAAATGAAAGCGCAGCTCAAACATCATAAAATATAACAAACTTGTAGAGTCTTTTTGATTAATGATTCCTTTTAGCTCTTCATACTCTTTAGCTGCAAAGTCTTTGTCCCGATTTATGATCGATTTATACCAATCCTTTAGTCTTTCATGAATATTGGACTCTTCCCCATCATGCAATGAAATATTTAGTCGGCTGCATAACAAGGTAAGAACTTCTACACTAGGCAGGCATTGGTTGTTTTCAATTTTGGATAAGTAAGATACTGAAATAATCCCGCTTGCCAGTTCTTCTTGGGTTTTGTTTTGCTGAAGTCTATAAAAGCGGATTCTCTCCCCTATTTTCATGTGATCAACCTCACTACATAGTGTATATTTCATTATATCCTAGATATACCAATTAGTCTGAAAAATCAGATAGTTATTTCTGCTCATTTTTTAGGAAGCATCTAGGTCTTATTTCACTAATTGCAGTAAAGGTGATCGTCATTTAATAGGTTAATGGATAGAAATTTAGTTTAAAACTGCAATTGAGGAACTTTTCCCCCGTAATGGGACATTATGGACCACAACCTCGACGGTGCAGTCTCCACTTCCCTGATACATCGATAATTTCATTTCTCCATTAATTTAAATTTTCAAAATCAAGAAATCTATCGAACTAGAACAAAATTGGGTTTGTATGCCCCAATTGACTTGGGAAAACAGCCCTATTTTTTTGAAAGATATCCTTCTCAAATAACCCCCTTTTTCCCAATACAAGGAAATCCTTAACCGTGATACGATGATTTTGAACTTTCAGAAAAATGGAGGTGATGATCTTCGCTGGATTACCTTCCGTCCGCAGCCCCTGCTTCTTCGTACATAAGAAACTCTACACAAAAAATGATCTTCTATTAAACAAGCACTTTGGATTTTCACTTCACATCACTATTATGTAGGAGTTGATACTGTGAAAAGATTGGTCGGGTTACTCTTTACTATTATTCTTCTAGCTTCCTGCTTCACTTCCAGTGCATTTGCGGTCGTACCTGCTGGTGATGGCGGGGCTAAAAATTTACGTGTCTTGATTGTGCCAAAAAATAGCCAAAATAAAGCAAATCTGCAACAAGAATACGGTGTACGCTGGGATTTTGGCAATAAAGGGTTTACCACCAATGTTAATGAAAATCAATTAGAAGCCTTAAAGAATAATAAAAATCTTGAAGTTTCACTCGTAGATAAAATTTATTTAGAAAAAGTAAGCGCAGAGGCTACTAGAACAGCAACTCCTTCTGACCAAACCCCGTGGGGAATTCAAGCAATCTATGCGGATCCTACTATTGGCGCTACAAGCGGTGGTGACAATATTCGTGTGGCCGTACTAGATACAGGTGCTTATACTGCACATGTGGATCTCACCCAAAATGTAGAACAATGTAAAGACTTTAGTCAAAACCGCTCACCTATTATCAATGGGGCCTGTGAAGATAAGAATGGGCACGGAACGCATGTAGCTGGAACTGTTTTAGCCAATGGCGGCGCTGACGGCCAGGGAGTCTATGGTGTTGCCCCAAATGCCAAACTATGGGCATATAAAGTTCTTGGAAACAGCGGATTCGGATATTCTGACGATATTGCCAATGCTATTAAGCACGCAGCGGACGAAGGCAATCGTCTTGGTGTAAATGTAGTGATTTCTATGTCTCTAGGCTCTAGCACCAAAAGTGATCTTATTGCAGATGCCGTGACTTATGCGGTCAACAACGGAGCATTAGTTGTTGCAGCGGCAGGTAACGAGGGACCAAACCCTGGTACAATTGGATACCCAGGCGGCCTTGCCGATGCTGTGGCAGTAGCAGCTCTTGAAAATGTTCAAGAAAACGGAAATTACCGTGTTGCCGACTTCTCTTCAAGAGGAGTGTCTGGCGGGGCAGGAGATTACGTGATTGAAGAAGGAGATGTTGAGGTTTCAGCACCTGGAAGAGCAATTGAGTCTACCTGGAAAGATGGGGGCTATTATACAATTAGCGGAACCTCAATGGCAACGCCTCATATTTCAGGATTAGCAGCAAAAATCTGGGCTGAAAATCCTCATTTCTCAAATTTACAGCTTCGAAGTGAACTGCAAAGCCGCGCACGTGCAAATGATGTGAATGGCGGACTATATGCAGCATCTGGGGATGACATTGCCTCAGGATTTGGGTTCCCGCTCGTTCAATAATTAATGAAACAGGCAGATCTTCATAGGTCTGCCTGTTTCATTAATTTGCTCTCTTCCTCGATTTGAATTTTGATCGCTTCATGTATAATGTCCGTTTTGGCTTCATTAAGCGTCCGTGCATCAGCCACAGATTTCATCATCCTATTTAGACTTGCGGAAAGCTTATTCACAGTAGGATTTACTTTTTCGATGTAATCTCTGTCTTTCTTTAGCTGGGCTTTCCATTCTTCTAAATCACAAGTAGTATAAGCTTGTGCTGCAAGGGCTAAGCCAAAAGCAGCAGTTACCCTAATGTCTGGTTCCTCTATTACTTTTTGCGTGGCGATACTGTCATGAACTTCCTCAATAGTGTGCAGTTTTAAATATTCAGTGCGTTCTGGTAAAGATTGTTGGTTCAGAACCTGGATATAATTTTCTTTCCATTCTACTGATTGTGGATTTAAAGGTTGAATATTCATGCTGAGTCCCGCTCCTTTTTCTTGTTTTCTTAAGAGGCAGGGATCTTTTTTCTTTCCCTTGTTACAAGGAATCAAAAAAACCCCTTTCTCACAAGAAAGAGGCTTGAAGTCACAATCTTCTCACCTCTTATCTTCCAGAAAGTCATCTTTCTGTTGGATTTAGCACCGTGCCTTACAAATGGCGAAATCTTCGCCCCGTCTCACAATGGTATTACGGTCGGTTGCTGGGCTTCATTGGGCCAATTCCCTCAGCCTGCTCTTGATAAGAGAAAAAGTACTATTGGTTTTTCATATGTTTCGTCTTTGAATATACAAGGAAATACAATCCATGTCAAATATTCTAATAAAAATCTGGTCTCCTGTCTTCGAAAATAGGAATTCTTTTTCTAATATCTTCAATCACTGAAAAGTCAACATCAGCTGAAACAATCTCCTCATCCGTTCCGCCTTCGGACAATATCTCTCCCCAAGGATCTATAATCAGGGAGTGACCTCCAAACGTATTCGCCGGGTCCTCTCCTACTCGATTGCAAGCAACCACAAACGCCTGATTTTCAATGGCACGCGCCACTAAAAGATTTTTCCAATGCTGTATCCGAGGGAGTGGCCATTCGGCTACAACAAATAACACATGAGCACCTTCTACCACATGTTTGCGAATCCACTCTGGGAACCGAATATCGTAGCAAATAAATCCTGCTGCCGGTAACCCCTCGATCTCAAAATGCCCGTCCTCTCTGCCAGCGGTTAAATGCAAATGCTCATCCATAAGTTTAAAAAGGTGGAGCTTACTATACCTTTTAATAAGCTCTCCTGATTTATTAATAACAAGCAGTGTATTCTTAACCCCATCTTCTGTTTGATTGGCAACTGAACCAGCTACAAGATGGACATTCCATTTCATGGCTAATCCCTTTAAAAATTCGATTGATTTTTGAGCTTCTTGATCTGCGATTTCATCAAGCCTCGTTAAATCATATCCAGTGTTCCAAAGTTCGGGAAGCAAAAGGACTTCATGCCCATCTTTTGCACCTTTGCTCACCCATTGTTCCACTCTGGAAAAATTTATTTCCGGCTTTCCATAAGCGATATCCATTTGAATACAACCGATTTTCATGGCCTGTTCCTCCTTTTTATTTTGAAACGAACTCTTTACAGTTTGCTTTTTCCGTTATACCATTTGTAACTAGAAATTGAAAAGAATTTCTTTTCAAAAAGTTTAAATAAATTCACGAGGTGTTTTCATTGGTCCATTATCCTTCTTCGGAAATACTCAATGCTCTGCCCAAGCAATTTTTTGCTGCTCTTGTTGAAAAGGTTGGGCGTCTGACAGCCCAAGGCCATGATGTCATCAATTTAGGCCAGGGTAATCCGGATCTTCCAACCCCGTCGCATATTGTGGAAGCCCTGCAGAAGGCGGCAAGTAATCCCATTCATCATAGATATTCACCTTTTCGCGGCCATTTGTTTTTAAAAGAGGCTGTAGCAGCCTTTTATGAAAGAGAATATGGCGTAAAAATAGACCCTGCGACAGAGGTTGCTGTGCTATTTGGAGGCAAGGCAGGGCTTGTTGAATTGCCAACATGCCTTTGTAATCCGGGTGATATCGTCTTAGTGCCAGATCCAGGATATCCTGACTATTGGTCTGGTATTACACTGGCACGAACTGAAATGTATACAATGCCTCTATTAGAGGAAAACCAATTTTTGCCTATTTATGAGGATATACCCGAAGCCGTGAGGAAACGGGCTAAGCTGATGATTTTAAATTATCCAAACAATCCAACAGGCGCTGTTGCCACTTCCAGCTTTTTTAAAGAAACAGTGGATTGGGCAGAAAAGAATAATGTTTGTGTCGTCCATGATTTTGCCTACGGAGCTGTCGGATTTGACGGAGTAAAGCCACCCAGCTTCTTGCAGGCTGAAGGAGCTAAAGAGGTAGGAATTGAAATTTATACACTTTCCAAAACGTATAATATGGCTGGCTGGCGTGTCGGTTTTGCTGTCGGAAACAAAAGTGTCATTCAAGCCATCGAGCTTTATCAGGATCATATGTATGTCAGTCTTTTTGGTGCCGTTCAAGAAGCAGCTGCTGCAGCACTGCTTGGACCACAGGCATGTGTTCATGAGCTTCGCGTCACCTACGAATCAAGACGAGATGCCTTTATTTCAGCCTTGCATGAAATTGGCTGGAAGGTTCAGGCCCCACCGGGCTCCTTTTTTGCTTGGCTAAAGGTCCCAGAAGGACAAACATCACAAGCCTTTTCAGACATTTTACTTAAAAAAGCACATGTTGCAGTTGCACCAGGGATCGGGTTTGGGACTCATGGGGAAGGCTTTGTCCGAGCCGGGCTGTTAACCTCTGAAGCGCGGCTGCAGGAAGCTGCGAAGCGAATCAAAGAGGCGTTTCCTTTTTAAATTAAGTACAATAAAAGAATTTGCTTCCTGGCGTCGGCTTTAGCACAATGAAAGTCAGGCTCCTGCTTTTATACTTGTTTTCTGATAATTAAGTCTTTTTGTGTTATAATAGAAATAAAGAAGTGTTGCATATGTAGGGTCATTATTGATTAGGAGGTGGCGATTATGCCATTGTGGTCAGTTATTTTAATTCTTTCAGGGGGATTAATTTCATTTGCCGTCATTGCCGATATCATTTCCAAAAAGAAAAATCGCCGATTTAATCCAGAAGCGTTAGAACTCAAAAATGAAGCAGAGGCTGACATACACAGTCAAGCAAATCTGAGTCAAACAACTAACCAATTCATCCAAAAATAAAGAAAGTCAGGATTAGGTATGATCTAATCCTGACTATTTTTATGGTCTACGATGCCTGTTCTAAGACATTTTTATCTTGTTTCGGTTTAAATACGCCTTCCCATTTGGAAATGACAATTGCTGCAAGGGAATTTCCGACAACGTTTACTGCTGTACGTCCCATATCGAGGATTCGGTCAATTCCTGCAATAAAGGCAAGACCTTCAATCGGCAGCCCAACTGTTCCGAGTGTCGCTAACAGGACAACAAATGAAACTCCAGGAACGCCAGCAATACCTTTTGACGTAACCATTAATACTAGCATTAAGGAAATTTGTTCGGAAATACTCATATCAATTCCAAACATTTGTGCAATAAAAATAGCGGCTAATGCTTGATATAACGTAGATCCGTCTAAGTTAAAAGAGTATCCGGTCGGTATGACGAAGGAAGTAATGTGCTTTGGACAACCTGCTTTTTCCATTTTCTCCATTATCTTTGGAAGAACCGCTTCTGAGCTTGCAGTTGAAAAAGCTAAGATCAATTCGTCTTTTAATAACTTAATTAATTTAAAAATACTGAATCCTGCCATTTTGGCAACAATGCCTAAGATGGCCAGTACAAAGAATATCATCGTTCCATATACAGTCAGCACTAATTTTCCAAGTGGAATAAGTGATGATAATCCAAATTTTGAAACGGTCACTCCAATTAAGGCGAATACACCAAATGGAGCCAATTTCATGATTATATTTGTTATATAGAACATGGCATCAGCTGTTCCTTGGAAAAAGGCTAAAACAGGTTTTCCCTTTTCGCCAATGGCTGCTACTCCTAATCCAAACATTAGGGAGAAGAAAATAATCGCTAGCATGTCTCCTTCTGCAATGGCTGCAATAGGATTAGTCGGAACAATCTGAACTAATTTATCAACCAGGGTCTTACTTTCCTCGGATTCAGCTGTATCGACATAACTGTTAATATCTGTTGTTTCCAAATCGGTCATATTGACACCAGCACCAGGCTGAAAAATATTTGCAGATGCAATTCCCACGATGATGGCAATAGTTGTTATTATTTCAAAATAAAGTATGGTTTTACCGCCAATTTTACCTAACTGCTTAATATCTCCAACACCAGCAACGGCAACGACTATACTGGCGACTACGATTGGTACAACAATCATCTTAATCAGACGTAAAAATGTATCTCCAATCGGTTGCAGGTATGAGGCAACCTCTGGATTCCCATAAAAAATCGCACCTACTATAATCCCAAATAACAGGCCGATAAAGATTTGGCCAGCTAAACTAATTTTTTTCACTGTTTTCCCTCACCTTCTGTAAAATCAATATTGTTTAAAACAAAAAGTCTAGGAAAGGGTAACAAAACAAATAACTGTTTTTCTCCGTAAAAAAAGACACCGCTGTGTCTTAATTACGAAACAATTTTCTTACTGTTCCCTTTTAGACGCTGACGAGGTTAGCTGTCGGGTTAGGACTCGGAAACATGTAGCCCCTTCACTAAGGAATTCACCCCTAAGCGAACAAACGCTAAAAATGGTTCCCCCGTTCTTTTAAAAGATTAAGCGATTTTTAACAATACTCACTAATAATATACTAAAATAATATTACCGTAAAGATTTTTACTTGTGTTGTTTCTTGGAAATTTATCTGAAATTCATATTAAAACCCGCCATAAAAAAGGCGGGTCTTATTACAATTACGCTTCCTGTTTCACTTTTTCGTCTTCAATTTTTTGAAGGCGTTCATTGATTTGTTCTTGAGTCATTTGATGTTCCACAACATAGCGGTTTCTTGGATGAACACGGCATTCATGAGAACAAGAACGCATATATTTATGCTCACTTTCTTCAGACATCAGAAGCTGTTTGTTGCACTCTGGGTTTGCACAATTAACATAGCGTTCACATGGTTCGCCAGTAAAATAGTCGCGGCCGACCACAACATGTTCTTTGCGGTTAACCGGAACAGATATTCTTTCATCAAATACATACAATGAACCATCCCAAAGCTCACCTTGAACCTCTGGGTCTTGTCCATAAGTTACAATACCGCCGTGAAGCTGTCCTACATCTTCAAAGCCTTCTTTTTTGAGCCAGCCTGAGAATTTTTCACAACGGATTCCACCGGTGCAGTAAGTTAGAATTTTCTTGCCCTCAAGCAGGTGCTTGTTTTCACGAACCCATTTTGGAAGGTCACGGAATGTTTCAACATCAGGTCTGATTGCCCCTCTGAAGTGACCTAAATCATATTCATACGTATTACGTGCATCGAGCACAACCACGTTTTCTTCTTGCATTCTTTTATAAAATTCTTTAGGGCTTAAATACTCCCCAGTTAATTCGTTTGGATCAATATCATCTTCCAGACGAAGAGTAACAAGCTCCGGTCTTGGACGCACATGCATTTTTTTGAAGGCATGTCCATCAGCTTCATCAATTTTGAAGACCATGTCTGCAAAACGAGGATCTTGTTTCATCGTCTCCATGTATTTATTGGTTTGCTCAATTGTACCGGAAACAGTACCATTGATTCCTTCGTTAGCTACTAAAATTCTGCCCTTCAAACCAATTTCCTTACAGAATTTCAAATGGCTTTTCGCAAATTCCTCTGGATTGTCAATTTGAACATACTTGTAGTAAAGCAATACTCTGTATTGTTTTCCTTCTGTCATTTTTCATCAACCACCTATTACTTTATATTTGCAAGATATAAATGTACGGGGCATTGATACACTTTTCTTACAACCAAACATTTTATAAAAGTTACCGAAGAAAAGCAAGTGTCTGTCATTTCCATTTTAATGGATATCACGTTTTTTGAACCTTCCGCCTTTCACATCATGGATGTCTCCCACTGCTAAAAAAGCATTGGGATCAATATCCTCGACGATACTTTTTAGTTTTGCCTCTTCTAGCCGGGTAATTACACAAAAAATCACTTTTTTAAAATCTCCAGAATAAGCGCCTTCCCCATCTAAATAGGTGACTCCCCTTCCAAGCCGATCATTTAAAGCATCTGCTATTTCCTTATGGTGATTACTAATAATCCAAACAGACTTCGATGTTTCAAATCCCTGAATCGTTATATCAATCATTTTATATGCTATAAAATAAGCCATTAATGAGTACATTGCCCGATCCCAGCCAAAAACGAAACCAGCGCTTCCCAGAATAAATATGTTGAAAAACATAACGACTTCACCGACTGAAAAAGGGATCTTTTTATTAAAAAGAATTGCTAATATTTCTGTTCCGTCTAATGATCCGCCGTTGCGAATGACCATTCCCACGCCAACACCGAGAATCATTCCTCCAAAAACAGCGGCAAGCAATAAATCTTCTGTTAAAACTGGAACTGGGTGAAGAATGGTTGTTGAAATAGAAAGGGCAGTAATGCCTCCGAGGGTAGTGAGAGCAAATGTTTTCCCAATTTGTTTATACCCCAAGAAGAAGAAAGGAAGGTTTAAGACAAATAGCAGGATTCCAAGTTTAATCCCGGTCAGGTGGGAAATGATGATGGAAACTCCAACGATTCCGCCATCAATGATTTGATTGGGCACAAGAAAAATTTCAAGACCTACAGCTACTAATATGGCACCCAAAATAACAAAAATAACTCTATTTACTATTTTGATTTTCGTACTTTTTTTATGCTGGTGCATCGTTACATACTCTGGTTCCATCCAACACTCTCCCATCTTTCATAAAATATAAAACATATAAGAAAATGTTCGGAAAAATCGGGGGAAAATACCTATTATTTTTTATTTTAACATGACCACAACGCGGCGAAGAAAAAATTGAAACTTTTTAGAATTTACCTTAACCCATGAAAGTTTAACTAAAATAAGAGGCAAGCCTCTGTTTCAAAAGACTTACCTCCCTTTTATTCCATCCGTCAGCGTTTTTAATACATTTTATAAAATATAGAGTAATTTATATAATTCCAATAATATAAACCTTATTCTTTTGGCAAACCTAAATAATCCCGAAGTGCTAATTGCAATGTCCCTTTGGCGGTTGCCTTTTTCTCCAAACTAATCCCCGATTTAACAACATTCTTTACAATTTCCGGACGAATGCCAGTGAGAACGGTTTTACAACCCATTAATGAAACTCCATCTATGATTCTGATCAGATGCTGCATAACTTCTGCTTCCATATATCCTACACCAGAAAGGTCCATAATCAAGGTTTGAATATGCAGTTCACTGATTTCTTCCAGCACTTTTTCTTCAATCGTTCTGATCCTATATTCGTCCATTTTGCCAATCAGAGGCAAAATACTAATCGAAGGAGTAATTGGAATAATAGGAACGGATAGATTTTCAACTAATTCCCTTTGTGCCAGTAGCACTTCATCTTTATATTTAGAATAACTGATAAAAAAGTGATTTAAAAACTGATCCATTAATTCGTTAATTTGCTGCTCTAGTGCGAAAAATTCTTCTAAACTATGTTCCGGTTGAATTTGAGCCATATAATTATATAAAAAGTCCCATAATGTTCTTCTAATAGCCTGAACCCATTCCAATTTAAAAGCAATCGTTAATGAATATTTGGCCCAGGCAATTCCTTCTTGTTTAGCAAAGGTAATGAGTTCATGCTCTCTTTCTTCAATGACGAGGATCACTAATTTTTGGGCATTATTAATGAGATCGATATTACCCACGGCTAAAATTTCATCAATTTTTTCTCTGACATTAATAGCCTGATCCAGCAGTCGATCTTCAAATTTAGTTCTATTTTTTGTAAAAAAGTCCTTCATCGAAAAATCTTTTTCGAATTCAAGCTCCAACTTTCTAACACCCCTTTTGTTAGTCATGGCCCTCTGTGGTATCGTTAAGGTAAAGGTAGTCCCTTCATTTTCCTTGCTTTCAACGGAAATTTCACCGCCATGCTGATATACCACTGTGAATACTTGTGTTAATCCCATCCCGGTTCCTTGATGTTTTGTCGAAAAAAATGGGGTACCTAATATTGCTATTTTATCTTCTGGAATCCCCACACCCGTATCTCGAATCGATACAATGATGTTATTTTTTGAAGCATAGTGGCTAACCCAAATCTTGCCTTTTCCCTCAATTGATTCAAAAGCATTTTTTATCAGATTAAAAAAAGCTTTTTTAAATTGATTTTTCTTGCCATAAATTACGATTTCGGAATCTTGAATATCCGTTATTAATTCGACATCGTACAGTCGGTCCTGGAATAAATTTAAGACAGATTCTAATTCAGCCGCTAAATGAATCGGCTGTTCTTCTTCATTTTCCAGATCAGGTTTGGAAACCTGCAAAAGGTTATTTAAAGTGGTTAACGCGTTATCTAATTCCGATTGGGCAATCTCAATATATTCGGCTCTGTCTTCATTTTGCAGCAGCTGTAAAAATCCTTTAACGGCAGTCAATGGATTTCGCACTTCATGAGCAATCCCAGCTGCAATCTGTCCGACTGAAGCTAATTGGCTCAAATGATTTTGTTTGTTGCGTTCTTCCTGATTTTCATCATTAGGTGTCATGTAACTTTCTCCTTCAGTCATTTTGTTTAGCATAACAATCTTGATCTCTGTTTAAGCTGAAGAAATTCAATGCATGTAATATTAATGTATATTACTGAAAATGATAAGAAATGTTGATGACAAGCCAAGTAACGAAAAGGTATAGAGGATTTTAAAAAAATTAAAAAGAATACTACTATTTTACTAGAATTTGGTGAAAAGGTAAATTTATTTCCTATTTATGTGTAATTATCCCATTATGTACAAACTTAAACCAATTTGTTAGCAATTTTCATAAATCATTCCGATTGATATGGACAATTAGCCGCTATTATTTTAATTTGGAAACAGAAATCACTAAAAAGTCCGCTCAATAATGAACGGACTTTTCTGCTATTCCTCATAAAGTTCAATTGGCAATCCATCTGGATCTGTGAGAAACGTATAGGCCTTTTGGGTAAAAGGATCTATCCGGATTGGCTCAGTTTGAACTCCTTTTTTATGAAGGTCATTTACAGCTTTTTCGATTGAGCCCACTGAAAAAGCAATATGTCTTAAACGGCCGCTTCAGGATAACTTTTTCGCTCAGGAGGATCAGGAAATGAAAACAGCTCAATTTGATAGTGTTCATGAATGGCTAAGTCTAGTTTATACGATTGCCTTTCCTCCCGATAATGCTCACCGATTGCTTCCAGTCCCAATACTTCCGTATAAAACCTCTTTGATTTTTCGTAATCAGAGCAAATAATCGCCACATGATGAATGCTTTTTAGTAACATTTGCATATACTCCCTACTGTGCTTTGGCAAATAAATCATTAAAAAATATTATCCTTTCACCGAGCCTGCCAATAGTCCCCTGACAAAATATTTTCCAAGAAATATATAAACAAGCAAGGTTGGAAATGCCGCGATAAGAGCCCCAGCCATTTGAACATTCCACTGAACAATTTGACTGCCAGATAAATTTTGCAAAGCTACCATGATAGGCTGCTTATCTGATTGGGTAATGGTTACAGCAAATAAAAATTCATTCCAAATATTCGTAAATTGCCAAATTCCAACCACTACGAAGCCTGAGATGGAGAGCGGCAAAATAATGTAACGGAATATCCGCAGAAAACCTGCACCATCGATTTTAGCCGACTCAATCATTTCATGGGGGATATTGGCATAAAAATTTCGGAACATTAATGTGGTAACTGGAATCCCATACACAACATGAACAAAAATAAGCCCGGCAATTGAATTATACAGCCCGATTTCCCTTAAAAATTGGATCAGCGGTATTAAAATACTCTGATAAGGCAGGAACATCCCAAATAAAATAAAAGTAAATAGCAGCTCAGAGCCTTTAAATTTCCATTTGGAGAGCACATACCCGTTCATCGCACCTAATATAGCCGAAAGAATGGTTGCTGGTACGACTAAATAAATGGAATTCAAAAAATTAGGCGCAAGCTTGCTAAAAGCTTCGATGTAACTGCTGATTTCAAAAGAAGTTGGCAGCGCCCACATTTGTTCTAAAGATATCTCATCAAGCGGCTTTAAGCTAGTTATGAACATTACATAAACAGGCAAGAGGAAAAAGAAACTGAAACCAATTAATACGATGTAAAGAAGGGGGCGGCTTATTTTTCCTAAAACCATTACGAATCCCCCTTTCTATTCTTCCATAAATAAGGAATAATAAAAATGGCTACCATCAGCAGCATAATAATGGCAATTGTAGCCCCATTTGCGTAATAATTACCCCGGAATGTCGCTTCAAACATATACACACCTGGAACATCCGTTACAAAGTTGGCACCCGGTCCGGTCATGGCATAGATTAAATCAAATATTTTTAATGAAATATGAGCCATCATAATAATTACACTCACCGTAATGGGCCGTAATAAGGGTATAATGACCTTCCAATACACTTGAAATTCAGAACATCCATCGATTCTCGCTGCTTCACGGATTTCATCTGGAATCCCCCTCAATCCCGCTAAATACATGGCAAGTGAAAATCCCGTCATTTGCCAGACCGCAGCAATTACTACAGCTATAATAGCTACCGGTAAACCAAATTCAATGTTTCCCCATTGAAAACCTGCCAAAATCGTTGTATCCGTATACCATTTTGGCTCGATTCCAAAGGTTTTTAAAAAAATATTCATACCTGTTGAGGGGTTTAATAACCATTGCCAAATGACACCTGTTACAACAAATGATAATGCCATTGGAAAAAAGAAAATATTACGGAAAATAGATTCTCCGCGTATCATTTTTTGATCAAGCAATACACCTAAACCAAGACCTAATAAAATGACCAGACCAATAAAAAGAATCGTAAACGCTAAAGTATTGCGCAAATCGGCCTGGAATCTGAAGTCACTAAACAAAAATAAGTAATTTTTTAACCCTGCAAATGAAAAATCAGGGACAATGGTATTCCAATTGCTCACTGACACATAACCGGTCCAGGTGACAAACCCATAAACAAAAATGGCTACAAGTATGATAGATGGCATGATAAACGTAATCGCAAGCCACTGGTCCTTTGAAACCCTTTTTTTGTTTGTTTTTATAGACTTCATCGTTTGGGTTACGGTTACTTCTGCGGGTTTCATGATGCCGCCCTCCTTAACCTATTACTTAAACACGCTCTTATTTATAACAAAAGGGGGAGTAATCCCCCCTTTCTGTTTCCTATAAATCTGCAGAAGCAGTTACAAGCGAATCAATAAATTGATCAACATCCTGCTGAGTCACAAATATATTGACCGCTTGATTGACTCTTGTTAGAAACCCTTCAGGTGCCGCGGAGCCGTGTGCAAGACTTGGAGCAAGGGCAGAATTTTTAAAGTCTTCCATTGTATCCTTTCCGTATGGATCATATTTAGAAAGGTCAGCATCTACTCTTGCTGGAATCGACCCTTTTAGCGGATTAAATGCATCCTGACCTTCTGCTGATCCAAGCACACTTAGGAATTTTTTCACATCCTCCGCATTTTCAACGCCTTTTGGCAAACCAAATGTATCTGTGATGACCATGAATAGTCCATCCGAATCTGGTGTCGCACTATATCCAAAATCCTCATTAACGGATAAATTCAAATTATTGACAAAATAACCTTTAGCCCAGTCACCCATAATATTCATGGCTGCTTCGCCACTTCCAACTAATTGAGAAGCATCCTGCCAGTTGCGTGAACTATGATCTTCATTAATATAAGCAAGCATTTTCTTAAAAATCTCTGCAGATTCTACAACTTTTGCATCATCAAATGGGATTTCGCCCGTCCATAATTTTCCGTAATCTTCTGCACCTAATTGTGCCAATAAAATATTTTCAAAAATTTGTGTGGCTGTCCAAGGCTCTTTATCGCCTAGAGCTAATGGTGTAATTCCCTTTGCCTGTAAGGCATCGGCCACTTCGAAAAATTCATCAAATGTAGTCGGAGGCTCTAAACCATTCTCTTCAAATATTTTTTTGTTGTACCATAATACATTACCGCGGTGAATATTCACTGGGACAGAATAAATATTTCCGTCCTGGCTCACCATATCAATTAAATCTTGCGGGAATTTGTCATTCCATCCCTCTTGTTCATATAAGTCATTTAATGGTTCCATTTTGCCGGCTGCTACCCAGCTTGTATTTAATTCAGCACCGCCATGAACCTGAAAAGTTGAAGGCGGGTCATTTCCCTGCATACGGCTTGCTAAAACGGCTTTTGCATTAGTTCCTGCTCCGCCAGCTACTGCAGCATTCTCAACTGCAATATCCGGGTATTTTTCATTAAATACATCCAATAATGCTAATAAGCCATCTTCTTCCCCAGCACCTGTCCACCAGCTGAAGATTTCGAGCTTTTCATTCCCATTCTCATCCCCGCCGGATGTTGCGGTTTCCTGATTGTTGCAGGCTGCCAGAAAAATTGACATGATAAGCACAGCTGACAAAATCAAAGACCATCGTTTCATCCATCTTCCCCCTTGTTTATTTGTTAGCGCTTACAACCCAAGTTTAAATGTTTTCATCCATTAAAATAGAAATAAAATTCTGTACTATTTTAAGAACTTCTTTACTTTTTTAATATTTGGTTTTGAAACTCCCTTGGAGAAAGATGATAATATTTTTTAAAAACACGGCTAAAGTAATTCGGGTCTCTATATCCTACCTGAAAACAAATCTCTTTAAAGGATAATTGATGTTCCAAAAGCAGCTCTTTTGCCTTTGTTAACCTAATCTCTGTTAAATAATCAATAAATGTCTTATTTGTCTTTTCTTTAAATAGTTTTGTAAAGTAAGGTGCGCTTAAATCTACATGTTCTGCGACCTCTTCTAGCGTAATTGGCTTATGATAGTTTTGCTGTATATAGGTTTTGGCGCGTTCAATATATCCCTTAGAATGAAAATAGTGGTGAACCTGCAAACAGCAATATTGCAAAAATTTTTCCCACTCGTCTAATTCAAGCCAATTCCGAATATGGAAGTCGTTAACATGAATACCTTTTTTATGTAAGGCTTGTTTGATTTCAAAATGAAATTCCTGAATGATTTCGATATTCTTTTCATCCCGTAACATATCTTTTACCTGCTGAAACGCTTGGATCGATTCTGTTTTTAATATACAATCTACTATTTTATCTTTGAGTTCAGCCATCGAATGTGAAGCATTAGTTGGAAAACTGTATCCGCCTTTCTTAAATTTCTTGATTTGCTGAATAGCAAGTAATGCATCCTGATAAGATCTGGGAAGGTCTTCAAGTTTATCATATGGATGACCCAAGCCAATCCACGTTTTGTTGCCAGAAGCAATAAAAAGCCTCCTTCCCAATTTGATGATCTCTTCTTTTCTGATTCGTTCCTGCAGTATAAAAAACAGAATCATCTGGTTCTTTTGGACATGATAGATAAATGGCGAATCTGTCCAATTATTCAATCTGTCCAGTAAAAATGAATATCCTGATCGTCCTCCCATTCATAAATAATAAAGTAACCGCACTTCATATCAGGAAATAACTCGTTTTTTAAACACCAGGTTTCCTCATTTATATTAAATCCAATGATTTTTTTTAAGAAATATTGCCTAGAAATTTCTAGGCTCTGCCTTTGCTTTTGAATTTGTTCCCTTTCTCTTAAAATTTCCTGATAGACTCTTATAATGGTTTGAATCGTTTCCTCTTCCTCTGCCGGCTTTAAAATATATTCCTTAACGCCCTCATTCATAGCCTTTTTTAAATATTCAAAAGAATCATAGGCAGAGACCATAATAAATTTAATATTCTTATGTTTGATTTGAATCTTTTCGATAGCCTCAAGTCCGTTGATGCCCGGCATTTTCACATCCATTAAAATTAGATCAGGGTGCAGCTTGTCTGCCAGCTCGATTGCTTGTCTTCCGTTCGCTGCTTCACCAATTACCAGTCCTTCGCCGAAATGGTCTTCTATTAATTTTTTCATTGCTTTTCTTTCTATCATTTCATCATCTGCCAGGATCATTTTTATATCCATTCATTTACACCCCTTCTGCTGATCCTTTTGTAATAGGCAAAAACAGGCATATCGTTGTTCCCGCGTTACGGTTTGACCGAATATGAACAATATTTTGCTGATTATAATATAATTGCAATCTTCTAATTACATTTTCTAGTCCTAATCCTGTCGTATGGCCTGTATGATTTGCGGAATATGGATCATTCTTTAATTTCATAAACTTTCCTATCGTTTTTTCATCCATTCCTGCCCCATTATCGAAAATTTCTACTTTGGCATAGTTGCCTGCCTTCTCAATCGTTAACCGAATCTCTCCTCCTGCTTCTAATCCTTCTACTCCATGAATAAAAGCATTTTCAATCAGTGGCTGTAAAATCAGGCGAGGCACTTCTATATAAAGACAAGAATCATCTATTTCTGTTTTGAAGCTGATTCGATCTGCAAACCTTGTCCGCTGAATATGAAAATAATCTTTTACAACATTTACTTCTTCCTTGAGGGTTACAGACTTATTGATATCCCCCAGACTATACCGAAGCAGAGACGAAACGGATGCAATTAATTTAGAGGTCTGAGCTGCGTTCTCAAAATAGGCGGTTCGGGAAATTGTATTTAACGTATTAAATAAAAAATGAGGATTGATTTGATTCTGCAAATGCTTAAGTTCCAACTCCTTTAACAGTTGGTCTAATTCTGATTTTTTCTTGATTTCATCAATTAATTCCCGAATATTGTTGCGCATATGGTTAAAAGTATCACCAAGAATTTTTAACTCATCATTTGAATTGATTTCGATATTTTTTCCGTCCAATTTACCAGCTGACACTTCCTCAGCGGTTTTAGTTAATACTTGGATCGGACGGTTTATTCCTTTTGAAAATATAAGTGCCATGATAATAGCTAATAGGACAGATGTTGAGAAAAGATAAACAATAAATTTTCTAAATGAATCATTTCTTTCATTGAGCTGCTGATAAAAATTCTGGTATTCCGTCAGTTCCAGATCAATCAGTTCTAGAGTTGTTTCTTTAATATATTGAGTTGTGTTTTGGACTTCTTCGAAATAGTATGTATACAAATCAATGTCATCACGCAATGCAAATCCAATCGTTAATTCACTTTGTTCGATTAGGGTATCAATCATATTTTCAAATTTATTTAGCTGAAATCGGTCAATATTTGTCATTTTTATTGACAGGTTATTCTTTTCTGCTTCAAGAATTCTCCTAATAATCTGAAACTCCTCTACATACCTGACATCTCTTTCTACTACAAACGTGTTTACCTTCTCATATAATTGATTGGTTCTTTGTGAAATGGAGTTTAAAATGATAAAGCGCTGCAGGCTTGAGTTATATTCATTCATAAGCTGATTGCTGCTTGCATAAATAGCAATAGCCACAAGATTAAATAAGATAACAAAAATAAAAAAGTAAGCCATTAATTTACTGCGGATGGATTTCATCTGGCCATATCCCCTTTTTGATCATTTTGAAGAGAAGATAGGTCTTTTTGGTGCAATATTTCTGTTTTTGTATATTGAAGAGGTTCAGGGTGTCTGCCATCCTTTAATTCTATTAACATTTCAACGGCACGGAATCCCATTTCATATGGATATTGGACTACGATCGCGTCAATTTCTCCCTTACTTAATAATTCTACTGTTTCAGGAAGTGTATCAAATGTGATAATATACGGATTCAAATTCGGACGTATAGTGCGAATCACTTGAGTGATTCCGATGCCATCTAATGCACTTGTACCATAAAAAGCTGTGATATCAGGATGTTCTTTTAACAAATCATAGGTCGCTTGAACAGCTCCCGTTTTTGTAATATTCGATTCTTTAACACCAACAATCTGAATACGGCTTTCAGATTTGATCGCATCCATAAAACCTTGTAAACGCAGATCCTGGTTGGAAGCAGCCGAACGGCCAATAACAACTCCAACCTTCTGCTCACCAACCGTATCCTCAATCAAAGCTTGTCCCGCCATATAGCCAGATTGATAATTATCTGTTCCTACATAGACCTCTCTCCGGCTATTGGGAGCATCCGTATCGATTGTAACGATGGATATTCCTTTTTCTCTTGCTTTATTGATTAATGGTGTAAATTCTTTATCGGATATCCCCTGAATCATAATTCCGTCTACTTTTCCTGCAATGGCCTTATCGAAAATTCGTACATGTTCACTCATATTTGCATGTGATGGTCCTAAATATTCCAGGTACACATTATGTTTTTTTGCAGCATCAATTGCACCGCTTTCAATCAGTCTCCAATAATCATTATTCGTTTCTTCTGAAATCAGGACAAAATGATATTGGAAATCCTGCGGTTCAATAGGATTAGATTTAACATGAAAGGTATTTACACCGTAATAAGTCATTAATAAAAAACTGGTAATAAGAATAACAAGAACGACCAGATTGATTATCTTTTTATACATAAATCCCAGCTTCTCCTCCCGAATTGGACGAACTGTTGCTACTATGATCGTAAAAGATAGTTATAAAGAAAACTCGCCGGCTGACTAGCCTTAAGGCGAAGTCAGAGTCATAGTTGCACTTATAACGCTCGAAACGCCGCAGTGGCCTCGCCAGGCTAGGCCATCCTGGCGATTGGACATGATTCCTAAATTTTGACTGCGTCGTATTGGCTTCATCGCAAAAATTTTATACATAAAGTATAAAAAAAAACCACAGAAATCTTTGAAAAGATCTGTGGTCTCATGTTTTTATAATGGGATAAACTCCTTTGTTAAGCGTACTGCTTTGATCCCTCTTCCTGCTTCTGAAAGAATGTCCGCATCGCATGAAATACATCAACTCTTTGTTTTAAAATATAATGGCGGAACTTTTCGTGGCGAATGTTTTTATATGCACTCATAAGAGTCGAGTGCCGATTATATTGATTAACCTCGCCATAACCAAACATATTTGATTTTTCCATCAGCTCTTCTACAAGCTTGACACAGCGGGCGTTGTCTGAGGTTAAATTATCCCCATCGGAAAAATGGAATGGGTAAATATTGAAACGTGAAGGAGAGTATTGGTCCTCAATCAATTCTAATGCCTTTTTATAGGCTGACGAACAAATCGTTCCTCCGCTTTCCCCTTTGGAAAAGAAATCCTCTTCGCTCACAACTTTTGCTTCAGTATGGTGGGCAATGAATTCAATTTCTACCGTTTCATATTTCGTTCTAAGAAATCGTGTCATCCAAAAGAAGAAGCTTCTCGCCATATATTTTTCCCAGATTCCCATGGAACCGCTCGTATCCATCATCGCAAGCACCACAGCCTTTGAATCTGGCTTCTTCACTTCATTCCAGGTTTTAAACTTCAAATCCTCTGGATAAATTGGATAAAAACTTGGTTCTCCTGCCATCGCATTACGCTTAAAGGCAGCCATCATCGTTCGTTTTTTATCAATATTGCCCATTAGTCCTGTTTTGCGGATATCATTGAACTCAATATTTTCTACTACATGCTGATCATTTTCTTTTCTCTTCAAATTTGGAAGCTCCAGCTGGCTAAATAATGCTTCTTCCAGTTCCATCAGAGAAACCTCTGCTTCATAGTAATCTTCACCCGGCTGATCTCCTGCCCCCTGGCCTTTACCAGGTCCCTTTTGATTGGATGGCTCTCTTGCAATTACGTCGCCAACCTGACTATCCCCATCTCCCTGACCGACGTGCTTGTTTTTATCATAGTTATATCTAATTTTATACTCATCTAAGGAACGGATCGGAATCTTTACTACATCGCGGCCGTTGGACATGATGATACTTTCTTCTGTTATAAGATCCGGCAAATTGTTCCTAATGGCTTCCTGCACCTTTTCTTGATGACGTTGCTGATCATCGTGCCCTTTCCGATGGAGGGACCAATCTTCTTGTGACAAAACAAATTGACCATTGTCTGAATGTGACATTTTTTCCCCTCCTATATAATTTTCCTTTGACACAAGATCCAACTTACTTGCATACGATATCATGACGGTCTAGAATGGACCACTCTACCCTTTTTATCATGGGGAGTCCGATATCAAGAGTGGATTACTCTATCCTATGCAGGAATGCAAAAATAATTTCCAAACGATTTTGACATTTAGACCAAAGTCTAGCCTGATTTTTATGGTATAACATCCATCTTATTACAAACGCTCATCATCCCAAAAATTCACCGAAATATGATGATTTGGATCATAAGCAGCAAGGGTGTATCCTTTATCCTGAAGGAATTCAATGATATCCGGAAGAACTTTGGCGGTGCCCTGTCTGACATGCAGAAGAATAACGATTGGTTCTTCTGTTTTTTCCTTTTTTTCAACCTGTTGCTTCACGTTTTTTACTATTTGATTCGGGTCTTTGGCTTCATATTTCCAATCCTGAGGATCGACATTCCAATCCCACAATTTCATTCCTTCATCCACTAATGCATCCAAATACTTTTCATTCAGGTAAGGTTTACTCCCAAATGGCGCTCGTGTTAGGAACGAGTAGTGACCTGTAATTTCATAAAGGGTTTCTTGGGACACTAGCATTTCTTTTATAAAAGGTCCAGGTGAAGAGCCGTAGAGTTTGTCTTTATCATGAGAAACACTATGAAGCGCTGGGTAATGTCCTGCCTCTGCCATATTTTTGACTAACTCTGGATATTTCCGCATTTGCGTTTCAATCATAAAAAAAGTGGCTTTTGCATCATATTTATGCAGAGTTTCCAGAATTTGCTTCATAGCGGGAGCTGGTCCGTCATCAAAGGTTATATAGATTTTCGGTTTGAAATAGGAAGCAATCTGCTCATAGTATTGTTCTAATACAAAATTATTGTGTTTAAAAAACTCAGCATGGGCATCTTAGAGTCTTTGGTTAACCTTACAATATGATGTTTACTGGAGAAAACCGAATTGACCTGGTAGCCAAAGTGTTCTCCCACAAACCGGACTGGAGCATACCATCTATCTTCTTTTTTAAAAAAGGTTAGTAATTGGGCTTGTCCATTTTCTGATTCTACTGTTTGTTTATTTGGTGAAAATAGCAGCGATTTTTCTTGTTTTTCAAGGAGAATGTCGCCGTTTGTTTTACTAGTCACTATGATCCCCAGGCTTTTGGCGAACTCTGCAATTGGGGCATAAGCAGTACTGTTTGAAATATAGGGAAATCCTTTAGTAAAGTTGATTATGTCCTCTTCTATAACAAGGGCCACCGGAATTTCTTGAGCTGAAGCAGCTTCTGCTGCTTTGACCTTCGCCACATTTATGCTAATTAAAACCAAAATTATAAAAAAAACAGCAGCTCTTGTTTGCTTTTTCACCTAAATTTCCCCCTCTTTATTTAAAAACCATTCTATTTTACTTGCATTCTATTAATAGAATGAGGGGAATATGATAGGAATTTTTATAAGACTTTTCTTTCCGGACTGTGGAGTTCTGTAATGAGTATGGTATATCCAAAGGAGAACGGACATTAGGTGCTGAAAGTACACCCTGGCTTACGGACATCAGGTGCTGGAGCTTGAGCTGCACCTGAGACTATCGGACATCAGTTCCGCTATTTGTGAAAAAACGGGTTGCAAAGTATATAAAAAAGCAAATATAAAAACCTCTTACTCTGCACAAGTAAGAGGTTTCCTTTTAATTTATCGGTTTAATAGACTGCCGACATAACGCAATAGCTCATTCGCTGAGGTGGAGTTATAGCCATGCTCGTCAATGAGACGGGCCACAACTTCATTAATTTTCTTTAATTGCTGCTCATCCGGTGTTTTTGAAGAGGTGGTGATTTTTACAACATCTTTGAGATCGGCAAAGAGCTTTTTCTGGATCGCTTCGCGGAGACGGTCATGAGAGTTATAATCAAACCGTTTGCCTTTTCTCGCATAGGCTGAAATCCGGATTAAAATTTCTTCGCGGAAGGCTTTCTTCGCATTTTCAGAGATACCGATTTGTTCTTCGATTGAACGCATCAGTTTTTCATCCGGATTAATTTCCTCACCTGTTAAAGGATCACGCAGTTTTACCTTATTACAATAAGCTTCCACATTGTCCAGATAGTTATCCATAAGGGTTTTGGCTGACTCTTCATAGGAATATACGAATGCTTTTTGCACTTCTTTCTTCGCAATTTCATCGAATTCTTTCCGTGCTAAAGAGATATAATTCAGATATTTTTCTTTTAATTCTTGGGTGATCGATGGGTGCTGATCTAACCCTTCCTTTAACGCCCGCAGCACATCAAGTGCGTTAATCGATGGAACTTCCTTGCGAATAATGGTTGAAGATATCCGGTTGATCACATAACGCGGATCGATTCCGCTCATGCCCTCATCTGGATATTCCTTTTTCAATTCTTCCACATCAGCCAAATTATAGCCTTCTACACTCTCGCCATCGTAGAGCCGCATCTTTTTAATTAAGTCAACATCGCCTTTTTTCGGCTCCTTTAATCTCGTTAAAATCGTAAACATCGCTGCCACCCTTAATGTATGAGGGGCAATATGCACATCTGCTACATCACTTTCACGGATCATTTTTTCATAGATTTTTTCTTCTTCCGATACCTTTAAATTATACGGAATCGGCATAACAATAATCCTTGAGTGTAATGCTTCGTTCTTCTTATTTGAAATAAAAGAACGATATTCGGTTTCATTTGTGTGGGCTACAATCATTTCATCAGCACTGATTAAAGCGAACCGGCCAGCTTTAAAATTTCCTTCTTGTGTAAGAGAGAGCAAATGCCATAGAAATTTTTCATCACACTTCAGCATCTCTTGGAATTCCATCAATCCGCGATTGGCTTTGTTTAGCTCTCCATCAAAACGATAGGCACGCGGGTCAGACTCAGATCCGTATTGGGCAATTGTTGAAAAATCAATGCTCCCTGTTAAATCAGCAATGTCTTGAGACTTTGGGTCAGAAGGAGAAAACGTTCCAATCCCAACCCGTCTGTCTTCAGATAAAAAGATCCGTTCAACCATTACATCTTCAATACGGCCGCCGTATTCCTGCTGGAGCCTCATCATATTAAGCGGTGAAAGGTTCCCTTCTATCCGAATCCCATATTCCTGATAAAAATCTTCGCGTAAGTGCTGTGGAATTAAATGAAGCGGATCCTCGTGCATCGGGCACCCCTTAATCGCGTAAATCGCCCCCCGATCCGTACGGGAATAAGCCTCCAGCCCTCTTTTAAGCATCGTCACTAACGTTGATTTCCCGCCGCTCACAGGTCCCATCAACAGAAGTATTCTCTTTCTGACGTCCAGTCTTTTCGCTGCAGGATGAAAATATTCCTCAACTAACCGTTCAAGCGCTTCTTCTAGTCCAAATATTTGATTCCTAAAAAACGAGTACCGTCTCTTTCCGTCTACTTCCTCCACTCCAGCATCCTTTATCATATTGTAAATTCGTGAATGAGCGCTTTGCGCAACCCATGGCTTTTCCTTTACAATTTCTAAATACTCGGCAAATGTGCCTTCCCACTTTTGACTTTCTTCTTCTTCTCGATATTTTTCGATCTTTTTTAAAATATCCATTTGGAACCTCCCCTGAATGCTGAAATCGAGACGATTACTATACTTTATGCGCTTTTCCACCTTATGATGAATACAAATCCTTGCGTTATCCCTTGACTTTTTAATCCATAATGAGATTATATATGCACCGAAAGCGGACAATATGTTCATAAAATCGTCTTATTTGAGAAAAGCTAAGATAACCATTTACATCAAGCCGTTCACAAAAAATGAGCGATACGGTATAATAAGGAAAGAGTGAAGACAGCGGATACATAGAGGAGGATGAATCATGAGCACGATTTTAATTTTAGGCGTTTGTGTGGCCTTTTTAGCTGCAATCTTTACAGCCGGATATAATGACAAACCAGGAACTAATAAAAAATAATGATGAAACGGGCAGAGGAATCCCCTGCCCGTTTTTTACTTTCTATTCCCGATTAGGATACGAATATTGATAGGTTATTTCTTTGCCATTCAGATGGATAGATATGATTTCTTGTCCGTTTCCATAATTAAAGGTAATAAAGCCTTCTTCGGATTCCTTCTCCCAGCCGCTTAAAGTACTGATTTTGTCTAAGTAATCTTCAAATGCAGCCTGGGTCGCTTCCTCCCAATAATAAATCTCTGTTTGATTGGACGAAATTGAAATAGGTTCCAGGCCAACCGGGTAAATCATTTTCCCGTATCCATGAGTGACATACAGCGGTTCATTATGACGATACGGTTCGATTCCGTTAAATTGCAATGTTCCGACCGCCTGAAAAATCTCCGCATACTCAAGTTTCGGATAATCAAATGTAAAATGTATAATTGCATCTTCTGTTGGAGTTATAAAGAAATGATAGCGAATTCCAACATCCTCACGTTTTACATGCTCGATATACATCTTCGTTGGATAAGGGAAATTTTCAAGTATTTCCTCTACATACATGGCATAACCGCTTACTATTTCATTCATTTGTTCTTGAGTGATCTCTCTTACCGTCCCGAGCGGTGCTGATTGCCCTTCACGATAAAGGGTTAAACCATTCTCGGATTCCTCTGCATATACTTCTTTCAGTTCCCAATTGAACTCTGAAAAATTCCTTTCACCTTGCGTAAACGGTTGAGTGCTGTTTTGCAGAAACATCATCAGAAAAGCACCGCATAGAAGGATAAATACACTAGCAGCCAACAAAGGCTTAACATGAAGCATTCGTTTACCCTTAATTTTTTCAGGATGTTCTTGAAGTGTATTCCAAATGCGGGATCTCAATTTCTCGTTTTGATCTGCTGTCGGCTTTATTTGCTGAAGAAGCTTCCACTGACTGTCACGAAAGTCGTTCAATTTGTTCACCTCCTGGGCGTATGTCCATTTTTCGCAGCGATCGAAGGGCCCTTGATAATGTTTTTCGGACTTTAACCTCGGACCAATTTAAAATGTCTGCCGCTTCTTTTGTTGTACACTCTTCTATTTTTAGCAGTGTAACCACAAGTCTGTAATGAGGCTTTAATCTTTGAATCCGATTTAACAGATTGATGACAAGATCCCTATTTTCAACATACTTTTCTAAGTCAAAGGAAGATGGAATATCCCGGACCAATGCACTTGTCAAAAATAATCTTCTTCGCTGCCTTTTCCGAATCTCATCTAAAACCAAATGTTTGGCAATGCTAAACAGCCATGTTTTTACATTTGATTGATGATCAAACCGATCATAGGCCGAATAGGCCCGAACAAACGTATCATGAACCAAATCTTCACAGCATTGCTGTTCCCCGATCATAAATAAAATAAATCGGTAAACATCTTGATAGTACAGGTCGTACCATTCCATCACGATTTGTTTTTTAGTTGTACCCAACCCCTCACCACCATTTCTTATCCTTGCTATCTATTAGTCGTACGAAAAACGAATCTGTGACGTTTTTAAAATAGCACATATAAAAATTATCGCAGATTTTTTAAAATGCCTGCTCCTTTTATTTTTAGCTCCTGCGGATTGATAGCATCGAACATTTAAACTATAATCGAAATATGAAATGCAGAGAGGATGGAGAAAATGAGCATAAATCCAAATGTGGCAGAAATTGCAGCTCTCCTAGGAGAAACTTCGCGCGCCACCATCCTAATGAGTTTAATGGACGGGCGATTTCATACAGCCAGTGAACTTGCTTATATAGCTGCCATAACACCTCAAACAGCCAGCTTTCATCTGGCAAAATTGGCAGAAGGCAGGCTTGTTAACGTTGAAAAGCATGGACGCCATCGCTACTATCAAATCGCAAATGGTGAAGTAGCACGGATTTTAGAATCTTTGCTAGCAATTTCACCACCGCCTGAAGTGCGTTCACTCAAACAATCTGACCAAGTGCAATTACTTCGCAAAGCCCGAACCTGCTATGACCATTTAGCTGGAAAATTAGGGGTAGAATTAACAAAATCGATGATGAATGCCGGCTATTTGGAAAAAGAAGAACGAATATTTGTTGTAACGCATAAGGGTGAACAGTTTTTTATGAATTTTGGTATGGATTTAAGCAAGCTAAAAAAAGAACGCCGCTCATTTTCTCACGCATGCTTAGACTGGAGTGAAAGGCATCATCATCTTGCTGGCGCATTAGGACACGGGTTAACAACGCGCTTTTTTGATTTGGGATGGATTGAAAGAATTCCATCTACCCGTGCTGTAAAAGTTACTGAAAAAGGAAAAGCAGGTTTAAAACAAAATTTCAATATAAACTTCTAATTTTTGGGAAGAAAAGCCCCTAAGCGGAAGGTTTCCCTGTTCGCGATTAGCGGGCTTTTTAAAGCTTAATCGCTTTTCAAAGTATTTTTAGCTAAGCTATGATTCCGCTGGAAATTACTGTTTACAAGATAAATCCCAATAATAATCAACAGGCCGCCAGCTATAATGGAGGGGTAAAGCGGATCATTCAGCAATACCCATCCCGATAGGACACCGAAGAAAGGTGCTAAAAATAAATAGGCACTCGTTTTTCCCGGATCACTTTTTTGTAAAAGATAATACCAAACTGCAAACTGAATAATGGATGACATCATACTTAACCATAATAAGATGAACAGGGAGTTATGATTGAATATAAAAAATGGTTTCTCAAGAAGAAAACTGCTAAGCAGGAGTAAAAATCCGCCAAAAAGCATTTGATAAGCCGATAGAACCCAAGTATCGAAATTGGATCCCCATATTTTAACTAACAGCGTGGAGCTTGCCCAAAAAACTGCAGATAAAAGTCCATAAACGATGCCAATCTTCATTTCAATTTGAGCTCCTAATGTAATCATAACCCCGATCAACCCTAGAAGAACTCCAAACCACTGATATAGTTTATAATGAGTTTGTAAAAAAATCGTACTAAACACAACAACGAGTAATGGATTTGTAAATGTAAGAATCGAGGATTCACTAGCGGTAATCGTTCTTAGACTCATGAAAATACACCCCATTACACCAGCAGTCTGGAATGCGCCAATCGTGAACAATCTTATCCAGTTTTCTCTAGATGAAGGATGTGGCCGCTTCAAAACCATTACAATCCCTGCCATGATTAGCCCCGCCAGGATAAAGCGCAAAGCTGCCAGTAACAATGGCGAAGCATACAACAAACCGATTTTACCGACCGAAAAAGAAGAACCCATTAAAAACGTGGTTAAAAGGATCAAGATTGTAAAAGGAATGGTTTTCATTTTTTGCCTCCCCCTATATGTAATGACTAATCTATCTGTAATATATCACCTTAATTTTTCAACCAATATCGAAATATGGATTGCTGCGAAATATAATTCTTTTGTGGGTAAAAATGGAAAAGGCTGTCCCTATTTATAAGGTACAGCCTTTTCCATTTTTAATTTTAACAAATTTATCACTTATTGAATCTCATAAACTAACCATTGAGATATTTGACCGCCCATTTTGTCGTAAAGGGATTGAGCTGCTTTATTATCCCTTGCCGTTTCCCAAGTCATAGATGAAAAGTTATTGGCCCGGATGTAATCTAAACAGGTTTGAAATAACCTTTCCCCCACTTTCTTCCCTCTCGCATCGGGTGCGACAAATAAATCATTTAAAATCGCTTGTCGTTTTACTTTTAGAGTGCTGAAAGTAAAATACAAAGTGGCAAATCCAATTAACGCTCCATTTACCTCAGCGACAAACTGCAGACCGCTTGCAGGATTTTCAAGTAAATGATGAATGAGTCCTTTTAACTCAGATTCTTTAGGTTAGGGTTGCTTATAAAAATCGACGATATACTGTTTCATAAGTATGTATAGCTGATTTATATCTTGATCAGATGCTTCTCTAATGACAATGTTTTTGTCCATTTTTTCCCCTCACTATCCCAGGTGTTTAAGTAATTATAGCATTATTTAAAATAATGAGACTGCACCCTATAAATCAGGTGCAGTCTCCCATTAATTAAATCATATTTTAGCGAAGATTAAGTCCTTTTTTCTCTATAAATTCTTTCATGTACATTCTTGATTTCTTTTCAAGCATTGTGCCCATTTGACTGGTCCAAGTGTCGCTTCTTTTTCCATTCGTTCTTTTTTTATAGTAATCCTGAACGATGCTGTTGTACTCGTCAACACCGGCTTTAAAAGCAGATTCATCCTGCTCATATTCGTTTTCATAATAGACATGGGATAGCGGCAGTCTTGGTTTTTGACTGGTTTCTTTTGCCGGGTAGCCAACAGCAATCCCAAACAGCGGGATGACGTGCTTCGGAGTTTTTAAAAGAGATACCACTTTCTCTAAATCATTGCGGATTCCGCCGATATAGCAGATTCCCAGCCCCATAGACTCTGCGGCTATGGCAGCATTTTGGGCAGCTAATGCCGTATCAATTAAGGCGACCATAAATTTTTCTGTGCTTTCAATGGATGGGAGTACATCACTGCCTTCCCACTCTCCGATTTTCTGGTGTCTATGTAAATCAGCGCAAAATACAAAGAAATGTCCGTTCTCGGCGACATATGCCTGATTCCCAGCCACTTCAGCGAGTGCTTGTTTTTTGTCAGGATCGGTTACCCCAATGATGGAATAGGCCTGGATATAGCTAGAGGTTGAAGCAGCCTGAGCACTTTTTACAATCAGTTCTATTTGTCCTCTAGATAGTGGCTGATCCGTAAATTTACGCACAGACCGATGACGTAAGATCGTTTCAATAACCTGATTCATGTTCGCAGTCCTTTCTGTATGTTCTTTTCTCTTATAGTACAGCGCAAAAATTGAATGTTCAAATAATAAGAAATAGCGGAATCGCACCACTAGCGACGTGGGGTAAAACTTTCACTTGAGAGACCAAGGAAATAAAGTAGTCCGTAAGGTATCGATGTTGACTTATCCACCCGTGGTGAAGAAGCCTAAAAGCGAACTCCTTTCAAGCATTGGAGCCTCAGAACTGAGATATCAGACATATTCGTACAGTTCTCTGGGGTCTTCGCCATTTGTGTTCGAATCCGTTGCTGATTCGGACAGTTTTCCCTTATCTTGCTCCATTTGTGTCCGAATAAGAGGCTTATTTGGACAGCTTTCCTGAATCCTACGCCATTTGTGTCCGAATCCGTTGCTTATTCGGACAGCTTTCCTGAATCCTGCGCCATTTGTGTCCGAATCCGAGGCTTATTCGGACAGCTTTCCTGAATCCTACGCCATTTGTGTCCGAATAAGAGGCCTATTCGGACAGCTTTCCTGAATCTTACGCCATTTCTGTCTGAATCCGTTGCTTATTCGGACAGCTTTCCTGAATCTTACGCCATTTGTGTCCGAATCCGTTGCTTATTCGGACAGCTTTCCTGAATCCTGCTCCATTTGTGTCCGAATCCGCGTCTATTCAGACAGCTTTCCTGAATCCTGCTCCATTTGTGTCCGAATCCGCGGTCTATTTGGACAGCTTTCCCAAATCTTACGCCATTTGTGTCCGAATAAGAGGCTTATTTGGACAGCTTTCCTGAATCCTGCGCCATTTGTGTCCGAATCCGTTGCTTATTTGGACAGCTTTCCCAAATCTTACGCCATTTGTGTCCGAATCCGTTGCTTATTCGGACAGCTTTCCCAAATCTTACGCCATTTGTGTCTGAATCCGTTGCTTATTCGGACAGTTTTCCCGAATCTTACGCCATTTGTGTCCGAATCCGAGGGTTACTTGGACACAAAGGATGTAAAGCTTTCGTGTCCGAGTCTCTCGCCACTTTAGTAAAAACCCTTAATACAAAAACAACCTTTTAAACAAAAGAACTCCCTTAAATTTGAACAGACTCTATTCATAGCAGGAAGAGCAGCCCATTCTCATTAAAGAAGTCCTTTATATGCTAAATTATTTAATCCCCGGAAACCGCTGCTGCCTTAAAGCTTCATAGACTAAAATAGCGGCTGTATTGGAAAGATTTAAGGATCGTACATTGTCTGTCATCGGAATTCTTAAGCAAGTGTCCGGATTTTGCGCCAACAGATCTTTTGGAAGTCCCGTTGTTTCTTTTCCAAAAACAAAGAATATATCTTTTTCAGGATTACTATAATCATACTCATCGTAGTAATGCTTTCCAAACTTAGTAATAAAATAAAATTCCCCGTTTGGATACTTAGAAAATAATTCGTCTAAGGAATCATAGTAATAAATTTGAACAAAATCCCAGTAATCAAGGCCAGCCCGTTTGAGCATTCGGTCATCTGTTGAAAATCCTAATGGTCGGATCAGGTGGAGCTGCGTGTCTGTAGCAGCACATGTTCTCGCAATATTTCCTGTATTAGCTGGAATCTCTGGTTGATATAGTACAACGTGTAAGGCCAACTCTTTGTCACCTCTAACTATTTAATAATCATCTACGATTGAATAAAACTTATACTTGATATTGGGAGTATAAGCACTTGAATCCTCATAAGCCCAATAGCGCATACGGCTGTTATACGTATTTGCATTGACGAGCGGCATTCCATATGCATCCTTCGCCACAACAATGGTATTATGATCAAAACGGCCGTCCCCTTGAAAATCATAGCAGATTACATCGCCTAATAAAAGCTGTTGAGGACTGGATACTTCTTTTGCACGCAGCCCTGATTTAGAATTTTGCAAGTAATACCGCAGAGAATTGGCAACGGTCCAACTGTAGCTCCAATTATTATTTCTCATCCACCAGCCGTTCCCCCGATTAGGATATCCTCTCATCGGTGCCCCACCCTCATGTAAACACTGAGAAATAAAATTGGTGCAGTTATCCTGGAATTTTTTATATTTAGGGTTATAGCTATTCCAAAACGTCTCCGCATATCGAACAGCTCTTCTACGGTCATAATGGTACCCTTTTCGCTCTTCCTCTTCTGAGGGGTACATATCTAAAGGTCCGAAGTGAAAGTCTCGGACTGAGGGCTGTTCATTTTCCAGTATATCAGCTTCTGAAAAAAGAGGATAATCATCTACAATCGTGAAACGGAAAATCTCTGCTTGCCGCTCCTCCACTCTTTCCTCTAGATAAATGTTGTCATTTTGATTAATAATATAACGCATTCTTACTTGATACTGGACCTTTTCCACATCATCTTCTGTGAAGTTTTTAATAATCTTTCCTTTTCCGCTTACCTTTACAATTTCCGCTTTTCGATTTTGAACAGAAAGAAGTTTTCTCTCAATTTCTTCAGCAAAAAACCGCTGTGCTTTAACGGATGGTTTAACATATGCATCTAATCTGTTTTGAAGCAAATCCTGTAAGATCTCTTTCATAAAAAAACAACCTCCTCTCTCCATACATATGAAGAAAGCAGGCTGTTTAGTTGTTTACCTGTTGAAAAAATGCCAAACCCTTTTCCATTTCAGCCCGGACTTCTGCATCTGTTTCATGCATCAATTGCGCTGCAATCGCCGTTTTCCCTTCATCGCTGCCAATTTTACCAAGTGCCCAGGCGGCTGTCCCGCGAATCACAGGGCGCGGATCCTCTTTCATTAACTGAATCAGGTCTGGGACTGCTGACTCTTCTTTATAATGAGCGAGTGCTATAATGGCATTCCGTTGAATCGGCTTTTTCCCTCTCCAGGATCCTGACACATGTCCATAGGTTTCTTTAAATTCTCGATTCGTCAAATGGAGAAGCGGCTGAAGCAACGGTTTGGCAATTTCCGGATCTGGTTCAAATTCTTCGTGCAGGTGAAAGTCCATCTTTTTATTTTTCGGACAGACTAACTGACAGGTATCACAGCCATATAGCCGATTGCCTAATTTCGAGCGGAACTCATCCGGCAAAAACCCTTTTGTTTGGGTTAAAAAGGCGATACACTTTTGCGCATTGAGCTGTCCGCCTTGGACTAGAGCTCCTGTTGGGCACGCGTCAACGCAAAGATTGCAGTCTCCGCAGCCTTCTTCGATTGGCTCATCTGGCTCAAACGGCAAATTCGTAATCATTTCGCCGAGATATACATATGATCCGAATTCAGGTGTAATAATCGCACAGTTTTTCCCGCTCCAGCCGATTCCTGCACGCTCCGCCACCGCGCGATCCACGAGTTCGCCGGTA
Source organism: Bacillus litorisediminis (assembly GCF_022808645.1). Taxonomy (GTDB): domain Bacteria; phylum Bacillota; class Bacilli; order Bacillales; family JC228; genus Bacillus_BF; species Bacillus_BF litorisediminis. The sequence goes on from NZ_JAKZKT010000003.1 coordinate 83,337, forward strand.
TCGACCATCGACTTGCATACAGCTTGAGGGACTCTTTCTTTAATATAAGCTTCTAGTTGGTTAAGTTTATCTCTTAGTACATCATGGTAATCTCTTCCCCAGGAAGCACGGGCAAACAATCCTCTTCGCGCGCCTTTTTTGCTTTGAGGAGCGTCCTTCATTTTAGATGGATACGCTAGCGCGATCGCAATGATGGATTTGGGTTTATCAAAAATCTTTTCAGGGTGTACCCGCTTTTCTATATCTTTCTCTTCAAATCCGGATTGGTACCCGAGCTCCTGCTGGCGGATCAGCCGATTTTTCATTTCGTCAAACGCTGAAGCAGAGGTAAAGCCGATTTTATCAATCCCGATTTCTTTACTGTAGACAATGATGTCTTTTTTCAATTGGTCGTAGTTCATGTCAGAATCCTCCTTTCTATATAGAGTCAGAAACTTTCATTTCATTTAAAATATGGTAAACTGCTTTAGTAGAGGAGGTAATCGTAATGGAAATTACACTTAGTCCTGTCTTAACCGATAAGATTGCAAATTTTAAAGTAGGTCTTCTCAGCTATCGCGAAATCACCGTTTCCGACTCTCCCCAAATGCTGCGAGGAAGATTACAGCTCTTTCAGGAATCATTATATTTTGATCTGCTCGAGACACAACTGGCCGAACAAAAAGGAATTCAGGAGTGGCGTTCCATATTTAAAACGGTTGGAAAAGATCCAAACCGCTATAGGCCTTCAAGCGAGGCACTACTCAGAAGAGTCCAAAAGCAGCAATATTTAGCAACGATTCATTCTGCTGTGGATCTCAATAACTTTCTTTCTCTACAATATCAAATCCCGATTGGCCTTTATGATGCTGATCATATCGAAGGTGATGTTTTGCTTCGTATCGGCCAGGATGACGAATCCTTTCTCGGACTCAACGGCCGTGAAAATCAAGCCGCGGACTTAATTGTTTCTGCAGACTCAGCTGGACCTTTTGGCAGTCCCTTTGTAGATTCTAAACGGACTTCTGTGACAACCGATACGAAAAATGCGCTGCATATTGTTTATTTATCTCCAAGTTTACCAGAAGAGTCCAGTCATAAACTAATCGAATCCGTTGGCAATATGTTTCAGCAGCTTCACGGAGGCGATTATCAGACCGCTCTTCTCACTGCGGATTTAAATCATGTTTCTTTTGACACATAGAAAAAACGCAATGCCCCGTTTTTCTATGTAAACGAAACACTGCGTTAGAAACTATGTATGGAGCGGGTGATGGGAATCGAACCCACGACAACAGCTTGGAAGGCTGTGGTTTTACCATTAAACTACACCCGCAAAATAGTGTGAAATTCCCGTTGTTTTGAGCACGAACGGTCATGCCTCTGCTTCTGCCAGTTGAATCAATGATGTAAATGCATCGAGGCAACTCGCAGCTTAATTCTAGAAGTGCAGCTCGTGGCTGTGGTTTTACCATTAAACTACACCCGCATTTTTCAATACCTTTATGCCCTTTTTTGGAGGACATTATTCATTATAATCATCATTTCTACACATTTCAACCCCTATGTTTAAAGTTCGACAATTTGAAACATTTTTTCACTCACACAAAAAAGCTTGGTTTCTACAAGCTTTTTTGTCTTTGATGTAAGATGTTGGGGTTGTGCTTCTAAAAAAGATGCGGGATGCTTCTTTTCAGTGAGCGACTCATCAAATGGCTATAACCAAAGAATCACTATATATACCTAAAACTTCTAAAGGCCAAGGTTTTTCTACGTTGTAGCCACCATGGTTTTTTGCCGCGAATAAAATTTTGTCTCATTTTTGGTGCGTTTTTTTGCGGTGTATCTCAAGAGATTTTTCCTATTTGGCTACTGGACTACATAGTTTTATCTAAATGATTACTTATTCTTCAACACCTCGGCAAGTTCATGCAAAGAATGGTACTGTTTAATTTGATAGTTCCGTCCATTTTTTTGCAAGTACCCTTTATCGCAAAATTGTGTAAGCACATGCAACAAGTGCCGGTAGGATACCCCAAGATAATCACAAACCGTAACGTGTTTCTCCTTATAAACTCCTTCGTCTGCCGTTTGCAAAATAAAATCCGCGAGACGGTTTTCAAGCGGAAAAGCAAGACTTTGTGAATATTTTGCTGCCATAAGTGTGGCCTTTACACTTAAAAACTTGGTTAATTCTCTTAGAAATTTCGCATCTTCTAACAATTGTTTGCGATAGTAATGAATCGGAAGAGCAAAACAAATGGTCTTCGTTGAGGCTTGAATCCCTTTTGTATAGTACACATCATTTAATAATTCCATTTCTCCAATATAGTCATTAGCATTGATAAAATTAATTAAGGATACCTTCCCATTTTGATGGGTGATATATATCTTTGCTTTTCCCTCGATAACATAAAATAGAAAATCCGGTCTCCTGCCTTCTTGAATAATCCAATCGTCACGCTGATATTCATGTACCTCCATAAACTCCTCAACTGGAAATGAAAATAAATGTGCAATAGAGTTTTTTTCCATATAGAGCCGCTTTTTCTCACCTTTATAAATTTCCATCATTCACCTCAAAAATATGAGATATCTCATATTATTTGTATATATTTCCATGATATCATGCAATCAATGAGGAGGATAGCAAAATGAACACACAACGTTGGATGAGTATACAATTTTTTAGTTTTTTTATGACGTGGGGCATTTTTCTACCTTATTGGTCCGGGTGGATGATTGATACGAAAGGAATTACCGTCTCACAAGCTAGTTTAATCATGAGTTTAGGATTGATTGCAAGAGGCCTTTCTACATTATTTGCCTTTCCTTATTTATCAGGGAGATTTAGCAGTAAAATGTTATTGAATGTGGCGGGAATTGGTACACTTGCTGCTATTCTTTGTTATATTCCGGCAAGTTCCTTTACTGGTTTACTAATAGTAACAATCATTTTACACCTATTTTACCCAACACTAATGCCTGCTTTAGATAGTGCTGCCGGTGTCCTTGTGCAAAGTAAACAATTAAAACATTATGGGAGAAGCCGTCAGTGGGGATCGATTGGATTTGTCTCAGTCGGCATGATTTTGACCCTTTTTACAGGAAAGTTTGGAGATGGAGTGATTTTTTGGGCACTGTTACTTGGAATAATGGGATTTGTGTGTCTTGGTTTTTTGCGTGCACCTGTTATTTTATCTGAAAAGCCGCAAGCAGACCCAACACAAAAAGGAGGTATGTTACATTTATTCCGAATCAAACACTTTAGTTTGGTACTCATTATTGTCATTCTACTTCAAGCCTCACATGCTACTTATTACAATTTTGGCTATATTTTTCTGCAAGAAATCCAAGCACCAATCTATCTGATTGGTTTCATTCTTAACATAGCCGTGATTGCAGAGATCATATTCTTCTACATCGCAGATAAAAGCTTTCATAAGTTTTCAGTAGGCACTTTACTGACATTGGCAGCAATTGGTGCATCTGTACGTTGGATAGCAGTGTTTGCCTATCCAAATGTGATTATTTTCTCTGTCGCACAGACTATGCATGCATTCTCATTTGCTATGGCGCATTATGCCTTTATGAAATACTTAATCAAAAATATTCCACATGTACACATACCAAAAGCACAAGGTATGTATTCTGCCCTGGCACTTAGCTGGAGCACTGCTGTTTTCACCATTTTCGGCGGCTATTTATACGAAATCGAGCCAAGATATGCTTTTATTGGAATGATTGTTTGTTCCCTTCCATCCATGCTGCTTGCGCTGGTATATCGAAGAATGGAACTTAGAAAGGAAGTTTTAGTTTCTATATAGTTTTTTTATTTAGAACTTCACACAGCTGAGGTAATCGATACCTTGCATCTTTCGGCGAGGTATGTTTTATTTTTTCTAACTTCTAAAACTTCTCGCCGCAAGATCATAAAACTGGCTTATCTTTTTAGATAAGCCTCTTTCTTTCGGTTGCATCTTATCATAAACCTCATTTAATTAGGATATGGTTCATCGTAACGCATCTATATCAGGTTTTACACATGATGCTGAGTTGACAGGAGCACTAATTCAATATTTTTGTGCAGGGGCTTGAGTTTTTTATTTATAATATTGCTGGCGCCATGTAAAGTCTTCACAAGCCCAGTGAGTCTTTTAGAAATGTTTCCAAATATTCTGCATTGGTTATTTTTTTATTGCATTCACTGCTATTGGCGCAAATGAGATTACCGACAGCCTTGTAATAATCCGGATTTTTGGATTTTTTCGCTTTTGTTACGGTGGAAAAATAGGAAACCTCACCAAAACTATTACAGAAGGAACAAAGATTTTTTTTGCTAGTCGGTGCAAATTCACATTCAATACCCACCATTTTTCCTTCAAGTTCATACACTATAAATTTTTTATTGGATCTTAGGTCGTTCCAGCTTAAATAGGTCAAATGGTTGAAGTCTATATCTGATAAATCAGGCAGCTTTAATTTTTTATGTTTCGGAAAAATTTTTTTCAGCTGCTGCTCGGTAATTCTGGGAAAGGGCAGCATATAGCCCGATAGATGCTGGATATATTCCTCATACTCTTTATCTGTTTTCAGTCTGGAAAGATCCAGCATTTCTTGTTGGTCCAATGATATATTGGGAAAGAGCTCCAAGATTTTAACATTGGCTAAGTCAATCACAGCAGCCAAAATATTTTGAGGTACATTCTTTTTGGTGCTGTCCTTAATTAAAGCAATCTGTTTTTTTATAAAATTTAATTGTTCATTTTTAATAAATTTTTCGGTCATCATTGTATATCTCCAATCTTTTGCTGCTGTTTTCTTGATACTTATTTTAAATCGTGCAGCGGACAGCTAAAATGGATAAAATGACTTAGAACCGTTTTTTACATAAGAACAGCACTGATGAAGGATTTTCACCAGTGCTGTTCGCCTACTTTTTATGTGAATAAACAATTTTCTTAATCGTTTCAGTTGAAAGGTAATATTCCTCAGCCAGTTGATGAATACTGCTGCCACTAATAAAAGAGTTTCTAATGGCGGCATTACGGCGGTCAAGCAGCCGTCTTCCTCCACTTGAAGTTCCCCATTTCTGATGCTTCGTTTCCTGCTTAGGAATATAAAGGGTTTCTCCCTGGACATACTTTTGGATTTCCTCGATTAGCTTTTCTGGTAACACTTTGTTTGCATTCACATATCTCAATTTTGCCCGCTCCTTATTTTGATTTTGAAAAAAATAAGGTGCAAAGCCAAAATATTAGAAAAGCTTGTTCGGCGATAAAATTAAATGTTTCGCCCCATGCAAAGTATCGCCTTTCCAATAATAGGCTTTGCATGAGTGGAAGAAGTACTGGACAATCTTATGTGATTCTCCAACTGTAAGCACCCCCTTTAATTTATCATTATAACGAAATTTTCCATTTTATTAAATCGCTTTAGCCTTGTGCATGTAAGAAAACTCATTCGTGTATTTTCAATTTACTCAAAAAACGAAACTATTTATGCTACTGCTTACAGCTATTCATCTTAAAAATAAAAGGAATGTTAAAAGACCAAATCATATTCGATTTGGTCTGATCTGATGGTATTTGACCTTTATCATCTTTCCTTAATTTTGATCAAGTGCCTGTTTTAAATCATCCCAAATGTCCTCCCACGCTTCTAGCCCAACTGAAAGCCTTAGAAGGGTATCTGTAATCCCCATTTTTTCTCTTTCTTTTTGCGGAACAACGGCATGAGTCATCGTAGCAGGATGCTGAATTAAGGTTTCTGCATCGCCGAGACTGACCGCGATTTTAATCAAACGACAGCGGTCCAGAAATGCCTGCGCATCTTCTTTTGTACCTTTTAGTTCAAAACTAATCATACCACCCGGTTTTCTCATCTGGCGTTTGGCTAGTTCGTATTGTGGAAACTCTTCATCTCCTGGGTAATAAACCTTGGTTACTTTCGGATGATTTTTAAGCAGCGGCGCAATTTTTTCTGCATTTTCACAGTGGCGGTCTAATCGGACGGCTAATGTTTTAAGTCCTCGTATCAGCAGCCAGGCATCCATCGGGCTGATGACCCCGCCGATATCTTTTAGCGTAGTTTTTGCAATTTCCTGCAGGTTTTTCTTTTTACCTGCTACCACACCTGCAATCACGTCACCATGTCCCCCAATATATTTGGTGGCACTATGTATGACATAGTCACACCCTATTTTGATTGGCTGCTGGAGATAAGGCGAGCAGAACGTATTATCTACAATAACCGGTATATGTTTTTCTTTTGCAACTTTAACCACCATTTCAAGATCCACCAGCTTCATTGTTGGATTAATTGGTGTTTCAATATATATACAGGCCGTATTATCGTGAATTGATTTTCTGACGGTTTCCTCGTTATCAAAGGTTATTAAATCATGTGAAATGTGATGTTTTTCTTTTAATAGCTGGAGGAGACCAAAAGTACACCCGTATATCCCTTCAGAACATAAAATGTGATCACCCGTTTTCGTTAAATAAAAAAGCGTTGCGGACACCGCCGCCATCCCCGACCCAAATGCAAGCGCCGCTTCCGCTTGCTCCAGGGCTGCAATTTTATCCTCTAACACTTTAACCGTCGGATTCCCTAACCTCGAATAAATGTATCCGTCACTTTCCCCCGCAAACCGAAGCTCCCCTTCTTCTGCCGTCGGAAAAGTGAAAGTTGATGTCTGATAAAGAGGCGGCACCAGGCTCCCCTGAAACTTCAAAGAATCGTATCCGCTGTGTATCGCCTGCGTTTCAAACCGCTTTTGCTGATCCATGCTTTTACCTCCATATGAAAATATCACTCTCTTTTTCTATGATATGATAAATGCCGGATAAATGAAAGCGGTTACAAAATAATTTGTGGCGAGCATCGGACAGTTTTAATTTGGCTGTCTATTGCAGGCGTTGTATTCCATTTTTTTACTGTTGCGCGATTTGACCGTATTCTTGCGCGCATTTTTCAATTCTTGCGCGATTGAACCCCATTCTTGCGCGTATTTTCAAATTCTTGCGCGAATAAAAGGATTTCGCATCGAATTTATAGAAGTATATGATTAATTAACTAATCAGAGGTGAAATATGATAGATAAAATTAGAGAAATCCCCATTCAATTGCAAAAAGATGATGCTTTACTTCGCTTGCTCCCCCATTATCACGAAAAATACCCCGAAATTTTGAGAAATACTCAAAAAGGCTGGGCTGGATACAATGGAGAAAAGGAATTAGACTATCATCTTACCTTTCTCAACGATTCTTTTACGGCCATCCCCAGTATACGAATCCCAATGAACGACAAATTTTTTCAAATGGATACTTTACTTCTTACACCCTATTTCAGCTTAATTATTGAATCCAAAAATATCTTTGGCACCCTTCACTTTGATTCGAAATCCAATCAGATGATTCGGATCTTCAATGATCAAGAGGAAGGATTCCCTAACCCTATTACACAGGCAAAAAGGCAGACAATTCAATTTAAACGCTGGTTAAATCAACATGTTAATAAGGAAATCCCTGTTTACTTTTTAGTTGCAATCGGTTCTCCCAAAACAATCGTTAAAGGGCCTTCCTCTATTTTTCAATCCGTACTTCACGCAGAACATTTCCCCGATAAAATTCATTCCCTTATCAAACAGCATTCAACCGAAGTCTTAACACCCTATCTGATTAAAAAGATCTCAAAACAGCTTATTCAACAACACACTCCCGCAGAATTCAACCCATTTTCCAAATATAACTTAACAAAGGCAGATTTGATCCAGGGTATAAAGTGTCCGAACTGCAAGCTGAGCCTGCTTGTCCGTGAGTATAAATATTGGCGATGCCGAAAGTGCTCCTTTTATTCTTCTGATGCACATAAGCAAAAAATGATAGATTATCTCACTATCTGCCGCTCTATCACGATTAATGAGTGTCAAACTTTACTCCAATTACCCTCCAGACATATGGCAAGACATATTCTTTTATCAGTAGGTTTAGTTCCCATTAACAAAGGCAAGGCCACCCAATACAAAAAACACCCTGCAGACTAAAATCCGCGGAGTGCTTTCCATAAAAAGACCTGTCTTCTTTCACTCACCTTCGCTTTACTAATTATTTTCTCCTGTTTTTAGCTGATAACAGCCGATCCATTTGACTGCTCCGTTCTTCAGCATCTTTCTTTATTACAGTTTTTGTCTTTTTCCCAGGCTTATTGATCGAGACAGGTTCAGGGCTCTCTCCAGCTATTCCTTCTCCACTTCCTGCGGATTCGGCAGCAGGTTTTGATTTCTTTTGCATTTGAACCGTTTCCCTAATTCGAACCTTACCCAATTTCAATGGTAGCTTTGGAATCGTGATTCCAAACCTCCGAATACTCACTTCTCCTAACAGTAAAAAGAAAGCCATTACCAGAAGCACTGATTGGATGCTTCTTTCTTCTGATATTTTCTTTTCCAAAGGTCTAAATACATCTTCCGCAGACTCTAATTTTTTTCCGCCTGTGACTGACACAAGATTCTCAAAAAAGCCGGCATTTGATTCTTGGATTAAATATTCATCCGAATACCGTACAGAGAAGCCTGTTTGAATGATGGGTTCATTCCCTTCTGCCGTCTGTTTATTGACTTGTAAAAAGTAGATTCCTTCTTTTCCGTTAAAGGTCACTTCATATTCACCGGGACGAATCGGGGTCATTCTAGCCTCTACTGCCTCGCCGTCATTCGCAGTAACGTTGGCTTCTAATGGATTAATGATAGCCTCATCTGTAGTCAGATGGACGGTGACCTTTTCGCCTTCCCTTGCCACATCCATCTGGAATGCATCTGATTCAAAAGGAGAAAATGTCCAATTCACAAGGTCCAGCCAATACTCCTGCCACTCTTCCCAATTTGGCCAATCCCCAGACCATTCTCCTGTTAAATCGGAAGTGAACGCGACTGAGCGGCCAATTCCATATTGCCAAACAGCGAGTACGGGATCATCCTTTTCACTTGTTAAGATGGTTTGTGCCTTACTTTTAGGAGTAACGGCAATATAGGCATTCATCTTCGGAAGGCCATTTTCAAATACTTCCTGAAGTCCATCAATCGCTAAAGATGTAACCGTCGGATAAAACGGGTCATCTTCAATGTATGTCCTTGTCGTCATCACCGTTTCCCGTGATAAAATAGTTGGAATAACGGAAGGATCCACTACATCATAAAATCGGCCGCTTCCCGCTTCTGCCAGGGATTCTAATAGAAATCGATCTGCTCCATCCCCAATTGCAACCGTGGATAATGTAATATTCTGATCAAGACCATCTTCTATTAAACGGTAGTAATCATTTGTCGTGGCAGATTGCCCGTCAGTTAATAAAATAATATGTTTCCGCTTCGCATCACTTTCCATAATTTGCTGATATGCCTCTTCCAGAGCCGGATAAATACTAGTACCGCCGCCGCCTGAGATGGTCCGGATTTTTTCCTCCGCTGCTTCTTTATCTTTGATCGGACCAGCTTTCACAATTTCCCAAGGCTGGTCATCGAAAGCAATCACTCCTAATGTGTCTTCCTCACGTAATAAAGATACCGTTCTTGCTGCTGCTTCCTTAGCTAATTCAAGCTTGTACCCCTGCATGCTCCCCGATCGATCCAATACAATCATAAGGCCAAGTGAGGGGATTTCTTTTTTCCCTTTTATGTCCATATCAACAGGCAAAAGCTTTTCAATTGGTGTATCAAAGTATCCTCCCAAGCCAAAGCTTTGATCCCCGCCTGTCATCATAAATCCTTTTCCGTAGTCCTTTACCGCGTGCTCGATTAACTCCATCTTTTGCTGGGAAACATCGGTAGCAGATACATTGCTAAAAATAATGGTTTCATATTCTAATAGTGAAGTTAAGGTCGAGGGGAGATGTCCCGCCTGTAAAACATCAACCGGTACATGAGCTGCTGATAAGGCCTTCTTCAGATTGGTCCCTTCACCTTCTTTACCCTCCACTAACAACACCTTGGGCGGTCCCTCTGTATATGATACAGCCGTTAGCCGATTGTTTTTTGCTACTTGATCATTCTCATAAAAAATTTGCGCTTCAAATTGTTTATAGCCTTCCGATTCGACGAGATAAGCAAACGTATATTCATTGATTCCTGTTTGGACATCCAGTGTATCATCTAAGATAACTTCATTGTTTACTAGAATTCTCACTCTGGCTTGCCCCTCAACAGAACTGTCAATTCTGAACGCAGCATTTGCCTGTTCCCCTTGAAACGTGAGCTCAGGAACGTTCAATTCGACAAGGCCCATATCTTGGTCTCTTTGCGATACGAATGGAACGACATCAATCTCATAGCCTTTCTTTCGTAAAAGAGAGGCTTCTTCTAATGCGTTTCCATCTGTCTCAAGTCCATCTGTTACTAATACAATCCTCCCGTTTTGCTGTTCCTGAAAAAGGCTGGAGGCAAGCCGCAACCCTTTTTCTAAATTCGTATTTTCTTGGGGTACTTTTGCAGTAAAACCGGAAAACGTTCCGAGATTAGTCATTGCATTTTCAACTGCTGCTTCTCCGCCGACTGTAACAACGGCAAAGGGATCTTCCTCGTCCTTTGTATGGATGGCGTCAGAAATAAATTGATTTATTTCATCAGTCTCATCACCCATGCTAAAGGATTGATCGACCACAAACACGACCGATTCTTTTTCAAAAGTCCATACAATCAATGGATTACAAAGCGCAAATATTAAGCAAATAAAAAGAAAAGACCTAAGACTGCTAATTAATTTTCGGTTCTTTAAGTCTATGTTTTTTGCTTTGGTCCAAAATAAATAAATTAAAAAACCTGCAGGCAGCAAAAGTAACAGATAGTAGGGAGATTCAAGCACGAGTTCCACGTCGATACACCTCCCATTCAATAACGAGCAATATAAAGACGGATAGAATCAGCCAATGATTAAAGGTCCATAAAAAGGACATTTCCCTCTCTTCTAAATGCTCTTCTCCCAACACAAATGATTTTTCTGCTGTAATATCGGTTTCGTTTTCATCGACTTCAACAGATACATAGTATTGATTTTCTCCGTTGTATAACGTATAGAAACCAGGTTGAGCTGGAGCATTAAAAACCGTTTCTTCAGGATTAAAATTACCGACAATCTCCTCTTGTTCATTTAAGATGTGGAATTCTCCCTCGAGTGAAATAATCTTTTCTTCATTCGGTCTAAAAGTGCCGATAAACAAGTTATCGTCCTGCAAATCTTTTAATGCTTCAAAAAGAAAGATAGGAAAGCTTGAATGAAGGGGCCAGTCTGTTTTTGAAATATCAAAATTAATAACAATGACCGGCTTTCCATTCCATATACCTGAATAAAATAAAGGAACGTCCCCGCTTTGTGCTAGAGAAGTCAAGCCATTTAACGAAAGCTTCTGTGCTTCTTCAATATAAACGTCAGCAAGGTCCACATATTTTAATAAGGTAGCATGTTCTTTCTTTTCAATCGGTGACTGTATTTTTAATACCGGATGCTCATCACGATTCATATTCGGATTTATGACTAATAATGGTGTATGTGGCCATTGCTCAGGAGATAGTCCCTCAACCACATGAATGGATTCTTCATCTCCCTGTTCCAATGTTTCCTTCATGATCGGTTCATAGCCCATCACGTCCAGTGCCTGGTAGACATATGGATGAATGTCAGGATTCACAATAACTTGAGGTGTTTGGGCTGTATATAAATAAGCTGTTTTTTGATTATCATACACAAAGGGATCTTCTGTTAAAATAATAGCTTGATAAACTTCAGCAATGGGAAGTTGATCAATTGAGATAAAGGCAGGGGAATCTTGTGCAACCTCGACCGTAGATTCATAAACTGTTTCGTCCGTTACCTTGATTTGAAACGTTATAGATTGCTTCTCATCATTTGTCGATGTTACTTTTGCAACCCCTTGTACTCGATCCTCATTCAAAGAAACGCCAAAAGAAGATAACGATACATTCCATTCGTTTTCCCCAATATTATGGACATAAATAGGACCAGACCAATCAGTCGGTAAATCCTCTTTTTTTACTCGATCAGAAAAAACATGAATAACGGAGGGCTCTTCACTGTCCATTAGAGCAGTTGCCAAAGATAAGCTTTGGGACATATTAGCTTGTTCAAATGAGAGGGCCATCTCATTAATCGCATTAACTGCTTCCTGAGTATTCGATTGGATGACGACTTCGGGTTCGTTCTTAGCTTCGATCACCGTCACATCAGAACCATATTGCTGTCGTAAAATCTCGTTTATCTGTTCCTTGGCCACATCAAACCTAGTTTGCATCTCCCCATCTGAACTATCTTCATAAGCTGCCATTGAGGCTGAAGTGTCCATAATAACAACGGTTTGAAGACCTGAAGCACCCTTAGTTAGGACGTATGGGTCTGCTAGAGACAAAATAAGAAAAAGTAAGGCTAATAATTGCAGCCAAAACAACAAATTATGCTGAAGCTTTTGATACCATTTGGTTGCTTCCCATTCCTTGCGTACTTGTCTCCATAAAAAGGTTTGTGATATCGTTTTTTCTTTATATTGCTTCCTAAAAAAATAAAGCAGTAAAAAGCCGCCTACTAAAATAGAAAGCGAAAAAAACCAGGGAGCTAAAAAGCCCATACTTTTTCACCTCAATAAATCCATCCTGTTTGCTTTAATTGCTGAAAGATGATTTCTTCAATCGAGCTGTTGGCAGATATAAGTGTATAGTGAATCCCTTTTCTCTGGCAGATCAATTGAATTGATTTCAAATGTTCGTGCAGGCGATGTTCATATTCTTTCAGGACTCTGTTTTGCATACTCACTTCAACGACCGAAAGATCTTCAATATCGACTAGTTTCCAATCCCCTGTATAATCAGGAGATAATTCCTCTGGTTCAAGGACCTGGATATAATAGAGCTGTGAATGTCCAAGCTGTAATCTCTTCAGTGATTTTTCAATCTCCTCCGGCTGTTCGAGTCCATCCGTAATCACGATGGTGACATCGGTTTGCGGAATGACCATTGCTTGCAGATATTCTGAGAAAAGAAGAGAATCCTGGACCGGAGCTAATGTTTGCAGTTCCATGAGAAATCTAGGAACATGGTAACTTCCCTTTTTGAAAAACATCGCTTTTGATTGTTCCGTACCGAGTTGAACTGACACCCGGTCCCCAGCGTGTAAAGACAATACCGATATCGCACCTGCTATCTGTTTCGCCTTGAGCCACTTATTTTCGAAGACGGACATGGATTTGGACTGATCTAAAATAATCGTTAAAGTTAATTCACGTTCCTCTAAAAACCGCTTAATATACAATTTTTCAGTCCGAGCATATACATTCCAATCGATTTGTCGTACATCGTCTCCTGCTTCATACGTTCGGTAATCGGAAAATTCTTGTGACTGGCCAATTTGGCTAGATTTCCGCACCCCTGTATGCATGCTTTTTAACTTTTGAGGACTTTGCCATTTTAACTTTTTTAAACGGCTAACTGTATGTGGCTGTATGATGGCTTCCATTTCGATCACCCTGCTTTAACATGTTCCACACAATGCCCGACGATTGTATCCGTTGATATGCCGGATGCCTCTCCTTCAAAGCTTAGATGGATACGATGTCTGAGAGCTGGAAGGGATACTCGCTTTAAATCTCCGATGGATACATGATATCTTCCATGATAAAGAGCCCGTGCACGTGCTAATTGGAGGATACTTTGCATCCCGCGAGGGCCAGCACCATAGCGAACATTTTCTTTTACAATTTGGGGTGAATCTGGAGCTTGTGGTGAAGTATTCATGATTATATGAGAAGCAAAATCTAGCATTTCGTCAGATATTAACACTTGTCCGACTAGCTTTTGAATGTCAATGAGCTGTTCGCGGTCCATAACCTTTTCTAAAGATATACGCTGAACGGACAGTGTCCTTTTGGCGATTTCTTTCAATTCCTGTTGTGTAGGTGACGGAACATGAATCTTACATAAAAAACGATCCAGCTGTGCCTCAGGAAGAGGATATGTACCTTCTAAATCTAATGGATTCTGAGTGGCCAATACGAAAAAAGGCGATGGCAGCTTTTTTGTTTCCCCCATGATCGTAACGGTTTTTTCCCCCATCGCTTCAAGCAAAGCACTCTGTGTTTTAGGAGTGGCACGATTTATTTCATCTGCCAGAACAAAATTCGAGAACACAGGTCCTTCGTGAAATTGAAAGCGTTGGTTCCCCTCTGAGTCTTTTTGCAGAATCATAGTCCCTGTAATATCTGATGGCATTAGGTCAGGAGTGAATTGAATTCGTGAAAACTGAAGCTGTAAGACTTCTGAAAGAGACTTAACGAGCATCGTCTTTCCTAAGCCGGGAAGACCCTCAAGCAGGGCATGTCCTTGCGCAAGGATTGTCCAAAACACTTCCTCTAATGTTTCTTCTTGACCTACTATAAATGAAGAAACCGCTTTTTTAGCTGTCTGTATAGCTGTTACGGCTTCTGTAAATGAAGCTTCCATTTGTTCAATACTCAATCCTAAACTCCCCCTTTTATATGATCAAAGGGAGGATGTAATGAATAAACCTCCCTTTGCAGCAATGGTTTATGGCTGACTCCAATTTGTAAAATACTGCTTGACGATGGCCTCTAAATCTGTCGGCAAATCTGTACGTTCCATGCTTTCCCGGTACGTCGTTTCGTAATGCCCTTTAATGGCTGTATAATTTGAAAGATTTCCTTTTAAAATGATGCCATTTTCTGTTTCAATGATCTCTGCTTCACCTTCTCCAAGCTTATAGAAATCACGTTCGATCTTTTCGTCCGAAAGAATACGATTCGGTACTGTTAACAGTTCTCGACTTCCCGTACCTAATCCTGCTCCATTTCCGAAGCCGGAGCCGCTGCCAGTGCCTGTTCCGGAACCGCTTCCTGAGCCGGAGCCTGAACCAGATCCTGAACCTGATCCAGATCCTGATCCAGATCCTGATCCAGATCCTGAACCTGATCCAGATCCTGATCCAGATCCTGATCCAGATCCAGAACCTGATCCTGATACTGATACTGAACCAGATCCTGAACCAGAACCTGAACCAGATCCCGAATTATTGCCGGAGCCGGAACCCGAACCCGAATGATTGCCAGTTTGAGAACCGCTTCCTGAACCAGATGAAACTGAATTTTGATTGGTATTCCCTTGACTGGAGGAACTCCCTGCCGTGCCAGTTCCACCTGCTGTATTCCCTGTCAGAGAAGAAGCCAATGAGATCCCAGGGTTAATACCCAGCTGAGAAAGCTGATCCAAGAAATCTTGATTAAAGTCAGCAGCTAATTCACTTAATTGTTCGTTTTCTTCTAAGCTATTCGCCTGTTTCATTAAATTTTCTAGAGCCTTTTGTAATTCCTCTTCATTCAAAGATGAAATACCCTGATTGGAAGCTATATCTTTAACTTTATTTTTTTCTTCCTCTGTTAATTTGTTCAGCGCCTCTTTGACTTTTTGAATATCTTTTTCGTTTAAAGCTTGATTTAATTCTGAGAAACTTTGATTCTTTAAAGATTGCTGCAGGTTTTCCAGCTGCTTATCAGCATGTAAAGATTCTTGTTTTTTTAATGAAAGCTGCGTTTGTTTCTCTATTAATTTTTTTACTGCGGTTTCAATAGATTGACTTTTTTCTAATTCTTTTTTCAAGTCATTCCATAGTTTTTTTTCTTCCTGTTCGTTTGCCGATTCTTCTTTTTTCTCAATTTTGTCTATTTGTTCCTTTACAAGCTCCTCTTCTTCCCTCTCTGCACCGGCTGTCTTCATCTGAGTGCTTGGAAAAAGAAAAGAAGTGACAGCGAGTAGAGTCGCAAAAAAGAATACAAGCAAAACTCTTCCATTTACCCATTTCTGTTTTGTATGAAGGGCAGCATCCATTTGGTTTTTTAATCCGTTAACGGTTTCCTTTAATTGCAGATGAACAACTGGACTCTCGTGATGTAAAAAGGATAGAGCAACCGTTACACGGTCCTCCCCAACAAATTGATCTAATCTATTTGCAGCGTGTTTTGTTGTGGGCCTTTTAGGAAAGGTAACCACGAACCATGCCACGAACATTAAGACTAAGCCAATAATTAACCATCTTTCCCAATAAAGAATAGGAAGGAATCGAACGAAGACGGCATAGATCAGCCCAAATAATGAAGCTAACATCAAAAAACGCTGGACTTCTTGCAGATAATAAAGAAGGGTTAGTTTGCGTTTCATTTTCTGAAGAAAATACTGAAATAAACGTCTCGTTGAATCCATTTTTCATCCCCTCTTACTTGTTCATTTTTGGCCGAAGCTTATAAATACTCAAGGCTAATGAAGTCACAATCAAAACGAGATATGAACCTACATAGGATAAGGTTAATGGAAAATCAACTCCTTGACTGTTCATTCGATAACTTATGGCTTGCGTTTCAAATGTCTCAAACATATTAATGACTGGATTTAACATAGCAAAAAAGAAAGGAAAAATGGTTTGGGATGCCTGCGGCCGGTAAATCAATTCTTGAAAAAGAAGAAAAAGAACCCCAGTTCCTGCTACTAAAAATAAAGCAACACTATAGGTAACAACCATTGCAACAATCGTTTTTCGAATAATGGTTGAAAACAGGATGCCTAATGAACCAATAGTTGCCATACATAATGCATACTGACCGAAAACCTCAAGTATGATTTGCGGAGATACCCCGCCATAAAGAAAGACAAAGCTATAAAGCGGTAAAGTCGCAATTACTAATAAAAACAGGAAACATAAAGATGATAAAAGCTTACTTAACACAATGGACGTCGAACTTTGGGTAGTTGTTAATAGCATATTAAGTGTTTGTTTCTCCCGTTCACTGCTGATAACTCCAGCCGTTAAGCCAGGTGTTACAAAGACAATCAATCCTAACTGGACAAAGGATAATGCCATAAACATTTCCCTGCTTTGATTCGACCGGAACGCATATGGATTTCCTCCATTTGTCGTCATATAAATAAATGCAATAACCAAAAATCCAATCGCTGCTAAATAAAATAACAGTGACCAAATCGATTTGATAGAGCGAAATCGTAATTTGAATTCTTTATTTAATACCGGGTTTAAAAAAAATGATTTCATCCAAGTTCCACATCCTTAGTAATTTCCATAAAGACATCTTCAAGATTTGTTTCAACATCATAAAAGCTAATGATCTCAATCCCATTTTGAAGCGCTTTTTGGAGCAATTGGAACTGATCATCATCTACCCCGCTGTAACGGAAGGTGAGACGGTTTTCTTGAGTTGAGTCATGCGTAACTTGGAGGACATGACTTTCGTCCTCAAAAAACCGGATCGCTTTTTCCACCTCATTTTTTACTTTAACAACAATTTCACGCTCCGTTTTTAATTCTTGTTGAATGGAAGCTACATCTCCATGGGCGACAAGCTTCCCGTTATGCAAAACACCAATTGTGTCACACATTTCAGCCAGCTCTGGCAAAATGTGTGAAGAAATAAGAATGGTCTTACCCATTGAGCGCAGCTCTTTTAGAATTTCTCTCATTTCTACTCGTGCCCGCGGGTCTAATCCGGAAGCTGGTTCATCCAAGATTAATACATCCGGATCATGAATTAAGCATCGTGCTAAACATAAGCGTTGCTTCATTCCTCGAGACAGTACGTCTACATAGGAGTCTCTTTTATGGGTGAGATTCACTAACTCTAGCAGTTTCGGGATTAACTTCATTCTGTCCACATACGGAATTCCATAGCTAGCTCCAAAAAAATGCAAATACTCCTCCGCTTTTAGCTGATCATACACACCAAAGAAATCTGGCATGTAACCAATGAGTTTTCTAATTTCTTTCGGTTTTTCTTTTACGTTTATTCCTTGTATATAAGCATCTCCAGACGTAGGAGCGAGTAATGTCGCTAAAATGGAGAAAGTGGTTGACTTGCCTGCACCGTTTTGTCCGACAAACCCAAAAACATTCCCTTCATCAATAGAAAGGTCTAAGGAATCTAATGCTGTAAAGGTTCCATATTTCTTGGTTAGCCCCCTTATTTCAATCATGGCTGAATCTCTCCTTTCAGACTAATTCGCGGGAATTGAATTCTTGGGTCTTGCTGTCCTTTCACAAATTTAAAAATTAATTGGCCTTGTTCATCTAAATAATCATGTATATCCTCGGTAAAGGAAAGCTGTTGTTCGCTTTCTTCAATCTTTTTATATTCCTTAAGTTTAACATTATAAAGATACGTTTCTGTGGCTGGACTAGTATAGAAACGGATTCCCAATTCTGTAAAGTTTGGCGTTTGCTCCATTAGTTTTGGAGGTACTTGTAAGGTATATTGATATTGACCCGGTTCAACAAAAATTTCATTCTCGTTTTGTTCAAAAATTCCTCCAAGCGAATCAATCGATTTAAACTCCGGGATCATTTCTTTTTGTGTTAATTCAATGGAGCCGCTGTATACGGTTTCGATTGAAATCGGCTGAATAAATAAATTGGTTGCATTCCTTTTACTACCTTGCCCAAGTCCGACAACAACAAATGGTCTATCAGAATAACCGAGTAAAATCGGCTGGTTTTCAAGTTTGGGAATGACCGTGTTGGTGGAAAAATTATATAAAACATCCCTTTGAATTTCTTTTATATCACGGTTCGGCTGATAGGGATATCCGACATGTATCGCACCTCTCTGATAGAAATTAGGACCAGTCAGTACAGTGTTTCCAATCTTTTTATCAATGGAAATTGATTCACCTGCTTCGATCTTGCCGATGTCAACCGTTTCTGAACCTGTTATCAGCTTTAAATCTTCAATAGGAACATTCAAATGATTAGTTACGGTCCCTACTAACCTTTCATTTTCATATTTTAATTCAGCAGCTAATGACCCTATATTTTCTTTAATCATAGATCCAAGCATAGTACGGGTTGACCAAAACTCAACGGAAGGAAAATGAATTTCTTTTTTCGGAGTATTTAGTTGTACAAAAGCTCCCTGCAGATCTGTGCTGTTAAACTCATGAGATTCTCTCATAACTGGGACAGGCCGAAAACCAGGATCTGAGAAAGATAAAGAAAAAGCACCTTGTTTATTGCTCATTAGCGCTACAGAAGTGTATCCCACAGCATTTTCCTGTCCATCGAGCACATAAATACCCGCTTCATTAACCGTAGGCTTGCCAATTCGATCCCATGCACCCATTGAAAATATGGCTGCAGAAGCTGCCAACGAAATAACAGGGATGACCCACCAAGTATGTTCACGTTTATCACGTTTTTTCAGAAGAAAATACAAACCTGGAATAAAGACGAAGACATAAATCCCGAATAATAAAGCAATAAATCCAACGGAATAATGATTGTTTTCCACATACTCCGCTGCTTCTCCAAACTCATAGTAAAGTCTTTCAACAAAATTGGGTCCATATTGATTATTCATAAAATTCGTTGTACGAGACATCAAATTAGCAGTTATAAATTCATCAAAATTAGGATGCTGCGTTATCTCTGAGTGATCAATAGGAAAGGCTGTTTGAAATAGATGACCCATTACGACTTGATTTTTCGCTAATATCGTTATATTTTGATCCTTTACAACCGCTTCGCTGTCTTCAGCGATGTCTCCACTGTAAAGGGTGATATTTTGTAAGGATGGCTGTTCATCCCGGATAAAAGTGACAGCCTCCAACTCAATTGCGTCGGAATTTTGAAATGGAACATACTCTTTTAAAACTCCTAAATGAGATACTTGCTCCGTTTGATTACTTAATAAAACGTTCCCGCCAGTCTTTATATACTGAATAAGCGCCTCTTGCTGTTTTTCGTTCCATTCATCAATATGGGCATCATCCAAAACCACTAAATCTATCATTGAAAGACTGTAATAGTCCTCGGGAAAATCTTTCTCTTCCATATCAAAAACGAATGGACTAATTGGACTATTGGAAACAGTCTTATAAGGGTTAACCATATCCGGATTACTGGTTACAACGGAAATAACAGACTGATCCGCTTGCAGCAATCGCGGCCGAAAGTTTTGATCTCCTGCAAAATCAACTTCTTTTCCATCTTCTGCTTTCCCTTCAAATAACTGAATGGTAGCCTGCTGATTATTCGATAAGAAAGCTTCTTCAACCCCAGGATGCGTCACGGTTATCGTTTTAGTCGAATTGGCTGGCAAATTTACGGGAATTAGCAGACTTCCGCCGCTATTATAAGATGGTTGAAACAATACGGAGATCTCCCCTACAAAATCATCTCCATTATTCACAATCTCAACGGTTAACGGGAATGGCATCCCCATTTTCACCATTCCGTCAACACCTGCTTGTACATCCAATTGAATTTGTTGATTTGCCCATGTTTTTTGGGCAGGAAAAATTGTTAATAAGATTAATAGTATGGCAAAGCTGCTAATAATCCTCCGAAGCATTTTCTCTTCCCCCTAAGCAAACAAAACTTTTCTCTATTTTCATCCTACCTAAATTAGACGTGAAAAAACAGGAAAAGTTCCCAGTATTATGTAAAATAAACGTACAAAAGCCAGACAATTCCTACAGATTGAAAGAAAAATTTATTAGAAAACCGGGTAAAGGGCTTCCATTTTTTTACTGTTGCGCGATTCAACGCCATTCTTGCGCGTATTTTTCAATTCTTGCGCGATTGCTCCCTATTCTTGCGCGTATTTTTCAATTCTCGCGCGATTGAAAGAATTTTCGCGAAAAAACACCCTGCAGACTAAATCCGCAGAGTGCTTCCGTTTAAACTCTTCCAATCGCTTTCCCGGCAATATCCTTCCGGTAAAACACACCATCACAATTCAGTTTTTCCAATTCACCATAAACACGGGACTGAGCCTCTTCAATCGTTTCCCCCTTCGCTCCGACCAACAGCACACGTCCGCCAGCTGTAACAAATTCTCCGGCTTCATTTTGTACAGTACCGGCATGGAAGACGTCAGCATCTACTTGATCTAACCCTTTCAATACAGCGCCTTTTTCATAAGATTCAGGGTAGCCCTTCGATGCTACTACCACACCGACCATAGCCTGCGGATTCCATTCGATTTCCGGAGCCAGCCCATTAATAACTGCCAACATAACCTCTGCCAAATCTGACTTCATTCTTGGTAAAATCACTTGGGTTTCCGGGTCGCCGAAGCGGGCGTTGAATTCGATCACTTTAGGGCCGTCCATAGTTGCAATCAAACCTGCATATAAGACCCCGCAAAAGCTTCTGCCTTCTGCAACTAACGCCCGTGCGGTTGGCTTCAAAATCGTTTCAACTGCGACCTTCACAACCTCTTCCCCGATATGCGGTACTGGGGAATAGGCGCCCATTCCTCCTGTGTTCGGACCCTGATCACCATCAAAGGCCCGTTTATGGTCTTGAGCGATTTCAAGAGGTGTAACTTGCTCCCCGTTCACAAAAGCCATTAAGGAGAATTCTTCTCCGCTTAAAAATTCCTCGATCACGACTTTTGAAGAAGCTTCTCCGAATTTTCCTCCGACCATCATTTCTTCTAAGGACTCCAACGCCTCTTCTAATGTTAGCGCAACGGTTACCCCTTTACCTGCAGCTAATCCGTCCGCTTTAATGACGATCGGAGCGCCTTTGGCCATAACATAATCCTTGGCTGCTGCAAATTCTGTAAAGACTTCAAATTCTGCCGTCGGAATACCGTATTTTTTCATCAAATCCTTTGCGAATGACTTGCTTCCTTCAATCAAAGCCGCTTCCTTCCCAGGACCAAAAACCGCAAGCCCTTCCGCCAAAAAGCGATCTGCTAGTCCTTCCAGCAGAGGAACCTCAGGGCCAATCACGGTTAGACCCACTCCATGACCCTTCGCAAATTCTACTAAGGAATCATGCTCGCCCTCATGAATCCCAACAAGCTCGGCTGCATCGCTCATACCTGCATTTCCGGGAGCTGCAAAAACGGTCTTAACCCCTGAACTTTCCGCAAGCTTTTTACATAAAGCGTGTTCTCTTCCGCCACGGCCAATGACGAGTACATTCATTTTTCCCACCTCAAATTTTTCAAAAATTAATGTTTAAAGTGTCGAACTCCCGTAAATACCATGGCAATTCCATATTCATCTGCTTTTTTGATGGAATCTTCGTCACGGATCGATCCGCCCGGCTGAATAATCGCTGTAATTCCTGCTTTTGCAGCCGCTTCAACCGTATCATCCATCGGGAAGAATGCATCGGATGCTAATACGGCACCAACTGCCCGCTCACCAGCCTGTTCAAGCGCAATTTTAGCAGCGCCAACACGGTTCATTTGTCCAGCGCCAACCCCTAGTGTCATTTCACTGTTGTTCACCACAATTGCGTTCGATTTAACATGCTTGACGATTCTCCAGCCAAATTGCAGTGCCTTCCATTCTTCCTCAGTTGGTTCCCGTTTAGTCGGAATAGAAATTGCAGCATCTTCATACGTAAAACGGTCTTGATCCTGAACAAGCAAGCCGCCTTCAATCGAGGTTAGCTTAGGTTCTGGTTTGTTCACTTGATCAAATGGAACCGTCAATAACCGAAGATTCTTTTTGCCTGTTAAAATTTCAAGTGCTTCCTCTGAAAAAGATGGGGCCATGATGATTTCTAAAAAGATTTCGTGAAGCTTTTCGGCAGTCGCTTTGTCTACTTCACGGTTCAAAGCAATAATTCCGCCAAAAATAGACACAGGGTCTGCTTCAAACGCTTTAGTAAAAGCCGTGAATACGGTGTCACCTGTCCCTACGCCACAAGGGTTCATATGCTTCACCGCTACAGCTGCTGGCTCCTTGAATTCTTTTACAATTTGCAGAGCCGCATCGGCATCGTTAATATTGTTATAGGAAAGCTCTTTTCCATGTAATTGGGTTGCGTTTGCAACCGAAAAGGCTGATCCTAACGGCTTTCGGTAAAATGCTGCTTTTTGATGAGGGTTTTCCCCGTAACGAAGGGATTGTTTTAATTCATACGTAACCGTCAGTTTTTCTGGTATTTCTTCTCCGGCTAAGTCTGTCATATATTCCGCAATCATCGCATCATAGGCCGCTGTATGTCGAAATACTTTAGCAGCGAGGCGTCGGCGTGTTTCTTTTCCAACTTCACCAGCCGTTTTTAATTCCTCTAATACCACACCGTAATCAGCTGGATCCACAACAACCGTCACATACTCATGATTTTTTGCGGATGCACGAAGCATCGCAGGTCCGCCAATATCGATGTTTTCGATCGCATCTTCAACTGTAACATCTGGCTTTGCAATGGTTTGAGCGAATGGATACAAATTGACACAAACAACATGAATCGGCTGGATGTTATGTTCCTTTAACTGAGACTGGTGACTTTCATCTGAAAATTTGGCAAGCAGTCCTCCATGCACATAAGGATTCAGGGTCTTTACACGACCTTCTAAAATTTCAGGGAATCCGGTTACTTCACTCACACTAACAATAGGAAGACCACTCTCCTCAAGTGCCTTCTTCGTTCCGCCAGTTGAAATAATTTCAAATCCTAATTCACTAAGTCCCTTAGCAAATTCAACGACACCGTTTTTATCTGATACACTGATTAAGGCTCGCTTTTTCACGGCAATTTCCCCCTTATGAATGTAATAGCTTTTGTAAAACGGAAGGATATAATTGGTGTTCAATTTCTTGAATTTTAGCCTGTAAGCTTTCTCTTGTATCGTTTTGGGAGATGGAAACAGACTGTCTTGCGATAATGGGTCCTGTATCCATTCCTGCGTCAACAAAATGAATGGTAACCCCAGTTTCTTTAACCTTGGCCGCTAAGGCTTGGCCAATGGCATCTTTTCCTGGAAACGCAGGCAATAAAGAAGGATGAATATTCACGATTTTTCCTTCATAAGGAGTTAACAGATCCTCTCCTATTAATCTCATATATCCAGCCAACACGATAAAATCTACGTCTAATTCCTTTAATTTTTCATATATTTCCGTTTCATAATCTGATTTAGCGGCATAGTCCTTTGGTGTAAATACAAAAGCGGGAATTCTTTCGTTTTGGGCTCGTTCAATACAAAAAGCTCCAGGTTTATCGCAAACTAGCAAGGAAACCTCTGCATCTAGTTTTCCTGCTTTTACTGCATCAACAATGGCTTGAAAATTACTTCCGCTACCGGAGGCAAAAATTGCTATCTTTTTCATGAGATCCTCCGCATATTCAGCTGATGATTTCGATTCCAGCTTTATTTGTAACTTCTCCGATTGCGTAGGCTTTTTCTCCTGCCTCATGTAAATGGAAGATGACCTCCTCCGCAATCTCAGGGTCCACTGCCAGTACCATGCCTGTTCCCATATTAAAAATGTTATACATTTCCTTGCGTTCGAGCTTTCCAAGTGACTCCATCAAAGTAAAGACAGCAGGAATTTCCCAGTTTTTCTCGTAAAGAAAAGCCCCTAAACCTTCAGGGAACATGCGCGGAATATTTTCGATAAACCCTCCGCCGGTAATATGAGCCATCCCTTTAATCGGGAACTTTTTCAAGCTAGATAAAACAGATTTCACATAGATTCGGGTTGGCTTTAACAGTTCTTCCCCTAACGTACAGCCTAGCTCTTCGACGTATTGATCCAAAGGCATGTTCGCCTGTTCTAAAAATATTTTTCGGACCAAAGAGTACCCGTTGCTATGAATACCGTTTGATGCTAGGCCGATTAAACAATCGCCTGCTTTAATCTTCTCACCCGTAACAAGAGCTGACTTTTCACAAGCACCAACGGCAAAACCAGCTATATCATACTCATCCTCGCTATACATGCCAGGCATTTCCGCTGTTTCTCCGCCAACTAGTGCACAGCCTGCCTGAACACAGCCTTCAGCAACACCTTTGACAATCGCTTCAATTTTAGCAGGTTCAGCCTTCCCGCAAGCAATATAGTCTAAAAAGTATAGCGGTTCTGCCCCTTGAACAACGATATCATTGACACACATCGCTACAGCATCAATCCCAATCGTGTCATGCTTATCCAGCATAAATGCTAACATTAGCTTCGTTCCGACTCCATCCGTGCCAGACACTAAAACGGGTTCCTTTAATCCAAGGGAGGAGAGATCGAACATCCCTCCAAACCCCCCGAGTCCGCCAAGTACACCTGGGCGCATGGTTTTTTGAACATGCTTCTTCATTCGGGTTACGGCTTCATAGCCAGCCTCAATATTCACACCTGCTTGCTTATATGCATTCGCCATTCCTGCTCCTCCTAAAGGGTGTACTTTTCTCTTATCATTAATGGTCGCTGGTTCGCTTGTCTCGAGAGATATGTCTGTTACGGACATACATTCCGTTATTTGCTGCAAAACCTCTGTTTTCTTGATGCTTGCGGACATACGATCTGTTAATTGCCAAGGATCATGCAAAAATTGCTGGATTTTGCTCGAATAACGGAACCAGTGTCCGCTCATTTCAGGAAATCCTCGATTTTGTCACAGATAACGGAATCAATATCCGTAAAATCCGACATCCTCTTAAGGAGACATACGTTTCTGAAACAGAAGAACCGTCCCCCTGTTTCTCTGTTACACTTTTTCATAAGGATGAAGAGTGTCTTCGTATAATTCAGTTGGATAATTTCCTGTAAAACATGCAAGACATTGTCCGCACTTGCTTTCAATTGGCTCTCTTCCGATGGCCTCTAGCATGCCTTCTACGCTTAAAAAGGTTAAGCTGTCCGCTCCGATAATTTCGCGGATCTCTTCAACTGAACGGCTCGAAGCAATCAGTTCTTCCCTTGTAGACGTGTCAATCCCATAAAAACAAGGATTTTTAATCGGCGGTGAGCTGATTACAACGTGAACCTCTGTTGCACCCGCTTCTTTTAACATCGTTACAATCCGGCGGCTTGTCGTTCCCCGAACAATCGAATCATCGACCATGATCACACGTTTTCCCTCAACTACTCCTTTTACAGGGGAAAGCTTCATTTTTACACCTTGTTCTCTTAAGGACTGAGAAGGCTGAATGAAGGTTCTGCCTACATAACGATTTTTGATTAAGCCCATTTCATATGGGATGCCCGATTCTTCGGCATAACCGATAGCTGCGGAAATGCTAGAATCCGGCACGCCTGTCACGACATCTGCTTCAATCGGAGCCTCAAGCGCTAATCGTTTGCCCATATTTTTACGAACCGTATGAACATTAATTCCTAGCACATTGCTGTCCGGTCTTGAGAAATATACGTATTCCATTGTACAAATCGCTGGGTTGGTATACACCGTATACAACTCAGAATAAATGCCTTCGTCGCTAATCATCACCATTTCACCTGGTTCCACGTCACGGATAAATTCCGCTCCTACGACATCAAACGCACAAGTCTCTGAAGCGAAAACAATCGCATCTCCGAGCCGGCCAATGGACAGAGGTCGAAGCCCATTTGGATCAAGCGCAATAATCATTTCCGCTTCGGTCATGATTAAAAAGGCAAAGGCTCCTTTTAGTTGCTGTAACGCTTGTTTGACCCGGTCCTTAAGCGGAAGCGTTGTTCCGCTCTTTCTGATTAAGTGGGCCAAAACTTCAGTATCTGATGTAGTTTGAAAAATGCTTCCCTTTGCTTCTAACTCTCGCTTTAAGCTGGTTGCGTTCACGAGATTTCCGTTATGGGCAAGGGCAAGACTTCCGGTCTGGGAACGGAATAAGAGTGGCTGTACATTTTCATAGCCGCTCCCGCCTGCCGTTGCATAACGAACGTGACCAATTGCTGCCTTTCCGGAAAGTTTCTCCATTTTATCAGCAGTGAAGATTTCAGTAACTAAGCCCTCACCTTTCATACCAGTAAGTTCAGCGCCATCTGTAACGACCATGCCGGTTCCTTCCTGGCCGCGGTGCTGAAGGCTGTGCAGACCGTAGTAGGTCAGCTGGGCTGCGTTCGGATGTCCCCATATCCCAAAAATACCGCACTCTTCATTGAGACCTTTTAATTCAGCAAGCATGGGATGGCTCCTTTCCAGGCTTGCTCTAATTCCTCTACATCCTGCCTTAGGATTTCTCGTTCATCAGAAAGAATCTGAAGAACAGGTGCTGACGTAACTTCCCCAATTAAAGTAGCCTCTACTAGATTTTCAAATGCAGATTGATTTTCCTTTTTAACCGTTAATAGAAAACGAGATTGAGACTCACCGAAAAGGGTTGAAACGATATCGCCATTCATTTTCACTTCGGCACCAAGACCCTTTGAACCTATTAAGCTTTCAGCTAATGCAACGGATAATCCGCCCTCAGCCAAGTCATGAGCAGACTCAACAAGTCCAGCACGAATGGCCTCAAGAACTTGCTTCTGATTCTTTTCTTCCACTTTTAAATTCAATTCAGGTGCTTTCCCGAAGATTTTTCCAGAAAGCAGCTTTTGCAGCTCACTGCCTCCAAATTCAGGCTTTGATTCTCCAAGTAGATAAATAAGGTCGCCAGCGGCTTTAAAGTGTTGGGTCGTAATGTGATCTAAATCTTCAATCAGTCCAACCATACCAACGACTGGAGTTGGATAAACGGCTGTTCCGTTTGTTTCGTTATATAAGGAAACGTTTCCGCCAATAACTGGGGTTTGCAGCACACGGCAAGCTTCACTCATGCCATCGACTGCTTTTTCAAGCTGCCAGAAGATTTCTGGCTTTTCAGGATTGCCAAAGTTTAAGCAATCTGTAAGAGCTAGCGGCTGTCCGCCGGAAGCCACGATATTTCGTGCCGCCTCTGCCACTGCAATTTTTCCGCCAGTCTCAGGATCTAAATAGAGATATCTTGAGTTACAGTCGGTTGTCATAGCCAAAGCTTTTCGCGTTCCTCTAATACGGACCACGGCTGCATCTGAACCGGGTGC
Organism: Bacillus litorisediminis; assembly: GCF_022808645.1. Taxonomy (GTDB): domain Bacteria; phylum Bacillota; class Bacilli; order Bacillales; family JC228; genus Bacillus_BF; species Bacillus_BF litorisediminis. Next base: position 111,137 of record NZ_JAKZKT010000003.1, read on the forward strand.
CACGACCGTATTGGTACGAACCATGTAATCATATTGATTGTAGACCCATTCTTTACTCGCGATTGTAGGCTGCTTTAATAGCTGAAGCAGAGTTTCGCCATAGTTTTCTACCTGAGGAATCCAATCGTCCATTGCCTGGAACTGATGGAAATATTCAGGCTCACGGGATGGCTTATGATAAACGGGTGCATCCTCAGCCAATGCATCGACTGGAACATCAGCTACCACTTCACCCTTGTGGATCAGGCGCAAGCGCTTATCATCAGTTACATGACCAACCGCGACTGCCTCTAAATCATACTTCGAAAATAAATCCACGATTTCTTGCTCTCTTCCCTTTTTCACGACAATTAGCATTCTTTCCTGAGATTCTGAAAGCATCATTTCATAAGCAGTCATGCCTTTTTCACGCTGAGGCACGAGGTCCAGATTCATTTCAATCCCAGAACCAGCTTTACTCGCCATCTCAGCACTCGAGCTTGTTAATCCGGCAGCTCCCATATCCTGAATTCCGACAAGAGCATCCGATTGAATCAGTTCAAGGCACGCTTCAAGCAGAAGTTTTTCCATAAAAGGATCCCCAACTTGAACAGCTGGACGTTTTTCATCAGATTGTTCTGTTAATTCTTCGGAAGCGAACGTTGCACCATGGATTCCGTCACGTCCTGTTTTCGCCCCGACGTACATAACTGTATTGCCGACTCCGTGGGCTTGACCTTTTTTAATATCTTTATGATCAATTAATCCAACACACATCGCATTGACAAGCGGATTCCCTTCATATGATGGGTCAAATTGAACTTCTCCGCCTACAGTCGGGATTCCGATACAATTCCCGTATCCGGCAATACCCGCTACGACTTCCTTGAATAGATATTTCACCCGATCAGACTCTAGTTCACCGAATCGTAATGAGTTAAGCAGAGCAATCGGTCTTGCTCCCATGGAAAACACATCACGGATAATGCCGCCAACTCCAGTAGCTGCTCCTTGGTATGGCTCAATGGCAGAAGGGTGGTTATGACTTTCAATCTTAAACACAACAGCCTGACCGTCCCCAATATCTACAATTCCAGCCCCTTCCCCAGGTCCCTGCAGAACTTTCTCGCCAGAGGTAGGGAATTTTTTCAAAACGGGTTTTGAATTTTTATAACTGCAATGCTCAGACCACATAACTGAAAACAAGCCAGTTTCCGTATAATTCGGTGTACGTCCAAGGATGTTTTCGGCCATCGCAAATTCTTCATCAGACAGACCCATTTCCCGGTAAATCTTTTCTGCTTTAATTTGTTCTGGACTTGGTTCAAGCATTAATGACATGTGCTTCCCTCCAATGATGTACAATCGATTTGAATAGCTTAAGACCATCTGCTCCTCCCAGAAGAGAATCAACCGCTCGTTCCGGATGGGGCATCATTCCGAGTACATTTCCTCTCTCATTGACGATTCCCGCAATGTTTTCGATGCTGCCATTTGGATTATTTTTATAGGTAAAAACTATCTGATTATTTTCTTTAAGTCGCTCTAACGTCTCTTCATCACAATAATAATTTCCTTCTCCATGAGCAATTGGGACTGTAATTTCTTCGCCCTTTTCGTATGCAGAAGAAAACATTGTTTCATTATTCTGAACCTTCAGCGTAACGGGCTTACATATAAATTGAAGACTTTCATTACGGCGCATAGCACCAGGAAGCAAACCAGATTCAAGCAAGATTTGAAACCCATTGCAGACCCCAAGGATCGGTTTCCCAGCTTCTGCTGCTTTGATGACCTCTTTCATGACCCTGCTAAAACGGGCAATTGCACCAGAACGCAAATAGTCACCGTAAGAGAAGCCGCCTGGAAGCAGAATTCCGTCAAATCCATCTAAATTCTCTGTATCATGCCATACATACTCGACGTCTTCTCCTAATTCGTCCTTAATGGCATGGTACATATCAACGTCACAATTGGAGCCAGGAAAAACAATCACAGCAAATTTCACTGAGCAACACACTCCTCAATTTCATAGCGGTAATCTTCAATAACCGGATTCGCAAGGACTTTATTACAGATTTCTTTTACAACTTCTTCAACATCTCTGTCCGTTTTCTCGATGGTAAGTTCCATATATTTACCGATACGAACTTCACTTACATCTGTATACTGAAGCGAATGTAAAGAGTTTTTTACTGCAGTCCCTTGCGGATCTAAAACACTTTCTCTTAATGTTACGAAAACCTTCACTTTGTACATGGTGTATGCCCCCAGTCTAATTTTTGAATGTGTATGTCAGATTGTTTGACTTGCATGAATCCGAGCGAATATGTTCTCATAGGCATCTGTTAAGCTGCCTAAATCACGGCGAAATACATCTTTATCGAGTTTTTCCTTTGTTTCCAAATCCCACAGACGGCAAGTGTCCGGTGAAATTTCATCAGCCAGAAGTATGGTGCCGTTTGCATCTTTGCCAAACTCTAATTTAAAATCAATCAATTGAACGCCTAGCTCCGCAAACCACTTAGAGAGAACATCATTGACTTGAAGCGCTTTTTCCTTTAAAAGAGCCACTTCCCGAGGAGTAGCCAATTGCAGCTCGTAGATGTGATCATCAATAATGAGCGGATCGCCCAGGTCATCGTTTTTAAAATAAAATTCGACGAGCGGTTTCGATAATGGGGTTCCTTCTTGTATTCCAAGCCGCTTTGAAAAACTTCCTGCTGCTACATTCCGTACAACGGTTTCCAGCGGAATAATATCGACTTTTTTTACAAGCTGTTCTGTTGCTGAAACCCGCTTCATGAAATGAGACGGAATCCCTTCTTCATTAAGCTTTGAAAATATTAAACTGGTAATTTCGTTATTCAGACGGCCTTTGCCCGCAATTTCTGATTTCTTTTCGCCATTAAAGGCGGTGGCTGAATCTTTGTATTCGATCCAAACGATCGAAGCATCATCAGTGCTGTATACTTTTTTCGCTTTTCCTTCGTATAACAGTGCTCTTTTTTCCATAAAAGAGCCTCCTTTGTAGTGGTTTTTTGGCTATAAAGAGCGAACATTGCGAACTTTTTTAGAACTTAGAGTTCTTTAAACGGACTCATGAGCAGATTACTGAACTCAAGAGTCCATTAACCGAACTCAGAATCTCTTTTACCAAACTGAGGACCGGTTAACCGAACTTAGGATCCCAGTCACCAAACTGAGAATCGGTTAACCGAACTCAGAAACCCGTTTACCGAACTTAGGAACGGTTAACCGAACTCAGGATCCCGTTTACCGAACTGAGAACCGGTTAACCGAACTCAGCCCCTATGTTTTCCTTTTAAAAGGCACTCCTATTTCATTTTGAAACGCAAGAACCGTCCCTCTGTTTCACCTCTGTTTCACAGCCCTAGCCGGTCGAAAATTGTATCAACATGCTTGAGGTGGTAGTTGTAGTCGAAGCAATCATCGATTTCGGTTTGTGAGAGCTTGGAGCGGATTGCTTCACTGCCTTCCACTAAGCCCTTAAATGGAACTTGTTTTGCCCAGGCTTCCATCGCAAGCGGCTGGACAGTATCGTACGCTTCCTCGCGCGGAAGACCTTTGTCAATCAATGCGAGCAGCACACGCTGAGAGTAAATTAATCCAAGAGTTCGTTCCATATTGCGCTTCATGTTTTCAGGGAAAACAGTCAAATTCTTCACGATATTGCTAAAGCGGTTCAGCATATAGTTCAATGCAATTGTTGCATCTGGGAGAATAATTCTTTCCGCAGACGAGTGAGAAATATCGCGTTCATGCCAAAGCGGGACATTTTCATAGGCGGTCATCATATAGCCGCGAATCACACGAGCCATTCCCGTCATATTTTCAGAACCGATTGGATTGCGTTTGTGCGGCATGGCCGATGAACCTTTTTGCCCTTTTGCAAAAAATTCCTCAACCTCACGGGTTTCACTTTTTTGCAAGCCACGAATTTCAACTGCAAACTTTTCAATCGACGTTGCAATCAGCGCAATGACTGACATATAGTGTGCATGCCGGTCACGCTGGAGCGTTTGGGTTGAAATTGGAGCCGGTTTAATCCCAAGCTTTTCGCAGACATATTGCTCAACAAATGGATCAATATTGGCATAAGTACCAACCGCACCCGAGATTTTACCGTACTCCACTCCTGCAGCAGCTTGCTTAAAGCGCTCCAGGTTCCTCTTCATTTCTTCGTACCATAACGCAAGCTTTAATCCGAATGTCGTTGGCTCTGCATGCACGCCATGGGTTCTTCCCATCATCACGGTATACTTGTGCTCTTGGGCTTTATTTTTTAATATCTCGATAAAGTTTTCTAAATCCTTCAATAGAATTTCATTTGCCTGTTTAATCAGGTAAGAAAGTGCGGTGTCCACAACGTCTGTAGAGGTTAACCCGTAGTGAACCCATTTTCTTTCTTCTCCCAGTGTTTCGGAAACAGCGCGTGTGAAGGCAACGACATCATGGCGTGTTTCTTCTTCAATTTCCTTAATCCGATTTATATCAAAGGATGCCTTTTCTCTGATTTTTTGAACATCCTCTTTCGGAATTTCGCCAAGCTCAGCCCACGCCTCACAAGCTAGGATTTCAACCTCCAGCCAAGCTTTAAAACGGTTTTCTTCTGTCCAAATGGCGCCCATTTCCGGACGAGTGTAACGATCTATCATCTTTTGTTATCCCCCGATCTTTTCCTTTGCAGTTTCCCAAATTTGACTTGATGAAAATTCAGCTAGTGCATCCTCAACTGAGTCTGTTAACAGTGTGACATGCCCCATTTTTCTTTTCACCTTTGCCTCTGCTTTTCCATAAAGGTGAATCTTCCAGTTTGGGTAGGACTTGATCTTTTGAATTACAGCCTCTTGATGCTCTCCTAGTATGTTTACCATAACAGCCGGCTTTAATAGCTCTGCCTTGCCTAATGGCCAATTGCAAACGGCCCGGATATGCTGTTCGAATTGGGATGTCTCACAAGCTTCAATCGTATAATGCCCGGTGTTATGCGGTCTTGGCGCGAGTTCATTGATATAGATGCGGCCATCTTCTGTTAAAAACATTTCAACTGCTAATGTTCCGACTAACCCTAATGAAATCGCTATTTTTCTGGCCATCTCTACAGCCAATGCCTTTTCTTGTTCTCCGATTCTTGCCGGTGCAATTGTTTGATGCAAAATATTATCCTGATGAATGTTTTCTGCAACCGGAAAAACGGCTAATTCACCATCCAAATTTCTTGCCATAATCACAGAAATCTCTTTTTCAAAAGGAATCCATTGTTCCAGTACGCAAACACCTTGTGATAAAAGCTCTGCAGCTTGATACATTTCATTTTCAGAGCGGATTACAAATTGGCCTTTTCCGTCATAACCGCCCCTAGCCGTTTTTAAAACAGCCGGGCTGCCAATTTCTCGAAGCGCCGTTTCTAAATCAGCCAATGTTTCAATGACTGCGTAAGGCGCGACCTCTACTCCTGCTTTGACAAGTGCTGCTTTCTCGCTGACCCGATTTTGCGTAATTTTAAGGATTTCCGTCCCTTGAGGAACGTACGCATTCTCATAAAGCCATTGCAAACCTTCAGCATCTATATTTTCAAACTCATAAGTAATGACATCACTGACTGCAGCTAATTGTTGAATAGCTTCAATATCATTGTAGGAACCCACAATCTTATAGTCTGCTACTTGCCCGCAAGGTGAATCCTCAACCGGATCGAGAACAGCAATCCGAAAGCCCTTTTCTTTAGCGGCAAGTGCCATCATTCTGCCTAGCTGACCGCCTCCAATAATTCCTATGGTTTCTCCGGGTAAAATCACTCGTTTAGACAAGCTCATCACTACTTTCTAAAACTGCCTGTTTTGTTTGTTCTCTCATATTTTCCAGCTTTTGCGCTACTTTACTATTGGTAATACCAATGATTTGCGCGGCTAAAAGACCTGCGTTTGTTGCGCCGGCTTTTCCAATCGCAACAGTTGCCACTGGAACGCCGCCTGGCATTTGGACAATCGAAAGCAAGGAATCTAATCCGTTTAAAGCTTTTGACTGCACTGGTACACCAATAACAGGAAGGGTTGTTTTAGCGGCTACCATACCTGGCAAATGAGCTGCCCCGCCTGCACCTGCGATAATCACTTTTATTCCCCGATCGCGTGCACCTTCCGCATATTCAAACATAAGATCGGGTGTCCTGTGAGCAGATATCACTTTTTTTTCATAGGAAATTTGGAGCTGATCCAAAATTTCGCATGCATGCTTCATCGTTTCCCAATCTGACTTACTCCCCATGATAACGGCCACTTCTGAACTCATGTTCTCCCTCCAGAACTTCTTTGTTTTTCAAAAAATAAAGCCCGAGACAGAGTTTACTTTTCCTGTAAGAGAAAGTAACCTGTCCGGGCAGATACATCCCTTTAATGAAGAAAAACAGCATTAAAAAGACCCAAGAGATTCCGGGCAAATAACTTTCCCTCATAGTCTGATAATTTACGGTTATCAGGTAGAAACTCTCAGGCCATATTCCCGATATTATACGAGGGCGTTGTTATTCAATTTTTAACTTTTTTCGTCTTTATTTTAACAACTGAACCTAGCTAATGTCAACCAAACGCGAACAATTTAACAATATCGAAAAAATAACGTTCGGATTTAAGTGTATATAGCGGTTAAGCTACATTGTCAGCAAAGTTTTGATGGAAATCTTTTATTTTTACTAAAAAGGACTTCTCCTTAGCTATTGGAGAAGTCTTCCAATCATTTAAATCGGTGCAGATTTTTGTTACACTTCATATTCAAACCCTACATTATTTTTCTGTTAACTGCATCTTCACTTAGTTGAATGTATTGATTGGCTGCAATGTATTCTTCCAGTTTGCTAATATCATAGCGCTCTCCCTCAATGAGTACCCCATCATAATCCTCGAACTGCAGCATAGCGTTCATCGCATCTGTTAACTGAATTTCTCCAGATCCATCTGGCTTTGTTTTTTCTAAAAAATGAAAAATAGTCGGATTAAAAATATACCGTCCGATTACGGCAAGATTGGAAGGCGGGTTCGATTTTGGCTTTTCTATAATTGAAGCAACTTTGATGAACTCATCATTTTTATACTCAGGGCTTATCACACCATAGCTTGACAGTTTCTGTTCTTCTACCCTTGAAAGTCCCAGCACATTTTTCCGATATTTTTTATACTGAGAAACTAACTGTGAAAGTCCTATATTCTCTTGTCCCAAAAACACTTCATCCGGAAGCAGCACCGCAAAAGGGTCATTGCCTGCAAAGCTTTTTCCCAACAATATCGCATCTCCTAAGCCTCTGGCGTATGGCTGTCGGATGTACTGAATTCTAATTTCCGGAATTTTGATTTTTTCTAATAAATGACTTTTATTGTTTTGCTTTAAAAATGTTTCCAACTCAAGAGAACGATCAAAATAATCTGAAATCATGTTTTTTGTACGGGATACTACAATGAGAATCTCTTCTATTCCTCCTAAGACCGCTTCCTCTACCACATAATGAATAGCAGGCTTATTTCCAATCGGAAATAATTCCTTTGGAACGACCTTAGTAATCGGGAGAGACCTTGTCCCGTAACCTGCTGCAGGTATCATCGCTTTTTTAATCAAATTGTTTCACCTCACTTACTCCGCTCATGGCATGATGAATTTCGATTAGGAAACCTGCACATCTACTAGTTATTAAATGAGGGTGTCCAGGGTTTTGAAACTGTCAATAGTGCAGTTTTCCATGTTTTTTGAAGATTTTATTAAGAACTTGTAAATGCGCACATGTAATGAATACCTTTATTCATCTTTTAAAATTAGCATAATATTTTAATTTTTTAGAATAATGGTTGATTGCCCAGGAGATTGACTAGTATAATTTTGAAGTGAAAGCGGTTACAAAATACCGCTTATCATAATTTAAAGGAGGGTATTTATGCAAGGTATTTTCTTAGCCATATTTGGTGGTATCATTTTCTTCTTAGGTTATCGCTATTATTCTAAATTTCTTGCAGAAAAGATCTATCGGCTCGATCCAAATTATGTAACACCAGCCCATCAATTTAATGATGGAGTCGACTATGTTCCAACGAACAAATTTGTTTTATGGGGACACCACTTTACTTCTGTGGCGGGTGCTGCGCCGATCGTAGGACCAGCGATTGCCGTTTATTGGGGCTGGCTGCCTGCGTTGCTATGGGTGACATTAGGAACGATTTTTGCGGCAGGAGCTCACGACTTTGGAACTTTAGTCCTTTCTGCCCGAAACAAAGGTCAATCGGTTGGAACGATCGCAAACAAATTAATTGGCCAAAAAGCCAAAATATTGTTCTTATTTATCATTTTGTTATTAGTATTAATGGTAAACGCAGTATTTGCATGGGTTATTGCCAATTTATTTATTAGCTTTCCTGCTAGCGTTGTTTCGGTATTCATCCAGATCCCGCTGGCTATTTGGATTGGTTACAGGGTATATAAGAAAAAAGGAAGCTTATTAGTTCCCTCACTTGTTGCCCTAGTAGTCATGTATGCAGCAGCCATTGTCGCAAGCTATTATCCTGTTCTGCAAATTGACCTGGTTAAATACTTTGGCGGTGCAGAAGCGACTGGATTATTTGGAATGTCGGCCACATCACTGGCCTTCTTTGTATGGATCATCATTTTAATGATCTACGTGTATATCGCTTCAACTTTACCCGTCTGGAAGCTATTGCAGCCAAGAGACTATATTAACTCCCACCAGTTAGTGGTAGGTTTATTAATTCTTTACTTAGGCCTCTTAGTTACAAATCCGGAGGTCACCGCTCCAATGACAAATCCTAATGCAACCGATGTCTCTTGGTTCCCGCTTCTGTTTATTACGATTGCCTGCGGTGCGATTTCCGGATTCCATGGTCTAGTGTCATCAGGAACATCCTCAAAGCAGCTAGATAAAGAAACCGATGCCCGCTTTGTTGGGTACTTAGGGGCCATCGGAGAAGGCGTTTTAGCTCTAATTTCAGTTATTGCCGTCGTCACTTTATTCCCATCAACTGATGAGTTTCTCGCAAAGTACTCTAGCTTTACAGCAGCAAATGGTTCAGGTTTATCCTCTTTTGTTCAGGGTGCAGGTAAATTAGCGACAGGGCTGGGCATTCCAGAATTTGTTGCAACTACGATTGTTTCCGTAATCGTCATAAGCTTTGCTGCAACAACTCTTGATTCTTCGGTGCGTTTAATGCGATACATTATCTCCGAAATTGGAGAAGAATACAATTTTAAAGCCATTACAACCAAGCATTCTGCTACATCCATTGCCGTTATTTCCAGTGCTGCATTAACATTGCTGCCAGAAGGTCCAAACGGCTTTGGTTCTGGCGGTTACTTGCTATGGCCTTTATTTGGAACGTCCAATCAGCTGCTTGCGGGAATTAGCTTGCTGCTGATCGCTATTTGGCTTAAGCGACTCGGAAGGAATTATCTGCCAGCCTTTATCCCAATGGCGTTTCTTATGTTTATGACACTTTGGGCCATGATAACCCAGGTATTCACGACATGGCTGCCGTTCGGCGGGTCAAATGCCAGCTGGCTCTTGTTCATATTCGGCGCAATCATTCTTGTGTTTGCTTTCTGGATTTTGATAACAGCCGTTTCTGCTTTAAGCAAAAAATCGAACGACAATATTTCAATTGATGCGTAAAACTTTTGATGAGCCGCGGGCTAGTTCGCGGCTCTCCATATTTTTATAGAAAGAGATGATAGATGATGGCTTCTAAAAGACTTTCTTTAAAACGATTATTTCAATATTATGATGAAGTCTTAAGTCTCCCCCATAAATCTGAAGTTGCGAGAGAGCTGCGTGATGAGGACGATTTATTTCTCCTCCTTGTCTATTCCGACATGCTCGGCATTCCCAACCCGGCGTTTTATTACACTCTTGAACTTTATCCCTATATACTAGAAAAATTTCATGATTGGCATATCCGGATGGGGATGGAAAAGTCGCCGCTGAGTGGATTTAGGTGCTGCTAAGGATGTTGTAAGCTAGCCTCTTCAGTACTTACAATAGGAGGATCAATCAATGAATCCATTAAAACATAAAAAAATCATATTTGTCGGAGGAAAAGGCGGAGTCGGAAAATCTACCTCTTCTGCAGCTCTGGCATTAGCTTTTTCCCAAACAGGCGAAAAAACATTAATCGTTTCAACGGATCCGGCTCATAATCTCGGGGATATCTTCCATAAAAGAGTGGGCAATCAACAGACGAAGCTGATGAATCAGCTTTGGGGAATCGAAATTAATCCAATCGAAGAATCAAAACGATATATTGAATCGGTTAAACAAAACCTGAAAGGGCTTGTCCGCTCTGACATGATTGCTGAAGTTCACCGCCAGATTGATATGGCCAGTGTCTCTCCGGGTGCAGATGAAGCTGCTCTTTTTGACCGAATCGTATCTATTATTCTAGAAGAAAGTAAAAATTTTGATAAAATTATATTTGATACGGCTCCTACTGGACATACAATCAGACTTTTGTCGCTGCCTGAACTGATGAGTGTCTGGATTGACGGAATGCTCGAGCGAAGAAAGAAAATCAACGACAATTATAGCAAGCTGCTGCATGATGGAGCACCCGTTGAGGATCCGATTTATGAAGTACTGCTAAAGAGAAAAAATAAATTCGCAGCTGTAAGGGAAATTATTTTAGACGGTTCCCAAACAGGGTTTACCTTTGTCTTAAATCCAGAAAGACTGCCAATCTTAGAAACAGAAAAGGCGATTAAACAGCTGGATGCACATCATCTTCATGTCCGAACACTTATTGTCAATAAAGTATTGCCAGACTATGCTGATGGTGAGTTTATGGAAAAACGCCGGCGACAGGAGCAGGATTATTTAAATCAAATCGAGAACGTATTCCCAAATCAAACTCTCATCAAAATCCCTTTATTTGAAGAGGATATTTCGGATCAACAGAAGCTATCTGTTTTTGCTGACTATGTAAAGGATGCATTAGAGGAGGTTACCGCTTAAAAATGAAAGCGATTGTTCATGAAGGAAAAGAAGGATTAGAAGGTGTAACATACCGGGATTTTGAAGAGCCTGTAACAGGTTCGGGTATGGTAAAAGTGAAGATTAAAGTTGCCGGTATGAATCGGCGGGATCTTCTGGTTACGAAAAACCATAAAGCAGATGCCCCTCCAGTTATTCTTGGCTGTGACGGTGCAGGTGTCATTGCTGAAGTTGGAGAGGGAGCGAAAAAATTTTCAGTTGGCGATGAGGTTATCATCAGTCCATCGATAGGCTGGAAGAAAAACAGCGATGCGCCGCCTCCTGAATTTCAAATCCTTTGCAATCCAACTCACGGTACCTATGCCGAGTATATTGTCGTTCCGGAAGATATTGTCGAGAAAAAACCAAGTTTCTTGACGTGGGAAGAAGCTGGCGTTCTTACATTAGCTGCTTTAACCGGTTATCGTGCTTTGTTTACGAGAGGGAAAGTTAACGCAGGAGACACCGTGTTGCTTCCTGGCATTGGAAGCGGAGTGCTTACATTTATTTTAAAATTTGCTAAAGCAGCCGGAGCCCGTGTAATTGTTACGTCAAGAAGTGAGGATAAACGGAAGAAAGCCTTAGCCCTGGGAGCTGATTTAGCCATTCCGACAGAGTCTGACTGGAACGAAGAGTTAAAAGGCGAGACGGTCGACCTTGTGATTGAATCAATCGGCCGAGCAACGATGAACAAGTCACTGGGTATTGTCCGTCCAGGGGGAACCGTTGTTACATTTGGAGCAACAACCGAAGATGAAGTTACAATTGATATCCGCAAATTCTTCTATGGACAATACAACCTGTTAGGCTCCACTCTAGGAAGCCACGAGGAATTTCAGGAAATGCTAAATTTTATTGAAAAACATAACATTAAGCCTGAATTGGACAGGGTGTTTGCGCTCTCTGAATATAAAGAAGCCTTTGAATACCTAAGAGATTCGAAGAACTTCGGGAAAATTGGGATAGTTGTAGATTAGAGAATTCACACAATCCGTCTAAAGGTGTCAAGTTGGTTTTTGCACTTTTGGCAGGACCCTAGTGTTATGGACATACGTTCCGTACACACCTGCCAATTTTTTTCTCCATACAAAAAGGCAATCGCCCGAGCTCAGCTGACTGCGATTGCCTCTTTTCATTAATGAAACGACATCAATGAAACTCTACATCAATCTTTTTCTGGTTATCTTTCATTTGCTTCGGCATTCTTACCTCGAGCACACCATTTCGATAGGTGGCTTTAACCCCTTCATGAGAGACTGCACTCGGCAGGGTAACCGCGCGATGGAAGCGTCCTACGTAGCGCTCTCTTCTGTACATGCTTTCTTCTTTGACTTCATTCGTACGATTAATCGAGCCGCTGACAGTTAGCGTATGATCGGAAATATCAATATTTATATCTTCCTTTTTCTCAAGACCCGGGATATCAAAAGCAGCGACTACCTCATTATCTGTTTCATGAACATCGACGCGAATTCCGCCAAAATTCTGCTCATTTTCGAACCCAATCGGAATATCTGAAAAAAGCCGATCAAATTCCTTTCTCATGACTGTTAGCCTTCGGAAAGGATCATAAGGAATTAATGACATCGCTGTTTACCTCCTTGTAAATAATTACAAGGATATTATTTCTGATTTTTGGGAGAATATTCAGGTGCTACTACTTCCTGATTAATAAGGTTTGGCGGTATTTTCCCCTCGAGCCCGGACCTGATATTTTCTGCTGCTAATTCAGCCATTTTATCGCGTGTTTCCTTTGTCGCCGAGCCGATATGCGGCACTGTTACCACATTTTCAAAGGAAAGGAGCGGATGATCTGAAGCCACAGGTTCTTTGGCATATACATCTAACGCCGCTCCCCGAATCAGCCCCTGTCTCAGGGCTTCTACCAAATCTTCTTCTATCACTGTTTCTCCTCTTGAACCATTTACAAAAATGGCAGACTTTTTCATTAAGGAAAATTCCCGGAGTCCGATGAACCCCTCTGTTTCTTTCGTTAACGGCGTCATAAGGACGACAAAATCAGATTGCATGAGAAGGTCATCCAGCGTACAGTACACGGCTCCGTATTTCTCTTCAGCCTCACGTTTACGGTTCCGGTTATAATATAGAACATTCATGTCAAAGCCGAAACGGGCACGTTTTGCAATCGCTTCGCCAATCCTTCCCATACCGATTATCCCAATCGTTTTATGATGGACATCGATTCCAAAAAGCTCTTCAGTGATGTGCTTAACCCATTTTCCCTCTTTTACAAATCGGTCGAGTTCGGAAACCCGTCTTGCTGCTGCCATTAAAATCGCAAACATCGTATCCGCGGTTGTGTCAGTCAGAACATCCGGTGTATTGGTTGCCATAATTCCTCTTTTGGTTAATGCCTCGATATCTAAATTGTTATAGCCAACAGAAATATTCGATACAATTTTTAATTGGGGAGCTTTTTTTAAAAGATGCTGATCTGCTTTTTTTGGACCTAAAAGTCCATCTGCTTCCGCCAAACGCTTTAAAAAGTCAGGATTATCAAGTTCCTCCCCATCCGGATAATAGGAAACTTGATACTGACTTTCGAGTTCATCCAAAATGGCTTCAGGTACCTTTTTACAAATAACAAGATTTTTAGCCAAACGTATAAAGCCTCCTGACCTTTATAATGCTTTTACTAATCCCCCATCTACGACAAACGATTGCCCGGTTACATATGTATTCGCACCAGATGCCAGGAACACAGCCATCTTCGCAAATTCTTCAGGCTGACCATAACGGCCAATCGGGATAGACTTTTCAGTTTGTGCTTTTAACTCTTCATAAGATACACCAAGCTGTTTTGCACGAATTTCATCCAGCTCAGCGACACGATCGGTTGCAATCCGTCCGGGGCCGACCGTGTTAATTAAAATATTATCCTTGGCCAGCTCCTGTGAGAGACTTTTCGAAAGACCCACAATCCCCGCACGGAATGTATTGGAAAGAATTAAGTTATCCAATGTTTGCTTTATAGATGAGGATGCAAAATTAACAATCCGTCCTGCTCCCGACTTTCTCATATAAGGTAAACATTCGCGAATAAGACGAATAAAGCTTAACAAATTCAATTCATATGCTTTTTGCCAATCCTCATCTGAAAATTTATCAAATCCTCCTGCTGGCGGCCCCCCGGCGTTGTTAATTAAAACATCCACTGTTCCATTCCATTGCACCGCCGTTTCGACTAGACGTTTAATAGAAGCCGAATCTGTAATATCACACACGGCATAGCGAACCTGTTCATTTCCTGTTTCTTTTTTAATTTCTTCCACTACAATCTCTAATTCTTCTTTATTCCGGCTGCTAATTAAAACATGGGCTCCCTCTTCGGCAAATTGTTTAGCTGTTGCCTTTCCAAGCCCTTTACTTGCCGCAGTTACAATCACCGATTTTCCTTTTAGTTGTAAATCCATTTGATTTTCCTCCAAAAAAGTTATTTTTTAAGATCCTTTACAGGGTTGGATAATGCAGTAAATCCATCAATTTCACAAGCTACCACGTCTCCATCCCGAATAACGACAGCTCCTGGTGTTCCGGTTGAGATAATATCTCCCGGAAGCAGAGTCATTACTTTTGAATGGAAGGATACTAGATACCATGGACGAAAAGTCATATTCGAAACGACGTTTTTCCGGTGTAACGACCCGTTTATTACCGTAGAAACCTCTAAGCTGTTGACATCCTCTACCTCATCCGTTGTAACAAGCTCTGGTCCGAAGCTGAAAAACGTATCAAAGCTTTTGGAACGAGTTAAATAACGCGGATTCCTTTGCAAAATATCCTCAGCTGTCATATCGATAATCGTTGTGTAGCCGGCCACATAATGGATTGCATCTTCTTCAGATACGTTTTTACACTCTTTACCGATGATGATTCCCAACTCCGATTCAGCTGTGGTCCGCTCTGATTGATGAGGAATCAAAATCGTATCATCAGGTCCGATAATCGCGGTGTCCGGCTTCATGAAGCTTGCCGGTTCTGTGTTAGGTGCTACTTCACTGAGATCAGCCGCATGCTCCACATAATTTAGTCCGATTCCCCAAATTTTGCGCGGGTGGCGATACAAAGGACCAAATGTGACCTCCTCTTTTGCCAAACCTTCAACTTTTTCAAGGTCGCTTTTACTAGTCGAATACCAATCTCTTAATTCATTTAGCTGGCCTGATTGAATCAGTTCAAATAGATTTGTTTTCCAGGCATGACCAAGGACTTCATTCACTTTTTCTATTACATATACTTTTTCATCTGCAACAATCGCCGCTTTTTCTGCGCCATCTGTTTTTACTGTACCTAATCTCATCTGAAGTTCTCCTTTATTGATTAATTTTACCCGATTGCCAAATCATGTCTATTGTATAACGCTTTCATTTTCGTGAGCACCGGATCTGAATAAATAAAGCTTATACGGTGCCCCTATTAAACACTTCCCGATATTTTTCCGTTGAAACCCCATATTTTTGACTGATAGATAATAGGTTGTCGATAACCTCAGATGTAAGCGGGATTCCTTCTGCTTTTCTTGTCTGTTCCAGTTCTAATTGAATTTCACCAGGCAAATAAATTCTCTCCACACCATCCATTTTTTTAACCTGGCGGATTTCCTCAATAATCCGATCCATTCGCTGTTTAAATTGGGATAAATCCTCAAATAAGTCTGCCCTCATGACAAAGAAAAACTGACCTACATTTTGTTCATTTTCAAAGTCTTCAAATAAACTGCCGATATAAGGCCCGTAAGCTGCACCAGTAAATAGACCTGATAAAATTTCGACTAAAAAGGCAATCCCATATCCTTTTGGACCGCCGCTTGGTAAAATTAAGCCCTCCAGCGCCTCATTGGGATCGGTTGTTTCCCTGCCATCTTTGGTAATGGCCCATCCTAGCGGAATTTTCTTGTTTTCCTGCTGGGCTAATACAATTTTCCCTTTTGCCACAACCGTCGTCGCCATATCAAAAATAATATTGAATTGATCACCTGCAGGAATTCCGTAAGAAATCGGATTCGTTCCAAAGAAAATTTCCCTGCCGCCCCATGGTGCCATGGAGGAAGGCGCATTTGTGGTCGCAAGTGCAATACAGTCTTGATCAGCCGCATAGCTTGTATAGGCAGCCAGCATCCCCGCATGATTAGATCGTTTAATTCCGACAATTCCAACGTCCGACTGTTTTGCCTTCTCTACCGCTAACTGAATCCCCATGGTAGCAAGCGGGATTCCCATGCTGTTGCAACCATCAATCAAAACACTTACAGGCGTTTCTTTCAATCTATTATATTGGAAATCTTTATTGACAATCCCCTTTTCCAGCCGCTTCGTATAAATATCAACTTTACTGACTCCGTGAGAATCGACTCCACGCAAATTCGCTAATACAAGATGCTCTGCGATCGTTTTCGCTTGTTCCCCGTCCATTCCAGCAGCTGTAAAAATCTCGATTATCCATTCCGTTAGCCTATCTTTCTCCATCCTTATTGTCGTCAAGGTTGTCCCTCATTCCTTATGTATTTGATTGTAAAAAGAGACTAAAAGATTATTACTTTATTACAGAATCCAGGTAATTAATCAAAAAATTCTCCCTTTTCGATAATTTAAATTATATAGACTTCCTATTTATTTATCAAATGACTAGGATATGACTCTCTTACCACAAAGCATCAGTGTATACATAATAATGTATACACTGATACGTTAAAAAATTAAAAGAAGGCTTTTACTTCTTCCTCGGCTGCAGATATCGCTTTACAATCCACCAGTTTTACTATCTCCTCTTTCCTTAATCTCAGTTTTTCCTTTAATACTTCAATTGTATGTTCTCCAAGTAAAGGAGGATGTAAATCAATTGAACCAGGTGTCTCTGAAAATTTAACGGGAATTCCGGTCATTTTGATTGTACCAGCCTTAGGATGATCTACCTCTATTAGCTGCTTTCTTGCTAGCACGTGAGGATCTTTGAATATTTCTTCAAATGTTAAAACCGGACCGCATGGCACGCCAGCATTTTCAAAGATTTCAATCCAGTCCTTTGTAGATTTTTTTATAAATAGATCCTGTAAATAGGATATTAGTTCTTTCCTGTTTACAATACGCTCTTTATTCGTTTTATATTTTGGATAAAAAGCTAATTCAGGGTTGCCGATGGCTGTACAAAACTTTTGCCATAACCCTTCGTTTCCTACCGCGATATTAAAATATCCATCTGCTGATTTAAATAATTGATAAGGAACAATATTTGGATGTGCCCCTCCATGTGGCTTAGGATTCTCTCCGCTTGCAAAATAGTTACCTGCTAAGTAGGTTTGCCAAGAAATAATCGTATCTAAAAGCGATACATCAACCCATTGCCCCATGCCCGTATGCTGCCGTGCCAGCAATGCACTTTGAATCCCAATAATGGCCCACATTCCAGCCCCGATATCAGCTACTGAAAAACCTACTTTTACTGGAGGCTGACCCGGTTCCCCGGTTACACTAGTTAATCCGCCCATTCCTTGTGCAATGACATCGTATCCAGGCTTATTAGAATATGGGCCGGTCTGGCCATACCCTGATATAGATGCCAGAATTATTTTTGGATTGGCTGATTTTAGAATGTTATAGTCAATTTTTAATCGTTTTAGTGTACCTGGTCTAAAGTTTTCAACGACTACGTCAGCATCTTTCACCAAATCCAGGAAAATTTCTCTTCCCTCTTCTGTTTTTAAATTGATGACGATACTTTTCTTATTTCGGTTGATGCTTAAAAAATAAGCACTTTCTTCCCCGACAAACGGCGGTCCCCATCCTCTCGTATCATCGCCTTCAGGTGACTCAACTTTTATAACTTCTGCTCCAAAATCCCCTAAAATCATTGTACAAAATGGGCCGCTAAGGATTCTTGACAAATCGATCACTTTAATGCCATCTAACGGTTTCATTTAAAAATTCCCCCTTAGTAAGGATTTAATCCAATGAATGGCCAATAGTAGAAAGCGAATAAAAAAAGGAGCGGAATCGTTATGATTATCATGAATATTCCGATAATTAACAGGTCAGCTTTAGAGTATTCCCCTACCGAATAGGTCATTAAATTCGCCGGACTCTGAGAAGGAAGAAAATACCCAAATGAACAGGTAATAATGACGATTTGGGCTAACCATACTGGGTTAATGGAAAGTACATCAGCCAAACTTATGGTCAGAGGTAAAAAGACAGCTGTTACACCTAACATATTTGCAAATCCCAGCCGGAAAATAACGATCATAATGACGACTACTAATGCGGCCCAAAGCGGATTATGAGCCGGGATAAAATCGGCTAAAAAAGAAGCCATCCAATCGGCGGTTCCATTCGTTTGCATAGCTTCAGCCAACGCATAAGCAGCCCCAAATAAAATAATGATATTCCAGTCAATTTTTGAGTTAGCCTGTTTCCAAGTTTGGACACCTGTAAATGGAAAACAGCAAAGTAATGCTGAAAACATGGCTACCATTGCAACCGAATAATGATGAATTGATTCTGTGATCCAGCCAGTAATCATAATTAAACTAATGATGATTAGCTTGATTTCTGCTTTTTTAATTTTTCCTAATTTCGCCAATTGCATCTCAATATACTTCTTCTCTGCATTTCCATCATTTTTATGAATTGGAAAACGCCATCGAAGAATAAACAATAGGCTTATAATATAGGCCAGTGCTATTGGAAAATGGACCAATAGCCATGTCAGATAATCCCATGAATACCCTGTAAGCGTCTTAATAGCTGAGGCTGCATATACCGAAGAGCTTGAACCTGTAATTAATGAAAAAGACATGATCGACGAGGTAAATGTTACACCTAACAGGATATTTTTAGCATAAGATTTTTCCTCGGTTTCCTCTTTAACTACTTCAATCAATCCGAGGCAAACAGGCAAAATCATGGCGATCCGTCCCGCTCCTGTTGGAATTAGAAAACTAAGAACGGTCAGAGCAATCATAACTAAAGTAACGCTTGCCCTTCTGCTTCCTTTTACTAACGAGAATATAAGTAAAGCGATCCGCCGCCCTAACCCTGTATGTTCAAATGCCGCAGCGATAATAAATGTCGCAACTAATAACCAAACAAATGGCTGCGAATACCCTTCTAACCCTTCCGAGAAAGGAGCAATTCCAAGTAAGTCTAAATAAAGAATTAATGATAATGATATGATGGGCTGAGGTAAATTTCCAATCGCCCATCCTGAAAGAGCAAATAGTAAGACTATAAACATCTTTGCGTGATCGAATGGAATATATAAAACTAATATCCAGCTAAATAGATTAATCAACAAAAATATTACATTACTATTTAATAAAAATCGAAGGGGCCACATTGATTATCCCTTTTCTGCTAATTCTAAGTTTCTGCTATACATGCTTCCTTTTTGCACATAACTTTCGGCTCCCCTTTTTAGCCTCTCAACTTGACTCTCCGTTAAATTCTTCATTAATTTTGCGGGCACACCTGCAGCAAGCATTCCTTCTTCGATCACCATTCCTTCTGTCACTAATGCACCTGCTGCAACTAGTGCTCCTTTTTTAACGATTGCACCATTCAAAATGGCAGCTCCCATTCCGATTAGTGCACCATCTTCAATGATACAGCCATGTATAATCGCATTGTGACCAATTGTAACATCTTGCCCAATCATTGCCGGAAAACCTGGGTCCACGTGAATAATAGCTCCGTCCTGAATGTTTGAACGCTCTCCGACGGTTATTTGACTGTTATCCCCTCTTAATACAGCATTGAACCAAACAGAAGCTTGATCGGAAATGATGACGTCGCCAATTAGAATAGCCCCTGGAGCTATGTAGGCATTTTCATGAACCACCGGCTGTTTTTCATGGATCCGGTATAGCATTAACTATCGCCCTCCTCATCTTTAGGCAGATGATCTAAATTTCGTTCCGCTGATTGCCAGGCTTTATAAATATGTTCCTCTGCACGTTCTTTAGCTAAAAGAGGATCTTTATTTAAAATCGCTTCGGTGATTCTTATATGTTCCTGAAATACTTCATATTTACGTTCCTTGTTAATCCATGAGGTGGATCGGATTAAAGCAATGGGACTCGCTAAAGTTCTCCGCATTTTATCTAGAATTGCATTATCTGCCAACTGAAAAATATAGGAATGAAAATCATCATTGACATCAACAATCGCTTTATCATCTTCATTTCTTACTTCTGACAATATAGATTCCATCTTTTTCATATAATTTTGCAGAATTACCTTTGCCTCTTCAGTTATGTTATTGGCCGCTAACTGAGCACCAAGCCCCTCTAACACCGCTCTAGTTTGATAGTAATCTTGAATATCCTTCCGTGTCAGTTTTCTGACAAAAACCCCTCTATGAGGTTTCATGGTCACTAGTCCTTCCTCTTCCAGCCGAACAAGTGCGTCCCTGATTGGAGTTCTGCTGACTTCAAGATCTTCAGACAGTTCTTTTTCCAATAAACGTTGACCGGGCTTATACTTCCCGGCTAAAATATCAGATTTTATTTTTTCGTAAGCTGCACCAGTAATTGTTTTTGCCGACAAACTCATGATCATACCTCACATTTTCGCTATTTTCTTAGTCATTTTATAGGATTACCTTGATGTAATTATAAAGTTTTCAATTCTTTCCTACTAGTATTGTTGAAAAACTATAAACATTGTCATTATTAGCAGGATTCACATTTGAACATCAGAATCATTTTTCATAAATGTATTCTTGGCCTTCTTAATAAGCGGGAAAATAATCATGACGGCCATGATTAGTAAAACCGTTAAAGAGATAGGTCTTGTAAAAAAGACTGATAAATTCCCGTCCGAGATAATAAGAGATTGCCTCAATGTATTTTCGGCCATCAGTCCTAATACAAGAGCTAACACAAGTGCTGCTGGGGAGAAGCCATATTTTTTCATTAGAAATCCGATGACACCAAAAATAAGCATAATCCAAGTTTCAATAATGCTTCCATGAAGGCTAAATGTTCCAATCGTACAAAGGATCAGGATGACAGGTACCATATAGTAATATGGAATCTTCATAATTTTAATAAACAACGGTATGGCAAATATATTAACCGCAATCAGAATCACATTTCCAAGGTACATACTCGAAATAAGTCCCCATGAAAATTCGGGATTATCCGTCATTAACAATGGCCCGGGCTGTAACCCCCACATTAAAAACGCTCCAAGTAAAACGGCTGTTGATCCTGAACCAGGAATCCCCAAAGTTAAGAGCGGAATCATTGCGCCTGCAGATGCGGCATTATTGGCTGATTCTGGACCCACTAAACCTGGCATATATCCCTTACCGAATTTCTCTGGTTCTTTAGAAACTTTCTTTTCTAAAGAATAAGACATAAGAGAAGCAACTGTTGCACCTGCACCAGGCAAGACGCCAACAAAAAAACCGAGGAGAGAGCCGCGAATAAATGCGAACTTACTTTCAACCCATTCTGTGACACTCGGCCAAAAATCTTTGCGCATATCGAATTTTATAATAGTGCCTTGCGCTGCTTTATGTGCGCCTTCAGACACAGAGTGAAATAGCTCCCCGATTCCGAATAGGCCAATGGCAACAGGCAAAAAGTAGATCCCATTAATTAATTCTGGCTGCCCAAATGTATACCGTTGCGCCCCTGAAATAACATCTACACCAACTACTGCTAACGCTAAACCTAATAATGCAGATATGCATCCATAAATTTTGTTCTCTCCCATAATAATGATGAGTGTCAGCAGCCCCATTACCATAATCATAAAATATTCTGGCGGTCCAAAAGAGCGGGCAAGATTTGCAAAATATGGCGCAAATCCGCTAATTAATATAACGCCAATCGTACCGCCTATAAAAGAAGCCACTGCCTGCATCACTAAAGCTGGGCCGACTCTCCCTCTTTTGGCTAGAGGATATCCATCAAATGTACTGGCGACAGTAGCAGATTCTCCAGGTGTATTAATAACGATGGATGTAATGGTCCCGCCATACATGGAGCCATAGTAAATACCAGCTAACATGATAATGGCAGTTGTAGGATCAAGCGTATAAGTGAGTGACAAAAGAATAGCAATCCCTGCTGTAGGACCAAAGCCTGGAATTATTCCTACAATCATTCCCACAAACGCACCAATCAGCAGAAACAAAATATTTGTTGGAGTAAATACGATAGTAAAACCTAGCCATAGGTTTGATAAAATATCCATTCATTACCCTCCATCCCATTAAAAGCCTAAAAACCCTTTTGGAATTCCAGCATGCAGCCAAGTCTCTAATAGTAAGTAGGTTCCAAGAGGAAATACTAAACTTACAATAATATTGGTTACTAGTTTCTTGCTGTTTAGGAGTAATAATACGAAAAAAACATAGAGAATCATCGTTAGTAATGCTCCGATAATCGGAAACAAAATAATAAATAGGGCAGTGATTCCAACTAAGGAAACCATCGTCTTTGTAAAGGCAATATCTTTGCTTTTATCCTTTAAAACAAGTCGTATGTCTTTCCAAAAACTGATTGCCGTACAGAGAATTAAGAGAAAACCAATCCACCTAGGGAAAAACCCTGCACCCATCTGACCTGTATGGGTTAAATATTGATATTTAAATCCGTAAATTGTGAAACATATAGAGAAAATCAACAATACTCCTGAAAAGATGGCTCTCACTTCTTTTCCCCCTTAGGATGTACTGAAGAATTGACTTACAGTGCTAGTAAGCCAATTCTGATAAGCAGGAAGACTTTCAAATCTAAATATTCAGACTATTTCGCTTATAAATTTATTGTTCAATGATATCCAGATCAATCATGATCTCTTCAAACACAGATGTCGTTTCCTCTAAATATTTGGTAAAATCATCACCGAATAAAGTGTATTCTGTTAATTTATTTTTTTGGATATACTCTTTCCATTCTGGGGTTTCAGCAACTTTTTTCATGGTGTCTATCCACCACTCTTTGGTTTCTTGCGGAACATCTCCGGGCAAAATAATACCCCTAGGCATCGGGATGCTTACTTCATAACCTTTGTCTATAAAGGTAGGCACATCTGGATAATCTGGGAGCTGACTTTTTCCCGAAAATGCCAGCGCCTTTAATTCGCCAGCTTCTATTTGCCCGGCAACATCCCCTGGATTACTAACAATAGCATCAAGACTGCCTGAAAGGATCGCCCCTAAATTTTCGCCTTGAGCATTAAATGAGACATACTCTAATTCAATTCCTGCCTCTTTTGCAAAAGTAGTGACGATCATTCTGTCTACATTGGCTGCACCAATTCCGCCTACTTTGAAATTATTGGATTTTGCTGCTGCAACAAATTCTTCTAACGAATCGTATTCCGAATCCCCTCTGACCAAGAAAAACATGTCATCAGTAGCCATTAATGCAATATGAGTAAAATCTTCATAGTTAAAACCAGCATCAGACAACAATGGAGTGGTTATAAAACTTCCGCTCGTTGTAGAAATATGATAAGGATTACCGCTTTGATTTTTCAGGTATCCCCAGCCAACAGCTCCACTGCCCCCCTCTTTATTTTCTGGGATTATGGTTTCAGGATATAATTCATGTTTTTCTAAAATAGAGATTACAGTTCTAGCCATGATGTCACTGCCGCCACCTGGACCGAAGGCAATTGTGAATTCAAGTTGTTCCTGTGGATACCCTTCTGCTGAATTCGACCCGGCTGATGTAGTTCCATTACTGCTGCAAGCAGATACCAACAAAATGAACGCCATCAATATACAAACAATTTGAAGTTTCTTCATTATATTTTCCTTCCTCAAAATAAAACGCTTTCATTTTACAGCCAGCTAAGTCCAGGTGTCAGAAAATATAGAAACATATGTAAGCAAGGAACTATTGGATATTTTCCTTTAATAATTTCCACGTACCTGTTGCAAGTGCGGCCAGCTTTCCATTTTCTTTGAACACTCTTGATTCAACCATAATGATTTCTCTACCTCTTTTTATAAAACTAGCCTCACATTTAATTTTTTCAGTATAAATCGGCCGCAAGTATTGAGTTTTCATTTCCAAAGTTACAGCTGTTCCTATAAATTTCTTACAAAGATGCCCCATTGAAACATCTAATAATAAGGAGATGACACCGCCATGAAGGGAGCCTTGGGGATTGAACATGTAATCATCCGTTTCCAGCTCTATCAAACATGTCTCCTCCCCATAACTGAATGAAAAACCAAAGAATTTTACTAAAAAAAATTCTTCAAAATCTCTTTTTTCTATTTTTAAAGCCTCTTCAAACCGGCGTTCTACATTAGATTTCCCCATGATTCTCTACCCTCTTTTAAGAATACGTAAATTTTGGCTTTCTTTTTTCCAGAAAAGCTCTGACTCCCTCTTTATAGTCCTCTGTGTCAAAGGAACCATTTCTTAAATTCTCTGTTTCTTCACTTTCCTCCACTTGCCCATGTTGAATTAAACCGATAATATGTTTCATACTCCTTACGGTGAACTGTGCCTTCTGGCATAATTCCTCGGCAAATTGATAGGTTTTTTCTACAATCTCCTCAGGCTGAAAAACTTTGTCCACCAGTCCGATCCGTAAAGCATGATCAACATCAATAATTTCACCTGACAGCAATATATACTTGGCTTGTGAGGGTCCGACTAAATCGACTAGCTGCTTGGTAGCTGTTAAACTATATACCAATCCAAGCTTAGCAGGGGTGATCCCAAATTTACCGTTTGTATCAGAGAATCTAAAATCACAGGCAAGTGCAATTTCACAGCCGCCGCCAATACAATAGGATTGAATCAAAGCAATACTTGGCTTTTTCATGGTGGCAATAGCCCGCTCTGCTTTATGGGTTGCATCATTATAAATTTTCGCACCCTTTGAATCAGCCCGCAGCGTCTTAAACTCAGAAATATCAGCTCCAGCCGCAAATGCGATTTCATCCGCTCCTCTGATGATTAATACTTTAATCGATCGATCTTCCTCCACTTCTTCAATTAATGAAGGAATCTCCTTCCACATTTCATGAGTAAGAGCGTTTCTTTTTTCTGGTCTATTTAAAATAATCGAAGCGACTTCTCCTTGTTTAACTAAGTAAATATCTTTCTTTTCCATTTATTTTTCCTCCCTAGCCACTGCACTTTTTTCACGATATTTATCAAAAACAACTTGATCATTGTAAAGAGTTTCAATTTCTTCGTCTGTTAAACCAATTTCCTTTAATTTCTCTGTCGTATTCTGTCCAAGCCAAGGCGCCGGATTTTTAATTTGCAATGGCGTTTTAGAAAACTTGATAGGAATCCCTAATGTTTTAATTTTTCCTAACTTTGGATGCTCCATTTCTTGTACCATTCCCCGTGCTAGAATATGAGGATCGCTAAGTGCCTGGTCATACGTATATACTGGGCCCCCTGGAACACCAGCTTTATCTAGTTTGTCAACCCAATAAGCAGTGGTCTCCTGGATCAAGACTTCTTCAATATCCCTTTCTAACTCTTCAATATTTTTCATCCGGCTTTGTAAATCTATATACTTTTCATGCTCGATCCATCTCGGTCTTTCTACCACTTCCAAACAGAAACGCTCCCATAACCGCTGGTTGCCAGCACCTACTGTCACATAGCCATCCTTTGTCCGGTAAGCCTGATATGGGGTAGACCGGCGATGTCTTGTTCCTGTAGGCCCTGCGATTTCCCCGCCTCCAAAATACGCAGCGGATTCCCAAATAGTCCAAGCTAATCCTGCATCCACCAATGAGGTATCGAGATACTGGCCTTCACCAGATTTAAGCTTATGAATATAGGCACCTAAAATTCCGTAAATGGCTGTTGCACCTGCCGCAATATCGTTAATGGCAATTCCAAATTTTGCGGGCCTACCTCCCGGTTCACCAGTCATCCTCATAAATCCGGTTACACCTTGTGCAATGATATCAAAGCCACCCTTATGACTATATGGACCCGTTTGGCCATATCCGGAAATAGAGCAATAAATAATCTCAGGATTCACCGTTTTGATAGTTTCATAATCAATCCCTAATTTCTTTGTAACTCCCGGACGAAAATTTTCAATGATAATATCTGCCTTTTCAGCCAGCTTATGAAAAATCTCTACTCCCCTGGAAGATTTGAGATCGAGTGCCAGACTTTTTTTATTTCTATTCGGCATGGCAAAGCAGTATCCTTCCCCATTAATAAATGGACCCAGTCTTCGTGAATCATCCCCTCCTGGAAATCTTTCAATTTTTGTTACTTCTGCGCCCAAATCGGATAAAACCATCGTACAATACGGGCCAGCTAAAAATTGGGTTAAATCTAGTATTTTAACTCCTGATAGTGGTAGCATCATAAAGACCTCCTTTTTGTGTATAATGTATACAATATAAAATATACATAAACCCAAAGAAATATGTCAACCTGTATTCTGAAAATTTTAAATTATTAAAATGATGGGCTTGCTATTAAGTTCTATAAGGCCTTTTATGAATGACTTTTTGTTCCCAATCTTCTTGTTTTTGTCCTTTAGAGCCCCTTGTAAAAGACTTTTTCCTAGCTTCCTGTCCCGATACTGCCCTTTATAAACTTTTACTGCGGTTATCGGATTCACGTAAGTATAAAAAATGCTGCGGTCATATAGACCGCAGCAAAATCAAATATTTCTCATTATTTTAACGGTGAATCGGGCTAAAATCGTTAAGGATTACTATAATGTTACGCTCAGAGTCAAGCTTGATTTTAGTTACGGACGAAAACGTTCCGTTATTTGCTTTTTTTTCGTCAAAATTGATTGATTTTGTTCGAATAGCGGAATCAGAATCCGCTTCAGCCCCTGAAGTGCAGGTTTTCGGTCTAATAACGGATTGAGGATCCGCCAAACTCATTTAATGGATCCTTATTCCGCTATTTATTCAAAAAACTTCGTTTGGAGCATGGTTTCGGTTCCTGGTTCCGTTATTTGCCTTTTTTTCCGTCAAATTTGATTGATTTTGTACAAATAGCGGAATCAGAATCCGCTTCAGCCCCTGAAGTGCAGGTTTTCGGTCTAATAACGGATTGAGGATCCGCCACACTTGATTAATGGATCCTCATTCCGCTATTTATTCAAAAATCTTCGTTTGGAGCATGGTTTCGGTTCCTGGTTCCGTTATTTGCCTTTTTTCCGTCAAATTTGACTGATTTTGTTTGAATAGCGGAATCAGAATCCGTTTCAACCCCTGAAGTGCAGGTTTTCGGTCTAATAACGGATTGAGGATCCGCCACACTTGATTAATGGATCCTCATTCCGCTATTTATTCAAAAATCTTCGTTTGGAGCATGGTTTCGGTTCCTGGTTCCGTTATTTGCCTTTTTTCCATCAAATTTGACTGATTTTGTTTGAATAGCGGAATCAGAATCCGCTTCAACCCCTGAAGTGCAGGTTTTCGTTCTAATAACGGAATGAGGATCCGCCAAACTTGATTAATGGATCCTCATTCCGCTATTTATTCAAAAATCTTCGTTTGGAGCATGGTTTCGGTTCCTGGTTCCGTTATTTGCCTTTTTTCCGTCAAATTTGACTGATTTTGTTTGAATAGCGGAATCAGAATCTGCTTCAACCCCTGAAGTGCAGGTTTTCGTTCTAATAACGGAATGAGGATCCGCCAAACGCAATTTAATGGATCCTCATTCCGCTATTTATTCAAAAAACTTCGTTTGGAGCATGGTTTCGGTTCCTCGTTCCGTTATTTGCCTTTTTTTCCGTCAAATTTGATTGATTTTGTACAAATAGCGGAATCAGAATCCGCTTCAGCCCCTGAAGTGAAGGTTTTCATTCAAATAACGGAATGAGGATCCGCCAAACGCAATTTAATGGATCCTCATTCCGCTATTTATTCAAAAATCTTCGTTTGGAGCATGGTTTCGGATCCTGGTTCCGTTATTTGCCTTTTTTTCCGTCAAATTTGATTGATTTTGTACAAATAGCGGAATCAAAATCCGCTTCAGCCCCTAAAGTGCATGTTTTCATTCAAATAACGGAATGAGGATCCGCCAAACGCAATTTAATGGATCCTCATTCCGCTGCAACTATTATAGTACCAGTCTGATGCAACAATGGGTCAGTCTACTCTGATGCTTCCCGAAAGAGTCGTAATCAGTGGTTCACCTGGTCGTAGTGGTCTGACTATTTCACTGGCTCGTTGTACCAAAGCGGAGCGACCTACATTCTCCAACCGTATTCACAGTATGAGCAGCATCTTTTAACACCAACCTATCGCTGATAAAACAGGGCAATCATTCCGTTATTTCCCAATTACCCGCACCGCAATTTTACACCCATATATTCGCTAAAACCGCTCCTTTATCTGCCTCACAACCTCTTTCCCAATCTCAAGCGACGCAGTTGCCGCCGGTGAAGGCGCATTACAAACATGTAAACTCTTTCGGCCTTGAACAAAGTGGAAATCATCTATTAATGAACCGTCACTTTTCAATGCTTGTGCCCGCACGCCTGCTCCGCCCGGTACTAAATCTTCCCCTTTGATTTCCGGGATCAGAGTCTGCAGGCTTTCAACAAACTTCTTTTTGCTCACAGAGCGCACCATTTCATTGATGCCTTCCCGCATATTTTGACTCGCCAGTTTCCAAAATCCTTTATAGCTTAAAACTTCGGCAAGATCCTTCAGATTAATATCGGTTTTCTTGTACCCTTCCCGTTTAAAACTTAATACCGCGTTTGGGCCGGCCTCTACCTCACCGCCGATCATGCGGGTAAAATGCACGCCAAGGAACGGGAAATCGGGATTTGGAACAGGGTAGATTAGGTTACGAACCAAGCCTCTGCTCTCCGGCTTAAGCTTGTAATATTCCCCGCGGAATGGAACGATTTTCATATCAATCTGATAACCTGCTAACTTAGCAATCCGGTCACTATGCAAGCCGGCACAGTTCACTAAAAATTTCGTTTCATACGTATTTCGATCTGTTTCAACGGTAACCCCATCCTGATGTTCTTGAATCGCCCGAACCACTTCTTTGCATTTTACTTCTCCGCAGCGTTCCTGTATCAATTCTGCAATTTTTTTAGAAACCTGCTTATAATTTACAATCCCTGCAGCCGGGACATGAATTGCTTCAAGCCCATTGACATGCGGTTCAATCTCTACTAATTCTTCACGATTCAATTTTCTAATCGAAAGACCATTTTGCAGTCCGCGCTGATAAAGATTTTCAAGCAAAGGCAATTCCTTCTGATTGGTGGCCACAATCACTTTTCCGCAAATATCATGCTCAATTCCATATATTTGGCAAAATTCAACCATTGATTGACTGCCTTGTCTCGCAAACCTCGCCTTAAAGCTGCCTGGTTTATAGTAAATGCCAGAATGAATCACTCCGCTATTATTTCCTGTCTGATGAGCGGCCAGCTCTTTTTCTTTTTCTAAAATCAGGATCTTTTTTCCTGGGAATTGTTCAGTCATCGCCAACCCTACTGATAAACCGACAATACCCCCGCCTATAATCGTAAAATCATACATATACTCATCTCCCTAGACGTTAATCTCACAAGCTTCAGCCAGCAATTCGACCAGATGAACAACCTGAATCTTGTCAGTTTGCTGCTCCCGTTCAACCCCTAATTTCATTTGCAAATGACAGCCTGGATTTGTCGTCACAATGACCTCTGGCTGAACCCTTCGAACATGCTCCATCTTTCCATCTAAAATCTTCATTGACTCTTGGTAATTCACTAAGTTATAAATCCCCGCAGAACCGCAGCACATATCATGATCAGGCAGCTCTATATAATGAATACCCGGTATTGACCGCAAAAGAGCTAGCGGTTCCTTTGTTCTTTTTTGCACATTGGTCATATGGCAGGAGGGCTGATAGGTGACTGCCTTTCGTATCTCTTTTTTAAAAGGCAAAGATAACTCACTTAGTACCACACTGATATCAGCATTTTTTCTTGCAAATTCCCTGGCCCGTTCAGCCCACGCAGGTTCATCAGCCAAAAGATGGCCATATTCAACCAGCATCGCTCCGCAGCCGCCAATACTGTTCACCACAAAATCAAACTGATATTTTTCAAATGCTTCAATGTTCTTCTTGGCCAGCATCTTTGTCATGTTGATTTCCCCGCTGTGGCTTTGCAAAGCGCCGCAACAGGTTTGTTCTTTAATAACAGTCACATCACAGCCTGCTGCTTGCAGGAGCTTGATGCTCAATGTATTAATCGATGAGAACATCGTATCCATGATACAGCCTGTGAAAAAGCCGATTCGATAGACCGGTTTGCCTTGAGCAGAATAATGACTCGCCCTTTGCTTTCTTCGAATCGGACCTTCAACATCTGGTAAGATTTTTTCAAAGCTTGCAAGATTTTCAGGAAACATTTTTAAGATTCCCAGCTTACGCGTAACCTTTTGCAGCCCGCTTTGCTGATAGAAAGCTAAGCCCGACCCTGCCATGTTCAAAACTGCATCATTAGGCAATACTTTATTAAAGAAAAAGGACTGAAACAATTTCACCCGATTCGGCATTTTCTTCTTCTTTTCTTCTTGTAAGACTTCTTTTGCTGATTCTAAAATCTTTCCATATTGCACATTGGTCGGACAGACGGTTTCACAGGCACGGCAGCCTAGGCACAGGTCAATGGGACCCTCCAGCTCGGAAAGCGAAATTTTTCCCTCTGCTGCCATTTTGACCAGATTAATTCTTCCTCTAGGTGAGTGGGTTTCTTTTTCCATCGTTTTATAGGTGGGACAAGCTGGCAAACAATAGCCGCATTGAACACAATCAAATGTTTGTTCATACGCGAGATTGGCATTATTCATGAGACAGCACTAGCCTTTGCCCTGGCTCCGGAAAAATCTTGCCCGGATTTAGAATGTTCTTTGGATCCCAGCTTTCCTTGATTCGCTTCATCATGTCCAACCCCACCTTGCCTAATTCCATTTCCATAAAAGGAGCTTTCATCGTCCCGATTCCATGCTCGCCTGAGAGAGTCCCGCCTAATTCTATCGCTGCCTCAAAGATCTCCTGAACAGCCAGTTCCACGCGTTTCATTTCTTCATGATCCCGTTTATCAGCAATGATATTCGGGTGAAGATTGCCATCACCTGCATGACCGAAAACGACTAAATCAATTTTGTATTTTTCTTTGATTTCTTTTAATCTTTTAAACATATCTGGAATTTTACTTCTCGGAACCGTTGCATCTTCAGAAATTTTCGTTGGTTTCACTCGGACAATGGCCGGGGAAACCAGCTTTCTGGCTTTCCACAATTCCTTTGCTTCATCATCCGTCGAGGCAACCTTTACTTCTCTGGCACCGACCTCTTTACAGACCTCTTGAACCTTTACCATTTCATCAGCAATCGCCATCGGATGACCATCCAATTCGATTAAAATTAATGCTTCTACATCAATTGGGAGACCAAGCGGATGGTATGCCTCTACCGCTTGTATGGATGCTTGGTCCATGATTTCCATCTTTGCCGGCAAGATCCCGGAGCTTAAGACTTTCGAAATCGCTTTGCCTGAATCGACCAAATCGTCAAATAACGCCATTAAGGTTTTGCTTGCTGCCGGTTTTGGATAAAGACGGAGAATTGCCTCTGTTATGATCCCTAAAGTTCCCTCAGAGCCTACTATCAATTTAGTTAAATCGTAGCCGGTTACATTTTTAACAGTCCGTCCGCCTGTTCGGATAACTTCTCCTTCTGGTGTAACCACTTCTAATCCAATCACATAATCCTTTGTAACCCCATATTTAAGCCCTCTTGGTCCGCCTGCATTTTCTGCAAGATTCCCCCCAATGGTAGCGATATTGGAGCTGCTCGGATCTGGAGGATAGATCAGCCCTTTTTCCATTGCTTTGGCGTTTATATGTGCTGTTATGACACCAGGCGAGACGATTGCCACCATGTCTTCTGCATCAATTTCAAGTTTTTGGTCCCATCTTGATAAGTCAAGGACAATCCCGCCTTTTACCGGGAGCGGACCGCCGCTTAAACTGGTGCCTTGACCGCGAGGATAGACAGGTATTTCATATTGATTGGCCAACTTCATAATTTTAGCCACTTCTTCGGTTTCTTTCGGCTGAACGACAACATCAGGAACATAGACTCCAAAAGAAGCATCATAGGAGTAACTGTATAAATCAGCTTTATCCGTTAAAATCCTTTTTTTCTCTGGAATAAATTCCCCAATTAAATCAATCATTCTGTCTCTGTCCATTTTGTTTCCTCTCCATTTTCCGTTATTCTAAAAGATGGATATGACGCTGTTTACTCCCTTGGAGATGTTCCCAAGCTGCCTGTCTGGCCTTCTCCGGTTCATTGTTCATAATGGCTTCATAAATATGGCGGTGTTCGGATTGTACTTCCATATTTAAAACCTGATTCTTTGTTGAGTTCTCTCTGCTAGCTGCTAAACTATGAATCATTTTATCTGAAATCAGATTCATCACTTCCAGCATTACCGGATTATTGGCTGCTTCGACGATGGTAAAGTGAAAGCGGAAATCTTCCTCAATCGCGACTTCGCCTAGTTCTTCAGCCAAAACAAGATCATGGAAAACTGATGTAAGTTTTGCTTTTTGTTCTTCTGTAATTCTGATCGCTGCGTAATAAGCGGCATCTCCTTCAATTGCTTGCCTAAGTTCTAATAAATCTTTAAAGTTCGCTTTATGCCCTTCAATTACTTGTGAAAGCTTGGATAGTAGGCTTTGTTGGGAATCTTGGATTAAAAACATACCTACCCCCGGCCTGACATGAACAATCCCAGCCGATTCCAAAACAGTCACAGCTTCTTTAACAGATGTTCTGGATACTTGTAAAGATTCGGCCAGCATTCTTTCAGACGGCAATTTGTCCCCCGGCTTAATCTGTCCATTCTCAATGGCATGTTTAATTTGATCAATAATAACTTGATAGATTCGTTTTTGTTTTCTGATTGGCCGTAGCTTCATCCTTCTCCTCCCTACTGTCCTAGAGGTCTAGTGGACTGTCCACATTAATGGCAGGAAAGGAACGATCCAAATCGCTCCTTTTCCCTCCTTATAGACTGACAATAAAACGTCCCTTTTCTTCATTTCCCCATAGTAAAACAAATTCATCTCTATTCGCGATGGATCCAACTCCTTCAGGTGTTCCAGTATAAACAATATCTCCTTCCTCGAGACCAAATTCCCGGTGAATATGTTCGAGGATGGACTGAAAATCAAACATCATCAATTGAATATTGCCGTGTTGAACACGCTGACCATTTTTTAATAAAGAGAAGTCGGTTTCCTTACAAGCATCTGTACCTGGGAAATCCCAGAATTCCGTTATGATGGCTGAATTTTTAAATCCTTTTGCTCGAAGCCAGGGATACCCTTGTTTTTTCAGTTCAGACTGCAAATCTCTTAATGTAAAATCAATTCCAAGTGCCATTTTTGTTACAACATCGTCCGCTTTAAACCCATCTGTTACTTGTTTTCCGATATATAGAACAATTTCGAGCTCATGATGGATTTCACCCTGATTACTCGGGAATGATACGGCCTCTCCATTTGCTTTCACCAAAGCATGAGTCGGTTTTGAAAAAAGAATCGGTGATTCCGGGACTGCATTTCCCAGCTCTGCTGCATGTGCTGCATAATTGCGTCCAATACAAAAAATATTGCGAATATCCATTTTTCTACATCGGTCCTTTTTATTTTGGATTTAAAGCTTGGACACCCGTCTGTCCCCAAGCTTTATTCTGGCGTTGGTTAAATGCTCAATAACGGCAGCCCGTGCGGCTTGACTGTCTCTGTTTTTAATAGCCTCAAAAATATGAACGTGCTCCATAAAAACTTCTTGCCGTTTCGCTTCCCAGCCAAGGTTTTTCTCAAGCGAAAACATCATCGCTTTTAAATGCAGCTCTGATAAATGATCCATAGTTTGCGTTAAAAATGGATTGTAGGCAGCCCTGACAATAATACGGTGAAACGCATAATCCTCTTCATACCCAATCTTATATTGATCTTCACTGACCCTTCTAAAAGCTTCAAGAGCTTCCTCCAGGTCTATGATATCCTCGGGCTTATGCCGCTTTGCTGCAAGAAAAGCGGCTTCAGATTCAATGATTGTGCGCATTTCTAATAGGTCTTGAACCTGTTCAACTTCAACCATTTCGAATTGAACAGGCTCTAGCATTTCGGCCAGGTTCACTTCCCTCACCCAGCTTCCCCCGCCTTGAGTTGACTCAATTAAGCCGCTCGCTGCCAGCACACTTAGGGCTTCCCGAATAGGAGAGCGGCTTACACCAAACATCTTTGCGAGTTCTGTTTCAGACGGAAGCTTACTGTTAGGCGGGAATTCACCTGATTTAATCATCTTTTTTATTTCTTCTAGTACTAAATTCGATACCTTTTCTCTTTTAATACGCATGGAATTCTTCCTTTACGCAGTATTGAGCTTTCTAAGCTCCTACTTCAGATCCCGGCTTCACTTCTATTTTTTTCGAGCGCGTAATATGAATCGCCAACAATAAAATAACAATGGCTAACCCAATTATATCAGTCACCATACCCGGATCTATTAAAAGAATAGCAGTCGCAAAGAAACCAATCCGTTCCAATAGATTCAGCTTTGTTCTGAAGAAGTTAAATACCGCTACAGCAAGCGCAAATACGCCAAGCATTCCTGTTAATAAAACCGGAATCGCACTAACGATTGATGCGGTTCCTCCTGTTTCATTTTGCATAACCATGATTGGGTTGTAAGCAATCATGAACGGGATAATAAACCCTGGCAAACAGAGCTTCACAGCTGTCCATGAAGTTTTCATCGCATCTGCTCCAGCAAGTCCGGCGGCAGTATAAGATGCTAACGCTACAGGAGGTGTAACATTCGATAATGCTCCAAACCAGAATACAAAGAAGTGGGCTGCAATTGGATTAACTCCAGCTTCAACTAATGCTGGTGCAGCTGTAACAGCCACAACGATATAAAGAGCAGTTGAAGGCAATCCCATACTTAAAACAATACATGTAATCATTATGAGAACTAAGATGACAGATAGTTCTCCACCAGAAAGTTCAATAATGTTATAGGCTAAAGTAGAACCAAGTCCTGTCATCGTCACAACCGCGATAATAATACCTACGGAAGCACAGGCAACCCCAACTTGAACGGTCCCTTTGGCCCCATCAATTAAAGCCTCTATTACCTTTTTAAACGTAATACGGTTTGATTTATCTTTTGTTAACCAGCTCGTAACAATAACTGTGATAATTCCGGCAAAACCTGCAAACAGCGGAGTTTTTCCAGATAAAAGAGCTCCAATAATAACGATGATAGGTAGTAATAAAAGACCTCTTTCTTTTAATACAGCCCATACCTGCGGAATTGAGTCTTTACTCATCCCTTTAAGACCTTGCTTTTTCGCTTCGATGTCAATCGCAAAGATTAATGCTGCATAATAAAGAATCGCAGGAATGACAGCTGCCAAAATAATAACATTGTAGCTGACTCCTAAAAATCCAGCCATAATAAAGGCAGCGGCTCCCATAATCGGCGGCATGATCATTCCGCCTGTAGATGCTGCTGCTTCTACAGCACCAGCAAATCTTGGTTTGAGTCCAAGACCTTTCATTAGAGGAATTGTAAAGGTTCCAGTGGTTGCAACGTTGGCGACAGCACTACCACTCAAAGTGCCAGTTAAAGCACTAGAAATAACGGCTACCTGGGCTGGGCCGCCACGGCGTTGTCCTGCAATTGCGATCGCCAAATCATTAAATAGCTTGGTTGCTCCGCTTGCAGTCAGGAACGCTCCGAATAGAATGAAGATAATAATATAGGTAGTGGCAATTGAAAATGTCATACCGAAGACACCTTCAGTAGTCATATAAATGCGGTATAAGAGTCTCTCCATCGAGAAGCCTGCATGAGCAAACAATCCCGGAAAAGAAGGGCCATACACAGCATAAATCAGCGCAATCAAAGAAAGTAAAGGAATAAAAATCCCAATCGTTCTTCTGGCAACTTCTAATAGAATTACAACCGTAATAATCGCAAAAATATAATCTTGCGTAATCGCCTGTGACATTCTCACATTGTGAATGACAGAATAATTAAATAGAATATAAACAACTCCAGATAATCCAATCACAGCTAAAATAGCATCAACAATTGAAAACTTTTCTCGATTTCCCTTCTTTGTTGCTGGATATAAAAGAAAGCCCAAAACAAATAGGAAACCTAGAAAAATGACATTGCGGTATATCTCCTGAATATTCATGAATCCATTTACATAAATGGAAAAAACCGATAGACCAATTGCAAATACTGCAGCAATCGTAGCCTGTTTTCCAGTTAATTGGCGAACTCCGCCGCCGCCCTCTTTATCCAAATCCATTTCTTGGCCAACTTTAGGTGTCTTCTTAAATGTAAACATCCTATCCCACCTTCTTTCGTTTCAATCAAACTCTTTTTCTACTTAGTTTAAAAATTGGAGGGAAGAATCCCTCCAATTTTAACGCTTTATTACTTAGCTTCTGGCGGAATTAAGTTTTCAGGGATTTCTAGACCTTGTTCTTTAAAGTACTTATATGCCCCAGCGTGCAAAGGAGCTGGCAGCCCGTCTAAAGCTGTTTCAAGTGTCATGTTTTTAGCTGAATCATGTACACCATACATAAAGTCTAGGTTTTCATATAGTGTTTTTGTTAATTTATAAACCGTTTCTTCGTCAAGCTCTTTTGTTACCCCTAAGAAGTTTGGCTGAGCAATTGTGTTGATATCTTTATCAACTCCCGGATACGTGCCTGCAGGAATCACGAAACGATACCATGTATTGTAAACATTATTAATCGCTTCTAGCTGTTCATCGGTTACTTCTAACACAGTTGCATCGACACCGCTTGCATACATATCCATAACGGCCGCTACCGGGATACCAGCAGGAGCTGATCCGCCATCAAGTCTTCCGTCACGCATAGCTGAAACGGTATCATCGTATCCTAAATATTCAGGTTTAATATTTTCTTTCGTTAAATTGATTCCTTCCATCATAACAAGAGTAGATTGTTCTGTTCCGCTTGCTTGTGGTCCTACTGAGAAAGTGGTACCTTCAATATCAGAAATTGTTCCTGTCTTTACCTTGTCGTTCATAAGAAGAAAATGTTCAACGTTTGGCCAAAGCATAGAGATTGAACGCAAATCCTCATAAGCATTTCCTTCAAAATTTCCAGATCCGTCAACAGCTTGTGCTCCAATTAAACCTTGTAAAATCGCTAGCTGTGCTTCACCTTTTCTTAATAAGTCGATATTCTCGACAGACCCTGCAGAAGATTGACCTGTAGCCTTAATACCTTCACCTTGGAGTTTTTCAGTCCAAAGGTTCCCCATTCCAACTCCAATTGGATAATAAGTACCTCCTGAGGAAGCCGTTGCAATTGTTAGAAATTGCTGTTTGTTCTCTCCGCCGCCGCTGCCTGTTCCCCCACAAGCGGCTAACAAAAGAACGAATACGGAAGTTAATACTAGAAATAAGTGCTTTTTCATTTAGTTATTCTCCCCTTATTGTATTTGTTCACTTTTTTCATGTAAGCGCTTTACACAAGTTGTATTACAAGTATACAACATTACAAATTTTAAATTCAACAATTTTTTTAAATTTTCGACTGTTCGGTACTTTATAGCAATAAAGCTTTAAAGGGGATAGATCTTTGTATGAAAAGCTAGCATTCCATATCAAACCGCATTGTTTAACAACGAAAAAAGGCTTGACTGACGTGAGCCAAACCATCGGTTGTTCCATAAATTGGTTCTTGCATGATGTATTTAGCAATCTTTAAACAAGGCTAGAAAAAAGCTTATTGTGGTATGGAACCATGCTGATTGGAGCGGAATGCGAGACTCCTGCTTAGAAAAGCGAGTCAAGTGAAACCTGAGCATACGCTAAAGCGCTGAGGAGGCTCCCAAATCGCCTGCGTAAGCTTCTGCGCCAGCAGCGGAAATCAGCCGGATAGTTTAACAAAACCTTAAATAAAGAAAACTTGGCTAGCGCCAGGCCTTTAGGTGCAGGCGATTACCTAGTTGCGCTTATACTTTATTCCTAAAAATTTTAGCTACGTCGAATTTGCTGCTTTGCTAAAATTTTATACTTTCTTAAGTGCAAAAAAGGATTCACTGTTGTGAGATCCCTTACTTCAATGAACGTATGTAAAGTTGTCCTGAACCCATGATCACACAGTTTCCGCCAATTTTTACTTCTTTATAGTCGTTACCGTTTTTTTGAATAGAGATGTCAATATAGCTGGGTCGTCCTATTTCAAATCCTTGTTCACTTCTGATGAAATATTTACCGTCTTCATTCGAAGGGATGACACCATGCTCTACTAAATAAGCGCCTAAAGGACCGCTTGCGGCACCAGTTGCTGGATCTTCGGATATTCCCATCGCTGGTGCAAACATTCTGCTATGTACAGTTGATTCAGGCTCTTCTGTTTCTGCAGTAAATGTGAAAATATTTGTTGTATGAGGATTACGGCTAAAATATTTTTCCCATACGTCACTTCGAAAATTGATTCTTTTTATAGCTGCAAGCGATTGAATCGGGATAAATAAAAACGGCACCCCTGTTGAAACAGTTTGAATAGGAAAATTCATATTTATATCGTCAATTGACAGTGAAAGAAGGCTCGCAGCCCTTTCATAATCTTGTATTTTCTCACCAAAAACTGGATTCGGCTGTTTCATTTCAACTTTTGAAATTCGTGAATGATCCCTATAAACTGTAATGGGAATATTCCCGACTTTCTCTTCAAATATCCATTGATTCTGACCCGGTTCAGTCTTCAGAATTTCCTTTTCAGCCAATACATAAGCAGCCCCAATGGTAGGGTGACCAGCCATTGGCAGCTCAAGCTGCGGAGTAAAGATTCGTAATTTTTTATCTGCACTAGGTGAATCGGCGGTAAAAATAAATACCGTCTCAGATAAATTTAACTCTCTGGCAATCCTTTGCATTATTTCAGTTGACAAGTCTTCTTCCCCATAAAATACGGCGAGCTGATTCCCTCCAAACTGATTGGTTGTAAATACGTCTAACAGCGTATAATTTAAAATGTTCATGCGTTCTCCTCCAATCCCTGCTAAATAAATATATCTCTCGATTTATCATGAATCAAACGAATGTTTTTCATAAATTAAATGATTGCATTTATTTTTAGGCGGAGGGAATATATGAACATTCCTTCAATGACTCAATCAGCGATTCATCTGAAGCCCTTCATTTTTCCTCGACAATCTGACACAATCTATACAAATAAGCCATCCCTTTCAGCTGCTCTTTAACCAAATAGTCTAGATAAACCAAGGACTCCCTAGTGATTTTTATAGCTTCTTCCAGATTATGCTTGTCCATTTCACCGAGGATTTCCCGGACAACCTCTAGCGAATACACCGCTTTTTGGAGGGTGCGGATCACTAAAAGCTTTCGCAAATCATTTTTCGTGTACATCCTGTAGCCGCTTGTCCTGTCACGCTCCGGTTCAATTAAATCTTCTTGTTCCCAGTGTCTGAGTGTTGACGGCGAGACATCGATTAACTCGGCTGCTTCTCCAATGGTGTACCACTGCTTGCTTTGTTGCGGGCTCATCATTTCATCGAATGAATCCTGTTCAAGGATGGCGAGTGCCTTCTCTGCCTTTTGTTTATCTTTATTTAACTGTGCCTGAATGGCATTGACCTTCCATAAAGCATCTATGACCTGCTTCTTTTGAAGCATTGGCATAATTTCGCGGATCAGCTTCATGCCAAACCCGGAGTTCATGGCGCGAATGCATTCAAAATAGGCAACGTGTTCCTCTGTATATACACGATATCCATTTGCTTTCCGTTCTGCTTTTGGAACAATGCCCCATGATTCATAATGGCGCAGAGCACTTGTACTAATACCGAGCTTCTTAGCAATCTCAATTGGTTTTACCATTGAATCCACCTCTGCTAAAAAGGATATTTGGCGTTACCGAGAGTAAATTCTCCGCTGCCGAGAGTAAATCCTCCGCTATCGAGAGTAAATCTCCTCCTACCGAGAGTAAATTCTCTCCTACCGAGAGTAAATCTCCTCCTACCGAGACTAAATCCTCTCCTACCGAGACTAAATCCTCTCCTACCGAGACTAATTCTCCTCCTACCGAGACTAATTCTCCTCCTACCAAGACTAATTCTCCTCCTACCGAGACTAATTCTCCTCCTACCGAGACTAAATCCTCTCCTACCGAGACTAAATCCTCTCCTACCGAGACTAAATCTCCTCCTACCGAGACTAATTCTCCTCCTACCGAGACTAATTCTCCTCCTACCGAGACTAATTCTCCTCCTACCGAGACTAATTCTCCTCCTACCGAGACTAAATAAGTAAACCACTACACTCACGAGATTTCAACCTCAAAAAAACAGCCTCCCGACGCCATCGAGAGACTTTAAGATTATTTTTCCGATGCATATGTACATAAAAATTGCTCCAAATCGTTAAACTGATCGAAACGTTGCTCCAACAACTCCCTTGGCCAATCCCACCATGCGATGGCAAGCAGTTTTTCGGTAATTTCACTTGAAAATCTTTGTCGAATTGGCCTTGCCGGCACTCCAGCCACTATGGTATACGGGGGAACATCTTTGGTTACGACCGCTCCAGAACCCACAACTGCCCCCGTTCCGATTGTCACTCCCGGCATAATCGTGGCTCCGTGGCCAATCCATACATCATGGCCGATAACCACCTTATGGTCTCTTCTCCATTGGAAAAATTCAATGTCATCCGATTGTTGGAATCCGTACGATTTGCTGCGGTATGTGGCATGATGCTGCGTGACTCTCCACATTGGGTGATTGCCAGGATTAATGCATGCGTGTGAAGCGATTGAGCAAAACTTCCCGATCTCCGCATAATTAATTTCAACATCATCAACACAGTAGCTATAATCTCCAAACATTACTTCATTAAATCGGCTGAATGCGCCGATCTCAGTCCACTCCCCGATTTGGCTTTTTCGGACGATTGCCGTCTCGTGTATGGAAGGCACCGGAGTAAGCTGTTTTTCCTTAACCGCATGATCGATATATGTAAATGTCACTACTATCCATCCTCTCATTCTTACGACTTTCTTTCATCATAAGTTGTTTACATGTACGACAAGTTACGGAATCGTAAAGCTTTTGTGAACAAATTAAGTCTTGCCAATTAAGCTTTCCCGGCACATTGACAAAATGATAAATGAATTCTGCAATTAAACTCGGGCTCTTCGTTTCCGGCTTGGGCAGCTCTTTTCTCTCCCCGAGACTAACCCTTCCCAACATTACAATATAACCTTAAACCACCATGACGGTATTTTACCATTCAAATCAATAAAAATAACACACAACCTTAGCATTTGCTTTAATGTTATAGAATAGGAGAGTAACTATAATATAAGGAGGAATTTTATGAAAGATTTCATTGAGATTAAAGGTGCGTATGAACACAACCTGAAACACATCTCGCTTCGGATTCCAAAGAACAAATTGGTTTTAATTACAGGTCCCTCGGGTTCTGGAAAATCAACGTTAGCCCTAGATACCCTTCAAAGAGAATGCCAGCGGCTCTATATGGAATCCATGGGGATGACGACAGATGCTATTCGGAAGCCGAAAGTCGAATCGATTGCCGGTTTATCTCCATCCATCAGCATCGGCCAGCACATTACAAATCGAAACCCACGCTCCACCGTTGGAACCATAACGGATATTTATACGTATTTACGAGTGGTTTATGAAAAACTTGGAGAACAACTTTGCCCCAACTGTCTTAGGCTAATCCCTCCCCGTTTCGACAAAGACATCTATGAAGAAGATGACTTTAAACAATATATAGATTGCCCTCATTGCCAGCATCGTTTTGAAAAGCTGACTCGCAGCCATTTTTCCTTTAACAAACTGGAAGGGGCGTGCGAAACTTGCAGCGGACTTGGAATCGTTTCAGAGCTAGACTTTCACTCCGTTTTTAATGAAGAGCTTAGTTTAAATGAAGATGCGGTCCTGATTTGGAAGGGACCTTATCGTGACTATCAATTCCAAATATTAAAGGCTGCTGCTGACTACTATGAAATCCCATTAGACTTAGACCAGCCATTAAAGGAGTATACGGATGTTCAAAGAGATCTTCTCTATTATGGAGTAGAAAGTGAACCATTCTCATCCTACTTTCCAGATAAAAAACCTCCCAAGGCTGTCAATAAAGGAAAATTCGAGGGTGTGGTTACGGGAATTTGGAGAAGGTTCAAAGAAAAGGCTGGCCAATCGGGAGAAGCTCCATTATTTTTCTCCAAAACTTGTCCTGATTGTTCAGGCGAACGGTTAAATAAAGCCAGCCGTCAAGTGTTAGTGGCTGGCACCTCCATTACAGCCGTTTCTAAATGGTCCTTGGACGATATACTCATTTGGATTGACGAGCTTCTTAGCGAATTATCGGAAGAAAGCTTATACGTTGCAGAATCCTTACTGCATGAGATCAAAACAAAAATCACCCGTATCATTCGAGTGGGATTAGGCTATCTGACATTAGATCGCCAGACGATTACGCTCTCAGGCGGTGAAGCCCAACGTTTACGATTAGCTACGATTCTTGGTTCGGGTCTGACTGGTGTACTCTATATATTAGATGAACCGACAGCAGGATTACATCCAAAGGATACGCAAGGGCTGCTGGAAATTATGAGAGAACTGCGAGATTTAGGCAATACCGTTTTAGTAATCGAACATGATGAAGATATGATGCGGGGAGCTGACCACATTATTGATATCGGTCCTGGTGCCGGTAAGTACGGAGGAAACGTGATCGGTGAAGGTACTGTCCAACAGTTAATGGAACAGGAGCAATCGATTACAGGGGCCTTCCTAAAAAAACCTGTAACTGCAAAAAGGAAAAGACGCGACGGAAACGGAAAGTATCTAACTGTTCATAACGCAACCAAGCATAACTTGAAAAATGTGACCGTCTCCTTCCCGCTAGGAACGTTCATTTCAATCACAGGGGTTTCCGGTTCTGGAAAATCTACCTTAGTATTCGATGTGCTTTCTTCCGCGAAGGAAGGAAAAGTAGAGGGGTGTGAAAAGATAACTGGTTTTGATTCGATTGAAAACATGATAACTGTGGACCAAACGCCTCTAACCAGGATGCAGCGGTCGAATGTCGCAACCTATTCTGAAGCCTTCACTTTAATTCGGAATCTGTTTGCCAGTCTGCCAGAATCAAAAGATAAGAAGCTTGAGCCAAAGGATTTTTCATTCAATACACCAGGCGGTAGATGTGAACATTGCCAAGGTCTTGGGTTTGTAATGACCAATATGCATTTCATGCCTGATTTAGAGGTCACCTGCCCTGTGTGTAAAGGAAAAAGGTTTAAGGACTTCATCCTCGAAATAACGTACAAGGGTAAAAACATTTCAGCTATCCTGGATATGACGATTGAGGAGAGCCGTGAAATGTTTAAGGGAATGAAAAAGATTGGATCCATTATTGATTTGTTATGTGATGTTGGACTGGGCTATTTAAACTGGGGGCAATCTGTCACGACCCTGTCTGGGGGAGAAAGTCAGAGGATTAAATTGGCGAAGGAATTGTACAAACAAACCGCCAATCACACTCTCTACTTGCTCGATGAACCGACAACAGGATTACATCCATCTGATGTAAACAAGCTTCTTCTCCTCTTAAATCGGCTGGTAGATGCAGGAAACACTGTGATTGTCGTTGAACACACACTAGAAGTGATTCGAGCCTCTGATTGGTTGATTGATATGGGGCCATCAGGCGGAGCTGCCGGTGGACAAGTGATTGGTGAAGGAACACCGGAACAAATTGCTCTTTTAGAAAACTCACATACTGGCAAGTACTTAAACCTTCATTAAATAAAAGTACGCTTCTGGTCTTACCCGAGACCAGAAGCGTTACAACTCTTCAAAAAAGGAGGTATACGCATGAAAATAAAACGTCAGCCATTCCTGTCTCTTATCCTTTCTGCTGATATACCTAAATTAGCCTTGACCATTGGGATGATCGGAAGTATTCTCACTACTATG
This sequence comes from Bacillus litorisediminis, assembly GCF_022808645.1. Classification (GTDB taxonomy): domain Bacteria; phylum Bacillota; class Bacilli; order Bacillales; family JC228; genus Bacillus_BF; species Bacillus_BF litorisediminis. The sequence continues at coordinate 155,220 of NZ_JAKZKT010000003.1, forward strand.
ACTGGGCTCACCATCCCCTTATTAACAAGAGAAATGGTTGATGGTTTCTCCATTGAATCCATCAACACATTATTAATTATGGCCATGGTTGCGGTTTTTTTGTTACAAGCTGTCATAGACGGACTTTCTTTATATGCTTTAACCTATGTAGGGCAAAAAATAGTCGCTCAGCTGCGCAAGAAAATATGGTTCCGGCTTTTACGTTTACCCGTTCGATACTTTGATGAACATACCAGCGGGGAAACGGTCAGTCGGGTTGTCAATGATACCGGTGTTTTAAAGGACTTAATTTCGCAGCATTTCCCTCAATTTATTAGCGGAATTACCTCCATTATCGGTGCCGTTACGATCTTGTTTATAATGGACTGGAAAATGACCTTGCTCATGTTTATTGCGGTTCCCATATCGATTTTATTTATTGCCCCTTTAGGCAGTAAAATGTCCAAGATATCTCGCAGTCTTCAGGATGAGACAGCCAGCTTTACTGCGAATGTCCAGCAGACTCTAAGTGAAATACGGCTCATGAAAGCCTCCAATGCGGAAAAGAACGAAGAAAGAAAGGGATTAGCCGGGATCGAAAAGCTGGTGCTGATTGGGTTAAAAGAAGGGAAAATTTTCTCTCTTATCGGACCCCTTATGTACTTAGTCGTCATGGTGGTCATTGTCATCATCATTGGCTATGGCGGGATCCGAGTGGCAGATGGCACCATGAGCACAGGCTCACTGGTTGCTTTTCTGCTCTATCTTTTTCAAATTATTTATCCCATTACATCTTTTACCTTATTTTTTACCCAGCTGCAAAAAGCAAAAGGGGCAGCTGACCGGATTATTGGAATATTAGATGAAGAAGTGGAGCCTGGACAAAGCGGAAAAGAAATGGATATTACGAACCAAGAAATTCATGTAGTGGATGTTTCCTTCTCTTATAGTGAGGAAGAGCCTGTCCTGAAAAATATATCCTTTGACGTACCGCCTGGATCCATGATTGCTTTTGCAGGTCCGAGCGGAGGCGGGAAAACCACGATGTTTGGTTTGCTGGAACGCTTTTATGAACCGACATCAGGTAAAATTCTGATTGGGGACACCCTGATTAGCGAGCTTTCCGTGTATGCATGGCGAAAGCAAATTGGTTATGTATCGCAAGACAGTCCGATGATGGCTGGAACGATTCGAGAAAATTTGTGCTATGGACTAGAGGACGTAGGAGAAATCAACGATGACCGCTTATGGGAAGTAGTTAAAATGGCTTACGCTGGTCAATTTATAAAAGAATTTCCAAATGGGCTAGATACAGAGGTGGGAGAACGCGGAGTTAAGCTTTCAGGCGGTCAAAGACAGCGAATTGCGATTGCAAGAGCCTTCCTGAGAGATCCAAAAATATTGATGATGGACGAAGCCACGGCAAGCTTAGACAGTCAATCAGAAGGGATTGTCCAGCAAGCCTTGGCACGGCTCATGGAAGGGCGAACCACCTTTATTATCGCCCACCGATTATCCACCATCGTCAACGCAGATAAAATCATCTTAATTGAAAATGGAACAATCACGGGGGCTGGTACTCACCAAGAGTTGGTACAATCACATCCGCTGTATCGAGAGTTTGCCGAGCAGCAGTTGGCATAAATATAAAAACGCTTCTGATTGGTACATGGTCAGAAGCGTTCCTTATTCCTATGAAAAGAAGTCCTAATTTAAAAGATTAATATTCGGTATCCCCTTTGTCTTGGCATTTAATTACTTTTCGATAAGCCTTTTCAGCGAATTCCTTTTGCGGTGATTGCGGAAGGGATTTGAATAGGTCCCGCGCCTTTTCTGCAAATTCTGCAGCCTTCTCATTTTCACCTAGTTCGTAGTAGCAAAGCGATTGGTAAGCATGCATGACATAGAAAAAAGCCAAATCAATGGGAAAATGGAGATAGGCTGGTATTTCGACTTTTTCAAACCATTGCAGGGATTCGTGATAACGCCCAAGACCATACAATGCTTTCCCCTTCTCCAGGTAGATCCAATATTTGTAGTCCTCCATCATTTTCGGATTCCCTAAATGCTTCTCAATCACCTGCAAGGCTTCTTCGAAATTCTGTTGCTCATTGTTTAGGTATACAAGATCAATGAGCTCACAAAACAACAAGGAATGAAGATCCTCTGCAAACTCTCCGTACTGCCGCAATTTTTTAATATAATACTCCATCTCTTCCTCATCTTGCTCCAGCATAGCATAGGCTGCTGCAAGCCGGTATAAATCACTGACGAGGTAAAAAATCTTTTGTTCCTTTGAAAAAGCAATGGCTTGCTCCATTACTTGTATGCCAGACCGTGAATCGCCAACGGAGAAATGCAATATAGCTTCATGATAATCCAAATCAAGCCGAGTAATGGGGTCTATAAGTGACTGTTTATCCTCGATATCAGCCCGTTCTTTTTTAAAAATTTCTAATGCTAACTCATACTGATGTTCAACGAACCTGGCCATCGCCCGAAAAATGCCAATCGAAGCACGTTTCGCTATCAGATTCAACTGATCATACATTTTAGAAGATCGCACGGACAGCTCTTCCCACCCCTCTTTCTTTTGATAAAAGAGAGTCCGGCTATAGATTTCTAACAAGCGCGCCGACTCATATCCCTGGTTAAGACTCGGTATATATGGCCGGATGATAGAAACGATCTCCTCAAAAATTTTCTCATCTCTTTTTTCGGAATTCATATTAAAAAGCTTTTCAGCTTGTTCAAGGACCGCCCGCATTTCCTCAGAGCTAATGTCTCCAAGCAGCTCGGCCACTTCAACTCCAAGCTGATCAGCAATGTAGGATAAACTCTCCATCGATGGGTTTGCCTTGTTATTTTCAATTAAGCTCAGCATTCCCTTTGTCAAGCCTTTACCAGCTAGTGCTTCCAGCGTTAAGTTCTTTTGTTTTCTAAGCTTTCTTATCCGTTCACCTAACATGGCGGCAACACTCCTAACTTGTCCATAGTTTAATTATATTAAACTTTTTATTGAAATGGAAGTTTACTCATGATACAATTTGTTTAATCAAATTAAACTTTTTGGGGTGGGGATTTTTATGGAAGAGGCTTTAAAGTTAAAAAAAGCAACCTATCACTTGTATACCTTTACGATTAGCAAACTAATTTCATCGTTTGGAGCACAAGTGTATGCCTTTGCCATCAGCTTCTATATCCTGCAATTAACTGGCTCTGCCACTAGCTTTGCCACCAATCTCGTATGCAATATTTTACCGCGCACACTGGCTGCTCCTTTTGCCGGGTACATTGCGGACCGGTACTCGAGAAAATCCATTGCGATTACTTCACAAGTCATAACGACCCTCGCAATCGGCGGGCTTCTTACCGTCAGCTTAGCGCAAGGACTTTCATTAATTGCGATTTATACAACCACCAGTATTTTGTCACTAACCTCTCTTTTTTCTGGAGTCGCCTTCACTTCATCCATTACCGGACTTGTGGATCAAGCAAGAATTCAGAAAGCCATGTCATTGAACCAAATGGCCCTCTCCTTTGCAGCCATCGGGAGCCCGGCTGTCGGCGGACTTTTATACGGAGCCGTTTCCATGCCCGTTTTTCTCATTATGTATATGGTTGCCTCTAGCTTCGCCATCATCCTGGAAGCTACGATGAATTTCAAGCTTTTCGCGAAAAGAAAACAGTCCGTTGAAGGAGAAAAGAAAGAAAAGATGTGGCAAAGTATCAAAGCTGGTATCAGCTACTTGAAAACACAGACAGTTTTCATGACGATCATCTGGATTTCACTGCTGATTAACTTTCTAATGGGGGCTTTCGAAGTCGGATATTCATTTATTTTGATCGAAAAATTACAGATGGAATCCCAGCATTTTGGTTTAACACAAGGTGCTTTTGCAGTTGGAATGTTTCTCTTTTCCATTTACTTCTCTATGCGGAAAGAAGTCAAATTTCCGCTATTAGTGTCGAAACGAGGAATTTTCGCAATGGCAGCCATCATGGGAGCCATTGCGATACCACTGATGGTTTCACTGTCATATGCTTCGACATTTATTTATTATATCGTACTCATGTTTGGTTTCGGATCCATGATGATCATTGTTAACACGCCAATCCAAGTCATGATGCAAAAGAGGATTGATGATGATTACAAAGGGCGGGTATTCTCGATTCTTGAAATGATGGCAATGGGCCTCATGCCACTAGGGATGATCATTTACGGATTCCTCTACGACTATCTCCCGGCTCAATGGATCCTGCTCTCATCAGCAGCAGTACTAATCGGTGTTGTTCTCATTCTAGGGAGACCATCCGTGATTCAAAAAGCTCATCCTGACCTTTCTAAAAAACCATCGGTAGACAGTAATGTGTTAGGGGCATAGTCATTTTATAGAATTTGGGCGTAACCTATAGGGTGTCATCTAACCACTTTGGGTTACGCTCTTTTTTTGTCAATTTAAAAAATAAATATGGAAATCATCGCAGCTTAAACATTATGGACCGCTAATTCTTGTCCACTCTCTTGTCAGGCATGTCTCCTGTCCCTCTTGTCCTGGGTGGTTCCGTTTTGTCAATGCTCGTCAAATTGAAAGTACTGCCTAATTTTCGGAAAATGAATAATGGCCCTTGTATACTCGCCTGCCTCTGATTCAATCGTGAGGTCATGGCCTAATTTAGCAGCGAGCTTTTTCGCCAAATATAATCCCATCCCCGTTGACTTTCCGTACAATCTCCCGGTCGTTCCCGTGAAGCCTTTTTCAAAAACTCGATGCAGGTCTTCTGGAGTAATCCCAATTCCATTATCCTTGATGACTAGCCGCCTTTCCTTCCGATCCTCTTCAAAACGAACTGAGATTTCTCCGCCTTCGTTTGTATATTTGAGTGAATTCATCAAGATTTGATCCACGACAAACCCAAGCCATTTGCTCTCACTATGGACAACCTGGCCTGCAATCTCCATTTGAAAGCGGATCCCTTTATTGATAAAGAGCTTGGCATATTTTTTCACACTCTTATGAATGACTTGTTTCACTGGTATGTCTGTGATGAAGTAATCTTTAGCAAATGAATCCGTACGAGATTGAAAGAGTGCTTGCTCCACATAATGATCAATTTTATCCATTTCATCCTCTAACTTATCTACTAAATATTCAATTGACTTTCCTTCACTATTTTCCATCAGCAGCCGGCTGGCAGCGATGGGAAGCTTTACTTCATGAATCCACGCCATAATAAATTCCTGCTGATCCCGCTTTTCATCATATAATTTCTGAAGCTGGGCATGATTGTTGCTGATCATTTTTTGTAAAAGCTCTACATATAGCATCTGTTGATGATTCTGGATATGAGGCGTAAGCGAACCGATATCCTCCAGTCCGCTTTCAATCATGTCATGGAGATTTACGTAAAACTTTCTTTTATAAAAATAACCGAGGACGATGTAAAGAATGGCCAATAAACCACAGCCAATGTGGATATATAGGATATTTCCAATCGGAATTGAATGAACACTGACTAGCATCGTTAAGGAAACAAAAATCATGATCATCACATAGAAACCGAGGAAAAACCGTTTATCTTTGATATATTCAAAAAAGTTCATTGGATGATGTACCCTTCTCCCCTTTTAGTCGAAATAAAATCATCTTTCCCCAACTCAGCGAGCTTCTTTCGCAGCCGTGTGATATTTACGGTTAACGTATTATCATCGATAAAGCTTTCGTCCTTCCAAAGACTCCGCATCATTTTCGTCCGATTCACAACAGTCCCTTTCTGCTGCATTAAAAGCCTTAATATAATAAACTCAGTCTTGGTTAAATCCGCTTTATTTCCTTGATATATAATTTCCCAGTCTTTCAAGTCTAAGATAACCCCGTTATGCTCGAGCACGTTCGGTTCAATATCCATATAGGAATAAGACCGGCGCAGCAGGGCGTTGATTTTAGCTATTAAGACATTGGTATCAAATGGCTTTTGAATAAAATCGTCTCCTCCCATGTTCATCGCCATTACCATGTCCATTGCTGAATCACGGGAAGAGATAAAGATAACAGGGACTTTTGAAAACTCTCTGATTTTACTGCACCAATAAAACCCGTCAAATGAAGGAAGGTTAATATCAAGCAGGATTAAATGAGGTTTTTCGGATATCACCACCTGCAAAACGTCTTCGAACTCGTCTGCCGTAACCACTTCAAAGCCCCATTTTGCAAGGCTTTCTCCCAGCATATCCCGAATCGTCTTTTCATCTTCTACAATCATTATTTTCACACTCTAATCCCCCTTCTTACAAGTGAGCATGTACAGAATTATTAATTCATCTTGATTCCATACTACTAAAAATAGTTCGGTTTCTGCATGCAGCTTACAAAAATGTAAGCTTTAAAGGAGAAACTGTAAGATTACGTGAATGTTATATCAGATACAATGAGATTGTTCAGTACTGAGAAACCAACATTTACTTATGGGGGATTGAAATAGATGAAGAAAATTGTAGAAGGAACACAAATCAAGAAAATATACGGAGCAAAAGGAAACGTCTTTACCGCCCTCGATAACATTGATTTAACTGTCTATGAAGGAGAGTTTGTTGGCATTATGGGTCCTTCTGGAGCAGGTAAATCTACGCTCTTAAATGTAGTAGCGACCATTGATCAGCCGACATCTGGTGAAATTCTAATCGACGGGATCAACATTAGAAGCATGAATGAAGAACAATTGTCTGCCTTCCGCAGAGATAAGCTTGGTTTCATTTTTCAGGACTATCATTTACTTGATACGTTAACGGTAAAAGAAAATATAGTGCTTCCGCTGGCCTTGGCGAAAATGAATGTCAGCACATTAGAAGAAAAGGTTATAGCTGTAGCGGATCGGTTTGGCATCCGTTCGATTTTAGACAAGTATCCCTATCAAATCTCGGGCGGACAGAAACAGCGAACAGCTGCCTCTCGTGCCATCGTGACAAAACCGAGCTTACTTTTAGCTGATGAACCTACTGGTGCCCTTGATTCTAAGTCAGCAACGGATTTATTAGAAAGCTTAAAAGACTTAAGCGAGCAAGACCATGCCACCATTCTGATGGTAACACATGACGGGTTTGCTGCCAGCTACTGTCAAAGAATCTTGTTCATTAAAGACGGAAAGCTATTTACAGAACTTGTGAAAGGCAATAAAACCCGCAGAGAGTTTTTTAACAAGGTGTTAGATGTCCTTTCAGCTCTGGGAGGTGGCACAAGTGACGCTATTTAGTCTTGCGAAAAAGAATATTAAAGGGAACTTTAGAAATTATGTGGTTTATTTCATTTCCCTTGTATTTAGTATGGTTATTTACTTCACGTTTGTTTCGTTACAATACAGCGATAAAATTCAAGAAAGTATTCTTTTATCAGAGACAATGGACTTTATGTTCATGGCCTCCTCTGCTGTTTTGATTTTGTTTGTCGGCATCTTTATTCTCTATTCGAATTCATTTTTTACAAGACAGAGAAAAAAAGAAGTCGGTCTTTATTCAATGCTTGGCTTACGCAAGAAAACGATTGGCAAAATGCTATTCTATGAAAACTTAATAATGGGAATCATCGCTCTCATCATTGGGATCGTTCTCGGAGCCGTCCTTTCCCAGCTATTTTCGATGATTTTAATCAAATTGATGGGATCTGCTGCTGTGGTAGACTTCAGTATCTCAATCGCAGCGATTGTCCAAACCGCGTCCGTATTTATGGTCATCATTCTTTTTACGTCCGTCCAAAGTTACCGGATCATCTATCGATTTAAATTAATTGAGCTATTTCAAGCCCAGAAAAAAGGAGAACAAGCACCGCAGGTTTCGGCTGTATCCACTGTCATTGGACTAGTTATGCTTGGTATAAGCTACTATTTAATCCTAAGACCTTTTCCAGAAGAACTTACCAATGAGTATGTGCAGTTTAATTACGGCTCTGCGTTAATCTTATTAATCATCGGAACCCATTTATTTTTCCGCTCGGTCACCTTATTTATTTTAAAAGGATTTCAGAAAAATAAAGCACGCTATTATCGGGGGATCAACCTGCTTGTCACGTCCCAGCTTTTGTATCGCATTAGAGGCAATGCGCGGACCTTTACTCTAATCGCAATTTTAAGCGCAGCCACTATAAGTTTCTTTGGCGCTACGTATAGTGGTTATTATGGAAGCGAACAAAGGGCTAAAGATGATGTCCCTTTCACTTATACCCATCTATCGAGAGGGGATGAATTTGACCAGCAGGCTGAGGACCTTATTAAAAAGGATTCGGAGCATCCCGTGCTGGCCGAGGTTACGATTCCAATTATTAAAGTAAGCGGAGAGCTTTCCTTTAAGCTCGATTATGTAACTGAACCTATGAAACTTCTTTCAGAAACCGCTTTTAATCAAGTGTCTGAAGCGTTGAATCGGGATAAAAAAGTATCCCTGTCCGGGAATGAAGCAGCTGTCATCAAGCCGAGATTAACGGAGTTTAAAGCCGAGCAATTTATCGGTGAAAGCATCACGCTTGCAAGTCAACAAACCCTTTCGATTACGGATCTGGCAACAGACTCGATCCTCCCATTTGATTACCCTGATTTCTTTATTGTGGTAAGTGATGAAGTATTTGCAGAGGTATCGAAAGAAATCACACCGCTTACCTATCGGGCTTATGAAGTGGAGAATGAGAAGACAACAGAAGCTACCGCAATAGCTTTTGATCAACTGGCCGGAAAGGACTTTCAGGTTACTTCCTCCTTTTATATCGCCTATAAAGAAGGGAAAGAAGGCAATGCGCTCAGTCTCTTTATACTCGGATTTTTAGGACTAGTCTTTCTGGCCGCAACCGGAAGTATCATTTACTTTAAACAGCTGACAGAAGCCAATGAAGTGAAACCAAACTATGATATCTTGCGAAAAGTCGGTGTCAGCAAAAAAGAAGTCCGAAAAACCATCCAAAAACAATCAAGCTTTGTTTTCGGACTTCCGTTAACTGTCGGAATCTTACACGGAAGCGCCATTTTGCATTTTACAAGTAATTTCATATCCAATCTGATAGGAGCTAATATGGTTGTTCCTTTAATTACGGCAATGGCTTCCTTTATTTTGATTTACATCATCTATTATGTGCTGACCGTTAACACCTATCATAATATTGTTAATAAATAAAAAGGATCAGACCTCCAGTGCATTCCAGCTTTCGTCCACTGGGGTCTGTCCCTCAACCAAAAACATTACTATTTAAAAAAATCCTTTGGATTTGTTTTTTTATTTATTTGCAACCAATGACTTTTTTCTAATTTCCGTTAAGAAAATGCTTCTTCTGTATGTAAATACTTATTTGAAACAATCTTTTTTATACAAAGATAAAAAAATAGAGCACTGCACGTTTGCAGTACTCTTTTTCTATGAATCTTACACCCAACGGGTTGTGATCACTTTTTTGCGTGTATAAAATTGTAATCCATCTTTACCATTGGCATGGAGATCACCATAGAAAGAATCTTTCCAGCCGGAAAACGGAAAGAAGGCCATTGGAGCTGGTACTCCAATATTAACCCCTAGCATGCCAGCATCAATATTTTCGCGGAACTTTCTGACACTTCCCCCATCATTCGTAAAAATACAGGCTCCATTTGCAAAACGGGATTGATTGGAAAGTTCGATGGCTTCGTCTAAATTTTTCACACGGGCAATGGATAATACTGGCGCAAAAATTTCATCCTGCCAAATTTTCATGCCTGTTGTTACATGATCAAAAATGGTCGGGCCGACAAAATAGCCTTTCTTTTGTGCAGCTTCATCCTTACGGCCGTCACGTACAAGAGTTGCGCCCTCTTCAACACCGGTTTCAATATATTTTAAAGTCCGTTCCTTATGCTGCTCCCGAATGACGGGACCTAAGAAAATTCCTTCATCTAGTCCATTCCCAATCGTAATCTTATTTGCTTTATCCGTAAGTAACTCTAAAAATGCATCTGCCACAGTCTCTTCGACGGCCACTACTGATGCAGCCATACAGCGTTCACCTGCTGAACCGAAGGCTGCATTTAAAATTTGTGTAGCTGCGTTATCTAAGTTGGCATCTTTAAGCACGATTGAATGGTTTTTCGCACCCGCTAAAGCCTGAACGCGTTTTAAATTCGCAGTGCCGCGCTTGTAGACATACTCTGCAACAGGCTGGGAGCCAACAAAGGAAATAGCTGCCACCTTTTTATGATCCAAAAGCCCATTCACGACATCATGAGCACCATGAACAATATTGAATACCCCTTTTGGAAGACCCGCTTCTTCTAACAATTCAGCTAAGCGATTGGCTAGTAAGGGGGTTCGTTCTGATGGTTTTAAAACAAAAGTATTTCCGGTCACGATCGCCATAGGGAACATCCAGCAAGGGACCATCATTGGAAAGTTGAATGGTGTAATCCCTCCGATGACACCAATCGGATAACGATACACACCTGACTCTAAATCGGTCGCGATAGAAGCTAATTGCTCACCCATCATAAGGGAAGGTGCACCGGCTGCAAATTCAACATTTTCTATTCCGCGCTGAACCTCACCTTGTGCTTCTGTGAAGTTTTTTCCATTTTCAAGAGTGATGAGTCTGGCTAATTCGTCCCAATGGTCAACTAATAATTGCTGATATTTAAATAAAATTCGCGCCCGCTTTGGGACCGGCACTTCCTTCCAAGTTTGGAATGCTTCGAAGGCAACATCAACGGCATGATCGACATCTTCAGAGCTGGAAATCGGTACGTACGCAATAATCTCGCCAGTCGCTGGATTGTAGACTGGTTCTGTTTGATTGGATTTAGCTTCAATCCATTCTCCGCCTACATAGTTCTTTAGTGTTTTAACAGCAGTCTGAGTCATGTAAGGATCCCCTTTCAATCTATGATTTTATTTTTATTTGTAAAGAATCTTTAAAAAATAGAGTAAAGAATTACCGCCAAGAATAGAACAATGGTAGGTAAAATGACACTTAGCATAAAGATAGGTTTGTATGCACGACTATGTTCCTCACCACATATAGCCCGAATAGTCGTTACAACATACCCATTGTGCGGAAGTGAATCAAGGCCGCCAGAAGCTAATGCGGAAATCCGATGCATCGCACCCGGATCGAGACCTTGCGCCATATAAATAGGTGAAAGAATTGGCAATGCAATCCCTAACCCGCCCGATGCAGAACCAGTGATTCCGCAAATTAAGGTAACTCCCACTGCCAGTCCTAACAATGGAGGTCCAGGCATATTCACCAAGCCTTCAATTAAAGTATCAAAGGCCGGAACCGTAGCAGCCACACTGCCAAAACCAACAACCGCACAAGTATTGGCAATCGCTACTAATGAGTTTTGCGCTCCGATAGCTAATGAATTCCAAAATTCCTTCAAATATTTACTCATAGTTATACATGCGTCAGCGATCCCAATCACTAACGCAATTAATAAAGCGATGGTTGGATCCATAAATTGCCCTAATACATTTAGCAATACAATAACTAAAATCAATGGCAAAACGGCAAGAAAAACATGAGGTAAATCCTTCGCTTTTTGCTCAGGGTTCATGTCCATACTTTCAGCTGCAAGACTGGCTGCCATTTCTTCTTTAGCTTCTAATGGCGATGTTCTCGGAAGGGAGAATACCTCCCCGTTTTGAGAAGCCTTTTTCACAACTCTTCCTATATATAATCCGCCTGCTACCATAATAATCAAGGCACAGAGAACACCAATCCACCCGCCCGCAGTTGGCGTAGTGCCAAAGAATTCGGTTGGAATAATATTTTGAATTTCAGGTGAACCCGGTGAAGTCATGGTAAAGGAAATAGAGCCAAACACTAAGGCTGCCGGAATAAACCGGTGCGGTAAATTGGCAGTCCGGAATAACGAAACCGCAATTGGATAAACTGCAAAACCAACCACAAACAAACTAACTCCGCCATATGTCATAATCGCTGCTGCAGCCACCACAGCAAATACAGCCCGTTTTACTCCAAACTTGGTGCTAATCCAGGTCGCAATACTTTCAGCCGATCTCGTTTCTTCCATGAATTTTCCAAAAACAGCTCCAAGTAAAAAAACAAAGAACCAGGAAGAAAAATAGTTCACAAACCCGGTCATATAATCATCCATTAAGGCTGTTTCTAAATTTAATCCCCCTAAAACCGCGACCAGCACAGAACAAAGAATCGCCGAGACAATAATATTGATGCCCTTCATCGTCAAATACACTAATAGTGCCAATGACCCAATTAAACCAACGAATCCTAACACTTCCATACTTTTCTCCCCATTCCCCTAACATTTTTAAAGTACGGAACTTTTAACTGAGTAGTCGTAGCTGTAGCAAATTCGGTAAAGTTCCTCGATTTCTTCTTTTGCCGGCACTCTAGGATTGTTTTGCGGACTTCCGCTCGCCAGCGCATCTGTCGCCATTTTATCGAGAGCGCTTTCAAATTGCTCCTGATCAATTCCCCATCCCTGTAAATTGGGGATATTTAATTCCAGGCATAGCTTTTTTACAGATTGTACAGCAATATCTGCTGCTTCTTCATTTGATAATCGGTTCGCTTCCGGATTAAAATAACGGCCTAAGTCCGCCAAACGATCGACACAATGCGCTTGACTAAATTCAAGCACTGCCGGAAGCAGCATCGCATTAGAGAACCCATGAGGCACATGGAATAACGCCCCAATTGGTCTTGACATCCCATGAACTAAGCAGACAGATGCATTAGAAAAAGCCATTCCAGCTTGCAAAGCGCCTAAGGACATCGCTTCTCTCGCCTGAAGATTGTCCCCATCTTTATAGGCATCTTTTAGATTTCCGACAATAAGTTCCATGGCGGATAGAGCCAACACATCGGTCATCGGGTGAGCACGGCGTGAAATATAAGCTTCAACCGCATGACTTAATGCATCAACACCCGTTGCAGCGGTAACAGGCTTAGGTGATGACACTGTTAATAAGGGGTCAACAATAGCCACAGTTGGCATAAGGGCAGGCTGCTTAATCATCATTTTTACATCGCTGGTTGTATTCGTAATGACCGTAACATCCGTTGCTTCAGACCCTGTTCCTGCTGTAGTCGGAATCGCAATATGAGGAATCGGCGCTCTACTTGCAATCTTTTTGCCTCCCATGAAATCGCCAATGTATCCGCTGTTGGTTGCGAGAATTGCGACTGCTTTCGCTGTATCAATACAGCTGCCTCCTCCGAGTGAAAGGACCAGATCGCACTGTTCTTGTTTTAGAAGATTCAAAGCCTCCTCCACATAAACATCGGTTGGCTCTGATTTGACCCCAGTATAGACAGCGCTCGTGATTCCTTCTTTGATAAGCAGATCGCGAAGCTTTCCGACATTGCCTAGGCCTTCCATAATATGATCACTGATAATGAGCGCTTTTTTTCCTCTTAATGCGGCCTCCTTTCCAACCGTATCAAATGCATGGCGTCCATAAGAAATGGTTTGCGGTGCTCGAAATAATCCCAAACGCTGACACTCCTTTCTATTCGATTACAACTTTATAACATGCAAGAAGTGTGCCAACATAAAAAAACCGCTCATTTTCCGAATGATATGGAAGATCTCGTTATATGTATGTAGAGGAATATCTACAAAACTGTAGAGAAAGTGTAGTGGATTATATACACTTTTTGAACAATAAGATTTACCAGTCAAGTCGATATTTTTTTATTTTTTGATACAAAGTCGTTCGATGTATTCCCAACAGACGGGCTGCCTTTGATTTATTCCCGCCCGTCTTTTCCAGAACCTCCATAATCGCTTCCTTTTCTTTTTTGGCATGAATAGATTTGGCTTGTTCAAGTAGGGGCCGATTATTTCCTTCGGCATGATATGCCGTTTTTTCTTCAGAATCAAAAACAGATGAATGGTAGAGTCCGATGGTTTCAGCTTGTTCAAGATTGCGATACTTGTCGTAATGATAGCTAATTTCCTTCATATATCGAGGAACATGCTGAACGTCAATGACCGGGCCTTCTGTAAGAATGACAAGTTTTTCAATGACATTCGCTAATTCCCTTACATTTCCATACCAAGCATAGTGCAAAAAGACAGACATTGCTTCTTTCGTAACCAATTTTTCTTCAATATCATATTTTTTAGAGGTACTTGTTAAAAAATGCGAGATTAAGAGCGGAATATCTTCGATTCGGTCCCGGAGCGGCGGAATAGTTAGTTCAATCACATTAATCCGGTAATAAAGGTCCTCCCTAAATTCGCCTCTCTCAACCATTGCTTTCAAATCACGGTTGGTCGCTGCGATGATTCTCGCGTTAATTTTATATTTTTGATTTCCCCCGACGTGTTCAATTTCTTTTTCCTGCAAAACCCGCAAAAGCTTCGTCTGCATCGTAAGCGACAGTTCACCAATTTCATCTAAAAATATAGTGCCATTTTGGGCCAATTCAAATTTGCCTGGTTTTCCGCCTTTTTTTGCACCAGTAAACGCTCCTTCATCATATCCGAACAATTCAGATTCAAATAAATGCTCCGGAATCGCTCCACAATTCACGCTTACAAATGGCCCCTTTGCATAAAAGCTTAAATGATGGATGCTGCGAGCGAGCATTTCTTTACCGGTCCCGCTTTCGCCCGTGATTAACACGGTTGCACTTGTGCCTGCAACCTTTCTGGCCAATCGTTTCACTTTTGCAATCGATTCACTTTCACCAATTATGGAATCAATCGAAATCTTCGCCTTTTTCTTGTCTTCTAAATATTTTGGAGGCTGCTGCTTAATATTTAGTTTTTGAAACCGGTCATATATTCGATATAAATCCCCGACTCCCTCGAAAATGAGCATGCCAATCGCTCCTACGACCTTGTCATTCTTCCAAATCGGAATCCGGTTAACGACCATCGGCTGACCCTTAATATATTGAATAACTCCCCGTTCCGGAAGACCTGTTTTCACTGTATTATGCAAATTGGTATTATCAATCACTTCTTTTACATGACGGCCAATCGCCTCTTCTTTTTTTATGCCTGTAAATCGGCTGTACGCATCATTAAATTCTCGGACAATTCCCTCTTCATCTACAACTGCAACCCCTTCATAGGCACTATCTAAAATGATGCTTAAGATCTCTGCTGCATTTTTGCTCTTGTTCAATTCATCTACATAATGGCCAAGTGCATGCAAAATCTCCTTTTGGGATAGAATTCCCGTTAGTCTCATCTCGTCATCCAATACAAGATAATACGTATAAGGCTGCTGGTATAAATCTGTAATGGTGTCATAAAGGCTGACACTTTGAAAATCAATATTTATCTGACATTCTGAGACTGGCCTGTCAGGCAAGCCCTGTAAAAGATCCAAAATAATAGCTTTTGAACCAAGCACCCCGATTGGCTTAAGGTCTTGATTCACTACAGAAATAAAATCCAAATCATGTTGTGTGAGAATGGCTGCTGCTTCTCCTACTCTAGTATCCAAATGGATATAGGCCGGGTTCTTCATCATCCAGTCCGCTGCAGTTAACCCTGTTTTACATTTGCACACCTGCTCTATTTTTTTCATATACATCCCCTCCTTTGCTGATTCAGTTCCCTTTATCTGTTAGATTAGTATAAAATCTATCTACTTTTCAATGTGTCTATATAGAATATTCTGATTTTTAACAGTAAAAAAACAGAAGTGCCTCATTCAAAGAGATCAACTTCTGCTTTACCTGATTATTGAACATTTTAATGTTGAATACTATCAAGCTATGTTTATAGAGGCATACGAGATCTATACTCGAACTTCACCTATGGAGCCCGGGTTTCATCATGTTGGTCAAACCTGTGTCAATCAATAGTTCTTGTCCACTAATCCTTATTTTTAAATTAGATTGCTTGTTTAGCAAAAAAATGATTTTCTTATTATTGGTCTTCGATGATACCGGCATAGGCAGCTTTATAAATCCGGTAAATATCCTTTTTTTCTAGTGTCATGGGGCTGCGGGCTAGCAATCGTTTTTGTTGAATTGCGTCATTTGTTAAACGTTCCAGCGCATCCTCGGGAATGTTAAATCCTCTTAACGTAGATGGTATATTAATCTCTTCTACTAGACGTTTTAACTCCGCTACACACTTATAGGAGGCTTCTAATGGTGAAAGATTTGTGGGATGGAAGCCCATTGCGTTATAAATATCTTTCATTCGTTTCTCGCAGCTCTGCCGAATATAGCCCATTACATACGGAAACAATACAGCGTTTGATTCACCGTGGGCAATATGAAATTGACCGCCTAACGGATAGGCTAAGGCATGTACACCTGCGACTCCGGCATTAAAAAAGGCCAATCCGGCAAGGTAGCTTCCATAGCTCATATTGGTACGGGCTTGCCGATCTTCACCGTTCGACACTGCTGTACGGATTGATCCGCTGATTAACCTGATTGCCTGCAGCGCAAAGGCATCAGATACCGGGCTTGCGTTTTTAGAAACATAAGCTTCGACGGCATGGGTCAGAGCATCTATACCGGTTGCCGCGGTTACCCTAGGCGGCAGCGAAATGGTTAAAGCAGGGTCCACGATCGCGACATCGGCCAACAAATAGTCATGAGTGACAACATCCTTTGTCGTTTCTAGCGATAGAACTGAAATATTGGTAACCTCTGAGCCTGTTCCTGAAGTCGTAGGGATTAAAATTTTGGGAAGCCCCTTTTTTGAAATTCTTTTTGTACCCGTCAAGTTTAAGTAATCCGCGACGTTACCTTCATGGACAGCTAAAACAGCTGCTAGTTTTGATAAATCTAGCGCACTGCCGCCCCCCACACCGATAACCATTTCATACTGGAACTCACGTGTATTGGCCACTAATTTCTCTCCAATTTCCAGAGGCGGTTCCGGAACAATATCGGTATAGATGTCAATGATGTAACCAGCTTCCCTCAGAGGGACAACAACTTTATCCGTTAAACCGATCTCCTTCAAAAAAGGGTCCGTAACCAAAAGAATCTTTTTCACCCCAAACTGACTTACTTGTTCTACCAGATGGGACAGTGAATTCCAGCCGGTAAAACTGACTGGTACAAACGTTATTTTTTCAGACATTTGATCACTCCTCCTATTGATTGATACAATATCACTTTATTCATTTCTAAGGCGGCCACTGCTACTATTTAAAAATAATAACAGTGATTGCAATTTATTCTGAAATTCAATCAAAACCAATGGGATCTAAAATCACATAAAAACAATAGCGGTACAAACGAAAATAAAGTTTGAGCTGCTATTGTTTTTATGGCTTTAGGATTAAATCAACGACAGTAATTGGTTATACAAACAATCCCCTGCGAATCAAATTTGCAGTTACTGGCTGCTTTCCAATTTCCCGCGACCATATAGACAATTGTCCGATGTGGTGAATCTCGTGGGCGATAACATGTCGCATGATCTCCCCGTATTGGAAGGTCTCCCATTTACCTGCTGAGTTTTTGTCAGACAAAATACGAGTTTCCATGCCCCTGTTCCAAGCATAAATGAAAGGAGCTATTTCCTCATGGCAACGTGCTGAATAATTTCTTAATTTTTGCACTCCGGCATAGTCCTCGAACGGAGGCTCTTCAGGCATCGGCTTTCCTTGCAATGCGCTAATCCAGGCGTATTCACACTCTATAATATGAAACATCGTATAGAGAATGCTTCCCGGACCGCCTACACGTTTCTTCAGCAGCTCTTCCTCTTGCACTTCGTCGCACCAGTCTAACCAATCCTTGCGTACTTGCCAGTTGTACTCGAATAATTTCAGCATGCCATCCACCTTCCTTATTCCCTCAATATTTATCTTCAAAGAATTCGGGAGAACATTGAAATATCCTGCTCCATATGATCAGGCATTAAAAAAAAATAGCGTTAATCTTTGGATTAACGCCACCACCGAATATTAAAGAGGCCTTACGTTCAGTTTATTATCTTCTCATGGATTAATTTAAAATCTTATTGAATTTTTTCGTCACTAATGAGTTCATCAAATTTCCATTCTCCATTTTCTTTTACTAGTTTATAGGTCATGATTCTGGTTGATTCGGGTTCAGTGCCCCACGCAGGGTAATGAACAGTTGCAGCTACGATCGTACCCTTTTCTGTTCCTCCGCTTTGTTCTTCAATTTTGATAACTTCTACAGGTCTCCAAGTCCTTTCCCAAGATTTTATAAGTCGCTCTCTAACAGAAGGGTAATTGTAAACGTAGTTTGCTTCGAAATGCTCCTTAAGTCGTTTACTCATCATATCATAATAGGCATCAAAATCCTTGTTGTTATAAGCTTCATAATGCTTTTCAACCATTTCTTCAGCAGTCATATGATCTTCAAAAAGACCGGTTCCTTCTTCTAAAACATTACCTAGAAAAGGGACTGATAATATGATTAATACAAGGAAGGCTGATGCTAATGCAATGTAAGATTTCCATTTATCAGGTGATTTCTTTGTATTTAGTAATCTTCCATCAATTTTAGTATTGATTTGATGCAAAATATCATACTGTTCTTCTTCAGTCATGTTAATCTGATTTTTCATAGATTTGAAATCCTGATCATACACATTTATTTCCGGATTAAATGGTTTCATTATGATATCCCTCCTTTTCTAGTTCCTTTTTTAACGCTTTCATCCCTCTGAACAAATTTACTTTGACTTTATTTTCACTCCAGCCTAATATTTCTCCGGTCTCACTGATGGACATTTCTTTAATTTTCCTTAAAATAATGACATCTCTATATGGGCGTTTAATCCTATTCAATGAAATAAATAATTGCCTTTCAAATTCATTAAACATCATAATGTCTTCAGGTGATTTCTCAATGGTTTTAAAGGATGGAAACCAATCGGAAATATAAGAACTAGGTTTTTTCTTTCTTATAAAATCAATAGTTAAGTTTCGGGCAATTTTAAAAAGCCAGCTTTTTACATTTTCTCCGTTAAAGGCTTCATAATGGCTGTATGCACGGAGGAAAGTATCCTGTAAAATATCATTTGTCTGGTCCCGATCACCAATCATAAAAAAGACATATCTAAAAATGTCATTACTGTACTCGTGATACCAGCTATTTATTTGTTGCTTAATAAAGTTTTGGTCCAAAAACCCATCCTCCCTCTCATTTCTTTTACACTGTAAAAACGGATAAAGCCTAAAAAGGTTACACATCATTTTTTTCGAAAAACTATCATTATTGTAAACTTTAGCTTTTTACGGTAAAGAAAACTTGGCAATCGCCAAGCCTTTATGGCGCAGGCGATTGCATAGTTCAACTTATACTTTATTCTTAAAAATTTTATAACTGCTTCGAATTTCTTCTTTGCTAAAATGTCATACTTTCATAAAGTATAAAAAAATGTACCGCCCAATGTTAGTTAGCGTCTAACATTGGGCGGTACATTACATCTTCGAATAACACTACCCGTTCAACATATAAAACTATCTGATTACTAAATAAAGCGCTGCAGCACAACCCCTTTACCGTCTTCTGCTTGCACTTCAGCAAATGCACCATTTATGAATGTGATTTGCGGAGGGACATGACCGCAATCAATATCATAAATAATAGGGATTTGAAGCTCATCGGAAAGCTCTTTATAAATGTCTTCAGCGGTATAGTCTTCGACAGGATGATTGGCTGGACTTCTGCCAAACAGAATGCCAGAGCATTGATCAAACCAGCCTGCTAACTTCATTTGAACCAATGATCTTCGTAAATCCGTGGCAGTTAACTCACAATTTTCTAAATACCATAACACAGATTCACCATTGAGAAATTGTTTTCTAAAGCCATCAACATCACCGAATGGTGTACCGATCAAATGTCTTATTACGTCTATACAACCGCCAAGTAAACGTCCCTTTAAATTCTCACTCTTGTTTGAAGCCGTTTTCCAATAAGTTTCTTCAGTTAAATGAAAAAGACAAGGTGAAGGGTTATTGTGATCCCATTCTCTTTGATATGTTGAAGAAGAATGTTGAAGGATGGATTCCCCGGCTTTAGTTGATAATACTGATTGCCACATGGCAGTTGTATCATCCCAATATTCTCCTCTTAAATCTACTAAATTAGCTCCATGAGCAGTGGCGATCCCTGTCTTTAAAGTAATAGCCAATAACAATACACTTGTATCGGAATAACCTAATATCCACTTTTCATGTATATCGTTAAAATCAATATATTCTAGCATCTCAATCAATAATTCCCCGCCCCATGGAGGAATGATGGTACCAATATTATTATGTTTCATCATTTCATTGAACTCTGCTGCACGCTTTTGAGCCGGTGCTGATTTTGCTTTCTCCTGAGTCCAAACAGTCTCGCCGCAAATAACTTTAAATCCTTTCATCTCCATACGACTGCATGCAAGTTTAAACATATCATGTAATTCAGCTGGTACTCCAGATGAAGGTGCTGTTACTCCTATAGTTGCTCCTTTTTCTAAATATGGATATTTGATCACAGCTGATCTCCCCCCAAATAGACACTTTACATGATAGTAACAAGCCAAAATTAGTTAAACAAGAACTATTTCAAATGTTTTACGATGTCAGCGTCTTCATCTAATTTTAACAATGTACTTGAATCTAAAACTTTCAAGATATCCTTTACCAAAAATTTTGATATTATATCACGATTGAATTCATTTATACTTATTAACTCTACCTCTTTCAAATATTTAATTTTGTCTATTTCGGGATGACTGTCTAAAGGAATTGTCCCAAGAACAATGTTTTGATCCAAAACAATCTCTCGAACTATTTTTTGAAAAGAACTGGATAGCATCTGCATAAAGCCAATTTCATCCATTACTATTATTTTCTTGGAACGTAAAGCTTCTTGTAATATTTTTATAGCAAATACTTCGAACTTTTCTATATCAATACCATACCTTCCAATTCGAGTTTTGCTTCGACTTTCTACGTTCGCAATTTCCACACTTTCTCCGTTAATGGAAACACATCTGAAACCAACTCGATCATTTGAATTTGTTATTTCCTCGGTATAGAATCCACCACAAATATCTGGTCCAATTTCATTAATCAGTTTTTTTATGATCGTTGTCTTGCCCATTCTAGGCTTCCCCGTAAGTAAAAAAGATCTCTTAGAATTCTTATGTACTCCGTCTAACCTTGCCAACAGCTTGTAATGGGGAGAGTTCAGATGCCATGTCTCATATGGAACAGAATTTACTGTATTTAGTGCATCAAGTATACGTGACTTTAAATGAGGGCGTTTAATATATTCATCAATATTCGTTTCATCCATCTTTATATATTTAGCTTCTAAAATCTCTTCAGGCTGAATTTTTAATTCTCCACTGACATATTCCGCACTAAAAACCACGGACAAAACATGGAACCTCTCATTGTAGTAAACTCCGGATACCCCTAGCGGACGTATGACAATTCCTGTTTCTTCGAGAAGCTCCCGACATACCGCTGCATCCAGCGGCTCACCTGCCTCTACAAATCCGCCGGGGATTTCCCAAGTGTCCGGACGTAAATGTGTGCGAACCATTAGAACATCACCATTCTTGTTCTTAACAAGTGCTGAAACAGCAACCAAATGTTTTGACTGTTCATTCATCTATTAGCACCACCACTTATGGTTTCTTCCATTAAGTTATCGTTCACCTAAAAAATTTAATAAGTCAATTTTAACATAATATTCCAACAGCAAGCCCATTTTTCTGAAAAAATCGAAAAAGGAAGAGGGATTGCCACTTTTGAAAACCATTCTTCTTTTACATGAATATCCGGTATTTAAAGTAGAACATCCCTCACGATAAAAGAAAAAGGAACGCAATCCTATTGGATCCGTTCCTTTTGTCTCGTTATGTTATGACTCTTTCAATAAAGGTTTTCCCGCTTCAATCAATGCCTGGTTTCGCCCTAAGAATATGGAAAGGATAATAATGAATAACCCAGTTGCTATCAGCAGCCACTCAATTTTGATGATATCTGCGATTGGACCGAATATAAGCATTCCAATCGGCATCATAGAAGTTGAAATCATCCCCATGACTCCAAAAACTCTTCCCAAATAATCTTCTTCAATTTTCTCTTGTAATAAAACAGTAGTCGGAGTATTAAAAATAGGCATGGCGACCCCGAATAAAGCCATGAAGACTAAATAAACCCAAAAGTTCGGGACTACTCCAAGAGCAAATGTGCAGACTCCCATAATAAGACTTGCAAATGTCATCGTCATCACTTTATTTTGAAATCCTCCCCAGGATGCGATAATTCCTCCACCTGCCATCATTCCTATTGAAAAGGCGATTTCAATGGCAGTTAGCTGCCATACGTCACCGCCAAAGCTGCGTGTAACCTGCAATGGTGTCAAAAAGGCTGCAGGTGCCATTAATACAAAGAAGAATGCAAAGAATAGGAAGAATTTTTTTAGAAAATCATGGTTATTCACATATTTTAAGCCTTGTATAAAGTCACTAAAGTAACTTGTGGTTTGTTTTTCAGCTGCTTTCTGATGTACAGAAATTTTTAAAAAGGCAAGCAGTGTTACAATCGCAATCACTGCAGTAATGACATCGATAAAAAATATAATCTCAATCGTAGACATTGCTAATAGTGCTGCACTGACCATTGGAGATACGAACATGATGACCGCTTGGATACTTCCATTTGCTCCATTTACCTTTGTCAGCTTATCCTTCGGCACAATTTGCGGCAGAATAGCACCGACAGCCGGCGTTTGAATTCCCGTCCCAAAGGCACGAATCGCTGCCATCACAAATAGCAGCCATATTGCATCAAATCCCATTAAAAAGAGAATGGCAAGAATCAGAGTAGCAACCGCAATAAGTCCGTCTGCAAGAATAATCAGCATTTTTCGGTTGTAGCGATCCGCCCATACCCCTGCAACAGGTGACAAAATAAAGGTTGGAATGAAACCGCAAATGATATACAACGTCATCATCAAACCCGATTCCGTCGTTAGCGTTATATGCCACATAATGGCGTATTGAACCAGGGACGATCCAAAAAGGGAGATCGTCTGGCTGCTTAAAAAGAGAATAATGTTCTTCAACCAATTCTCTTTGAGATCATGATTTACTTTGTTCATTGACTAACAACTCATTTCCATTAAATTTTTTTAATAGCTTCACCTACATTCATAATCTTCGTACCGCTCTGCTTATACATGTTTAAAGACACAAAAAAGAGGGAAGACTCATCCCCTCTTTTCAATAACCGATAAATGCAGGTTTCCTTAAAAATAGACAGACCAATCCCCTTGCTCTGAACAGAGGCAGAGCCTTCAAACGTATTCATTTAACGAATGAAAGGCAGGAATCTTAATCTCATTGATGCTGTCAAAAGGAAAACCTCCATTTCATTAATAATTAATCCTGAATCCGTGACATAAGGCGGTTACTTTTGAAGGTTTTGGAAAACCTGAATTTTCTGCCTTTTGCCACTTAAACTTTTTGTATAGAATTCTTTTTGGGTACATCAAATAAAACCTGCTTTCCTC
>NZ_JAKZKT010000030.1 GCF_022808645.1 Bacillus litorisediminis
GTGGGCTTGACGCTGTAGTGACATCACTTATAATGCCAAGAGGTGAAGAAGGTTGACTTAAAACAAGAAACTAAGAAAACTCGAGAAAACGAAAGCTCGTGTCCAAAATTAGGGGGCCAACCCGAATAGGCCACTTATTCGGACACGAAAGGTGATAAATTAAGGAAAGCTGTCCGAATAGGCGACTTATTCGGACACGAAAGGTGATAAATTAAGGAAAGCTGTCCAAATATGCTGGGTAGTTCTCTCCCAATATAAGTGCTCATATTCAATTTCAAATCCATTCCTCCCTTTTTCCTAATTTACGATATAAATCCCACCGTAATGAAATAAATAGGTTTCCCATATCCCAACCCCAAAAGGATTTCCCCAACCAATGTCGAAAGCAATAAAAAAATGCTGCAAAAGGGGAAGTCTATGGAGATCCAAACAATCAAACAATCCTTTCAAACCTATCTGCTTTCACTTCCATATCGGGTGAAGCTAATGCTCGTTTTTTCACTGCTTATTTTGCTGACAGCCACGATATTAGGGAGCATCACCTATTACCAATTTGCCAAGTCTAGCCAAAGACGGACCGAGGAATATCAAATCCAATTGGCTGATCAAATCAACCAGAATATAAATCGGTATTTAAGGGAAATGCAGATTATTTCGTTATCCCCGCTCTATGACCAGCAAATTTTAGATATTTTAATGAATCATAAAACCCCAAGAGAAACGACATCGTTTCCGCCTGCCTCAGAAAGGCTGCCGATGTGGCGCTTTATTTCGAGTCTGATTCATATGAGAAATGAAATTAAAGGGATCCATATTTTAGCGAATGATGGGACGATTTTCAGTAATTTAGATTCGAATACTGTGATGCTGCGAGTATTTGAGCGAAATAACAAATGGATCAAGGAAATTGAAAGGGCAGACGGGGAGTGGGTGCTGCTTCCATTGCACCAGCCCAATTATTATTTAAAAAAAGATACCGCCGTATTTTCAGTTGCCAGATT
The DNA here is from genome assembly GCF_022808645.1 of Bacillus litorisediminis. Lineage (GTDB taxonomy): Bacteria > Bacillota > Bacilli > Bacillales > JC228 > Bacillus_BF > Bacillus_BF litorisediminis. The sequence goes on from NZ_JAKZKT010000030.1 coordinate 1,002, forward strand.
AATTCGAGATCCGTCTACCTATGACCCTCTTGGCATCATCAAGATTGATTTGAAACAAGAGCTCATCGAAGAAATAGTCGGGAATACAGACTCCAGCAGTCAAATTTTTATAGTTGATCAAAACAATCAATTCATTTATCCAAACAAGGAAGACAAGATCATTGAGTCTAGTTTTATTTCCGAGCTAGAAGGTATCCAAGTCAAAAACTATACAAGCCTCCCGATAAATGGGACGGATTACATGATGGTCTATAATGAATCAGACTACTCTGGGATGAAGACGGTTATGCTGACTCCGCGATCGATTGTATTTAGTGAAGTGAATCGCTTGCGAAAAGTGTTGTTTGCGGTTGTGATTGTCGGAATCCTCATTTCATTTTTACTGGGTTTTATCCTTTCAAAACCGCTCGTTCAATCGATTCACAAATTAAGAAAAGCGATGGATAAGGTACAAAAGGGAAACTTCTCCCAGCGGGTAGAAATCACGTCAAACGATGAAATTGGTCAGCTTGGAAAGGGTTTTAATCATATGATTAGTGAAATCGATCGGCTAGTATCTGAAGTCTATAAAACAAGTTTGCGAGAGAAAGAGGCGGAGCTCCGGGCGCTGCAAAGCCAGATGAATCCTCATTTCTTATATAACACGCTAGAATCAATCAATATGCTCGCAATAACAAAAGGGAATTTAGAAGTTTCGGATATGGTCACATCACTTGGAAAATTAATGAGATATACGATTGATAATTCGGCAAAAATTGTGACGTTAAAAGAAGAGTTAACGTTTATCCAATCGTATATAGCGATTCAAAGGGTAAGGATGGGAGACAACCTCCAGTATCATGAAGAAATCGACGCAAGCGTTTTGGATGTATTAATTCCGAAGCTCGTACTGCAGCCGTTAGTCGAAAATGCAATTGTTCATGGGCTGTCAAATCGGGGAGGCTCCATTTCGATCCAGGGGAATTGTGAACAAAGTCTGCTAACCATTAAGGTTGAGGATAATGGCAGGGGGATTACACATCAACGTTTAGCAGAGCTTAAAAGTTTAATTGAGAACCAACAGCATACGTCATCTGAGAAGCATAACGGAATCGCCCTTTCCAATGTTCATGAACGAATCCAGCTATTATATGGAAACCAATATGGCATAGAGATTGGTGGCGGAGTGGAAAAAGGATTTATAGTGAAAATGACGTTACCGATTCAAAGAGAAGGGGAGAGAGGGACATGAAAGAGATTCTGGTCGTTGAGGATGAAGAAATAATCAGACAAGGGTTAAAGGTTTTGCTTGAACAGGTAATTGGCGGTTTTACCGTAACAGAAGCGAAAAGCGGCGAAGAAGCATTGTCGTTTCTTTTCCAAAGCCTGCCCCATTTAGTGATTACCGATATCCGAATGGGCGGAATGGACGGTCTCACCTTTATCGCAAAGGTAAGACAGATCTCAGCAGATGTTCCGGTTATCATTTTAAGCGGTCACAGTGACTTTGAATATGCCCGAACAGCTATGCGTTATGGGATTCAGTATTATCTGTTAAAACCGATTAACCGGGTGGAGCTATCAGAGACCCTCTCTAAGCTTTTTAAGGATTCAGAGGAAAAAAAGCAAGAAACTTCAAAGCAATTTGATAAGATTATTCAGTTTATCGATGACCATTTAAGTCATGAAATTACTTTAAAGCATATTGCCGATCATGTCTTTTTAAACCCGCAATATGTAGGGCAGCTGTTTAAATCAGAACTGAATCAGACTTTTACTGAATATATAACCGAGCAGCGTCTGAAACGAGCAAAAAAATTACTAAAAGAGACAAACTTAAAGGTTTATGAAGTTGCACAACTATCAGGCTACAAAAGTCCTAAGCATTTTATGACAGTCTTTAAGCATGAAGTAGGAATGACACCTGTCCAGTATCGGCAAAATTCATAACATTCCAAAAATCTAAGATAAACGAACTATTTCTCTTTTTGAGAGGATATTGTTGGCGGGGGAACTTTCTTAAAATGAAACACATAAGGGGAGGGATAACAAAGAATGAAAAAGATTAGTTTACTTTTTTTATCGATTCTATTGATAGCGTTTTCAGCTGCCTGCAGCAATAACGCGGGTACCAGTGAATCTGAAGAAAATGAGAACAATAACGAAGAAGTAGAATTAACTTTTATGATGTGGGGAAGTGAAGCCCATCAGGAAGTGTACAACGAGCTAATTGCGAAATTTAATGAAGAACATCCAAATATTAAAGTGAAAATCGAAAGTGTACCATTTCCAGACTATCAGCAAAAGATAACGGTACTCGCTGCAGGACGAGAGCTGCCTGATATCGGCTGGGTTGCTGAACGGATGGTACCTCAATTTATGGAGAACGACCTGTTAGAGGACGTGTCCTCCTTTGCAGATGATGCAGAATATAATATGGATGACTTTTTCCCTTCAACACTTGATTTATTTGAAAAAGATGACCAGCTCTTAGGAATTCCATTCTCAACACCGCCCATGGTTATTTTTTATAACAAGGATTTGTTTGTAAATGCTGGTGAAAAAACACCAAATGAGCATGTTGAAGCTGGAACATGGACCTGGGAGCAGTTTGAAAAGTCAGCAAAGGCAATTTCCAGAGATGGAGTTTATGGGGCCAACTTTTTCCGTGACTGGAATACATGGATTGCCTTATTGTCTCATACTTGGTCTCATGGAGGCGATCTATTTAATGAGGATCAGACTGATTTCACTTGGAACAGCTCACAGGGTGCAGAAACGCTAAAAATGCTTCAGCGCATGATGTTTGAGGATGGATCACATCCGAAAGCGGGAGAACAAGTCAGCTTTGAATCAGGCAAAATCGGCATGTTTTTTGATGTGTATAGCTATGTTTCGGCTGCCCGGAATGTACAGGATTTTGAGTGGGATATTGCACCGCTTCCAGAGGGTCCTGAAGGCAGATTCCCAATGCTGGGCCAGGCAGGCTACGCTCTCTTTAAAGGATCGGAACATCCTGAGGAAGCGCAAGAGCTTCTCAAGTTCTTTACTAGCCAAGAAGGAATTACGGCCACTTCGACATTCTTCGTGCCTCCGCGTGAATCAGTATTAAGTTCGGATGATTTTGTGGATCAGCCAAATAATCCGCCAGTAGAAAGCATTCAAAGAGCGGTTATTGATGAAATGGATAATGCGAGACTGCAAGCAGGTCACATCGAATGGCAAAAAATCGATAATGCGATTCAATTTGGATTTGATGAGTTATTTGGGGAATTGAAGGAGCCTGAAGAAATTTTAGAAGGTATGAATGAAAAGATTGATCCATTATTGAAATGATAAAAAGGCTGCGGTTAACCTGACATAGGCTTAACCGTTTCCCTTTTGATCTTTGAGGTGAATGCGTTTGACAACATCTTTACAGCATTTGTTAGAAGAAAAGAAGATGACCCTAATAGTGAGCTTGCCTGAAAATAGGACAGATCTCGCACAGGCAGCCATCCGGGCTCGAGCCGATGCGATTAAAATGCATGTCAATGTACATCATCGTGCATCTGGAAATCGATTTGCAGATGTTCAGACCTATTCGGAAACGTTTAAAAAAATCAGGGAAGAATTTTCTGGGCCGCTTGGCGTTGTGCCAGGTGGTTCGTTTGAAGATATAAGCAAAAGTGAAATGCAAAAGCTGACCGAGTTAGGCTTTGATTTTTATTCAATTTACGCCCACCATAAGCCAAGCTGGATGCTGGGGTTAGAGGGAATTGAAAAAACATTCGCGATATCCAGTGATTATCAAATAGATAGGTTCAGCAAAGTGAAACATTTTGGAGTTACGGCTCTTGAAGCCTCTATCGTTCCTGGAGAAGAATATGGATCGCCACTGACCTTTAACGATGTACTGGCCTATAACCAGCTTGCTGCAAATTTGGACGTACCTGTTTTAGTTCCTTCACAAAGAAAATTGGAGTCGCATGATATTCCGATTCTTTATCAGGCAGGAGTAAAAGCCGTTATGCTTGGAGCGATTGTAACAGGAAAAACGGAGGAGAGTATGGAGAAAGCCATTTCGACTTTTAGAGAGGCAATTGATTCACTGTAAGGAGGCAGGAAAGTTGGAATCAAAATTACAAACAGCCAAAGGCCTCCCTTTAAATATGAAGAGGCGACGGAAATTTATAGGAAGTGAAGCTTTTTATGGCTATTTATTTGTAAGCCCTATGGTTATTGGCTTTTTGATAGTCATGCTCTTTCCGCTTGTATATTCGATTTATATGAGTCTCACAGATTGGCAGCTGTTAGGGGACCCCGATTTTATCGGTTCAGAAAACTATCAGCGGCTTGTGAATGATCCCGATTTTTGGGTCGTTTTAAAAAATACCCTGATTTTCTCTGCAGGACTTGTTCCTATCAACATTGTTCTTGCCTTATTGTTAGCTCTATTATTGCAGCGTAATCTGCCAGGGATGGGTATTTTCCGGACTGCGATCTTTATTCCTGTTATGACATCGATTGTCGTATGGTCGATTATCTGGAAATATATGTTTGGAACAGAGGAAGGGTTCATTAATCAGATGCTTGCGATCTTTGGGATTGACGGACCAGCGTGGCTATATGATCCAAACCTTGCCATGGGGGCAGTCATCGTGGTCAGTGCCTTAAAAAATGTGGGACTGAATATGGTATTGTTCTTAGCAGCCTTACAGCAAGTTGATAAAAACCTCTATGAAGCTTCAGTTTTAGATGGGGCCGGAAGAGGAAAACAATTTTGGCATATTACACTGCCCATGATCACGCCGACCTTATTTTTAACTATTATTCTCACGGTTATCGGTTCAATGAAGGTATTTGGACAAATCTATGTCATGACAAATGGCGGACCAGGGAACCACACAAAGGTACTAGTCTACTATATTTGGGAAAATGCCTTTAAACTATTTGATTTTGGCTACGCTTCCGCGATTGCCCTTGTTTTATTTGTGATTATCTTATTCTTTACAATCCTGCAGTGGGCTGGCAGAAGAAGGTGGGTTTTCCATGAACAATAAAAAGAAAAACGGGACGTTTATGAAATTTTTATTTTATGGGGTCTTAACGGTTATTTCGCTGATTATGATTGTTCCCTTCGTATGGATGATTAATACGTCTTTCAAGGACCCTGCAAAAGTATTTGTGTTTCAGCTTATTCCCGAACCGTTTAAGTGGGAAAACTACTTAGAGGTGTTGCAATCAACCCCATTCCACCTGTTTTATTTTAATAGTCTATATATTGCTATTCTAGTAACAGCAGGAACAATCTTTTTAGGATCATTGGCAGGCTATGCATTTGCCAAACTGAAATTTAAAGGAAGTTCCATTTTATTTTTGTGCCTGTTAAGTACGATGATGATCCCTGTTGAAGTTATTACGATTCCGCTCTTTTTATTTATGAGAGATTTAGGACTGATTGACACACACGTTCCGCTCATTGCAATCCCGATACTAGGTCCAGCTGGTGTATTCGGCGTTTTCGTCATGCGGCAATTCTTCCTATTGGTACCTAAGGAATTGGAAGAGGCAGCCAAATTGGATGGCTGTTCCTATTTCCGCATTTATTGGAATATCATGCTTCCGTTAGCCAAACCGGCGATCGCCACCTTGACAATATTCACTTTTTTAACAAGCTGGAATGAATTCTATGAACCTCTCATTTACATTAACTCAGAAGAAAAGATGACGTTGCCGCTTGCGTTAGCTTTATTTACGGATGAGGTCGGTACAAAATGGGAGCTGCTGATGAGTGCTTCTGTGATGGCAACCGTTCCACTCTTGATTGTGTTCTTCTTTGCCCAAAAGCAATTTATTGAGGGAATCGCCATGACAGGCGGAAAGTAAGCTGCTTTGAAAAATAGGAAAGGGGATGTGTCATTTTTGAAGAGATATCTAGAATTTGATGTCGTGGTGGCAGGAGGCGGTCCTGCTGGCATAAATGCAGCGATTGCTTCAGGCAGAGCAGGTGCGAAAACACTTCTGATTGAAAGATATGGGTTTTTGGGCGGGATGTCCACGGTCGCACTTGTATACCCTTGGATGACCTTTCATACATCCTCGGGAATTCAAGTGATAAAAGGCATTGCCCAAGAAATTGTAGATAGGCTCATGAGTCAAGGCGGGTCACCTGGACATCTGCGTGATACAGTTGGTTTTACATATTCAGTCACCCCGTATCATCCTGAAAAATATAAGCTGTTAGCTTTAGACATGCTGGAGGAAGCAGGTGTTGAAGTACTGGTTCATAGTTTTGCGGATCAGGTGGAAGTGGAAGGAAACCAGATCAAATCTATTAAACTCACAACAAAATCAGGTCCGATTACCGTTTCGGCTAAAAGATTTGTGGACACAACCGGAGATGCAGATATTGCCTATCTGGCCGGGGCACCTTGTTTAAAGGGAAGAGATAGCGATCATAAAACGCAGCCGATGACGATGAAGTTTCGCATGAGAGGCGTCAACCTTGCCATGGTAAAAGAAGCAATGAAGGCCAATCCAAGCAATTTTTATAAAAAAACACCGATTAACGAACTTGATGAACTGCCGCTTACGGGTGTGCAGGGCTTTTATAAAGAATGGAATGAATCGGGCGTTCCCATCAACCGGGACCAAGTTCTTTTTTTCGCAGGGCCGGAAGAGGATGAGGTACTGGTCAACTGTACCCGTGTCCAAGGCTTAGATGGAACGGACGTTTTCGACGTGACACAAGGGGAAAAGGAAGGCAGAAAACAAGTCCTGATGATGGCTGAGTTTTTACAAAAGAACATTCCAGGATTTAAAAAAGCCTCGATTTCAGCCGTCGGAACACAAATTGGCATCAGGGAAACCCGCCGGATAGATGGACAATATGCTTTGACGATTGAGGATGTAGTTTCAGGGAAGAAATTCGAGGATACGATTGCGCTTAGCGGCTACCCAATTGACATCCATGATCCAACCGGAAGAGGCGTCCAAGCCAATGACATCCAGGGGGATGGGAGCTATGGCATTCCGTATCGGAGTCTGGTACCAAAGAAAATTGAAAATTTATTAGTAGCAGGGAGGTGTATTTCCACCACTCACGAAGCATTAGCAACAACCAGATTAACCCCAAGTGCCATGGCAACAGGCCAAGCTGCCGGAACCGCTGCTGCACTTTCTATCACAGAAAACACAGCTCCAAAACACCTCAATATCAAGAAATTACAAGCTATCCTAGTAGAAAATGGCGTAGTTCTTTGATGAAACAGAGGGACGGTTCTTCTGTTTCATCATTACTTCTCATGCTAGAACTCAACTTATGTTTACTCTGAAATCCAAGAATCGTTCCCATGTTACACACTTTAAGGTAAACCAATAATGTAAAGGAGGAGTTGTATGAAAAGCTTTCGAAATATCCTTGCTGTTATTCTTGTTGGTTTTTTATTAATGAGTTCATTAGGTGCGGTTAGTGCCGCAGAGGAAAAGAATGAACTCGCAACGATTCTTATGGTTCCGCTTGATGATCGCCCAGCTAATCTTTATTTTCCAACCAAGGTGGGGGCTTCTGCTGGTGTCGAAGTGATTGCTCCGCCGAAAGAGATGATTGGGAAATTTACGACACCTGGAAATGGGGAAGAAATCAGTAAGTGGCTGTTAGAAAATGGTGATCAGGCAGATGGCTTTGTCATTTCAACCAGTATGTTGGCTTATGGGGGGTTAGTCGCTTCAAGGACTGGTACAAAGTCACTAGAGGATGCCCTTGCTGATATCCAGGTGATTAAACAGCTAAAGGAATTATATCCTGATAAACCTGTGTATGTTTATGACACGATTCAACGACTGGCTGTGACAGCAATTAGCGATGAATATCTAAAATATTATACGCTAATTAGTGAGTGGGCCGTTCTTTACGATAAGGTTGTGAACCTGGGGATGGAAGGAAGAGAAAGGCTTGAAGAATTAGAGTCCCTGATTCCTGAGGATGTTTTAGAGGATTATAAAAAAGCAAGAGCGAGAAATCATACAGTAAACAATCTCATGATTGACTGGGTTAATGAGGGCTATATTGACTACTTAATCTTGTCTCAGGATGATGCTGCACCTTATGGTCTTCACCGTGCTGAAAGAGAGGTATTACTTGAAAAAGTAGCTTCGCTTGGAGTCGAAGATCAAGTTGCGGTTTTCCCAGGTGCAGATGAAGTCGATGTCGTACTGGTTTCGCGTTTTGTCAATCAGCTGTTTACTACATCACCGTCATTCTATGTTGAGTATAATGGGATCCACGGAAAAGACTGGATCGCTCCTTTTGAAGATCGAACCTTTGATTATAATGTTGAAAAACATATCGAAGCAGCTGGCGGAAGAATAGTTGAAAACGAAGCAGAGGCGGATATTCATCTTTTATTAAATACGCCATCTTCAAATGGTTCAACTAGAAACGAGGATAAGCTGGTTGCACGGACAAGTGAGTTGATTTCAGAAGGAAAGCAGGTAGCGATTGGTGATGTGTTACTTGTCAATAAAGCTGAGGAAGCCCTTGTCACTAAGCTTGCCGAAACAGTGGACCTGACGAAAATCCTTGCCTATAGCGGCTGGAACACAGCCGGGAACGCACTTGGAATCACCGTAGGTCATGCAGCAGCCCGTTTTGCCTTTACAGAACAAGAAAATCAATTCGGTGTTCCTTTATATGAACAAACAGCAGAATCCCACTATGAGTTTCTGTTGCACCGATTTGCCAAAGATCAAGGCTATAAAAACGTCGTTCACCCAGCAGCCAGAGCCTATATCCAACAAATTGGAGCCAGTGAATGGGATTTAGGGGCCAATTATGAGCTTGTGAATAGTTTTGTAAAAGAAAAATTAACGGCCGAAACCGAAAAGTGGTACCAATACTTTGACGGAAAAGAAGTTTACATCGGATCTAGAGGAACCCAGGGTTTTTATATGACCATTTCCGAATTAGAAGGAGTTCATGTAAAACTCCCTTGGCCGCGGATTTTTGAAGCTGAACTAGAGCCTGAGTTGGAATTGCAGTGAAACAAGGGGACGGTTCTTCTGTTTCAGGATGAAACAGAAGAACTGTCCTTATTTCATGTAATCTCGGAAGCGGGGGATTTAGTTTCGGTAGTGGAGTTTTACTACCGGTAGCGTAGGGTTTACTACCGGAAGGGAGGGTTACTACCGGAAGCGGGGGATTTACTACCGGTAGGAAGGGTTTTACTACCGGAAGCGGAGGATTTACTACCGGTAGGGATGATGTTACTACCGGAAGCAAGCGATTTACTCACAGTAGGAAGAGTCTCACTCTGAGAAGCAGAAAGAGATGCTGCCTATAATCGAACTCGACCGCATCTCATTTCTTTAATCAATAACAACTTCCTCAATAATCGAACTGCCCTCTGTTTGTTCCGCATCAAGCCACTGCCATTTCTCATGTAGCCTGATTCGGCCATCGGCTAAGATTTCAGGAATCGAAACACATTTTCCGCCTCTTATTTCATTTTTGCTATTTACGTGGTTATATCTGAATTCCAGGGAACCATCCTCTCTTACAATGCCAATGAGGGTTCCTTGAATAATTTCAACACCGCTATAGGTGGCTGAAACAATATTTCCATTCTGTCTATACTCGAAAAAAGTATTGGAAGAAACCTCACCATTATCCGTATTTTCCATCGAGACAAATTTACGGCCATTATAATCTATCATATTTTCTCCCCCATCTACTAAACCAGGATAATTGTTGAATAAATGCTGTCATATTCCCCAAACAACAGCTGCCTTGCGGATTATTGACTTCACAGCCGCAGCGATTTTCTTTAATGTTTTCACGAATTGGTTCAACTGGAGTCAAACCTTTCACCAGATAATCCACTATTTTTTCTTTTGTCCAATCAAAACAGTAACAAATAGGGGCTTTGTCATCTTTTTGGTGAACTGGAACCTTTAAGTCAGAAACAAGGTATTTTTTATGATTCGAATCATAATAGACTACATCGCAATCTGAGGTTGAACAAAAATAGTGAGTCTCTTTAGAATTTAAAGTAACTAATGAAGCTGGTTTAAGCAATGATTTCAAAGTAATGAGTTTTACACGTTTGGCTTTATTTTTACAGGATGGACAATAATCATGATTTTCTATTTTAATTTCATTTAACCCGTTACAGCATGCTTCCATCATTTTCCCCCTTTACCAAAATAAATACCGCTAAACAGCATGTTTACCTAAGCGATTTCCCATCTAAAAATTCCCTCATTAACTCATTTGAAATTTGAACCGCTTCCGTCCGATCACCTGCTGGAGCAGAAATGATTAAACCGTTTGCTGCCGTCCAGTCTCCTTTTAATATGGTAAGCTTGCTTAAATTTTTATTGATAAACATAGTTCCATAAGAATAGGTATATGGTTTTCCATCTTCTTTATAACCGACATAAATGATTGAACCTAGTCCGTTTTCAAGAAAACGAACCACCACTTTTCTCTGATCTTCCGGAACCGGCAGCACTTCGCCTTCGATATCAATCGTACCTTCAAATGTCCTTTGACCATTCAGACTTCGTTGTACGACTCCGTTAATATGTATATTTACTTTTTCTGCCTCAGCTTCACTTTCTAATTGAAAAGAAACACCTTCGAAGGTTTTAATATGCTGGGTAGGGAAGGTGTACCATAATATATAAACTGTTAATGCTAATAAAATGGTAATCAAAGTTCCTATTATAATTTTCTTCATTTCATCACTCCGTGAAATGCTAAGGTGTTCTTAGCATTTCTGTCTCTATAAAATTTAAAACAACTTAAAACCATACTAACATAAAATGGTGAAACAGAGGGAAACAGAGGGACGGTTCTTCTGTTTCATTCTTACTGCCTCTGAAACGCAAGAACCGTCCCTCCGTTTCAAAAGTTAAGGAAATAATCATATTGACAAGCCTAATAATGACAATCAAACTTTGAAATATAGCGAATCGGAACAAATCGGATACGAGGGAGAAATCAATATGATCTTACACTTAGAAAATGTTTCATTGCGACGGGGAAATCAGTGGATCTTGCAGGATATCAATTGGCGCGTGGAAAATGGAGAACACTGGGTATTATTAGGATTAAATGGTTCAGGGAAAACGTCGATTTTAAATTTGCTTAATGCGTATACCTTTCCAACCAAGGGAAACATGAACGTTCTAGGATTTGAGTTTGGGAAAACGTATCTGGCAGAACGGCTTCGAAAAAAGATTGGGTATGTTTCCTCCGCGCTTCAGCAAAAATTTCACCCCGGCGACAACGCTTTTGAAGTGGTGTTAAGCGGTGCATTTGCTTCCATCAGTCTTTACGAAGATCCGACCGATGAAATGAGAAAAAAGGCGGTCAAGTTACTACAAGAACTCGGATGTATCAGCTATGCCAATAGGGAATATGAAACTCTTTCCCAAGGCGAAAGACAGCGCGTTCTTATTGCTCGTGCATTAATGGCTGATCCTTCAATGCTGATTCTGGATGAGCCCACAAGCGGGTTGGATTTTATCGCCCGTGAACAATTGCTGGAATCGGTTGAGGAACTAGCGAAGAAACACGATGCTCCTACTATCATCTTTGTAACCCATCATGTCGAAGAGATTTTACCTGTATTCAATAAAGCCTTATTGCTAAAAGAGGGACGTGTTTTTGCAGCAGGGAACACTCGTGAGATCATTTCTAGCCAACAGCTTTCCGAGTTCTTTGAGCTTCCTGTTGATGTAATCTGGAATCACAACCGGCCATTGCTTTCGAAATTACAAATGGTAAAAAAATAATGAAAAGAGTAAGCCATCTATTGAAAAGATGACTTACTCTTTTTTATTCCTTCATATGAAAAACATCTGTCGACGTCACCATAAGCTCTACAATTTGCTTGGCCATATATTCAGGAGGGGTCCGGAAATCTTCTTCAATCCAGCGGATAATGACACCAGCAATTCCATGAGCCCGGTAAATATAAAACCACCTTGGATCAAGCTGGGTTCCTTCAGGAAGCTGGTATTCATATTCGGTTATGAATAAGTCTTCAATCGCATTTGCCATTTGAAATCGAAAGTCAACACGAATATGGTTACTTAATAATAATTTAAAAAGCTTCCCATTTTCTTTAAAATACGAAAACAATGTAATATCTTCCGTATTAAGTTCTTTTATATTTATTTGTTTATAGTTTTTATAAGGTTTTCGAATTTCCTCTATCATTTCCTCGAGAACATCATGAATAATTTCATCCAATAGCTCTTCTTTTGTGTGGAAATTGTGATAAAAGGTGCCCCGGTTGTAATTGGCTGCACGGACAATTTCAGAGATGGTAATCTGAGCAAATGGCTTTTTATATAACAAATCTATAAAAGTTTGTTTTAAGGCCGTTTTTGAACGCTGAATTCGTTTATCGATGAAGTCTTGCATGTTTGTTCACCTCATATCTAGTATGTTGGAAGCGGAATACTTCTGCAACTTTATTGTACAAAATCGATGCGATTGTATAGTAATGAACATTTCTATATAGGCTGCTCATTGAGAGAGATTTTCTTTCTATATAGTAGGGATGTAAACGAATTAATCACTTAATAGGGGGTATTACTATGACATTCCCAGTATTAGAAGGTAAAGTAGCCATTGTTACAGGTGCAGCTATGGGTATGGGAGAGGCCACAGCGAAGCTTTTTGCAGAAGCAAAAGCAAAGGTTGTGATTGCTGATTTCAATGAAGAAAAGGGAAGAGCTGTCACGGAGGAAATTATTGCAGCAGGTGGAGAAGCAGCTTTCGTTAAAGTGGATATTTCAAAATCAGATCAAGTCCAAGCAATGATAAAATTTGCAGTCGATACATTCGGAAAATTGGATGTTGCTGTAAATAACGCGGCTTTAACTCCTGATGATAAACTAGCGTCAGATTTTGATGAGGAGTATTGGAACCGACTAATAGCAGTGGATTTAACAGGAACAGCACTTTGTATGAAATACGAATTACAGCAAATGAAAAAACAAGGTCATGGTGGATCTATTATTAACATTTCATCAGTTAGCGGCTTCCGACCGCAGCCACAAAACATCGCTTATGTGGCAGCCAAACATGGTGTAGTTGGGATGACAAAAGTAGCAGCCATGGAAAATGGTCCGTTAAACATTCGTGTAAACTCAGTGGCTCCTGGAGCTATTGATACTCCAATGCTTCGCGGAGCATTAGAGCAGTTCGGCTTCACAGAAGAAGAATATGCTCCGCAATTAAGCTTATTAAACCGCTTTGGTCAACCAAGAGAAATTGCTCAGGCAAGTCTATGGCTAGCTTCTGATGCATCTTCCTATGTCACGGGTACAACGATTCATGTGGATGCAGGTTATACTTCACGATAAAAGTAATCGACAGGGCTGTTGAAAATTCTCAGCAGCCTTTTTATATTAGTTACTCTAGTAATTCAAAATGAATATCAAAAACATGCCATAAAAATAAAAACATGATTCCCGAGAGGATCCAAGCAATAATAGGACGTTTATAATGAATGGCTAGAATAGAAAACATCACAATATCAAACAAAAGGGACCACCATATATTCCACCCATGATGGTAACTAATCATTCCGAGCCATTTAGAGATTTTCTCGATCAAAACGAATAAAAATGCCCACATTACAATGTATAGAACTTTTTTAATTCTATTTTGATCTTCAGGGTAATGAGACAGAAAAAGAAAGGTCAAAATCGGAAATGAAGTGAAACTCTTTAAAAATTCAATACTCATTCTGGTAGGCAGAAGTTCTTGTTCAAATGTATGCTCAAATCTCCACATGGGATAGTCTTTAAATAAAAAACCATATAAGAGGTTCCCGATTACCATAAACAGCATAGTCGGGTAATATTGTTTCAGATTGTTCCATTTTCCCCATTTCAACGAAATTAGAAAAAAAACGATAGGATAAATAATTTGCATATAATTCCCACATTTTCATTATTTTTTTCTAGATTTCCCGGTTATTAAAAACATATTCCCTTTAATTTGCTTGATTGACATCAGCCAAATTATTCTCGGTTAACTATAAACATGCATAGATAAGTGAGCAAAAACAAATTATAAATTTAAAATTTGTAAATCGGTGCGTGATCAAAGTGGAAAGTCATGCAGTCATTAATGAAATGATTGAAGCTTTTACGAATTATCGCCATGCTCATCGTGTTTTGATGGAGACCTGGTATAAAATGGTTTTTCTTACACCACTGTGGTGGGCTGGATTACTTTTGGGCATTATTCCTTGGCTTGTCTGGTGGAAGTTTCATAATAAAAATGATACCGGAGACCTTTTTCGTGCAGGCTTATTTATGGGAGTTATCGCTTTAATATTAGACTCAGTGGGTGTTCAATTAGGGTTATGGGTGTACCCTTATGACGTACTTCCTTTTTTTCCCGGATATTTACCTTGGGATCTTACTCTTTTGCCTATAACCGTAATGTTTTTTCTAGAAATAAAACCGAATTGGCTACCTTTAAAAAAAGGATTTATTTTTGCAATCATTGCTGCATTTATAGGTGAGCCATTGGCAATTATGTCCAAACTATATCAACCTTTAGGTTGGAACAGTCTTTATTCTTTCCCCATATACATAGTGTTATATTTGCTGAGTGAAAAAATCGCAAGAGGAAAAGCCTTTAATTCTAAGCTTTAAAAAGTCAATTTCCATAAGTTTCCAAATGAAATTGACTTTTTTAATTTACTGCTGTCAAGATAGAATACATAAAGCACAAATTATTAGAAATAATATCCTTATCCATATTATTGACACGATATCGGATGTGGGCTCATGTGGTATTTAACATTTGGAACAGTGTTGGTCTTTTTGGTCATTATTTATTTTATGCCCAAAAGAATCACGAGAAAAGAAATGTATATAACCTGGTTTACAATTGCAGCTGTTACACTATTTGTAGATTTAATAATCGGGGTTTCTTTTGATGCATACGATTTTGGAATAGATAAAGAACCTAGGGTTCCAGAGACAATAGTTCAGGTTACCTTAACACCTTCAGCTAGTATTATTTTCCTCAATTTTATGCCTCAAAAGCGGGGGAGTTTTTTTTGGTATGTGTTAGCATGGACAATTTTTGCCTTGATTTATGAATGGGTATGTTTACAAATGGGTTATATAAGCCATAAAAATTGGAAACTCCTGTATTCAATCCCCTTTTATCCAGCGACCAGCTATTTCTTAAGATGGCATTTGCATTATATTAGAAAGAATAAGTAGGCTTAATAATTCATTTAAAAGTACATATTAATAAAAACATACAGCCAAGAATGATTTGGCTGTATGTTCCATTCCTATTTTTTCTTCCGAACATTATCATTGGGTGAGTCACCGGTTCCATTTTTCGCCTTACTATTTGGCGTTCCATAAATTTGATTATCTTGAGTGACCTTATTGCCCTCTAAAAAATTATCCTTTGTTTTCATTTTTTTCATCTCCTATGATTGTGTCTCCGATTTTGGGTACATTGGCTGGTTTGGATTGAGCCGGTTCCTTTTCATATCCATGTGCATTAGTAGCTGTTGACATTAAAGGCTGTCTGACAAGATCTTTTTCATCAATTGGCATTCTTTACTCCTCCTTCTAGCTTTCCTATTTTTTGTATAGTGGAGAGGAAATATACAATAGGAACAATTTGGAGAAGGTATTAATTTTAATGAATGGATAAAACAAAGATTTGGGAGCAATATATAATTTGTGAAAAAAAGCAACTAGGAGGAATTCATATGGCTCAAATCGATACGAATAAATTAAAACAAGCAGAGGCTGCTTCAGCCATTGTAAAAGACATGATTACTTCAGCTATTGAACAATCGGCAGCAAACCCCACTCTTTGTGCCGAAGCATTAAAGACAGCTTCTAATGAAGTTACACAAATCCAAACTCTAATAAATGATGTTCAATCACAGCTTCAAGCCTAATCTTCTGAAAAAATCAGAATGGCAGTGAATAACATTGTAATTTTTCATGAATCGAGGTAAAATATCAATACAAGCTGCTTTGCTCGTGGTCATAATAAAGTTTTTACCTTATGAGCTGTTAAAGGGAGTTTTAAATCGAAACTGGAATGACAAATTTCCGTCTACACGACAAGGAAAACAGGCAGGAAGGTTTCTGCGAACACCCACTTTGAGGAGTGGTGGTTAAAAACTTTCTTATTCGGATACGGCAAAAGCGGCTGCATACATGAAGACTAACCAGTTTCCGTTTGGAAGCTGGATTTTTGTGTTTATTGGTATTTTTTTGAGCTTAGGAACTTCGAACCGAACAGAGGCAGAAAATGAAAAAGCGTGACCACCCATAGCAGGTGTGTCACGCTTCCTTACATTGAGCAGACTCGATTTTACACTAACACTAAAAAATTTTCTACCGTTAAAGCAGAAACTCCTAATGCAGTGGAAAGGGTAGATAGTTCTGAGAAATTAATGTTCAAATCATGCTGCTGGTACCACAATGTATGAGTCTCCATTTTTTGTTTTAAAGGTTTAATCAGCCACTTTTTGGCAGAAGCAAGCCGATTGCCGATAATAATTTGTTCTGGATTAAAAATGTTTATGATGTTAGTTACACCAATACCTAAATAGTTGCCGATATTTTCAAATAAACGAATGGCTAACTGATCACCATTTTCAGCTAAGGATAAAATGTCTTCAAGGGTAAGGGATTCCTTTAAACTAGTTTTAATGTTTTGTTGTTTAGCAGCATTCAGTAATGCTTGTTCCGAAGCATATAACTCCCAGCATCCTTCGTTGCCGCATCGGCATTTCAATCCGTTGGCTTGGATTGTCATATGTCCCATTTCACCAGAAAAACCATTACTTCCTTTATAAAGTTTACCGTTAAGAATAAGTCCAACACCAATTCCAATCCCTGCACTTACATAGACAATATCTTCAGAGTTTTTTCCTGCTCCAAATTTCTTTTCACCATATGCACCGGCATTCGCTTCATTTTCAATGATGATCGGGATATTATATTTGCTTTCTAATATTTTTTTGAACTCTACATTTTTCCATCCCAGGTTTGGTGCTAATAAGATTTCGCCTGTATTGCTGACAGTACCCGGAACACCGACTCCGATCCCAATAATTCCATATGGACTGGAGGGAGCAGAAGCAATGAGGTGATCGATGGTTTCATATAACTTGCTCTCGATTTCTTCAAATGATAATTGATTGTAGTATATCTTTCTTTCACAATAGATGTTTCCTTGCAGATCTGTCAGTATCCCAAGCAAATAATTGACACCTAGGTCAATTCCTATAGAATACCCTGCATCCTGATTAAATAGAAGCATTACCGGCCGTCTGCCGCCGCTAGATTCACCAGGGCCAGATTCTGTAATTAACTTTTCATCTAAAAGCTCACTAACCAAAGAGGATACGGTTCCTTTATTTAATCCTGTTCGTTGTGCGATATCTGCCCTTGAAATAGGTGAGCTATTAATGATGGTTTCAAGTACTAATGATTTATTCCCTTTTTTAACAACAAATTGATTCCAAGTCTGATATACATCAATATTCATTGTAGTCTCCTTTTAATATTTCTTTTAAAACCTTTTAATGAGGAATGGGAAAGATCAGCACACTTTTAAAACAAGTATCATTTATTTTTTAAAATACGGTTTTACGAACTTATTATTTCATTATTATATCACCATTTCCGGAGTGCTGAATCTAGGTTAAATACATAAATTTTCATAAAGAGCAGGGACTAACCAAATTTCTGAGCGGAAAATTTTTATTTAAAAAAATACGGATACCCACTTTCCCATTTTATTTTTATATTTCTATTATAATCTTTGTTTGTCCAGTAGACAAACAAGGTTTAGTTTGCTATTCTAAAGATGTAGTTCGGAAAGCGGTTACAATATTCTAAGGGGGATATGTATGTTAAGAAAGAAAGCACATGGATTTTGGTTTTCAGTATTAGCCGTCTTTATGCTGATTCTATCAGGATGTTCAGGTGGAGGCAATGAAGAGGCTAAAAATAGCAATGGGGATAAAACTATTACATTTATGCATCTTTGGCCAGAGGGAAGTTCAAAGGATCACTATGAAATAGTTAACAAAATCGTCGAACAATTTGAGAGTGAAAATGAAGGTATTAATGTTGAATTAGAAATTCTTGGGAATGAGCAATATAAAGAAAAGTTAAAGGTCCTATCCTCATCTAAGAAACTTCCTGACGTTGGAATGACTTGGGCAGCAGGTTTCTTGACACCTTATGTTGAAGGAAATTTATTTGCTCCTTTAAATGATCTTTTGGAAGATGGATTACAAGATCAATTTGTTTCCGGTACAACTGAGGCTTATGCGATCGATGGCAACACATATGGACTTCCGCTAGAATTAAATATCGCACCTATTTTCTATAATAAAGCGATTTTCGATGAGTATGGGCTGGAAGTACCTGAAACATACGAAGATTTTAAAAATGTAATTCAAACATTGAAAGACAACAATGTTGCACCTATAGCTCTTGGCAATAAAGACCGTTGGACAGGATCATTATGGTATATGTATTTAGCAGATCGAATTGGCGGTGCTGAAACTTTAACTAACGCCATTAACCGAACTGGGTCTTTCGAAGATCCTGCATTAATTAAGGCAGCGGAAGAAATTCAAAACCTAGTTGATATGGGTGCCTTTGCAGAGGGCTATAATGCTCTTTCAGACCAAGAAGCAAAAAGCTTATTTATGAATGGTCAGGCAGCTATGTATCTAATTGGATCATGGGATTTGCCAAACTACACAACCAATACGGATGTCCCGCAAGAATTTAGAGACTCTGTCGGATTCTTTAACTTTCCAACTGTTGAAGGAAACGGTGATTTGAATAGTTGGGTTGGAGGACCTGGAGTAGGTCTATTTGTTTCTGAAAATTCAAAGGTTAAAGAAGAAGCAAAGAAATTCGTAAAATATTTTGTTGAACAATGGGGCCAACAGGCCGTAACTGATGCAGGAGTAATCCCGGCAACAAAGGTAGATACTAGTTCTGTTGATCTGCCAGCTATGTATATTGATGTTTTAAATAAATTAAATGAGGCTAGCAATATAACATTGTTTGCAGACGTGCAAATGGATCCAAATGTTGCACAAGTGCATCTAGATGCAATCCAAACATTATTTGGAGGAGAAATGTCACCTGAAGATTTTGCGTCGGTGCAAGAAGATGCATTAGCTAAGGGTGAATAATAAAGGTAATATCAATTAATTTAATTAGACTATTTGGCAAAGCTGTCGAAAAAACATTTCGGCAGCTTTTTTTCTAAAAAGCGAATCAACTTTGTTTATCGACTAGACAAACGAAAAAAAGTTTGCTATTCTATCTTTGCTTGGTTATAAATAATTCTTGCAGATGTTTTTTACTCGCAAAAGAAAACGGTTACAAATGTCGGAATGATTGAAAGTTTCTATTAAACTATTTTTTTACTCATGCAATAAAAAAGGAAAACTGTTGAAGCAGATTGACTAGGGGTGGTAAGGGATATGAATAAAGTGATGTCCAACAAGTTAATTATTGCGTTATATACTCTTCCTGCACTAATTCTGATCGCTTTCTTGATTTACATTCCACTTGCACTGACCGGCTATTATGGCCTCATGGAGTGGGATGGAATAGGCGAGATGAAGTTTATCGGGTTAGAAAATTACATCAATGTTTTAAAAGATGAAAAGTTTTGGGAAAGTACAAGCCATTCTTTTTTACTGGCCATTTTTTCAACTGTTAGCTTAGCTGTTTACCTGGTCATTTCTTTAGTATTGGCATCTAAGATAAAAGGGGCTGGCCTGCTAAGGAAAATCTATTTGATTCCCATGTTACTGTCTTCAGTTGCCATTGCTCAGCTTTGGATTAAGATTTATAACCCTGCAAATGGTATTCTTAATAGTTTGCTTAAAGGGATAGGCATTGAGAATCCCCCAGTCTGGTTAGGGAATCCTGAGATTGTATTGTATGCAATATTTATCCCGATTTTATGGCAATATGCTGGTTTCTATATTTTGATTTACTATGCTGCTTTGAAGAACATTCCGGACTCTCTTATAGAAGCGGCCAAAATAGACGGAGCTTCTGCTTTTCAAATTGCTTATAAAATAAAAATTCCTCTCATTAAGGGTGTTATAAAAGTGACAGTGGTCCTGGCGATTGTAGGGTCATTAAAGTATTTTGACCTCATCTGGGTAATGACCGGCGGAGGACCTAGCGGAGCAAGTGAAGTTATAGCTTCCTATATGTATAAAATGGCATTTAATAGCTATGATTTCGGTTACGGAAGCGCCATTGGCTTTTTATTGTTAATCATTACTTTAATTGTTACCGTATTCATCCGCAGGCTGACTGCATCAGATAATGACACACAATATTAGAAGGGGGGAGCTTTCATGAAACGAATCGGCTACACAATTCTCTATTGTATTCTCGGACTTGTTGCGGTGTTTCAAATTTTTCCGCTCGTTTGGCTCGTATTATTTTCATTAAAGGATACTACAGAAATATTTGCTTCTGCGCCATTATCATTTCCAGAAGAATTAAAATGGGAGAACTACGTTAAAGTTTTGCAAAGCGATGTCGGAATCTATTTCTTTAATAGCGTATGGTATACGTTAGTGGCAATCTTTTTTACGGTATTACTGGCAAGTATGGCTACTTTTGCAATTACAAGAATGCGCTGGAAATTAAGTTCGTTATTTTTAGGTTTATTTATGATTGGCTTAATGATTCCGGTTCACTCTGCCTTGATCCCATTGTTTAAAATGTTTTTAAGTGTGGAGTTAATTGATAACCCTATTTCAATTATTCTTACGTATATAGCCTATAATTTGCCTATAACTATCATGATACTTTTAGGTTTTTATTACACGTTGCCGCGAGAAATAGAGGAAGCAGCTATTATTGACGGCTGTTCAGTCCATCGCATATTTTTCCGTATCGTTATGCCTATGACCATGCCTGTCATGTCAACTACGGTTATTATCAACATGATATATAATTGGAATGAATTTGTATTTGTGAATACATTTATCAGTTCTGATCAGTACAAGACGTTAACTGTAGGAATACAAAACTTTATTGGACAATATTTGACTGACTGGGGAGCAATAGGTGCAACATTAGTGATTAGTATTTTTCCGATATTAATTGCATTCCTATTCTTTAGCAACAAAATCGTAGAAGGTATTTCAGCCAGCGCTGTAAAAGGATAATCGATGAGTGCTCTTGCTTTGTAAGTAAAGCTTTTAAATAAATCGATAAAAAATGTAGCTGAGGTGGATGAATATGGCAACTATTCGCAATCCAATATTAACTGGTTTCAATCCAGATCCAAGTATTTGCCGTGCGGGAGAAGATTATTATATTGCTGTCTCCACATTTGAGTGGTTTCCAGGTGTAGGAATTTACCATTCACAGGATTTAAAAAATTGGCGTCTCGTCTCAAGACCGCTTAATCGATTAAGTCAATTGAATATGTTGGGGAACCCTGATTCAGGGGGAATCTGGGCACCGGCTCTTTCTTATAATGACGGGAAATTTTGGCTCATTTATACAGACGTCAAAGTAACAGAAGGAAGATGGAAGGATTGCCATAATTATCTTGTTACGTGTGATACAATTGATGGCGATTGGTCGGAACCCATCTATTTAAACAGTTCAGGCTTTGACCCATCCTTGTTTCACGATGATGACGGAAAGAAATACTTAGTCAATATGATGTGGGATCATCGTGTAGGCAATCACAATTTCTATGGAATTGTCCTGCAGGAATATAGTGTTCAGGAAAAGAAGCTGGTGGGCAAACCTGAAGTTATTTTTAAGGGAACAGATATAAAGCTGACCGAAGCGCCACATTTATATAAAATCAATGGCTATTATTACCTTTTAACCGCAGAAGGCGGTACTAAATATGATCACCAGGCTACGATTGCCCGTTCAAAAGATCTAAGAGGACCATACGAGGTTCATCCTGAAAATCCATTAATCACGTCAATGCCTTATCCAAGAAACCCGTTGCAAAAAGCGGGTCATGCTTCTATTGTTCAAACACATACCAATGAATGGTTCTTAGTACACTTAACGGGAAGGCCATTGCCAAGAGAGGGCCAGCCGCTGCTTGATCCAAGAGGATTTTGTCCCTTAGGAAGAGAAACAGCAATTCAGCGGTTAGAATGGAAAAACGATTGGCCATATGTAGTGGGCGGCAATCAGCCTTCGCTTGAAATTCAAGGACCGAATATGGAAGAAGTAAAATGGGAAAGAGACTATCCAGAAAAAGATGATTTTAATAGTGATACTTTAAATTTGCATTTCCAGACACTGCGAATTCCATTAGGAAACGATATACTTTCATTAACAGACAATCCGGGTCATTTGCGGCTATATGGAAAAGAATCTCTTACCTCAAAGTTTACACAAAGCTTTGTGGCAAGACGCTGGCAGCATTTTAATTTTACCGCAGAAACGAAAGTAGCTTTTAATCCCAACACTTTTCAGCAATCTGCAGGTCTCGTGAATTATTATAATACTCAGAATTGGACTTCTCTGCAAATTTCGTGGAATGAGGAAAAAGGCAGGATTCTAGAAATTATGACATGTGATAATTTCACTTTTGGGCAACCGCTATTAGGAAAAGAAGTTGCGATTCCTGAGCATATCAAATATGTTTTTCTGCGGGTAGAGGTCAAAACGAATACTTATCAGTACTCTTATTCCTATGATGGGCTCACTTGGACTGTGATACCGATCCAATTTGATTCCTATAAGCTATCTGATGATTATATTCAGGGCGGCGGGTTTTTTACAGGTGCATTTGTAGGAATGCAATGCCAAGATACATCTGGCCAGAACCAATATGCTGATTTCGATTATTTCGTATATAAACCGGAAGAAAAATAATAATAAAACAAACCACCTTTGAAGGTGGTTTTTGTTTTGTTGTGTTATAAAGATTTCAACGTATAAGAGAAAAGCAGTTCCCTTGTTAAAAGATGAATGATTCTAAGCGGTTTTCTTTTTATTCTCGATTTTATGAAAGGCATGCAGTGAAAGCCACATGGTGATAAACGCATAAGTGCTTCCGCCAAAAATAAAGAATAAAGCGGGTATTTCCCTCATAATGAAAAAGACGGATACAAGGCTAATGAGTATAAAGAGATTATGCAAGGGATGAATCAGCATAATGAGAAAAGCGTTTTTAAATAAAGGCAGTATCTTTAAATCAAAATGCACAAATGCAGGGAAAATGTAAAAAAGAAACAATATCAACAATAATATAAAAATAAATAATGGATAGTAAGTGATCCTTAAAATGTCAATCCCATTGGCGTACATGTAAAAAATATCGACCCCAATCAATAAGATGATACCGCCAACAAAAAGACCAAGTAAGTTACTTTTAAAAAATTCTTTTTTATAATAGGTTAAAAAGGTTTGAAAAACAGGTATATCTGATTCTCCCATTAACCATTTACGGATAATAGCAAACATGGAAACGGTCGCCGGGAAAAATCCAAGTATCAGACCGCCCGTTAAAGTAAAAACGATCCATAGTAAATTGAGGAAAGCAAACCTTGTTACCCATTCCATCATACGGTATAAAACTCCACTAGTCGGGTTCATAAGGATCCTCCTGATTCCGTTATAAATTATGGAAAGACGAAATGAACATCAGAAAATATCGTTTCCTGTCATTATAGTATAAAGATAATAGTAAAAAGATAAAAGAAAGGATCAACCAAATCGTTCTCTCCTCTACTCTTCCACAGAGAAGGCAAAGACGGTTTTTGATTGGTAAGTTTCATAGGGTGCTAGTATAATGGACGGAAGCTGTTGATTATAGAAAGAAATCGGATGGTTTTGTGTTTCCAGACAGAGCCCTAAATATTTTTGGGATTTACTTTCTTTTAAATCAGCTTCTTGATCTAGATTATTACCAGTATATAGGACCATACCTGGTTCATCGGTGAGAACCGTAAGCCTTCGCCCGCTTTGTTGTTCTTTAATTTCTACCGCATTATTCCTGTTATGGTTAAATAAGAAGTAATGATCATAACCATTTCCAGCGATCTTATTTTGTTCATGATTCGAATTGATTCCATCTTCAATTTTTCGCCAGCTTCTAAAATCAAAAGGCGTATTTTCAACGTTTGCAAAGTTCCGAGTCGGAACCATTTTTTCTTCTAATAATAAAAATTGATCACTATCTATTTTGACTTCATGTTGTTCAATCGTCCTTTTTAAGTTTCCGCTTAAATTAAAATAGGTATGATTGGTCAAAGCAAGCGGAGTCGGTTTATCTGTAATACCATGATAACTAATTATAAATTCATTAGTATCGGTTAATTCATAAGTTACGGAAACATTTACAGCTCCAGGATATCCGTCTTCTCCGTCAGGACTTGTGTGAGTCAGCTCGACCCCAATAGATGAATCTGATTCAAATACCCGAGTGTCCCATAATACTTTATGAAATTGAGTTTTTCCTCCGTGTAAATGGTGAGGCCCTTCATTCGAAGAAACTGTGTATGTCTTGTTATCAATCGTAAAAGTTGAATAGGGAATTCTTCCGGCAACCCTGCCAATGATGGCACCAAGATAGGCAGGATTTGCAAGATAGTCTTGATAATTTTTATAACGAAGTACAATATTCTCAATATTTCCATTTCGATCCGGAGTTCGAATATCGGTTATGGTACCTCCGTAGTTTAGAAAACTAATTTCTATATCATTGTGATTGGTTAGCGTAAACGCTTTCCAAACTACATCCTTAGATAGTTGAATTTCTTTAGTTATTATTTTCATGTGCTCACATCCAGTTGTTTTAGTAAAAAATATTGTTTAAAAAATTATACACTAAACTTTGTTTATTTGATAGACAAACTAAGTATGCGGTGGTAGAATTTAAATGTAAAGGATGAACCAATAAGGGGGAAATAATTTTATATGCAGAAATGTATGAGCTTACTATCGATGTTATTAATGGTACTTCTATTATTTACAGTAGCAGCATGCGGTCAAGATGCTGGTAAGAATCCAGGGACAAGTGACAATAACGCTAACGACGAAGACGGTATTAAAATCGGTCTGTCCGTATCTGACTTATCGTTAGAGCGTTGGCAGCATGACCGTGACTTTTTCGTAGCGAAAGCAGAAGAATTAGGAGCAAGCGTACTTGTTCAATCGGCTAACGGAGACGAAGCGGAGCAGTTATCTCAAATCGAAAATATGATTTCTCAAGGAATTGATGCGCTTGTCATTATTGCCATTAACTCTGATGCTTTAACAACAGTTGTTGACCAAGCGAAAGCAGAAGGAATACCGGTACTGGCTTATGACCGTTTAATTAACGGATCAGATGTAGACGCTTACGTATCATTTGATAACGTTCGCGTAGGGGAAATGCAAGCAGAATACTTGCTAGAGAAAGTTCCTGCAGGAAAATACTTCTTAATGGGTGGTTCTCCAACAGATAACAACGCAAAAATGTTCAGAGAAGGGCAAATGAACATCATCCAGCCGAAAGTTGACAGCGGTGATATTGAAATTGTAGGTGACCAATGGGTTAAAGGCTGGGACGCAACAGAAGCTTTAAAAATTATGGAAAACGCTTTAACAGCAACCAATAACCAAATTGATGCGGTTGTAGCATCTAATGATAGTACGGCTGGAGGAGCAATCCAAGCTCTTCAGGCACAAGGCTTAGCAGGTAAAGTAGTGATCTCGGGTCAAGATGCTGACTTAGCAGCCGTTCAACGTATTGCTGAAGGGACACAATCAATGACTGTCTACAAACCTATTAAAGCAATCGCTGAAAAGAGTGCTGAGGTTGCCGTGGCACTAGCTAAAGGAGAATCCGTAACAGCAGATTCTACTATTCATAATGGTAAAGTCGATGTACCATTCATTAAGCTGGATCCGATTAAAGTAGATAAAGAGAATCTTGTGGATACTGTCATTAAAGATGGTTTCCATTCTTATGATGACGTTTACAAAAATGTTCCGGAAAGCGAACGTCCTCCGCGTCCATAATACACTTATCATTCAAGGGGGGAGTTTCCCCCCGCCATCTATAAATATTACCCTCCAGAATTTAGGTGGTGAATCTAATGACAGAAACGTTCGCACTTGAAATGCAAGGGATTATTAAAGATTTTCCAGGGGTACGTGCGTTAGATAACGTCACATTTTCAGTGCGCAGAGGGGAAATCCATGCTTTATGCGGTGAAAATGGCGCAGGAAAATCAACATTAATGAAGATATTAAGCGGAGTATATCCATATGGTACTTATAAAGGAAGCATTTTCATTAACGGAAAAGAAGTTCAGTTTAAATCCATTAAAGAATCCCAAGATGCTGGAGTTGCGATTATTTATCAGGAACTTGCATTAGTAGGGGAAATGACCGTTGCTGAAAATCTCTTTTTAAGCCACGACTTGATGAGAGCAAAAGTCATAAACTGGAGTAAAATTTATGCGGAAGCGCAAAAGTGGCTCAATCAAATTGGTCTGCATATTAATCCGCAAACGAAAGTGAAAGATCTAACGGTTGGAAAACAGCAGCTCATTGAAATCGCAAAAGCTCTTACGAAGAAAGCTGATATTTTAATATTAGATGAGCCGACCGCGGCATTAACGGAAAGTGATGTAGAAATTTTAATGAATTTGTTAAAAGACTTACGGGCAAAAGGAGTTACATGTATTTATATCTCCCATAAGCTTGGTGAAGTGATGAGATTAGCAGATTCAGTAACAATTTTACGGGACGGAAAAACGATTAGTACAAACTCTATTAAAGAGATGTCTGAAGATAAAATTGTTACGAAAATGGTGGGCCGGGAGTTAACAGAGCTATTCCCTTATGAACCTCATCCAATCAGTGAAGAAAATATTTTAGAAGTAAAAGATTATTCAACGTTTGACCCATATGGAAAGAAGATTATTCATAACGTTTCTTTTTCTTTAAAAAAAGGAGAAATCTTAGGATTTTCAGGCTTAATGGGTGCCGGAAGATCGGAACTCTTTATAAGTCTCTTTGGAGGATTTAAAGGAAAAAAGATAGGCAAAGTTTTCATAGATGGGAAAGAAACCAACATTACAAAGCCTGCTGATGCTATTAAAGAAGGATTGGCATACGTATCGGAAGACCGGAAACGATATGGTCTGGTTTTAGGGATGGACATTACAAAAAATACGACATTAACTGCCTTAAATAAAGTGATGAAATTAAAGGTAATTGATCATGCCTTAGAGATAAAGAGTGCCGAAAGCATGGCTGCAAAAATGAAATTAAAAGCACCAAGCTTAGAAGCAACCGTTGGAAAGTTGAGTGGAGGAAATCAGCAAAAAATAGTTTTAAGCAAATGGCTCTTAAATAATCCAAAAATCTTAATTTTAGATGAACCGACACGCGGGATTGATGTGGGTGCAAAATATGAAATCTATAAAATTATGAATGATTTAGTAAAGCAAGGAGTTGGTATTGTTCTGATCTCCTCGGAGCTTCCAGAAGTAATGGGGATGTCTGATCGTATTCTCGTTATGTCAGAAGGGTCCATTACTGGGGAGTTCTTAAGAGAAGAAGCGACTCAAGAAAAAATTATGATGTGTGCGACTGGAGGGAAAACAGGTGAATCATCTGCCGTCAACAGTTAATACAAACGCACAAGAAGAAAAGGGATTAAGCTTTAAACTCGATATACAATCATACACATTAATTATTGCACTGGTTTTAATCGCAGTTATTTTTAGCGTTTTTACCGGCGGCGAGTTTCTATCTTCCCGTAATATCTCGAACCTATTTACGCAAATGTCTGTCATTGCGGTTTTAGCGATTGGGATGACGCTTGTGATTGTAGCTGGACATATCGACTTGTCCATTGGATCGCTTGTTGGATTAACAGGCGGAATTGCCGCGATATTACATGTTTGGTATGGTTGGAACACTTTTTTAGTAGTCATTGCCGCCATTGTGATCGGTGCACTATTTGGCTTATGGCAAGGATGGTGGGTCGCGTATCGTGCCGTACCTGCCTTTATAGTCACTCTTGGCGGAATGCTTATATTCCGAGGGATTTTAATCGGATTTAGTAAAGGGCAAACGGTTGCTCCGATGAGTGAAAGTTTCAAACAAATTGGAAACAGCTATCTTCCTTATGGAATAGGATATTTGTTAGCGATTGTCAGTATTGTACTTCTTATCTTTTGGACGAATCGAAATCGTTCGAAACGGAAAAGTATGGGATTACTTGTTTCAAATGCAACGATTGACTATGGAAAAGTTACATTATATTCCTTTTTCATTCTACTCATTACGTATATGTTAAATCGTTATTTTGGATTACCAGTACCGTTTTTAATTGTTATTTTAATTGCTGCTATCTTTATTTTTGTTTCAAATAAAACTGCTTTTGGCCGTTATATCTATGCGATCGGCGGCAACCAAGAAGCAGCAGCTCTATCTGGAATCAATATTAAACGTAATACACTTTGGGTGTTTATTACGATGGGTGGACTTGCTGGAGTTGCAGGAGTGTTACTCACAAGCCGTCTGAATGCTGCGACAGTTAGTGCTGGTAACATGTACGAGCTCGATGCGATTGCGGCATGTGTAATCGGCGGTACGAGCTTAATTGGTGGTAAAGGCCGTATCTTCGGTGCGTTAATTGGTGCTCTAATAATGGCAAGTATCGATAACGGTATGAGTATGATGAACATCGAAACATTCTGGCAGTACATTGTAAAAGGTTCAATTTTAATTATAGCTGTATGGATTGATATTTCTAACAAGAAATAAATAGATTCAAAGATTAAGGGAGGATAAAAAATGGCAACCAAAACACAGTATTTTCAAAATGTAAATCAAATCAAATATGAAGGTCCGAAATCGACCAATCCCTTTGCCTTTAAATATTACAATCCGGAAGAAGTAGTAGCCGGAAAGACTATGGAAGAGCTTCTTCGCTTCAGTGTTGCTTACTGGCACACATTTACGATGGATGGAACAGATCCTTTCGGTATCGGCACCATGCTTCGCCCGTGGGATAAATTTTCTGGAATGGACTTAGCAAAGGCACGGGTAGAGGCAGCTTTTGAGTTGTTTGAAAAATTAAATGTGCCATTCTTCTGCTTCCATGATGTCGATATCGCTCCAGAAGGAAATACTTTGAGTGAAACGTATAAAAACTTAGATGAAATTGTTGCGATGATTAAGGAATATATGGCAACTAGTAAAACAAAGCTTCTTTGGAATACAGCGAATATGTTCTCTCACCCTCGCTTTGTTCACGGAGCAGCAACTTCTGTCAATGCAGATGTATTTGCATATGCAGCAGCGAAAGTTAAAAAAGGTTTGGAAATCGGGAAAGAACTGGGTGCTGAAAACTACGTATTCTGGGGCGGACGTGAAGGGTATGAAACATTGCTCAATACAGATATGAAGCTTGAGCTTGATAATTTAGGCCGCTTCTTCCATCTAGCCGTTGATTATGCAAAAGAAATCGGGTTTAATGGCCAATTCTTAATCGAACCGAAGCCGAAAGAGCCAACGAAGCATCAGTATGATTTTGATGTAGCCACTGGAATGGCGTTCTTACAAAATTATGGCCTAAAAGATTACTTTAAATTTAATATTGAAGCTAACCATGCGACACTGGCAGGACATACGTTTGAGCATGAGCTGCGCACTGCAAGAATTAACGGTATGTTGGGATCAGTTGATGCAAACCAAGGCGACCCGCTATTAGGCTGGGATACAGATGAATTCCCGACAGATTTATACTCTACAACGCTCGCCATGTATGAAATTCTTCAAAATGGCGGATTAGGTAAAGGCGGACTCAACTTCGATGCAAAAGTAAGAAGAGGATCGTTTGAACCGGAAGATCTTTTCCACGCTCACATTGCTGGAATGGACAGCTTTGCGGTTGGCTTAAAAGTAGCACAAAAGCTAATTGAAGATCGAGTAATTGAAGACTTTGTCGAAGAGCGCTACTCCAGCTTCACTCATGGAATTGGAAAAGACATTGTTGAAGGGAAGACCAATCTTCAACAGCTAGAAGAGTATGCTCTGCAGCTTGGTGAAATCAAGAATCGTTCCGGACGAACTGAGCGTCTTAAATCTATTATTAACCAATATCTATTAACCGTTGTTTCTGAATAAATTTGATTAAATGAAGGATGTACCTATGGTATATCCTTTTATTTACAAATTATGTAAGTATAAAATTTTAGCAAAGAAGTAAATTAGACGCAGTTTAAAGGGAGTAATGGATATGAAATATGTGATCGGGATTGACCTGGGTACGAGTGCGGTCAAGGTGCTATTAGTGGATCAAAAGGGTTCTGTATGTCAAGAAGTTTCAAAATCCTACCCGCTGATTCATAAGCAATCAGGTTATAGCGAACAAGATCCGTCTGAATGGGTCGAGAAAACGGCGGAAGCACTAACAGAACTTGTCAAGAATTTTGATGGGGATGTTACCGCGATTGAGGGCATTAGTTTTTCGGGACAAATGCACGGATTAGTATTACTGGATGAAAATCACAAGGTTTTAAGGAATGCGATTCTTTGGAACGATACCCGTACAACGAAACAATGTAAAGACATTTACGAGACAGCAGGTGAGAAGAGGCTACTTGAGATAACGAAAAATCCTGCGCTTGAAGGTTTTAC
This sequence comes from Bacillus litorisediminis, assembly GCF_022808645.1. GTDB lineage: Bacteria > Bacillota > Bacilli > Bacillales > JC228 > Bacillus_BF > Bacillus_BF litorisediminis. The sequence continues at coordinate 31,674 of NZ_JAKZKT010000030.1, forward strand.
ATTACCGAAGATTCTTTGGGTAAAAGAGCATGAAAGAGACATTTTTGAAAAGGCATCTGTTTTCTTGCTGCCAAAAGATTATTTGCGTTTCGCCATGACAGGTGCCATTCATAGTGAGTACTCCGATGCAGCAGGAACTTTATTATTAAATGTGAGTAAAAAAGCATGGAGCGATGAGCTTTGCCAGTTGTTCGGAATTGACATTCGTTTATGTCCGCCGCTGGTCGCGTCCCACGAATTTGTAGGAACGATTACTTCTGCTTTTGCGAAAAGAACCGGATTATCTGAGACAACAAAAGTATTTGCAGGAGGAGCGGATAATGCCTGCGGGGCAATTGGTTCAGGGATTTTATCGCAAGGAAAAACGTTATGCAGCATTGGAACCTCTGGTGTGATTCTTTCTTATGAAGAGAGCGGCGACCGGGATTTTCAAGGGAAGGTTCATTATTTTAATCACGGTGAAGAGAATGCCTACTATACAATGGGAGTGACCCTTTCTGCAGGGTATTCTTTAAGCTGGTTTAAAGATGTTTTTGCAGCTAATGAAGATTATGTAAGTTTACTTGATGGCGTTGAGCGTGTGCCAGCAGGTTCGAACGGATTAATGTTCACGCCGTATTTAGTTGGTGAACGTACGCCCCATGCCGATTCGGTCATTCGAGGCAGTTTTATCGGAATGGATGCATCTCATACTAAAAAAGATTTCGTTAGGGCGGTTTTAGAAGGAATAACATTCTCCCTTCACGAATCCATTCATATTTTCAGAGAGAACGGGAAGAAAATCGATACAATTGTTTCGATTGGCGGTGGTGCCAAAAATGAAGCCTGGCTGCAAATGCAGGCGGATATTTTCGATGCAAAGATTGTAAAGCTAGCGAATGAACAAGGGCCGTCAATTGGGGCAGCGATGCTTGCGGCAGTTGGAACTGGCTGGTTCGCTTCGTTAAAAGAATGTGCCGATGTTTTTGTGAAGGAAGCGAAAACAATCGAGCCCGTGAAAGAAAATGTTGAAAAATATCGTGAATTATTTATGGTTTATCAGCTAGTGTATCGATCCACCCAAGAATTAAATGAAAAACTGCAGTCTTTTAGAAATTAATTCGGATGGGAGGAAGCATTGTGAAAAAAGTGCGCTGGGGTATTTTAAGCACAGCTAATATTGGCAGAACACAATTAATTCCTGCTATTTTCCGGGCGGCAAACGCAGAAGCAGCGGCTATTGCAAGCCGCGGAAGCAAGGTGTACGGAGCAGCAGAGGAACTCGGAATTCCAAAAGCTTATGAAAGCTACGATGATTTATTAGAGGATCCGGAAGTTGATGCGGTCTATATTCCACTGCCAAATCATTTGCACAAAGAATGGGTGATAAAGGCAGCCAGGAAGGGAAAGCATGTTCTTTGTGAAAAACCATTAGCACTAGATGCAGCAGAAGCAGAAGAAATCGTACAGGTTACAAAAGAATGCAGAGTGAAGTTTATGGAAGCTTTCATGTATCAGCTTCATCCGCAACATGACCGAGTTCGCGAAATCATAAGATCAGGTGAGATTGGAGATGTAAAGTTATTCAAATCAAGCCACTCTTTTAATCTTGCTAATCAAGATGATATTCGTTTGAAAAAGGAAATGGGCGGCGGGGCCATGTATGATGTTGGCTGCTACTCTATTCATGCAATTCGGCATGTACTCTGCAGTGAACCGATTGAAGTGTTCGCAGGCGCTGAACTTGATCCGAAAACAGGTGTAGATCTTTCTTCATTTATCCATGTTAAAATGGAAAACGGGGTGACGGGGTTGTTTGATTGCAGCTTCGAAATGACAGGACGAAACGAATATGAAGTGGTCGGTACAAAAGGAACGATTAAAGTACCTTACGCCTTCCGTCCAGACAGAAACGGTCATATTGGTCACGTAGTAGTTACAACTAATTTTGGAGAGCGTATCGAAAAAATCGAAGGTGATATCTACAAACTGGAAGTCGAACACTTCTCCCAATCAGTTATCAATGATACATCCCTTATTTACCCAGGTTCAGAATCTATTAAAAATATGCGTGTCATCGAAGCATGTTACCAATCGATTGAAAGCGGATGTTCTGTAAAGTTGAAATAAATGAATATGAACATGAGCAAACCAGTTTCCTAGTGAGGGAAGCTGGTTTATTAAATCTGCATTGTCAAACTAAAAATATAAGTTTGTTATGGATATGGTATTCCTTAAATTGGCTTTGACAGAACAGCATTTTGCTTTTTATACTTAAGGAAATGGAAAAATTCTTACAATAATGAAAACTTTTTTAATAGAAAATGATAAAAGCTAGAATAAAAAAAGTTTTCATTTTTGGGAAGTGGGCATTCCGTTAATCCGCTTTCGACATAGCAGTGGATGGAATGGAAAAATGGTATAGATAGCGGGGCGATACATAATAGGGAGATTTAAGTTTCAGCAGCATTTTAATGAAAAGAAATTGTTTCAGTCAGAAATTGATAGTTTAATAGACCTCTCAATTTTTGAATTAGCATTTTGAAAAACAACATGACCTAGAAAACAACGGAGGATTTCAAAATGAAAAAATTAGTAAAAATAGTTGCAGCAAGTGTTTTAACATTATCTTTGTTCAGCGGTTCGGTAAGCGCAATGACCATGTATAATCAGCCGCCTTTTGAAGCATATAAAGTGTCCAAGGGAGATACTTTCTGGTTTATTGCTAAACGGTACGGGCTTAATTATCAGGAACTAATGAGATTAAATCCAAATGTGAATCCATATAATATGCAAGTTGGCTCCATTATTCGGTTAAAGTCTGCTTCTTATTCTAATACTACTGCTTCCACTTCTGTAAGTGTTGGAAGCATGACAGTCAGCAGCTACGAAAAACAGGTGGTTGACTTAGTGAATCAAGAAAGAGCAAGAGCTGGATTACCTTCATTAAAATTGAATGCTGAACTCTCTCGTGTTGCAAGATATAAATCTCAAGATATGCGCGATCGAAGATATTTCGATCATAACAGTCCAACTTACGGTTCTCCTTTTACGATGATGAGAAACTTTGGAATCTCATATCGCTCTGCTGGAGAGAATATTGCATATGGCCAAAGAACACCTCAGGAAGTTGTAAATGCTTGGATGAATAGTGCTGGCCACAGAGCCAATATATTAAACTCAAGCTTTACTGATATCGGTGTCGGATATGTAGCAGATGGGAACTACTGGACGCAAATGTTCATAGGAAGATAAGGCATGGATGATTCCATGTCTTTTTTTTATTTAAATTTGAAACGATTGATTTTCAATCACAATCACCGTTTGCTCATGCTTTTCATGAGCGATTTTCTTTGTTTGTTCAACTAATTGGTAAATGTGCTGACTGCAAATTTGAGCACCCTTAACCAGCAATGGTACTCCAATTGAATCAATGCCAAGTTCTCTTGACAAAAAACCGCCAATCGTCATGGGGAGCGGAACTGTAGGTGAAGTGTTAGAAAAAATGATCCTTTCTTCAAAATTAAATTTTTCTTGCAATAATAAGGACATATTTTTAAGAGCAGGTACCACATATTTATTCGACCTGCGTCCGATGGTATAAACGGGGTGTCCTTCCTCGTCATTCCCATGAAAAATGAGCTTCCCCGCATCTTGTTTGTTTAATTTATTAAAATAAGGAATAGATAAAATTTCTTCTTTGCTCAAAATTTTCGAAGAGGGAAGCAAAATCTTTAAATGATAAGCGGCTGCCATAGAAGTCGTATGAGTACCGCCAAAATCATGGTAAATATAAATCATAGGGATTCCTCGCAATTATTATGACTAACCTCTGGAGATTTTTGAAATCGTTTGCAACTAGGCAACTCTATAAAACCATCACACTCAGTGTGTTTATTTTTTTATAAATATCGATTTTTATACCTGAACGTCTTCCATTTCCAAAAAGAGCGTACGAAATTCAGGCAGATAACTCACGCTATTTAACATGCTCTTCTATCCAAATACCTGTGCAGCAATACCGTATAATTGGCCATTTCTCTTAGGCAGGGTATCGCAATTAAAGATCATAACAGGAGGTTCACTCGCTATTTCAAAACCCCTTTCCTGTAAACAATTAATAAAGAGATGATTATGGATGGGGGTATCAATCCTGAGCTTTCCTTCATGCTTATATGCCAATCGATCGATTAATGCCAAAGCTAATTTATGATCAGGAGCGACAATCGGCCCTAAAATTAAGTTTTCGGGACCCAAAATGGAGAGAGCAAATCCATTTACTTTACCAGATTCGGTAGTGGGTCTTATACAACCATAGCGGGCCGCTTACTACCGGCAGGAGGGGATTTACTCTCGGTAGCGGGCCGTTTACTCTCGGTAGGAGGGGATTTACTACCGGTAGGAGGGGATTTACTACCGGTAGGAGGGGATTTACTACCGGTAGGAGGGGATATACTCTCGGTAGCGGGCAGTTTACTCTCGGTAGAAGGGGATTTACTCTCGGTAGAAGGGGGTTTTCTCTCGGTAGAAGGGGGTTTACTCTCGGTAGAAGGGGTTTACTCTCGGTAGAAGGGGGTTTACTCTCGGTAGAAGGGGATTTACTCTCGGTAGGAGTGGATTTACTCTCGGTAGCGGGCCGTTTACTCTCGGTAGGAGTGGATTTACTCTCGGTAGAAGGGGATTTACTCTCGGTAGCGGGCCGTTTACTACCGGTAGAAGGGGGGTTACTCTCGGTAGAGGGGGATTTACTCTCGGTAGAAGGGGGTTTACTCTCGGTAGCGAGCCGTTTACTCTCGGTAGGAGGGGATTTACTCTCGGTAGTGGGCCGTTTACTCTCGGTAGGAGGGGATTTACTCTCGGTAGCGGGCCGTTTACTACCGGCAGGAGGGGATTTACTCTCTGTAACGGGTCGTTTACTCATGATAACTTGAGGTTTTTCTCACATCAATTTCAAGAATTCTTATAAAAATAATCGGAATTCGCTTGACAAACGGATATTGCAATATTAAGATAATTAAAAAATTAAATAAAAATCTTATCCAGAGAAGCTGAGGGACTGGCCCGATGACGCTTCAGCAACCTCTATCCATGTGATAGAAAGGTGCTAATTCCAGCAAGCATAGTCTTGGAAGATAAGAGTGATTACATAAAAGGGAGTCCTCTTTTCTTTGCGAGAAATGAGGACTTTTTATTTTGAAAAAATTGATCTGAGAAAGAAGGATGATTAATGATCAACATTGTTATTTTATGTGGAAGTCCATCTGAAAAGTCAACAACCAACATCGTACTTCAGTATTTGCAGGATTCGTTAGAAAATGAAGGACATCAAATTACGCATTTTTCCGTATTAGATTTTTCTCCTGCCGATTTGGCATATGGGCACTATAACAGCCCAAAAGTGAGAGAAAGTTCAAACATAATAGAGAATGCAGATGGGATCATAATCGGTTCACCCGTTTACAAGGCTTCCTATACAGGTGTATTAAAAGCGTTTTTAGACTTATTGCCAGAAGGTGTCTTTAAGGATAAACCCGTTCTGCCCATAATGGTAGGCGGCAGTCCAGCCCATTTACTCGCCATTGATTTTGCTTTAAAACCGCGATTACCACATTAAAAGGGAAACCATGTCAGGGCATTTATATATTAAATAGCCATGTAGATAAAACAGATCAAAGAAAACCTGTTACAGATTTGGACACGATCAATCGATTACATTATCAATTGCATAGTTTTCTTCAGGATATCCGACTTGGGAAACAATGGACGTTTTAAGAATAAAAACCTTTTGTAAAAACGAGAAGAGGAAAATACCTAAGAAACTGGGGGAAATTAAATGTCACCAAAAAGGATTTATTTAAATGCTTTTGATATGAATTGTTCAGGTCATCAATCACCTGGTTTATGGAAACATCCAGATGATCGCTCCGCTACTTATAAAGATGCTGAATATTGGACGCATCTTGCAAAGGTGCTGGAAAAAGGCCGTTTTGATGCAATCTTCTTAGCAGATGTGTTAGGTACGTATGATGTTTATAAAAATTCAAGAAATCCGGCTGTGCGTGATGGTGTTCAAGTCCCTGTAAACGATCCGGCATTTGTTGTACCCATTATGGCCCAGGCAACAAAACATTTAGGTTTTGGATTAACCTCTTCAACTACTTATGATCACCCTTATTCATTTGCCAGAAAAATGTCTACTCTCGATCATTTGACAAAAGGAAGAATCGGATGGAACGTTGTCACCTCTTATTTAAATAGTGCAGCTGTTAACCTGGGCTTGGATAAACAAATAAGTCATGATGAGCGCTATGAAATAGCTGAAGAATATATGGAAGTAGTATATAAGCTTTGGGAAGCAAGCTGGGAAGATGATGCCGTCATTTTAGATAAAGAAAGAGGAATTTTTGCGGATCCAGATAAGGTTCATGACATTCAACATGAAGGAATGTATTTCAAAGTCCCAGGTGTTCATTTGTGTGAACCTTCCCCCCAACGGACACCTGTCATTTTCCAAGCCGGAGCATCGTCGCGAGGAAGAAGGTTTCTTGCAAGACATGCAGAACTGGCATTTATTGGTGCTACTTCAATGCAAAGTACAAAAAAGACAGTTCAAGCGATCCGAGAAGAAACCATCAAAGCAGGAAGAAAACCAGAGGAAGTCAAAATTTTAACTGCGATTACGCCAATTGTGGCCCCTACTCAAGAAGAGGCAGAAGCAAAATTGGCCGAATACAAAAAGTATGCCAGTTTCGAGGGAGCGCTTGCCTTAATCGGCGGCTGGACAGGATTGAATTTAGATGGACTTGATCCGCATGAAAAGGTTAAATATGTTGAAAATGATGCGATTCAATCTACTTTAAAAGCATTTTCTGAATTTACCGTTCAAGAAGTAACGGAATTTGTAGGAGTCGGCGGAATGGGTCCTGTCATTGTTGGTTCCCCTGAAAAAATAGCAGATTCATTAGAAGAATGGGTACATGTAACAGGCATAGACGGGTTTAACATTGTCTATGCCATTACACCAGGAACCTTTGAGGATTTCGTTGAATATGTAGTGCCTATTTTACATGAACGTGGTCTAGTCAGAAAAGAATATGAGGAAGGAACATTCCGTAAAAACTTATTTGGACATGATTATTTAAATGATCATCATCCAGCTAGACAACATCGAAAAAAAACTGTGATTATTTAAAGGGAAATGTAAAAACACTTTTTTGCGCCTTGCAGCGTAATGAAGTTGTTTTTTATTGGCAATTCATTAGTGTTGCAACAACATAAAAAGCGCAAGCATTTTTACAATGACTCGCGCTTTTTCCATTTAACCAATTACTTAGCCTTCTCCTCAAACAGCTTCGCAATCTCAATTATCACATTCGTTGCCTTTACCATATTATCAACGGAAATATACTCAAACTTGCCGTGATAATTTTCACCGCCTGTAAAGATGTTTGGGGTTGGCAGTCCCATGTAGGAGAGCTGGGAACCGTCTGTACCGCCGCGAATGGGCTTTATCACCGGTGTAATATCTAATCTTTCCATTGCTTCGTACGCAATGTCGACAATATGTTTTACAGGCTCAATTTTTTCCCTCATATTGTAGTATTGATCCTTCATTTCCAATATGATTCTGTCTTCGCCATACTCAGCCTGCAAATCCTTCACAATTTTTTCAACGTTTGCTTTCCTCGCGTTAAAATTGTCCCGGTCGAAGTCACGAATAATATAGGATATTTTCGTTTGCTCGACATCGCCTTCAATGGAGCTTAAATGGTAAAAGCCTTCATATCCCTCGGTATACTCTGGAGCTTCCTCAGCAGGTAAGCGTCTGTTAAATTCCATCGCAATTTTTACAGAATTAATCATTTTACCTTTGGCAGTGCCTGGGTGAATGTTGTTTCCTTTAATGGTCAGCTTGAAACCGGCTGCATTAAAACTTTCGTATTCGAGCTCTCCAAGCGGTCCGCCATCCACGGTATAGGCATATGCAGCATTAAAAGCAGCGACATCGAACTTATGTGGTCCGCGCCCGATTTCTTCATCAGGTGTAAAAGCGACTCTGATTTTTCCGTGCTTGATTTCAGGATGCTGAATTAAATAATCCATGGCCGTCATAATTTCAGCAATTCCGGCTTTATTGTCGGCTCCTAAAAGGGTTGTGCCATCTGTTGTAATCAAAGTATGGCCTTTATATTGGCTTAGGGCAGGAAAATCCTTCGGAGATAGGACTACATTTTCATTTAACCGAATGTCTCCGCCGCCATAATTTTCAACAAGCTGCGGTTTTACGTTAGCTCCGGTAAAATCAGTAGCTGTATCTAGGTGTGCTAAAAAACCGATCGTCGGCACATTTTTTTCCGTATTGGCCGGAAGGGTAGCCATGACATAGCCATTTTCATCGACCGTCACTTCTTCCATCCCAATCGATTTTAATTCGTCTGCCAGCATCTTCGCTAATGTAAGCTGCCCTGGTGTGGATGGACAAGTATCACTCTCTTCATTAGACTGTGTATCAACTTTGACATAGGTTGTTAATCTTTTAATAAGGTCATCTCTCATCTATCCTCAACTCCTCTTTGGTCTACGTGATTATTTTACCATATTGCACCAGAATACTTATACATTCCCTTAACAAAGCTTTTACATTTTTAATAAAACACTTGATTTAAAGTTTGATTGCTTTAGAATAGGGGTATTAGAAATAATCCATGAAATAGGAAAGAGACTTTATCAAGTTATTGACTTTTATTAAGGAATGGGTATAATAATATACTTGCGTGTCTCTAAAAAAAATGAAACACCGTTCAAAATTTGTTCATAATTTCCTGTAAAAATGAAGAGTATAATAGATAGATAATGATGGACTAACTTAAGTGTTTACTTGAAAGTAGGTGTAATACATGAATACCTTCATACAAAAAGGTCAAGGTTTAGTTAATAAATTTGTTGGCTTTTTCTTTCTGGCAGTAATCATGCTATGGCTGAAAACATATATCGTACAATTGACACAATTTGACTTAGGTGTTGAAAATACATTTCAAGAGTTTCTATTGCTCCTAAATCCATTAGGATCATCGATGCTGTTCTTGGGTCTGGCGTTCTTCGCCAGAGGCAAAAAGAAATATATATGGTTAATCATTATTGATTTCGTATTATCATTTCTTTTATATGCCAATGTCATGTACTATCGTTTCTTTAATGACTTTATTACCTTGCCAACATTAACGCAGACTCAAAACTTTGGAGATGTCAGCAGCAGTATTACTGCTCTTTTGAAACCATATGATGCGTTATTCTTTGTCGATGTTCTGCTTTTAATTGGCTTATTAGCTTTTAAACTGGTCAAAATCGAAGCAAATGACATCAAACGCCGGATGGTATTGGCATTACTGACTTTCTCACTTGGAATTTCAACCTTTAACCTGGCGTTAGCGGAAATTGACCGTCCGCAATTATTGACAAGAGGATTTGACCGCAACTACATCGTGAAATATCTGGGTATGTACAACTACACGATTTACGATGCAGTTCAAAGCACAAAAGCTTCAGCGCAGCGTGTATTAGCAGACAGCAACGATATTACAGAAGTCATCAACTATACAAAATCAAACCATGCAGATCCGAATCCTGAATACTTCGGTAAAGGGGAAGGGATGAACGTGATTTATATCCATCTCGAATCCATTCAGAACTTCCTGATTGATTATAAGCTGCATGGGGAAGAGGTAACACCATTCCTGAACTCGATGACGGAAGAAGAAAACACGATTTATTTTGATAACTTCTACCACCAGACAGCTCAAGGGAAAACAGCAGATGCTGAATTTATCTTAGAAAATTCGCTGTATGGTCTGCCACAAGGCTCAGCCTTTACAACAAAAGGAATGAACACCTACCAGGCAGCACCAGCGATTCTGAAGGAAAAAGGCTACACATCAGCTGTGTTCCACGGCAATGCAGGAAGCTTCTGGAACCGTGATGAAATTTATAAATCATTCGGTTACGATCACTTCTTTGATGATGATTATTATGTGATGAATCCGGAAGACTTAGCGGATTATGGGTTAAAGGACAAGCCGTTTCTAGATCAATCGATTCCGTTATTAGAATCGTTGCCGCAGCCATTCTATACTAAATTTATTACGGTGTCTAACCATTACCCATATCCAATTAGTGAAGAGGAAGCAACCATTGCTCCGCATACAACAGGCGACCCATCCGTGGATACGTACTTCCAGACAGCCCGTTATGCGGATGAAGCTCTAAAAGAGTTCTTTGATTACTTGAAGGAATCCGGTCTATACGACAACTCCATCATCATTATGTACGGAGACCACTACGGTATCTCGGAAAACCATAAAAGAGCGATGGAACAAGTGTTAGGGAAAGAAATCACACCAGCTGTAAATGCCAGCTTACAAGAGGTTCCACTTTTCATCCGAGTACCAGGAATGGAAGGCGGAGTGAACCATACGTACGGAGGACAAATTGACATCCTTCCAACCCTACTCCACCTGCTCGGCATTGAAACAAATGACTATGTCCAATTCGGAACAGACTTACTATCCGAAGAACATGATCAGCTCATTCCATTCCGTAATGGAGACTTTGTAAGCCCAACAATCACAGCAGTGGATGGCAAATACTATAATCCTAACACGGGATTGCCAATCGAAGATCCTGGGCTGCTAGAACAAGCGCAACAATACCAAGAGCTTGTAGAGCAAAAACTATCGCACTCTGATCAGGTTGTAAATGGAGATTTATTACGATTCTATACACCAGATGGCTTTACGCCAGTGGATCGTTCAAAGTATGATTATAATAAGACGGATGAAGAAAGTAATGAATCCACAGAAGAATCAAATCAATAGATGATGCATGTAAAGACTACCTTGAAGGAATTTCGGGGTAGTCTTTTTTATCCTTACATAATTTTCCGTTAAGTTGCTTCTGAACATGGATTTTTTTTATTTAAATGTAAAGGATATTTCTTTCGCATCTCGAAATATAGATTAAAGATTATTTTCAAATTCTGGGGGTACAGATTGTGAGCTATATCGAACAAAAAATAGATTCGATTTTTGCCAAATGGCAGCAGGGGGTATGCCCTGGGGGACAGGTGGCTGTCAGAAAAGACGGCGAACTGTTATGTTTTAAAAACTTCGGGTATGCCAATATCGAACAAGGTATACCTGTTAAAGATGAGACCGTTTTCCACGTGGCTTCTGTTTCTAAGCAAATCACCGTTATGTGTGTGCTATTGCTGCAAGAGGATGGGAAGCTTCATATCGATGATGATGTGAGAGAGTATGTCTCTGAATATATCAGCTTTGAAGAGCCAGTGACGATACGCCAGATGATAAATAACGTGAGCGGAATTAGAGATCAATGGGAGCTTTTAGGATTAAGCGGCGTAAGAATCGTAGATACCATCACGCAAAGAGACGCACTATCTATGATTAGCAAGCAAACAAAGCTCAACTTCAAGCCGCAGTCCCAATATCTGTATAGCAACTCTAATTTTACGCTGCTGGCTGAAATCGTTGAACGTGTATCTGGCAAATCCCTAAATGAATTTGCGAAAGAAAGGATTTTTATCCCCCTTGGAATGAAGCAAACCTTTTTTAAGGACAACTACTGGAAGGTTATTCCAAATTTAGCGAATTCCTATTATGATGACGGGACCGGGAACTTTGTAAATAGTGTTCTGAACTATGGCACTTACGGGGCAACGTCTCTTAACACAACGGCCACTGATTTTTTAAAATGGATGGACAACTATAAAAACCCTATCATCTGTAGTAATGAGTCACTCCAAATCATGTTTGAAAATCCAACTTTAACAGATGGAACGAAAAGCAATTATGCCGGCGGGTTATTTGTCGGAGAGTATAAAGGTCATCCATACATAGAACACGGTGGGGCGGATGCTGCTTACAGAAGCCAGATAATGCGCTTTACCGAGGATGATGTAGACATTGTACTTCTTGCTAATACGCAAAATATACTGATGAAGGACGCAGCTTTTGCCGTGGCAGACGTAATCTTCGGTCATGAAGAAAGAGAGTCAAAAGAAGAGCAGCCGAAAGAATATACGGAAGAATATAATCTAGAGGATATAGAAGGGTACTACTTTGCTTCATCAGATCCTTTTATGGCCTTTGATATAACGATAAAAGAGGGGAAACCTCATTTAAAAAATCCTTATGGCTATACACCTTTAACGCATGTTTCGGGCAACCATTTTAAAATACAGTCACAAAATCTAGATATATATCTTGGTACGAATTGTGTCCTAAAGACAAAAGAAAAGCTCCTTCCACTTCAAAAGCTGAAGCCTTTTAAATCAGAGGATCGTTCTATTTATAATGGACGATACCATAGCAGTGAGCTCGACACCTGGTATGATGTCATTGAGAAAAATGGAATCTTGTACATCTCCCATTCCAGAAATGGGGAGCAGGTCCTCTATCAAATAGAACAAAACAAATTCGTAACCAATGATCCTTTTACTTTTTTGGTTGAATTTATATTTGAAGAGGATCAGTTGAGAGGGTTTGCAATTTCAGGGAACCGAGCTAAATATATAGAGCTTGTGAAGGAGAAAAAATAATAGATTTGTAAAGATGTCCCGGTCAATGTCCGGGGCTATTTTTCGATATAGATAAAGATGTTTTTATTGAAATCATTCCCCGGGTAAGCGCAAATTTTGACAAGTTTACTGTTCATTCTACGTCGATGCAGGCATTTTGTCGATTGTGTTTTATGCTAGTGAACTTTTGAGTTCAGGTAAATAGGTAAAAATAATAAAATTGATGAGATTGTAAAAATAATGATTTAAACCTTAAACGAGAGCATCCCCCTTTAATTAAGAGGGAGTCCGAATGAGATAGAGAATATTAATATGTAAAAAGATGGTACGTAAACTACTAGATACCGTCATTTCTTCATGTAAAGCTTAAAAATCGTAATCAATATAAGCATTTGTAAAGGTTACACTCTCTGCAGCAAGATAATCCTACTATTGTCCGCAGTAAAATCGTATGTTTGGATAGTAATTGGCTCAATCTTGACTTTGCCGATTCTTGGTACATCACGTAAACAGATTGATTCGGAGATAACAAAGCGGATTTAAAAAAATGTCTTAATCTTAATGTCGGTATTGTTGTCTTAAAGCCTGGTAAGGATTTTCCGAATCAATACCATACAGAATGTGAAGAAATCTTTTACATTCTTGAAGGTGAGATCGATTTTTATATTAATTATGAAAGAGTTCCCGCGAAGCCAGGAGATATGATCCAGTGCAGGCCACATGACTCTCATTACTTAATTAACAATTCAAATCAAAATTTTAATGCAGTCTTCATTAAATCACCGCATATAGGGAGAAATGACTCTGTCACGATTGAAAAGCCGGATTTAAATAAAGGAGTGAACCCATCATGAGCTGGGGATTTAAAAATCGCTTAAATAAAATTTTACCAAATGGAAGAGCAGTGATGCTCGCAATCGACCATGGATATTTTCTAGGTCCAATTACAGGACTTGAAAAGCCTGGTGAAACCGTAAAAGAGCTTCTGCCTTATACAGATTCCTTATATTTAACAAGAGGAACGCTCGCTGCTTGTATCCTAGAGGATGTAGAAAAGCCAATGGTTCTACGTGTATCAGGTGGACCAACCGTTTTAAACGATTTATCAAATGAAACGATTGTCACTTCTGTAAAAGAAGCCATCAGGCATAATGTAGTGGGCGTAGGGGTATCGGTTTTTGTTGGATCTAAAAATGAAACGCAGACTATTACCAATTTAGCACATGTTGTAACGGATGCCCATGATTATGGAATTCCAGTTCTAGGAATCACTGCAGTGGGTCATGAATTAGAAAAAAGAGATGCTAGATTTCTAGCCTTAGCATCCAGAGTTGTAGTGGAAACGGGTGCTGACATTGTCAAAACCTATTACTGTGAGAATTATGAAAAGGTAACGAGTACATGTCCAGTCCCAATCGTAATCGCAGGGGGGCAAAGTTCGATACCATCCGCGAAACCTCGAGATCACCTATAATGCCATGAACCAGGGAGCGGCAGGTGTGGATATGTGGCGCAACATTTGGCAATCTTCTCATCCTAGAGCGATGATTAAGGCGATTCATGCGATTGTAAAAGAAGGGTTTACAGTCGATCAAGCTGTGGAATTGTATGAGTCTGGTACTAATGTTAAGGTATAAGTAAAAACAGATAGATTAAAAACAACTATTAATTTTGAGCTGTAGGGTTCATTGTTTATCAGTGGCCCTTGACCAATAGAAAGAACCAACTTGAAAGGAGATTTCGAGGCGGTTCATTCCTATTAGCGTTCTTCAAAAACTCAATCACCTCCACTTTCTCAATCCACTTTTCAGCTCCAGTCCCATCCGGATTCGCTTTCCAAAGATCCTTATCCCGATCTATAATAGATGTTCCCCGAAACCAAACCAGCTTACCGATAGACTTTACATACTGAGGGCTATAGTCGCTATACCCTTTAGGAGGCTTCGTAATCTGAAGCTGCTGGTTAGACTCTAAATCAATCGAATAAAGGGCAGGTAATGGATGCTTGCTAAAATCATTGGTCCAGTCCTTCTCTTGTACGTGATGTGACAATGCGTTTATCCGTGATCTAATCAAAATCAAGTTCAGCGAGTTCCTCAGGTGTATACGTACCATACACTGGCATTTCCCGTATCTTTAAATCCTTGTTCTTAAAACCAAACACAATCCGGCCCCCGCCTGCAATATCAGAAATGTTCAATATCCCTCCAGCATTAAAAGCAACCACATTTTTTTTGCGGTTACCAGGAAGGGGAATACCCGTCTTGAAAAAATTCTTCTTTACACCGGTTTCAACCTCTATGAGCCAGATCTCAGTTTCTTGCCGGGTTTGTTGAGGGGAAGAAGGGGTTTCGGTCTGATATAATAGCCATTTGCCATCAGTGGACAACTTTGGAACATTGATTATATTTCCGGTGTCCGTTATTTGCTTAACATCTTCATTTTGCAGTAACCAGAGGTTTCCGTCTCTGATGAAGGCGGCTTTAAGATGTAATGCATTAGCAGAAAAGGGTATAACGAATAGGGTGAATATTTAACATGTGCAAGCTGCAATCCACCTCATGCTCTCAGCTCCAATATTTTCATTTCTAGTTGACTTCTATGTTTAAAGTGAATTAAAAGAGAACGTTTAGATATTAAAATTATTCAACAACAAACTTTATCTTATGTACTCAATATCCTATGTAGTATCAAATATCCATGACGCAGGCAAATTCTACTTTCTACAAAACCAATTGACTCAGTGTATACTCTATTTGCGAAGAGGCTTACTATCCGTTTTAATTTCTATTATGGTAAAATATGCAAAGGAGAATGATCTGGAGGTATTATGATGTTCAAGAAGCTTTTTATGGAATTAGCTACTATTAAAAGAGAGATATACACACTAAATGCGCAAAAACCAAATTGGATAACAAAAGTTGATAATGAAGGGTTATACGTAGAAACTAATTCATCAAGGGACAAGTATTCTCGAGGAGAAAAAAAACTACCTTATTACTTTATATCATTTGATTATTTATTAGATGCTTGGGAAGAATTTATTTCTGTTAGAAATGCTTCTAAAGATGATTTTATAAAAACCCAGGGTAGATCTTCATTTATTATGGCATTTTTTCATGAATTACCTTTTGTTGAAAAAGGTGAAATGAAAAATAAAACTACAATAAAGCTTAAAGAATTTACAACAGATCAACTTCCAGAAGCAAATTTAGATCAGACTCTTAATTTACTAGATGAAATAATTAATAAAAATCTAAATCCCAAAGAGATATCAAAAACGTATACTGAAGATAGCGTAAAAAGGCTCAAGTTAAGAGCTCGACAAGGTTTAAAAATTCTTGGATTTCTATCTGAAAACTATCAAGTTAATAATGAAATGATAAAAAAATATACTGAAATAGATAATAAATTTGAATTTCTGGCCAACCAAATAAAACAACAGCCATATTTAAATGTGATGATTGATTTATTAGATGTCATCAATGAATTTAGCAAAGCAGAGAAACATTCTCTTCTTTCTAAAGTAGGAATGCTAATAGTTAAAAACTCATTAGGCGAAAACCTAATGGAAGAATCTGTCGCAAAATATCGGTCAAGAAATATTTTAAATTGGTTTATGGAAACAGGAATTGTAGATGAGGAGTGGAAATTAGTGATGGATGGGAAGCTGAGGAAATATTTGTTAAAGATCATGAATGAGTATATAGAAGCTAGGCAAGGTCCATTTTCTAACCATCCTCTAGGAACATTACTAAGGCATGAAATTCCTACTCTTATTAAGGATCTCCCTTTTATTAATGACAATTATGAGGTTACTGGTTCCTCCGGTAAAGGTAATTGGACTACTGTTCCGTGGATAGCAGTTATGAATAAACAAATTACAACATCAACTCAAAGAGGTTATTATATAGTCTATTTGTTTAGCGATGACATGAAGAGGTTATACTTAACTTTTGCTCAAGGAGTAACAGAAACTCCAAAAGATGAAATGGTAAGAATTAATGAAGAGATACGTTCCTCTATCAAAATGAGTTCAAAAGTTTTTAAGGATAACAACCTTGACTTAGGAATTACAAAAAAGGCAAGGAACTACACAGAATCTGTTGCTGTATACATTCCATATCATTTAGAAAATTTCCCTTCAGAAGATCAGCTTATAAAGGATTTAGAAGAAATGATTATGTACTATGAAGAGTACATATCAAAGAAGAATTATTCACCTAATTCCAGAGCAAGTATAGTAGTTGAGGGTGCACAAAAGATACTACCAATAAAAGAAATAATATCCCATATTGATTCTTATATTGCTAGTAAAGGTTTTTACTATGAAACAGAAGAAGTTCAAAATATATACCTTTCAATTCGGACTAAACCTTTTGTTATTTTATCGGGAATATCAGGTACTGGTAAGACAATGGTAGTAAAATGGTTAGCAGAAAGTGTTGGAGCTACAAAGGAAAATGGACAATTTACATTAATACCTGTTCGGCCAGATTGGAATGATGGATCTGATTTATTAGGATACAAAGATATTAAAGGTGACTTTGTGGAGGGCCCATTAACTTCAGTCATTAGAAAAGCCCAAAATAATAAGGACAAGCCATATTTTGTTGTACTTGATGAGATGAACCTTGCAAGAGTAGAGTATTATTTTAGTGATGTATTAAGTGTAATGGAAAGCAGAGAGTTAACTGAGAACGGGTTACAAACATTACCGTTAATTAAAGAGGAAGTAGCTGGTGAAAATATCTATTTTCCAGATAATGTTTATATTATCGGTACTGTAAATATGGACGAAACAACCTATCCTTTCAGTAAAAAGGTATTAGATCGTGCCAATACAATTGAATTTAATAATGTTAACCTAGAATATCTTGCATTTTTATATCAGCAGTCTAATGTGGAGCCAGTTCATATTCATAATCAATCTTTTATAAGCAATTATGTTCATCTTAAAGATGTATTTAGATTTCATGCAGATATAGTTGAAAGAGCAAATCAAGAATTAGTAAAAATAAATAGTATCCTTAAACCGCTCGGTTCACATGTGGGGTATCGAGTTCGTGATGAAATTTGCTTTTATTTAGCTTATAACGATCAAGGAAATCTTATGAGTTTTGAACGGGCATTGGATAGATGTATATTACAAAAGATTCTTCCACGCATTTCTGGAAGTGATTATAGGGTTGAACGTGTATTAGTCGAGCTTTACAGATTATTTACAAATAAAGACCTTCCTATTGACCTAGATTTAGTTAACGATGAAATAAAACTATCGAAATATCCGAAAAGTACCATTAAAGTTGTGGAAATGCTCAGGAGGTTAAAAGATGATAGTTTTACCTCATTCTGGATTAGCTAAAGAAGAAATTGAACTTGTTAATATAGAAACATCTGATTTCTCTCTAATTATTAAAGGAAAACCTTTTCATGAGAGATATTTAGGCTTACAAGAGTATAGGAAGTTAGATTTCCATGATGTAATGTATTTTAAAGTAATTGGTGAAAAAATAGAAAATGTTAAAGTATTTGACATCAATAATATGGAACTAAATGAAAAATACAGTGAACTACGGCCAATATTCTTTGAAAATGGTACATATCAGATTATTGTATCTCCCAAAGGAGATAAAGACTTGTCATTTTATCATGAGCACCCACTTTTAAGAAATGCAGTAGGTAGAGTAAGTATTGGAAAGTCGTATGTTCTTTTGGGGAATTTACACTTCCAAAATGAAATTGGTTATTCCACTTTTGAGATTATGGAAAAGGAAAATGCATTATTAAAGGTTACGATTGAAATTTTCCCTACAAAGCTTGACTATAAAGAAGATTATAAAAAACTTTTAGAAGAGGTAAATGATGAAATCTACAACTTAGCTTTTCATTTTCTAAAAAAAACATATCATAGTGCAACAACAAAACTAGAAGGGAACCCTTCTCCAGCTGAGTTTTTTCGATTAATATCTGTTTATTTTACTTCTTTTATTAATTCTATTGAACAAATTGAACGTCAGCCTCATCATAAGTTAGAAAAAAAATACGAAATGGTAAGAGGTGACCGGATGAAACATGTTGATTCTTATGGAAGGAATTTTCTGCATAAGAATCAACAACTATTTATAGAGGTTCAAAAGGGTATCCGAGTTGAGAAAAAAATATATATGCCTGTAAAGGGTATGTCTGTTAAAAAACAGATTACTTATGATACCCATGAGAACCGTTTTATAAAATGGATGATGTCTAGCCTATTAATAAAGCTTGAGGACCTATTAAAAAGATTAAATTATAATAAAAGATCAACTGAATTTGACGGGTATAATGATATTAAAGATCTTGTTCTGCAGATGAAAAATAAACTTGAATTCAAGATATTATTACCATTTTGGAGGAATTTACCTAGTTTAAATCAAACCTTTTCAAGTTTAGTTCTTCAATTAGCGGCAGGATACAGAGATGCTTATAAAATCTTTTTAACTGTCTCAAAAGGATTAACCTTACAAACTAACATTTTTAAAATGTCTGTAAAAGATGTAGCTACATTATACGAATACTGGACATACCTTAAACTTGGTCAAATATTGAGTAAAAAGTATGAACTAATAAGTCAAGATATAATTAAAGTAAGTCGAGATGGTTTATATGTTAACCTTGAATCTAATCGACAAGCAACAAGAATATATAGACACCCAGTAACAAAAGAAAAGATTATACTTACTTACCAAAAGTATGAAGGAGACTTACCAACCATTTCACAAAGACCAGACACTATGTTAAGCCTTTGGAAAAAGGGTGTTAATTACTCTTTTAATTATGTTTTCGATGCAAAGTATAGAATTGATTTTGCGGCTGAAGGTAGTTATTACGGAAAAAAATATTTGAGTCCGGGGCCAATGGAGGAAGATATAAATACTATGCACCGATATAGAGATTCAATAGTTGCGGAAAATGGGGGACCATATGAGAGAACTGCTTTCGGTGCATACGTATTATTTCCATGGAATCAAGAACAACTTTATGAGAATCACAATTTTTATAAAAGTATAGGTAAAGTTAATATAGGCGGATTTCCATTTTTACCTAATGCTACAAGCATGGTTGAAAGATTTATTGAAAATTTAATTGAGAAGAGTCCTGAAGAAATACAAAAAGAAGGAATTCTACCAAAAGGGTCAATTGAAAATTGGAAGGAATCCATTGAAGAAAAAGTACTTGTAGGGGTGGTTTCCTCATTTGAGGTTTTTAAGTTTTCAATTCAAAATTTAACCTATAAAATTCCTCATTCCCACCTAAAAAATGGTTGGCAGGAAGCTAAGTATGTTGCTTTATATTTATCAAAGGAAGTTGGATCACAAAATGGTGTTGTTTGTTTTGGGAAAATCGTAAATGTATATTTTGAGGAGAAAATTGTTAATTTTAAGGTTGATATTTGGAGAAATTTAGATGAAACAATAAAACCAGTTAACTATGGAATAGCATCGTATATGCTGACTACATTAAAAAATTTAAAAAATGCTCAGGAACTTCCAGAATTATTTATGAAATCTGAAGAAGAAAGATTGATATGGCAAATGTTAAGAAGAATTTCAGATAAAATTAAAATAGAATTAGATAAATCAATAATTGACGATGCTAAGCAAATTAAAAAGTACCAGATAAGGGGAATTGAAGTTTGTTTTCAACATAATAAGGAAATAATCGAATTAAAATCTTCAGATAAAATAACTACTATTACGGTAAATAATCTAATAAATAATCCCTCTTATGTTTTTAAGTTGTTGTTGGCTCTATTAAATTAATTATTTTTTGCTTAACTCGTATGGGGGTTAAGTTTTTTTGTATAAAAAATATGTCCCCTTCTCTGACTGGTTTTAATGAAAAATTCAACCTGATTATGTAATAAGGGGGGTTGCCGGAAGCGGGCAAACTTTGATTCTTCAGGACGAGCCAAATTACTGGCAAAGGATCATTCCGATTGGAAAATTTTAATCTTATGCTTAAACATTTCCCTTGCTCGTAGTATTGAGCTAATGATAACTCATATGATGGAACAGCCGGAAAGCTTATTCGATTTTGATATTATGCTGTAGACTCTATTTGAAAGACAAATAATCATAATATTCCGGAATTTTCACTCTTGGTTAAAAAATGATTTAAAAATTCATGAGAAAGAGATACCGGTAATTATCGAGAAGTGAAAATTGGGGAAGCTATTTTACATATGTATGACGCGATTTTAATCGATGAAGGCCAGGACTTCGATGCAGAGTGGTTCCAACTTACGGGTTGATTTTTCAGAGATTCCAACAGATGAAGAGATTAAAAGTTTTGTTAACAAGCATGTAACTGCAATGTCCTCCAAAGTGATTGAAGATATCAAAAACAACTGCAGTGACACTGTAGATGAATGGATTTTAAATAAATGGACTGTCGAGACCACAGAGCCATTTGATTGGGATGACGAAAGCGACGTAGGAACAGAAGAATATTATCAAGCATATATTCACACTCTAAACAATGGTCATTTTCGTGAATTTTTCGAAGAGGCTTTCGAAAAGGTAACAGGTTTAAGTTTAAAATAACTGAAAAACGATTTAAAAGTATAAGTGATTCAAGGGCGGATAGTTTCCGCTTTTTTTGTTTCTTTAGAAGTGTTTGTAAGCAGCAACACCAAGCTACCCCCTCTCGAAGACATGTATAAACTGTATTCTACTAATTAATAAGTCCCCTTGTAAAAAACTCTTTTAATTTTTTAACAAATTATTGCTTTGTTTTTTCAACATTGGAAAATTTTTGTATTTTAGATAAATTGCGAATGTAAATGGTTGGTAATAGTATAAAGAAGTAATATAATTTTAGTAAGTAATTGATTTAACCGAGAAAAAAAGTGGTTTTAATATTAAGTGAACAAAAAAATATAAAAACACTTTTGAATGCGTTTACCGAAGCCTAAAGGAGAAGGAGGAGTTCCTTTGAGATATCAACTCGATATCGTAAACATGTTGAAATTCGCAACAACGGAAAATTCTTATAGATATAGACCGATAATTCGATTTCTATATGAACTGTTTTTGTCAATATTAAATTGAGCCAGAGTGATCACTTCAAAAGTGAGCCACTTAATAAATTCTAGCTTCCATTAGTGGGAGGAACTGGGTGTTAGGGTGTCTTGCCCCGGGTAGGGGCAAGACACCCTAACACCTCGCGCGCCCAGACTACTGTTCTCCTTCCTCTCTCTGCTTCATACTTTGCCTAAATCGATAAGATTCTCCGTTTAAAAGAAGAATATGAGATCGATGAGTAAGCCGATCCAATAGGGCAGCCGTCATCTTTTCATCTCCAAAAATGGAGGTCCATTCAGTAAATTCTAGATTGGTTGTAATCACTACACTTGCTCTTTCATATCTTCCAGAGAAGAATTGGAATAATAGTTCTGCTCCTATTTTCGTAAAGGGTACATACCCCAGTTCATCTATGATGATTAGATCAAATTTGAGCCACCTCTTCTCAAACAAGACAAGTTTGTGTTCTTCATTCGCCATTAGGAGTTCTTCCACTAGTTCAGCGGCTGTAACGAACTTA
>NZ_JAKZKT010000031.1 GCF_022808645.1 Bacillus litorisediminis
TTCGATATCTGTATTTACTTTGATTTGCATATGCACAATATTCACCCCAAGAATATTATGCAGCGCAATGAGCAAACTGTACATTCTTAAACAGTCATTTATGTACACTCTTAAATTAGCATTTATATTCTGGTATTAGCTGTCCGTTCCCATTGCTTATGCAAGGAGTAAATGGAGTTATTGACCAATAGTCTATCACCGTTTTTAAAAGACACGTAGGTTTTGTTTTCTTCTTTAAAGAATTCTTGAATGTGATGGTGAAACAACCAGATGCAATTGTAGTCTTGAGGTGATATGGTGGGCAACGCATAAATAGAATCTTGAGGGCAAATCATGAGAGGTGTTTTGTTAAAGTAATGAAGAGCTTTCCGGACTGCCTTTATTCGTCCGTCATAACTGGAAGCTCTCACAAGGCATGCATCATCTAGTATTTTTAACTTCGAATGTGGATAACTCACTTGATTGCCTGATTGATCAAAAATAATCGTCTGATTCTTTCCGTCATAGGCTGGTACTAGAGCCATCGTACTTAGCGTGATAAAATTTTTAGCTTTTTCCAAACAACACACTTCCCCTTCACCAAATTTGTAATTGATTTCCCCTAATGGGTATTCTTTACTATTACCTATCACTACTATAGCTCATTAACCAAAAAATTCCAATATATTTTTTCCGATTTTTTCTAAATTTTTAAGAAACTAGGAAACTATCAAGATGATTGATTTTTCAACTTTCTCTTGGAGAAAATCACATTTTTCTTAGGAAAAATTAAAATTCCGGGAGCATATCCCTTTAAAATTTAACTTTCCTACTTTTGTCCCATCCCCTTCCCCCTAGTATGGTAAAGCTACCTGGGAATTCAAAGAAAGGTGCACTTTTCGAAAGGAATGCAAGTTGGAGGAATTTGAACAGCTTAAAACACAATTTGAACCGATGATTTATAAAATCATCAAGTCACTGAACATCTATAAAAATCAGTCCGAATTCTACCAAACCGGTCTGATCGCACTATGGGAAGCTCGGGAAAGGTTTGATTCAGAAAAAGGCCATTTTGTTTCTTTTGCTTATACGTATATAAGGGGGAGGATGTTAACGGAAATGAGGAGATCCAATCGAGTCGAGCAGCGGAATGTCTATCCGAAGGAAGAATTCTGGGAGATGATTCAAGATGATGATGCCGATCCGATGCTGCATGCAAACCACTTTCTTCTATCTATGATTGAAGGGTGTCATTTAACAAGGCAGCAAAAGAAATGGGTGATGTACACCTGTATTCACATGTTATCCGTGCAAGAAATAGCAGAAATTGAAGGAGTCAACGTTTCCGCGGTGAAACAGTGGCGCAAAGGAGCGAAGGAAAAGCTTAAAGGTCGATTATTAGAAATAAAAGATTAATGAAACAGGGGGCGGTTCTTGCATGAAACGCAAGAACCGTCCCCCTGTTTCAAATAGCCGGTTCTCACCACGCTTTAGGGTGCAACCGGCAATTGTTTCTAAACGAATCGAGGATTTTTGCTTGCAACGATCGAGCTACACTGGAAAAAGAGGTGCTATCCTTGGAATGCTTTTTGCAATTCCGCAATGTTAAACTTTTTCATCTTCAAGAACGCCTGCGTGACACGATCGAGTTGTTCTTGCGTACCCTTGGTCATCATCTCGTCAAGGACGCTGGGGGAGATCTGCCAAGAGACGCCGTATTTGTCTTTCAGCCATCCGCACTGCTCGGCCTCGGGTACAGCGGAAAGTTTTCCCCAGTAATAGTCAATTTCTTCTTGCGTCTCGCAACAGACCATTAGGGAAATTGCCTCGTTGAAATTGAACGGGTGTTCCAGCGCGCTGTCCATTGACGCAAACCAGGTGTTCTCCAGCATAAAGTCGGTGAACATAACCGTCCCCTCTTTGTTCGGCTCTTGGCCGGCGCCGTACCGGAAGAGAGATCCGGGCTTGGCATTTCGGAAGACCGAAAGATAGTATTCGCGTGCCTCTTCCGCTTTTCCGCAGTTTTTGCCTACGAACATCAGGGAGGGGACAATCGTAGGCCGCGGCTCTCCATCCGGATTCGTCAGAATGAGCTGCCATGAGACACCGTACTTGTCCTGGATCCAGCCATACCGTTCGCTGAACGGGTACTTGTCAAGCGGCATAAGCGCGGTTCCTCCATCGGACAACTTATGCCAGACCTCGTCTAACTGTTCTCTCGCGTGCTTCTCCCGGGACGGATCGAAATTAACGATAAACGAGATGGAAGGATTGAACGTAAAGAGCGGCCCTGCAGAAATGGCCATAAACGGGTGTCCCCAGATGTTGAACGAAACGAGATCGCAATCACCTGAGGGCGTATTGTGCAAGGTCGTCTTGCTCGTGATCGTAGAATCCGGGAATACAGAGCAATAGAACTCCGCGGCTTCTTTTGCCTCCTTTTCGAACCATAAGTGTGGGGTGATCAGTTGGGTTAGCGGCTTCATAAACATTTCTGAAGAAACTTTCTCGGAACTGCTTTTGGCATCACTCACGATATTTTCCTCCTTATATTAATAGGTCGTACATTTATTTAGATTCTAACACAAGGATTGATTTTACGTTTCTTACCGATTGCGGTCTTGATTGAAATAATGAAACAGGGGGACGGTTCTTGCGTTCATGAAACGCAAGAACCGTCCCCCTGTCTTCAACTAATGATTAAGGACAGTAATCCTTCCTTCTGCTTCCACCCGGATAACCTCAAGAGACTTTGCATATTCAATTAATACCTCTGCGTCCGTACGGGCACTTTCTTCACCGACGATTGTTTCACTTCCACTAAAGTTATATCCGTCTCCCCCGTTATAGATATAATTCGGCAGAGCGACCAGATATTCTTTATTGGGATCAAGAGGTTCTTGATTTATAAAGATCTCTTCCACCCGTTCTCCAACAGGGTTGGATGGACGATAGGAATAGCTCATTCCAGATACCTGTAAAAATCCGCCGCCCAGTGTTTCCACTTTAGAGACGCCATTTTCCAAAGCCGCGCGGATGGTTTTCCCACTTACTTTTGCCAGCACAATTTTATTGCGGAAAGGGAGGATTGTATAAGCATCCCGAAGTGTAAAGTCTCCGGCTTCGATACTTGAACGGATCCCCCCGCCATTCATCAATCCTATATCCGCATTAAAATAGGCGCGATAACTGGCAGCTACAAAATTGCCGATATTGGTTTCCTGGTATCTGGATTCATGATTTTCACCATGCAATAGCGGGGTTTCTAATTTCGCAATCGTTTTTCCTAATTCCTCTTCCAATTTGTTCTGGTAATAGTCAGCCAATTCCTTCATCTCCGGATCTTCCGGGACTGTATGGTCTACTTCTATAACCGTTGGCTGAAGTTCAATTTCTTTTTTATGCTTGATAATATCGAGACGAATAACGGAACCAATATTTCCTTCAGGAGCAAGGATAAAACGATCGCCATGGGGATAGATAAAGGATTGATTTTCTGCTTTTTCTTCAGTAAAGACAGCGTCAATTTCCGGAATCTCATCCAAGAGCATTCTGTCCTTCTCGAGCGATTCCTGGGTTAAGGCGATAATGGCGTCAACCTTTTTTGTTTCATTTATCTGTTTCACTGCTCTTTTAGCAGATTCGATCAAATCCTGCTGAATCACACTTCCATCCTGTGTCGTAGTATACATATCATCGGTAAGTCCAATGAATCCAATTTTGATCCCCTTTATATTGTAGATTTTGTAGGTAGGAACATTTGCGAAAGAATTTCCTGCAGCATCCGTTAAATTGGAGGATATCCACTGAAAATCAGATTGATCCACTAAGTCTTTTGTCACTTCGGATCCAAAATCGAAATCATGCTGCCCAAAATTGGCAAGATCGAGATTCATCCGGTTAAAAGCCTCAACCATTGGGTATCCCCGAAAAACTCCGCCGAAGAGCGTACCTCCGCCAAGATCCCCGCCGAAAGTCACGATCGTCTTTGGATTTTCTAATCTTACTCTGTCAATCACCGTTTTTAGCCTTGCCACCCCGCCGCGGTCACCATAGGAATTCACGACAGGGCTGATTTCATGAGCATCATTAAAATAAAGAACCGTTGCTTTTTTAGGATTTTCATGGGCCCATGCACTATTTGAGCCAAAAATAAAAATATGTAATACAAAAGTAAAGCTTAACAGAACAGCAGCTATTCGTTTCATTGTATCCTCCTTCTATTATTCATTGGGAACCCCTTTATTCATATAAGTGTACAGGCAAAATGTTAATAGAGTATTGGGAAACTTTTAAAAATCGGTGAAACAGGGGGACGGTTCTAGCGTTTCATGAAACGCTAGAACCGTCCCCCTGTTTCATATCGATTAACTCCTCCAAATTTGGCTCGATCGCTCTTCCTCAAACAACAGCTGCGAATAATGGGTATCGAGCGAATAATTTCGTTCGCCAGTCTCCGCATCGATTGCCTTGTAAAGCAGTTTACTGCCATTCTCGCAGCTATAAATAAAATGCGGTTTATAGAGTTTCAAAAAATCGACTGGCCTGAATGATGGCAACCGTTTTTGTTTAAAAATGAGCCAGTCAGTCAAAAAATCATTGGCCAGCAATACCGCTTTTACTAAAGAAAATGAACATTGTACCAGCTTGCTTTTCTCCACCTCGACCTGATTTACAGCCGGAAGTCCTTTTCCAATGCTGGCACTGCCGGTAAAGCCATCCACCACGATAAACATCGATTCGACATGGTTGGAAAATGAAAGGTGATAGTGAATAACCCAATACGGATAATAAATACATTCTGCCTGCAGAACATTCGCTTTAGAAGAATTTCGTCGGAAAGCGCTGAAAAGCTTATTGAATAAACCGGAACAATTTTGACGAGCAATCTCCGAAGCTTCCGCAGCAGAGATCGTTGTATTCGTGCAAGAAACTATCATTTCTCTCCCCCCTTATTTATACCGGCTCTTGCCTATACATACACGGAATGTTCTTTTTTCTTCGATTTGTATATTTTTTCGCTAAAAAATTTTTGAATAGGTTCGTCCAATACTGCTGCTATTTCTTGTAATAATTCTACATGTATTTTACGCCTTCCTAATTCGTACCCATTGTAGGTTTGCACTGGTATTTTCAGCCGATCTGCCACCTGTTTTTGAGTGAATCCCTTTGACAAACGGATCAAACGAACCGTTTCATTTACTTTCATTTCCCACACCCCCCTTATATACGAATTGAAGAATATCCATAAGTTCATAATAAATATACGATTCGTATATGTCAATGCAGAAATATACTTTTCGTTTATTATTTTTTATTCATATTGAAGAATATAGTACAATTTGAAGAAGTAAAGACTTTTGGGAGGACAATGGATTATGGCAACTTTAGGAGACAGAATTCGCGGATTAAGGGAAAGAGCCAATCTGACTCAGAAAACCTTAGCGGAAAAATTAAATATTCCTCACCAAAATTTATCTAATTATGAAAGAGGATTTAGGCAGCCAGACTATGGAACATTAATAAAGATCGCAGATTACTTTAAAGTATCAACTGATTTTCTTTTAAAAGGAGAAGACTTCAATAAACTAGCTGAGCCGAAACCGGAATATGCAAATAAAAATCTTGATAATCATGAATGTAAAATGTCGAAAGAAAAAGCGCTGGAAGCATTGGAATGGCTTTTGCAGCATGAAAAGAGGAAATTACGGGATAAATAACATTTTTAACATATTTTTAAAAATAAACTCTTTTCGTAAACTTTGTTCCTCTCAGTACCAATTTGTGTCCAACATAGTTGAATTTAGACAAGTTTGGTGAATTTAAGGAAAACTATGTCAGAATCAGAGCTGTATTCGGACAGCTTTGCCGAATTCCTAGCCTATCGTGTCAGAATCAGAGCTGTATTCGGACAACTTTACCGAATTCCTAGCCTATCGTGTCAGAATCAGAGCTGTATTCGGACAGCTTTGCCGAATTTCTAGCCCATCGTGTCAGAATCAGAGCTGTATTCGGACAGCTTTGCCGAATCCCTAGCCTATCGTGTCAGAATCAGAGCTGTATTCGGACAGCTTTGCCCAATTCCTAGCCTATCGTGTCAGAATCAGAGCTGTATTCGGACAACTTTACCGAATTCCTAGCCTATCGTGTCAGAATCAGAGCTGTATTCGGACAGCTTTGCCGAATTTCTAGCCCATCGTGTCAGAATCAGAGCTGTATTCGGACAGCTTTGCCGAATCCCTAGCCTATCGTGTCAGAATCAGAGCTGTATTCGGACAACTTTACCGAATTCCTAGCCTATCGTGTCAGAATCAGAGGTCTTTTGTAAAAACTTGAATACGAAAAACAACAATGTTTGTGAAAATAGCCTAAAATTATAGTAATGCTCAAAGGCAAACCGCCCCTATGTTTTACCTGCCCTCCATTCCAGCTCTTCCACAAACTCTTCGAAAGATACTTTGGCGATCACTTCATAGCCCCTGCCCCGTCCAAGAGGTTTTATAACAACAGTTCCCATGTTTGGGATTTCACCTAAACCAACCCCTTTTGGAAAACTGTGACCGATAATGATCCTATTACTGCCCCTAGGCGGTATCGTTTCTATAATGGATCGAAGAGAAGTTAAGATCCATTCCTGTTCCGACTCACTCAAATTGGCGCTCAAGTTATAAATAGTAATCCAAAAAGGGTCGACTTGCACATTTTCTTTTCCGAAAGCCCATGCAGCGGTTTCTCTATTTCTGCAAAAAGGACTGGCATAAACCGGGAACTGAACAGGAATTCGCAAGCGGCGAATTGCCTCACCATACATTACTGCTTGTCTTCTGCCTGTCTCGGAAAGATTTCGTTGGGTCGAACAATCATGAAAGTTGAGATCTGGCTGATCTTCGCCTACGGTTGCTTCTCCGTGCCTGGCATATAAAATATAGCCGCCTTTTTGAAGTAAATTCACCAAGTGAAACAGAAGAACCGTCCCCCTGTTCCACTGCCATGCTAATTGTTCAGGGTTCCAGGTCCCACTCATATTAGTTCCGTAAAACAATTTAATCTCTCCTTGCAGTTGAATAGTTTCAAAGCCTGCTAGACAAATTTAGTGTATGCCACCCGTAAGAAAACGGTAATTTGTTATGTAAAAGTCTAATTATTTACTCATCATCCCTCTCCTCTCATAACAAAATGAAACAGAAGAACCGTCCCCCCGTTCCACTCCCCGTGGTATACTTATTAGGTTAGTTGCCTGTGAAATGGGGAGTAGAGATGAGATTATATGCGGCTTTGATAACGTTGAGTTTGATTTGGGGTATGTCGTTTTATTTTATTAAGGTTTTGGTTGAGGGGCTGGGACCTTGGGGGATTGTGTTTGTTCGATGTACGCTGGGCGTCGTAACGTTGGCCGTCATCATTTTGATACAAAGGAAGAAGGGACTTCCTCTAAAGTCTTTACTGATCGTTGGGTGTATGAATGCGTTAATTCCATGGGGATTGATTGGAATCAGTGAAACAAGAATTTCAAGTGCTTTAGCCTCGATGGTAAATGCAACGACTCCTATTTTTACAAGTATTATAGGTGTCCTTCTATTCAGTGTTGTGTTAAATATTCGACAATGGACAGGGATCTTCATAGGATTTGCCGGCATTTTACTTTTGACTGATTTAAATATCGCGCAGTTGTTTCAAGAGGACTTAATTGGGATGGGAACGATGATATTAGCCACTGTTTGTTATGGGTTCAGCTCCCAATATAGCAAGAGATATTTGCAAGATGTGAGTGTCATGATGGTCGCTTTGATGACTTTACTGACAGGTGCAATAGGAAGCCTCGTTGTGATGGCTATAACAGACTCCTTTTTCCCGTTACACGAGATGATTGCCTGGAATTCGGTATTTGCCATGGTAGGTCTCGGTGTTTTTGGGTCAGGTTTAGCCTACCTGCTTTTCTATTATTTGATCAAAGAAGGAAGTGCAGAGTTTGCTACCTTTGTGACGTATCTTGTTCCGATTACAGCCATGTTCTGGGGCTGGTTCTTGCTTGATGAACAAATTCCTCCACTTGCCATTGGCGGGTTAGCCCTGATTTTAGCCGGCGTTTTTCTTTCTACTAGAAAAACTGTTAAAAAACTGCCAGCTGGGGATCATGCAGTATCGAGTGCAAAATAAAACCAATATAAAAAGAAGTAACCTTCTCCCACACTTCAATCGGCGGATTGGTTACTTCTTTTTTTGTTTGGCCCGGCCTGCGCTATCTCAACGATCATTTCGATATCGACTCGGGTTTTGAATAAGAGTTGGTTTGCCTCCAGGGCTGAACGGGAGTGTTCCCCTTTTGTCTGAATTCAATAGTGAAACAAAAGAACCGTCCCTCTGTTTCATACTATTGAACTATATACTGTGACGCAATATAGCCTTTCATCTTTTGGCCATTCTTAGTCACCTCAACAGGATACCAAATAAATTCGTTATTAGATGCAGGTTCATAGTCGTATACGGGTGCACTGATAATGGTCATTACATCACTGGAGTTTGTTAAAGTTAGTGTCCCCTTTGTACTAGGGATCGAGCGAAGTCCAGAGCCCTCGTATCTTACTGCATCTCCTACTTTGAACAACTGTTTTGTTGATTTTAATAGGTTTGTATCCATTTGGTAGGACTTTTTAAGGAAAACGATTGGCTCACCAGAATTCCCGTCATACTGAAAATCATCAGAGGTCATTGGGATAGAGTGGATATTAGTATTTAACTGGCCAAAATCCCTTAACACTTTATACACTTTTTCCTGATAAGCATTCAGATTTCTTTCCCCTGTTTCCTGATAAAATGGACTATTGGCAGGAAC
Source organism: Bacillus litorisediminis (assembly GCF_022808645.1). Classification (GTDB taxonomy): domain Bacteria; phylum Bacillota; class Bacilli; order Bacillales; family JC228; genus Bacillus_BF; species Bacillus_BF litorisediminis. The sequence goes on from NZ_JAKZKT010000031.1 coordinate 8,813, forward strand.
GGTTCCATTGTAAGCCATTACCGCAAAGTACCAGCTCTCTAGCTTAGTCGGATCATGATCATTGATTCTTGGTAAATCAGTACGTTTAAAATTATTAACCAAGAACTCAATACCGACTTGGATATTGTAGTAAAGGTCATATTTCAATCGTTCTACATCATACCCAGCCGTATTGGTAATTTGCATAAGTCCGATTCCGCCATCATCACTAATAATTGGCTCTCCATTCGAATTAAAATGCTTCCAGCCATTCTCAACAAATGCAACTGCCTTTACAATCTCAGGTGGAATTGGAAACTCTGACTCCTGAGCTGCTTTTGTAAGCAAGCAATTCATGGTCTGGAAGTCTGGATTCACACGGGATAATGGATCGTAACCGCATTTGTTTACAGCTAATCTAAACTGGTCACTCTCTGCTCTTGCTAAAAAAGCGGAGAATTGCTCCCTCGTTATATGCTGACCCGGTCTAAAGGTTCCATCCTCATAGCCAGTAGTTACACCGAAGGCAATAATTTTTCTAATAGAAGAGAAGGAACTCATATTTACAGACACATCACTAAATGGTACAACTTCTTCCTCTGAAAGTGAATATGCTCTTGCGATAAAAATCGCCATCTCCCCGCGTGTTACATAGCTATCAGGTCGAAATTCCCCGTTTGGGTATCCAGAAATAATGTTGTTTTCATATGCCTGTTGAATATATCCGGATGCCTTGCTACTCTTGGGAACATCTGGGAAGCTAGTTTCTCTTTGCTCACCGTCATACCCAAGTGCTCTTCCAATCATAATCGCAGCGGCTGCTCGAGTCACCTTGTCTGCTGGACGAAATTCCCCGCTTGGAAATCCTGAAATAATCTCATTGTTTGCTAGATACATAATCTCATCATAAAAGCGACTGTCTTTGCTTACATCTGGAAACGTACTCGCAAAAACATTCACAGTGCTTACGATAAGAATTACTGTACTGATGGCTAAAATTCGACAAATATTCTTCATTTTTTACTCCTCCTTCCCTCTATTAGTCTACTAGAAATTTTTTGAAATTTGAAGAAAGTTTATTTTCCATAATAGGAATTGAAACAGGGGTGAAACAGGGGGACGGTTCTTGCGTTTCATGAAACGCAAGAACCGTCCCCCTGTTTCACTGTTTTACTTCAGTCTCACCAGCTCTGATGCTGCTTCTGCTATATCGTTGGAAGTCAGCTTATAAAACTTCTTTAAATATTCGGTTTTACCGACCTGGCCGAATTGTTCTTTGACACCAATTCGTTTCATGAATACAGGACAGTTTTCGCTTAATACCTCTGCAACCGCACTGCCGAGCCCGCCGATGACGTTATGGTTTTCTGCGGTTACCACCGCTTTCGTGCTTTTTGCATACTTGATAATAAGCTCTTTATCTATCGGTTTTATCGAGTACATATCAATAACGGTTGCTTCCAGACCTTTTTCCAGCAGCCGATCTGCAGCCAGCAGCGATTCAGCCACCATGATGCCGGATGCGATGATGGTAACATCCTTGCCCTCCCGAAGAACTTTCCCTTTGCCCGTTTCAAAGGTCTCTCGTTCATCGTAGATCTTTACGGCTTTCTTACGGATCGTCCGGATATAATGAATGCCATATTCGTTGGCTGCTTTTTTCAATAAATAGCCTAACATGGCAGAATCGCTTGCTTCAAAAATTGTTGCATTCGGAATCAGACGGACCAAACCGATATCCTCAAATGCCATGTGTGTTCCGCCATTATGTTCCGCAGTTACGCCAGAATCGGAGCCCAATATTTTTATATTGAGACGTGCATACGCTCCAGATACAAATAACTGATCAAAAGCTCGCCTTGTGGCAAATTGTGCAAAAGTATGGATGAAAGGAATCTTTCCAGTGAGTGAAAGTCCCGCTGCTACCCCAGTCATGTTGGCTTCCATAATTCCGCAATTGATAAGCTGATCGGGAATCTTCTTCGCAATTTTGTTCGTGCTTATAGCGCTCATCAAGTCTGCTTCGAGCGCAATGATATTGGGATTGCTTTGGGCTAATTCCAAAATAACATTTGCATACATTTGCCTCATCTCGAGCTCGTCTAATTCATATTGTTGTGATGCGGATTGTAACACTACTCTCCCACCCTCCTTACTTGCCTTTCCAGACGGTCGATTGCTTCCATGATCGCTTCTTCATCTTTGGCGTCAGGCCGGAGATGATGATTATCGGCCTTTTCCTCCAAATAGGGAACACCCTGCCCTTTGATTGTATCGAGGATGATCGCAACTGGTTTATCCGCCTGCTCCTTCCCGAGTTTAATAGCCTGTAAAATTTCTTGTATTGAGCTTCCATCCACTTTTAACGTAAAAAACCCGAACGCCTCGAACTTCTGAACAAAATCAAGCGGATCTATAATCTCCTTGGTTGGCCCATCTAGCTGTTTTTTATTATCATCCACGAATACCACTAACCGATTTAGTTTATGATGGGCCGCGAACTGGAAAGCCTCCCAGCATTGGCCTTCATTTAGCTCGCCATCCCCCACTATGGTGTAAGTATAGTTATCCATGCCGGAAAGCTTGTGGGATAGTGCAACCCCTACTGCTGCGGATATACCCTGGCCGAGAGAGCCTGTTGTCATATCCACTCCAGGAGTCAAATTCCTGTCCGGGTGGGATGGCAGCCTCGTTCCGTTTTGATTTAATGTGTAAAGCATTTCTTCAGGGAAAAAACCCTTTAGGCACAGTGCAGCATAGTAGGCTGGACCACCGTGGCCTTTGGAAAGGATAAAATAATCTCTTCCTTCCCACCTTGGATTTTGCGGATCGATGCGGAGAACCTCACCGTAAAGCACGGCGAGAACCTCCACAATCGACAGACTTCCCCCATAGTGGCCAAATCCCAAATGATGCAGCTCCTTTAACGTTAGCAAGCGAATTTTGTCACGGAATGTTTCCAGATGCTCCAGTGCTGTAATCATAGTAAACCTCCTATGGAAAAACGTATAACAGACCTATGCCTGAATTTCCTTATTTTGATCCTTCGGCTTTTGCTTAAATCCAAAAGCTACAGAAATGAGGGCTGCACCAATCACAAGAATCGTTACACCTATACTTCCAAAATAATTGGCAGCATTGCCCAGAAGAATACCTGCCGCCCCAAAGTCACTGTCAGAGAAGGTTGTATTCGCAAAGCCTAAATCACCGAGGACAGGCATTAAGAACACAGGCAGGAATGTGATTAGAAGCCCGTTGGCAAAGGATCCAATTGTGGCCCCGCGAATTCCCCCTGTCGCATTTCCGAACACGCCGGCAGTCGCTCCTGTGAAAAAGTGAGGCACAACGCCCGGCAAGATAATCACCGCTCCAGCAATACCCAAAATCGCCATTCCAACAATCCCGCCAAGAAAGCTGCAGAAAAATCCGATTAATACAGCATTGGGAGCATAAGGGAATACAACTGGACAGTCCAGTGCCGGCTTTGAATTTGGCACCAATTTATTAGAAATTCCTTTAAATGCAGGTACAATTTCTGCCAAAACGAGACGGACACCTGAAAGGATCACGAATACGCCCGCAGCAAATGTAACCGCTTGAATAACAGAGAATACAAGATAATGAGTTCCATTGCTTAATTCTGTTTCCACATAGGACGGACCGGCAAAAAGAGCAATGACCACGTATAGAACAGCCATTGTTAAGGCAATGGTCACTGAGCTATCCCGTAAAAATCCGAGCCCTTTTGGAAACTTGATTTCTTCTGTGGACTTTGAACCCTTACCAACCACTTTGCCGACAACCCCAGAAAGAGCATACCCAAGAGTGGAAAAATGACCAAAGCCCACACTGTCGTTGCCGACAATTTTCCTCATAAAAGGCTGGGCTATAGCAGGGAAAATAGCCATGATCAAACCAAGGGCAATAGAACCCACTACGACCAAGGAAACCCCTTTAAGACCAGAAACAACTAGAATAATAGCCAGCATACAGGCCATGTATAAAGTGTGGTGGCCTGTCAGAAAAATATACTTGAATGGCGTAAACCTGGCGACCAGAATGTTAGCAAGCATCCCAAAAAACATAATAAGTGCTGTTGCCGAGCCATATTCGGTCAATGCCATCGCCACAATGGCTTCATTATTAGGGACAACCCCATTTACATTGAAAGCTTCCTGAAACATCTTTCCAAACGGCTCAAGGGAGCCTACCAGAATCCCGGCACCCGCAGCAATGACAAGAAATCCGAGGAATGATTTGGTAGTTCCTTTTACAATCTCGCTCGCCGGCTTTTTCTGCATCACAAGGCCAATAAAAGAAATTAAAGCAATAAGCACAGCAGGCTGGCTCAAAATATCCATCATTAACTTAAGAAATCTCTCTCCCATCACGTACCCCTCCTATTTATTTACAGCATTCCTTTAGATCGTAAAAACTCCGAAAGCTTTTCCTTGATTCCATCCCTGTCAATGATGCTGTCGATCACCACCACCTCCCCCAAATGGGTCATTCCATCAGCGATGTCTTTTGTGGCGATGAAGCAGTCTGCCATGTCCGGTGTCGCAGAGCTTAAGTCTGAATGGCTGACTTCCACCCCGTTCACTCCAAGTTCATTCAAAATCTCCTGGACATTCATCTCCAGCATAAAACTGCTACCAAGTCCTGAACCGCATACCGCTAGAATTTTCATCATGATTCCTCCCTCTTCGTGTTTTTAATGCTAAATGGCCTTTGAATATTTGTGCACGAGTTCAAGAACCTCATCTGTATGATTAAGGTGCCTTAGCTTTTCGACTTCTTCTTTATTGCTTAAAAGCCTGGTTAATTGTGAAAGTGCTTTTAAATGGCTTTTATTGTCGATTGCAGCGATGCAAAATAACAGGGAAACAGGGTATTTCTCATCATTGCAGAAATAGACGGGCTTAGTTAACTTCAGAAAACTCATTCCCACTTCATTTACTCCCATTTCAGGACGGGCATGAGGAATGGCAATTTCCGGACCTATAATGACGTAAGGCCCCAATGTTTTGACATTGTCGATTATGGCGTCGATATACGAAGCTTCTATGGCCCCTTTCAAAAGCAATGGATTTGCCGCTGCTCTGATAGCTTCCTCCCAATCCGGCAATTCATCTATAAACTGAATCGTTTCTTTTGTAATTAAATCAGTCAGCACAGGGGAATTCCTCCTATAACTCTTTGCATTTTTGTAAATGGATAATTGGTTGAGAGCCTCTTTCAAGCCCTCCCTGTCAAATATATTCGCGTATCGTTCCAATAGCTGAATGACCTCATTTGATGAGACACTCTGATGTTCAATTCCAAACAGAGCCTGATATACTTCATTGATCAGCCTGCTTTTCTCCATTGGTGTCATGATCGGTTTCACAAGGTAATAGTTCCTGTTGGTATTTAGCGGAACGGTTGAAAAGACGATATCGAAATCACTCAAGCTGCTATTATTAAATTCTTTTAACGATAGAGTTTTTTCTACTGAAATCTCAGAAAAAAGAGACTCGAGCTGATGCTTCACCATTAACGATGAACTGATCCCGCTGGGACAAACGATAACGGCCTTTTTCTTTTTCGGCAGCAATTGCTTTGGTTTCTCCAGAAGAGCCCCAAAATGAATCGTAATAAAACCAATTTCTTCATCGGGCACCGTAATATTCAACAGTGACTCTATCGGATGAAGCAGCTCCTTCACGATAAAATAAAGCTCCTTATGCTCTTTCTTGATTTGATCAAGCAATGGATTGCTGATGGGGATGCGGTATTTCATCCGGAAATAAGCTGGCTTAATGTGCTGGTATAAGGTTTCAATCACATGGTTCTTGTTTTGAAAAGTGACACATGCCTTAGACTCAAAATCAGTAACCAGCCTCTCACAAATGCTCCAAAGCAGGTCCTGGTCATCCTTTGCAATCGAAGTGTTTCCTAGTGACAGTCCATGGAGCAAGGCAATGAGATAACCAATTTCAGGTTCTGCCGCTGCGAGATCCATTCTGTGAAGAAGGTCTTCGGCAACCGATTTGAAAGGATCCTGCAACAAAACGTCCAATTCATTCGAATAAATCTGGACGATCTTTCTCTCCCGCCGCCTAATAGAATAGAATTGCAGAAAGTAAGCAAACTGATCAACCCGTTCCTCAACAAACTGTAAGGAGAACTCCCTCTCGAGCGATTGGAGATTCTCTGTAATTTGCTCCAGCTGCACCTGATGGCCGCCCATCGTTACGATAAATTTGAGGATCTTATCACCATAAGGCTTTTGAAGAAGGGCATTTACATGGTTCATTACCAGCACTCGCTTATCCCATTCTGTCCCTTTCAAGTGATAACCCCATTTTCTGTTATAAAGGACCCTTACAAGAGAAGGAGCGATCAAATTATTGAGCTTTCTGACATCTGAAATCACTGTATTCTTGCTGACCTTCAGAAGAGAAGTCAGATGGGCGGAGGAGATCGGCTCGGTTCGAATGAAAATATATAGATAGATGACGAGGAGCCTTTCCTGATCAGCGAGTATAAAATCTGCTTCAGAAGACAGCTGCAGCCCATTGAAATGATCAATTACTTTCAGAGGGACGTCGATTTCCTGGTTTCGGTGCACAGTAATAGCCGGCAACTGCATTTCCTTCAGCCGATAGTTGATTTTGTCTAAGTCATATTTAATTTGCCGTTTGGATAACTGCGTTTCGTCCATAAGCTGTGTCATGGTTGGTTTTTTCATTCTGACTAGATGGTTCAGTATGATTGAAGGACGTTCTTCCAAGACCATTTCATCACCCCTGCTTACAGTTATTTTATATGGAAACGCTTTCATTTTGCATAACAGTTTGAACCAAATGTTGTTTTGTGAATTGAACAAAATTGTGCTGAACGCTATGAAAATACAATTGTATCAGAGGGACGGTTCTTGCGTTTCATGAAACGCAAGAACCGTCCCTCTGTTTCCCCAATCATTATGCATCTTTATATTGTAAATCCTGGCCATCTCCGTTCTCGTATTGAACCACACGGGCCAGCTCTTCTTCCATATGCTTATTTGAAAATTCTTTACCATATTTTTTTACGGAAATTTTGTATAACACAACTCCAAGGATTACCCATACAAAAACGATCACCCACTCATACGGCCAAACAAGAGCTGATGGCATCCCAGGCATATAGAGAATCGTGATTCCAAATGCCATTACTACAGCAAACCACCCTAGAGTTGTGCCTCCCGGAAGACGGAACGGACGTTTCATCCGCGGATCTTTTTTACGCAAGATAATAAATGAAATGGCCACCATTAGCCAGGAAACGACTAATCCAAGCCCGCCAGAATCCACAAGCCAGACTAAAGCAGGGCGTCCCATTAATGGCGCCAGTGTTGAGAATACACCGATTAGCAAAATGGCTTTATAAGGAGTATTGTACTTCGGATGTAACTCTCCCAATGATTTTGGAAGCATTCCTGCCTTTGCTAATGCATAAATGGCCCGGCTGCCCCCAACATAAAAGCCGATCCAGCTTGTAATAATCCCGCCAATTCCCCCGAGTATAAGGATATTCGCCCACCATTTACTTCCTCCAAATGCCTTTGCCATGGCATCGGCTGTGACTAGGTTCGATTGGTTCATTTCTTGTGGCGTTAAAACTCGGGAGACACCAAAAATAATGGCCACATACCAAACAATCGCAAAAATGACCGATACAATCAAAAGTTGCCCAATCCTTTTTTGAGGTAAATTAATTTCCTCAGATGCCTGCGGGATCACATCGAAACCGACAAACATAAAAGGTGTCATAATGAGTACCGTTAGTATTCCAGCCATACCATTATCAAACAATGGTTTCATATTTTCGGCATTACCCGAGATCGTACTTCCCGTTATCAGCAAAATACCTGCAATTAGGATTAAAAGGGTAAAAATAATGTTGATGGCTGTAGTAAGCTTAATACCGCGGTAATTAATCCAGGTAACCAGGATAGAGCCAAGCATTCCAATACCTGCCCACGTTATCGTAACGTCCCAGCCTGCAATCGTGTATAAATAGCCTTTACTATAATTCGGGATTAAGTATTCAAACACCGTTGGAAGCGCAACGGCTTCAAACGCCACTACCGAAACATATCCAAGAATAATAGCCCACGTTGTTATAAAGGAAGCGCCTCTTCCCATTGCCTTATAGCTGTAAACATGCTCCCCGCCAGCAAGCGGCATGGCTGAAGCCAGTTCCGCATAGGCCAGCCCAACAAAAATAACCAGCAACCCGCCAATAACGAATGCCAGAATGGCTCCCAAAGAACCCGCACTGGTAATCCATAAACCTGTGGTCACAACCCAGCCCCAGCCAATCATGGCTCCGAAGGCTAGAGAAAGAACATCTTTATTCCCAAGAATTCTCATTAATTTCGGACCGTGCATGTACTCCCCTCCAGATTCGCATTCATTTTAAAAATTTAGAACTTCATGATTTGTGGCGACAACATAGTAGCCAGCTTGCGGATCTTATACCTATGTATCGGATCTCTGCCAACGAATTATGAAACTCTCCACCCATTTTCAGTTCTCTGCAAAACCAAGCTGCAGCCATTTATTGAAACTTCATACCTCCCATCAAAGCTTTTTTGGAATATAAAAAGCCAGCTAAAACCATGGGATGAGTGTATCCAACAAGGTAATAACTGGCTCTGTGACACGAGATGAACAATTCTATGGAATTGCCGTCGAGTCTTAACAGTTACAATATAATTATTTAAAAATTTAGAAATGTTTTGCTATAATTAAAATGATAATTTAACCTAGCCCTATTGTAAAGATAATTATCTAATTATTTTAATAAATCCAAATATTTTATCGACCTGCGCTTTTATTCTAAAAAACGATTAGGAGAGATAGGATGAATACAGTCTTTATCGCTGGTCATGCAAAATTGCCATCAGGAATGGCCGCAAAAAATGTTTTTGAAACGTTGACGATTACAGCAGAAGTTGATAAACATTATGGGGTGATTGTAGAAGCTTCTTGTACTTTAGCCACTGAACATGGCAGGGATTATATCGCCAGACTCTTAAAAGGACATAGTTTGCGTCATGGCATTGACAAGCCGCTGGAGGAATTAAAAAGCGGGTATCTAGGAAAAGCCAATAATGCCCTGACGGCAGCCTTGAAAGATCTATATAAGCAATATGAAGCTGTAAATAAGTCTGATCCTAACCTTCCACTTCTATCCTGACCGACCTTCTATGAAGGCATTTCTTATTTTTGTAAATTCCTAAACTTATAAACAAATATAAGGAGCTGAAAAGCAGCTCCTCTATGCCCTACAAACTTTCTTGTACAGCCAGCAGAGATTCTCTTAAAATCTCGATTAATTCCCGGATTTCCTGCTTATTGATAATCAAAGGCGGAGCAAATACAACGGTATCCATTCCCTCGAAGCCGACTGTCCGGACAATTAGCCCTCGTTTTGCTGCTTCAGCGCTTACTTTAGGTGCAACCAAGGTTGGGAAGCGGTTGTTTGTCACCGGATCCACAATCTCTACAGCACCTATTAAACCGAGAGCCCGTACTTCTCCTACTATATCCACTTCACGCTGAATTTCGAAAAAGCCTTCAAGCAGTTCTTTTCCCATTAATCTCGCATTTTCAACGAGGTTCTCTTTTTCGATGATTTCAATATTTTTCAACCCTACCGCACATGCTGTAGCATGGCCGCTATAAGTATAACCGTGGAGAAGGACACCTTCAGAAAGTTCCACAAGCTCGCGATGAATCGTTTCCGCGATAATCACAGCTCCCAATGGGACATAGCCGCTCGTAATCCCTTTCGCCACCAGCATTACATCAGGAACCACATCGTAATGTTCACAGGCAAACATTTTTCCAGTTCGGCCAAAACCGGTTATGACCTCATCGGCAATAAATAATATATGATGCTCATCACAGATTTTTCGAATCTCTTTAAAATATCCCTCTGGTGCAATATTCACTCCTCCTGCCCCTTGAACAGGCTCGGCAATAAAAGCGGCAATCGTCTCTGCCCCCTCTTTTTCAATACACTCTCGAAGCGCTTCTGCAGAAAATGCGTCGACATGGAGAAAGTCGGGAGCAAGCGAAGATGTCATTTGATGGAAGGGGGAAATTCCCGTGGCACTCGTTGCGCCAATATTTACCCCATGATAGGCTTTCTGTCTGGAAATAATTTTTGTTTTGTTGGTAAAGCCTTTTAATTTCCAATAATAGCGAACCAATTTGTATGCAGTATCATTAGCTTCTGAACCACCGGAAGTGAAAAATACCGCATGTAAGTTGCCCGGGGTTATCTCGGCGATCTTTGCGGCAAGCCGAATAGCTGGCTCATTACTCATGGATGAGAAGGAGTTGGTATAGGCCAGTTTTTCCATTTGATCACGGGCAGCTTCTGCTAATTCCTTTCGGCCATAGCCTACATTTACATTCCACAATGATGACATGCCTTCCAGCACTTTTTTTCCGGTGATATCGGTTAAATAGACACCCTTTCCTTCCGTAAAAATAAACGGCGCCCCCGATTCATGCTGCTGTTTTAATGATGATGTTGGGTGGATAAAATGTTTTTTGTCTAAGTCTATTAAATAATCTTTGAGCTCTACTTGTTGCACGATCAATCACCCCTCAGAGATTTTTTAAAAATAAGGCAGGAACGGATGTCATAATCCAATCGGCCCCTGCCATCGTATGCAGCGTCACCAAAAGCTATGCGAAAAAACGTTTAGACATGCTGAGGATCTGGTCAGTTTGTGTACTAGTATTACCCGTTTATTACCGGCTTCTTGTCACATTCAAATGGCCAGGCTGGCAGCATTTTGTTCAATGGCTTATCTTCCCGGTATCCAAGTACGTATTCCGCCTGCATGATGGTATGAATTTCTCTTGTTCCTTCGTAAATAACAGGTGCTTTTGAATTTCTTAAAAAGCGCTCAACAGGGTATTCGCTTGAATATCCGTAAGCCCCATGAATTTGCACAGCATCATCTGCGGCTTTATTTGCAAAATCACATGCCTGCCATTTGGCGAGCGATGTTTCCCGAGTATTACGCAGCCCTTTGTTTTTTAGCTCGCCGGCACGATAAACCAAGAGACGGCTCATTTGCAGCCCCGCTTCCATATTGGCAATCATTTGCTGAACAAGCTGGTGTTTCCCAATTTCTTTACCGAACGTTTTTCGTTCATGACAATATTTCACACTTTCTTCCAAGCAAGCCATAATCAAACCGACTGCTCCGGCAGCAACCGTAAAGCGGCCGTTATCAAGGGCAGACATAGCGATTTTGAATCCTTCCCCTTCTTTGCCAAGCAGATTTTCCCTTGGTACTCTTACCTGATCAAAGAATAATTCACCCGTATTGCCGGAGCGGATTCCAAGTTTTCCTTTAATGGCTTTCGATGAAAAGCCAGGCATTGTTCGTTCTACAATAAAGGCGGAAATTCCGTGATGTTTTTTTTCTTTGTCTGTATAGGCAAACACAATAAAATGATCGGCTACATCACATAAGGAAATCCATGTTTTGGAGCCATTTAAAATATAGGAATCACCGTCCAATACTGCCGTTGTAGAAAGGGATGCTACATCTGAGCCTGCTCCCGGTTCTGTTAAGCCGAAAGCGCCAATTTTTTCTCCTTTTGCCTGTGGCACGAGGTATTTCTGCTTTTGTTCCTCCGTCCCCCATTGCAATAGCGTTAAGCTGTTTAGCCCGATATGAACAGATACCGCCGTACGAAATGCCGTATCGCCTCTTTCCAGCTCTTCACAAACAATAGCCAGTGAATTGTAATCCATGCCACTGCCGCCATATTGTTCAGGGATGCAAACTCCCATGAGGTCCAACTCACTTAAGCGCTTCCAAATGATTGGATCAAAATATCCTTGTTCATCCCATTTCTTCATATGAGGGATAATTTCCTTATCCACAAAACTTCTGACCATTTTTCGCAACATCTGTTGTTCTTCTGTGAAATCAAAATTCACCGCAATAACACCTCCTGATTTATTGAAGATATGAGCTCGCTTTACAGATCCTCACCGAGTTGCCGCTTCCTTCGCTAAAAACAAACATTTCCTATTGTTCTTCTAAGTCTAAATAATTTGATTCTCTTTTAACCGGCTGATTTCCTTTAGCGAAAACCCTGCCTGCAGTAGAATTTCGCTTGTATGTTCACCTGCAATCGGAGGATGGCGGTCTACCTTTGGCTTCGTTCTTGATAGTTTAAGAGGGGAACCAACGAGTTTAACCTTCCCCGCTTCCGGGTGATCTACCTCAACTACCATCTCACGAGCCAATACCTGGGGATGGTCAAAAACTTGATCAATCGTATGGATTGGACCGCATGGGATGTTTTTTTGTGAAAAAAGTTCAATCCACTCATTGACCGTTTTTAATTGAAGTTGTTTTTCTAAAATTTTCGTAAGTTCTCGCTTATTATGCACTCTTGCCTCATTTGTGAGAAATCTTTCATCCAGCACGATTTCGTTTATTCCGAGTACCTCACATAATGAGGCAAATTGCTGGTTATTCCCGACTGCGATAATCAATTCACCATCTCGAGCTTTAAATTTCGAGTATGGGACGATATTCGGGTGATCATTGCCGAACCTTCTTGGCACATCTCCTGATATAAGGTAATTACTCGCAACATTAACAAGCGAACTGACCGCTGCATCCATTAGTGACATATCTATTTTTTGACCTTCCCCGGATTTTTCCCTTTCATACAATGCTGCTTCTATCGCAATCGCAGCATATAAACCTGTTAAAATATCAACCATAGCCACACCGATTTTCATCGGACCGCTTTCTTCACTCCCGGTAATACTCATTAGTCCGCTCATTCCTTGGATAATATAATCATAACCGGGTAAAAACTTGAGCGGACCTGTTTCCCCGAATCCAGTGATAGAACAATACACAAGCTTAGGGTTTATTTTTTTCAAAGAGTTATAGTCTAAGAGCCATTTTTCCATCGTTCCCATTTTAAAATTGTGAATGAGAACATCTGCTTCTTTAGCCAGTGTTCGAATGATGTCTTTCCCCTCTTCAGTTTTCAAATTCACGGTTATGCTGCGCTTGTTGCGATTGGTACATAAATAATAAGCACTTACACCTTTTTGAAACGGCGGCCCCCAGCTTCTCGTTTCATCGCTGCCGCCGGGAGCTTCTACTTTCATGACGTCCGCCCCAAGGTCAGCCAAAATCATCGTACAATGAGGACCCGCCAGCACCCTTGTTAAATCTAATACCTTGACACCTTCTAGTGCCCCTTTCAAGCCATTCTCACCCCCTGCCGAAAAAAAACTTTTAGAAAATAAAAAGCCAGCCCAAACACACAAATGTGGATGGACTGGCTACACGATCCATTTCATCAGCCGGCTAAAGCTGGAAGCGGAAACTTATCAGTCAAATTTCAAAGTTTTAAAAAATAGCTTCACTGCCTTCCACTGTATAAGGTGGATAGGATGAAGTTAAACTTATCTTACGAGAATTTTCCGAATAGTTCAAGTGATTTTAGCTAAAAATCGTCTATCATTTCCGATGCCCCTTTAAATCTATGCCGATGGCAGCACCATTCCGACTGGAATCAGCTACTCCTTTAAAGGTGCCATTTTCATGGTCGATTAAGATGCTCTGCACATTTCCGATCGTTGTAGGGCTAGAACCAAATTTATGACCCATGCTCTTAAGCTGATTGATGACCTCTGTTGGAATTCCTAATTCATAACGATAGGAATTGAGGCTATTCGTGTAGATTCTTGGCTCCTCTACAGCAGCCTTCAGCTCCATATCATACTCAATCGTATGCAAAATCGTCTGTAAAACAGAGGTAATAATGGTAGGACCGCCCGGTGAGCCAACTGTTAAAACAGGTTGTCCGTCCTTGAACACAATCGTTGGAGTCATGCTGCTTAAAGGCCGTTTATTCGGCTGCACTTCGTTAGCCCCGCCAGGAACGGCATCAAAATCCGTTAATTCATTATTTAACATAAAACCGTATCCCGGAACCATGATGCCAGAACCAAATACTTGTTCAATCGTCGTCGTATAGGAAACGACATTTCCCCACCTGTCTGCCACGGTGAAATGAGTCGTCTCTCCATATTGGCGATCATCCGGCTGACTAGTCAGCTCATAATTCGCAGTATCGGTTTCGTACTTCCATGGGTCACCTGCTTGAGGATTTTGGTTTACTTGATCAAGACTGATCAGCTCCTGGCGTTCCTTAATATAGTCTGGATGCAAAAGTCCCGTTAACGGAACATTCACGAATTCAGGATCCCCTGCATAGGCCGCACGGTCAGCGTAAGCCAGGTGCATCGCCTCTGCTAGCAAATGATATTTCTCCCACGATTTCACATCATATTGGGAAAGGTTAAAATCGTTCAAAATCTTTAGCATCTGTAAAAGAAATACGCCGCCCGAGCTTGGGGGAGGCATACTGGCAATCTGATAGCCTTGGTACTCACCCCAGATTGGCTCATCAATGGTAACCTCATACTTGTTTAAATCCGCAGCCGTCATAGATCCGCCAAATTCCTGCACTGTCGCAGCAAGTGCCTCCCCAATCGGTCCATTGTATAACGCATCGGAACCTTTGGCACGAATTAATTTAAAGGCTTTGGCTAAATCCTTTTGAACAAGCATTTCGCCTTCCTGTAAGGGTTCGCCATTTGGAAGAAAGACATTCTTGGCTGCTGTTCTTGCTAACTTATCCTCGTTGTCAGCAATAGCTTCTGCTAGAACGGAGTCGATTGGAAAACCTTGATCCGCCAGTTTAATAGCTGGATCAATCAATTGTGCCATTGGGCGGGTTCCCCATTTTTCTAATGCGGTTTCAAGCCCTTTTAAAGTGCCTGGAACACCCACCGCCGTTCCGCCTGTGTGACGGATAGAAAATGGAATCGGGTTTCCGTTTTCATCTAAAAACATATCCGGTGTGGCTCCTTGCGGGGCTCTCTCTCGGCTGTTGATGATGGTGGTTTCCTTTGTTTGACCATCGTACACCATCATAAATCCACCGCCGCCAATGCCGGACATCATGGGCTCGACCACATTTAAAGCAAACTGAATCGCTACTGCCGCATCAACCGCATTTCCTCCTTTTCTTAGCACGTCAGCACCGATTTCGGTTGCCAATGGATGTGCGGTTGCCACCATTCCATCCTCTCCGACTGCAACCTCGCTGTACTGATCATAATCAACGCTTTGTTTTTTCGCCAGCGCACTAACAGGCAGTGTCCCGACTATTAACAGAACACTAAACAAAATAGCAATACTAGATTTCCAAATCCTCCTCATCCTTTCCCCTCCTATTTATAATAGTTTCGAATTTATTCTACCAAGAGGACAGAAAAATCAGAATATTTTTGCCGTAATTTACTAGTTTTGGATTATAAACTCCTATATCGCCTAGGTCTAAAGTTGGAACGAGGGGACGGTTCTTGCGTTTCATGAAACGCAAGAACCGTCCCCTGATTCAAAAGACATGTTGACTAGACTATTATTCCTTTTTACACTATAATTATCAAAATTATCTGATAAATAGAAAAAAAGGAAGGAAGATTCGAATGTTTAAAAAACTATTACAACTAGTTTTGGTGATGAGTATAGTATTCAGTGGAATGTTTGCGTATTCGACATTAGCTTCTAACAATGGTAACAATTCTTGGGATCGTAAACCAGACAAGAAATTTGATTCCCGGCTGGAAAAAATACTCGATCAAGGCTTCATCCGTGTCGGCACGACAGGAGACTATAAACCCTTTACCTACTATAATCCCGAAACACAACAATATGAAGGGTATGATATAGAAGCAGCAAAACTATTAGCCAATGAATTAGGGGTAGAGGTGAAATTTGTTAAAACGAGCTGGCCAACTTTAATGGAAGATTTACTTGCAGATAAATTCGATATTGCCATGGGCGGAATTACGAGGAGAATGAGCAGACAGGTTCAAGCTCAATTTTCAGATGGATATATTCCTTTTGGAAAATCACCTCTCATCCGTGCGGAGGATAAAGATAGATTTACGAGTTTAGAAGATATTGATCAGCCTGATGTAAAAATTGGGGTAAACCCAGGCGGTACCAATGAAGAATTTGTAAGGGAAAATATTAAAAACGCACAAATCATTGTTTATCAAAACAATCTCGAAATCCCAGAAAAAGTGGCAAGCGGTGAAGTAGATGTCATGATCACGGATAGCATCGAGGCCATTGACTATGCAAAAAGCAATGAAAATCTTTATGCAGCATTAACTGACAATCCATGGGATAAAAGTCAATTTGGTTATTTAATGCAACACGGGGATGCCAAATTCACCAATACGATTAACTTCTGGATGGAAGAAATGGAGCTAAAAGGAGAATTCAGCAAACTAAGAGAAGAATGGATATATTAAGGAAACAAGAATTCTAATAGCCTGATTCTTATTTTATTAAGCAATAACGTACTGATTTCTTGCATGTAAATGATGCAGGTTTTGGCAGGTATGTTTATTAAACAGTTTGAGACATTACTCATTGCAATACTATAAAAGGTTTTACCAATATAAATTGGATACATAGGATGTGATTTGTTTTTGAAAAAATGGTTGCTCCCCCTGCTTATCGGATTAATGGCTGTTCTATACATATTCATCATTCCTAAGGAGCCATTAGCTTTAGCAATTGTCTTTAAGTTGATTCCGATGGCCTTAATTATTGTCTATGCATTCCGCAAGTTGCCCGCTAACCCTGTGCCAGCCCTGCGTCTAATTATTATTGGCCTTTTTTTCTGCATGCTCGGCGACGGGTTCATTGCCGTGTCATTTGTTGCTGGGCTCGGTGCCTTCCTAGTCGGACATCTATTTTATTTGACCGGTTTCTTGAAAATGTCCCTTATAAACAAGGTGCGCCTAGCCGCTATATTGCCGATTGCTTTGTATTCCTTCTTCATTGGCCGACAACTGATTGCCTCCTTGTTGACTGAAGGAAACGAACCGCTGGTTATTCCGGTTGTTGCCTATATTTTGGTCATTTCCCTAATGGCCTTATCAGCCATCCTGACCGGAAATATATGGGCCACTATCGGAAGCATTTTGTTTGTTATCTCTGACTCAATCCTGTCATGGAATATGTTTGTTTCAGGCATCGCTTATTCAGATGTCTTTATCATGACAACCTACTACTCCGCGCAATTTCTAATCGCGAGCAGTCTCTCCTCAATCGGGAACACTGCCAGACATGCCGGGGGAAAAAGCATAGCAAATCCGATATAAAAACAACATCCTAAAAATAATAGGTACCCGTGCATTCAATAAATGAAGGATGAGAAGGAAAAGTATTGAAGTTTACGAAAATAACATAACTAAAAAAGACTTTCTTCAAAAATAAAGAAGAGAGTCTTTTTTAGTCTTTTCTTATTCAATAATAATCCGGTTTGGAATGACACAAGAGAACCGTCCCTCTGTTTCACTTCACCAATGGTATTAAATAATCAAAGGTATCTGCATGTATGTTGGAGTACCTCTGGATTTTGTCACCTGCGGGCTGGAAGCCGTAGCGGATGATTATCTGGATGTAGGAAAAGCAAAGGAATGCGTTGTCTGCCCGGCAATCTTGCAGGATCGCAAATAGAGTTGGCGGAATTCGTTCATTTCGTAAACTATCATTTTCGCTTAAGTGAAAGCTGCCTTCCAGCTCAAACCCCAGCTCTGCGATGATCTTATTCCCGCTAATCCTTTCGTTTTTGAGATAGGCCTGTTCCGAACACGGAACACCTTGTTTTTCTAAAAGGCTTTTCGCATATTTAAAATGTTCCTTAAAAGGATGCGGGCTCCTGTCTGCTTCAACCGTCTGCCAAATGAAACTCTTTTCTTTCTCCCACTTTGAGAGTAAAAGAGTTTGAGCGTTTTCTGCCTGGATGCCTCCTACATATTTTCTTGCAGCCAGGAGGACTTCCATTTTTTTGTCCAAATCCTTTTTCCATCTTTCGAGCATCGTTTTTTTCTCGTGCTCATCCGCTTCTGTATAGTGCTTGATATCCTCGATCGAGATATCGGCTTGTCTAAGAGAATCAATCATTTTGGCCAAATGAATTTGATCGGCCGAATAGGCCCTGTAGCCATTTTCCAAACGGGTGGATGGCATAAGCAGCCCTTTTTTATCGTAAAATCGAAGCTTGCTGGGAGGCAGTCCTGTCTTTTTGGAAAATTCCTGTATCGTAAAAAGCATATGTCCTCCCCCTGTCCTTTCTTTTAATTGGCTATGTAAGACCAGACATTAATACGGTTATTATCCGGATCGTAAATGTGGAACCCGCCCCAGCCATTGATCGGGTCTCCGGCAATTTCTGAAGGCTTAATCCCATTTTTAATCAGCGTATTGTACTCTGTAAAGAAAACGTCCGGGCGGATATCATAATAGGCCCTTGCTTTATTATCATTCGGTTTTTCCACAGTGTCCGCACTCTGCAGCAGCCAAATGTTATCCCAGAATTGTTGACCAAGTACATTCCGGTCATAGGCATCTTCTGTCTGCATATGGGCAAATCCTTTTTCTTGATTCACCTCTACCACTTCAAACCCAAGATTCTTGGCATACCACTCGGCCGAAGCCTTTGGATCTTTGACATGGATAATGGTATTCACACTTCCAAAGCCAAGAACCCCAGAGGGAGGATATTCGTTGTAATCATCCTGTCTCGGCTCCTCTGCGATTGTTAACTTCGTATTGTCAAAGGCAAGAATGTCACAATATCGTTGACCATTCGGCAGCACTTTGATCTCAGTAGATTTTACCTGTTTGTCTCGCAGGTAGCTGAGCGTTTGATCCAGATCATACGTAACAAAAACGAGCTTCACGTTCCCTTCTGTTTCCGGCGACTGTAAGTGATCATACTCCCCTTCAAATGACTTGATTGTGACCATCCCCGATCTTGGAAGCTTCATAAACGCCTTTCTGCCAACCCAGGAAGTGATTTTATCGACACACTCCCATCCTAAAATCTCCTGATACCATTCAACCCCTTCATCAAACTTGTCGGGATCCACCATGATAAATCCTCCATCCCACCGATACATTTGAACAACTCCTTTTATGATATTTACATATTCAGCATAAAGGTTAAACCAAGTTTAATGTCAATTGGTTTTGAAAAGTTTTTTGAGCATTCTAAAAAAATTGTTCATCATTCATAGTAATCTTACGAAATGTGCTGTGTGGGGAGTGATCCCCACTCATCTTAAAAAACAGGAAATTAATAATACTCACCAAGTGTTGTAGATAGAATTTTATAGTTTTAGAGATTTAAGTAATAGAGGGACTTCTCCTTGGTTTCAGCCTTCATTCTGAAACACAAGAACCGTCCCTCTGTTTCTTTTAAAATATTGTAAAAATAACTAGGTAAAACGACCTTGAAATATTTACATACATGCATGCTTATCTAAGACGTTGATCATATTTTTGGCGCCTAACCCCTTGATTTGACGGGCTTTTTTGTCCTTAAAATAATCTTATAAAAGAGAATGCTCTTTTTTTATATAACGTTTACTTTCACTCATTATACTTACCCTGTAATCAAAAAACTAGGAGGGAAGTATGTTGAGAAAACTATCAAATTCTTTTTTATTGGCTGCCTTGGTACTGATGATGGTATTTTCAGGTGTCGCAAATGTTCTGGCTTCTGAAAAGTCTGGACAAGCATCCGAAACAAATTTAAAGGTGATGACGTTTAATTTAAGGTACGAAAATAACTCTGATCCATCCCCTCATACATGGGCGGAAAGAGTCCCTACAATTAAAAAGCTGATTCGAATGGAGCAGCCAGATATCATTGGAACTCAAGAGGTTCTATATGGACAACTCCAGGATTTAGAAGAAGCTTTACCTGGCTACGCTTGGATTGGATTAGGCCGGGAAGGTGGAAATAGAGGCGAATATTCTGCGATTTTTTATAATGAAACCCGTTTTACTCCATTAGAATATGACCATTTTTGGCTTTCCGATACGCCAGAGGTCATTGGCTCCAAAACGTGGGGAAATAACATTCCAAGAATGGTAACATGGGCTAAATTTGTAGATAATCAAAGCAATCAGCAATTCTATGCCGTCAATACTCATTTTGATCATCAATCTGCCGAAGCACGAGAAAAGAGTGCAGCATTAATTGTAGAAAAAATAAAAGACTTTGACCCTGAACTACCCATTATCTTAACAGGAGATTTTAATACCAGCCCTGACAGCCTGCCACACCAAACCTTAACTAGCGATGGTGCATTTGTTGATTTATGGGATTCAGCGGAAACGAGAGTGAATGAGGAGCTTGGAACTTTCAACGGGTTCCATGATCCAACAGGCGGCGGACCAGACAGACGAATTGACTGGATTCTGGCAAAAGGCAATGTGACAGCAGAAACGATTGAAATTAACAACTACCAAAAAAATGGACAGTTCCCAAGCGATCATTATCCTGTCATTGCCGATATCACAATACGCAATGAATAAACGGACAGAAAAAGAAAAGTCTTAGCCTGAGCGGGCTAAGACTTTTCTTTTTAACAAACAAAGGCCTTGCAGAATGTTAGTAAGATAACTTTTTACTCCGTTGAGTGGTCAGCTACTAATAGGATAACTGGATGTTTTGGTTCCAGTCTATGGTATTCACTTTAAAGACATTTTCTATATTTGCCTCCAAATTCACTAAGCCTGCAGTGGACTATGCAAGTGATAAATCGATTTGCTTAACGATGGAGAAGAGCTAATTAAACTCTACAAAAAGCTACAAGTGGTCATCTTTCAAAAAATTTCTAGGAAAATTCATCTTTTGAAAAAAGAATAGTCGACTAAGATCTTGATTTGTATAACACAGTAAATTTGGTACATATTTAGCTAATTGTCTAGAAGACGGGATAAATTGGTGTATGTATAAAAGAAAAAGATTAAAAAGAGACTTCTTTGACTAAAAACCTATTAACCATTTCGGGCGGAAACTTAAAAAGTGCCTATGTGTACCCGTGTAAAAAGCCCCACACTTAAAAAGGACAAGGTCAAATTCAGCCTTATCCTTTAAATGTGATTACATTAATAATTACTTTCCCACAAATGCATGAGCCCAGCCTATTATCGTCATTTCTCCTTGCTCATTTTCAATCCAAATATGAAGGTGTAACTTTGTTTTTCCATCTTCAACTGTCTTATCTTTGACTACCCCTCTTACTGTTATTACTTCATCCACAAGGACAGGTCGAATCATTTTGATTTTTTCCCAGCCACTTGTAAACCAGGATGTACCAAAGAAGTTGGTCAGGAATTCTGTTGCGTACCCTACCTGTTGCTGTCCTTGAACAACAGGTTTATCAAATCCTGCAATCTTTGCTTTGTTAATATTGTTATGAATATTTTCGAAATACTTACCAATCCATGAATACACCGCGGATTGTTCAGCCGAAGTGTGCTTAACTAGAGGAGCAATCGGTGTTCCAATCGCAATATCTTCTGTTGCTTTTTTAGCTGCTGGGATTGATTTATCGTATTCTCCTGTGACCACGTCACCTTCTACGTTTGCTGTTCTTTTCGCTGCGACAGAGCCACCATGGATCCTCATAATTTCAATCCCTCTATGCTTTACAAGTACTCTGCCATCTTCACCCCGTGCTTCAGCTTCCATCACAACATAGCCTTTGTTTCGCTTTTCATATTTATCTACATAGACTCCTTCTAAAGTAACCGTCTCACCGGCATAGACAGGGCTATGAAACCATAATTCTTCTTGTGTATGAAGCCCAACAATTGTATTAGGATTGTATTTAGTTAAAAATAAAGATAGTAAGTCATTCGCTAGAATTGAAGAATGAGCTATTCTTTTTCCAAATGGATTATCTTCAGTGAAATACCACGGGTTATAATCATCCTGAGTAAAGGCATACGTCTTTATTTTATGATCATCGACTGGATAGGATAAAGGCCCAAATTTTTCAGGGATTTCGACTAATTCAAATAAACCTTCTTTTTCTCCAATTGTTTTAAAATGCATGAAGCACCCTCCTTAGCTAATAAACATACAAATTAAATTTATAGTTTAAATGAAATGTACTGAGTTTCTAGGAATTCTTCAATTCCCTGATAGCCACCTTCTCGACCCAGTCCGCTTTCCTTCATCCCCCCAAACGGCGCCTGCACAACAGATGGAAGTGGATCATTAACACCAACAATTCCGAATTCTAAAGCTTCACTTAATCGGAAAGCTTGATCAATTTTTGTAGTGAAAATATAGGCTGCCAACCCATAGTTCGAATCATTCGCACGCGTAATGACTTCCTCTACTGTTTCAAAGGTTGTAATAGGGGCTACAGGTCCAAAGGTTTCTTCGTTCATACATAACATCTCATCTGTAACATTTTTCAGAATGACTGGTTTAATAAATCTTCCGTTCTCTGACTTGCTTGGTATATCCCCTATAAGGGTGGCGCCTTTATCTGTAGCATCTTTAATGTGATTTAACACTTTTTCAACTGCACTATCATTGATTAAAGGTCCGATATCGACTCCATCCTCTAGTCCATTTCCTACAACCAATGATGCAGCTGCTTTTTCAAACCTACCTGTAAATTCATCGACAATTCCTGATTGGACATATATCCGATTAGGACAGACACAGGTTTGCCCACCATTCCTGAACTTAGCCTTAATGATTGAATCCACAGCATGATCGATATCTGCATCATTTAGTACAATATAAGGCGCATGGCCTCCAAGCTCTAAGGAAACTTTTTTTACAGTATCAGCTGATTTATTCATTAGGTATTTTCCGACTTTGGTTGACCCAGTGAATGTAATTTTGCGTACTCTATGGTCGGAAAGCCATGTCTCACCAATTTCACTTGGATTTCCAGTTACAATATTGATAACCCCTTTTGGCATTCCAGCTTTTTCTGCTAATTCAGCTAAATAATAGGCAGTTAGCGGTGTGAACTCAGAAGGTTTAATAACAACGGTACAACCAGCTGCAAGTGCTGGGCCAACTTTCCTGGTAATCATGGCTGCAGGAAAATTCCAAGGAGTAATCGCAGCCACTACTCCAACTGGTTGTTTCCGAACGAAAATCCGTTTGTCTTTCTGAAGAGGCGGGACGATATCTCCATAAATTCTTTTTGCCTCTTCTGCATACCAAAGAATAAAGGAGTTTGCGTAATCAATTTCGCCAATTGCCTCTTTCAATGGCTTTCCTTGTTCTAATGTTAAGGTTTTGGCAAGCTGAACCTTTTCATTTTCAATCGCTTCATACCAGCTTTTGAGATGGACACTTCTTTCAAAGGCAGTCTTAGAAGACCATTCGGGGTAGGCTGCTGCAGCTGCATCTACTGCAGCCTTGGCATCATCTCCTGTTCCAAAGGAAACCTTTCCTACCACTACATCATTGGCTGGGTTCATTACAGTAATGGATTCTTTTGTTACCTTCCATTCCCCATTAATAAAAAGACCATAGGATTTCATGCACTAACTCTCCTTCCTACTTGTTAATATAAATACGATTGGGATCTAATGTTCGAATGATAGATAGCACCTCGGGACTTGGGCCTTCTGTAGTAGGAATAGGATCCGGTATATAAGAGAATTCAAAACTAGTTTCTGATAGCATGTGTTCCAGGGTGACTCCTTCATGAAGTGATTCGACATTCATTCTTTTAGAAATCGGGTCAAAACCAAAAACACCAAGGTCTGTAATTACTTTTTCTGGACCCTTTCCAGGTAAACCGTATTTTTCACGGTCGTTCCCACCCTTGATAAAGCCCGGAGTAGTTAAATAATGAAGATTTTCGACAAACTTTCTTTTTTGATGTTTGACAATAATAACGGTACGCTGAGCCATAGAAGCTATATCATTCGCTCCACCACTTCCCGGCAATCTCACTTTAGGATTGTCATAGTCTCCAATAACGGTAGAATTGATATTCCCGTAGGGATCAATTTCGGCAGCACCCAAGAAACCTAGAGTGATGATACCTCTCTGTAATAAACTGAGAGAATCAAATAGACTGCTTGTTTTAACAGCTTGGTTGACTAGAGGGAAATCACCCACTCCAAATGGAATATGTCCCGCTTTCGCATCCATGACCCCTGATTCAAACACGAGCACACTATTTGGAGCATGAGTTTGTTTCGCCAAATAGGCCGCCATCATCGGAAGCCCCGTTCCTACTAACGCTACATCTCCGTCCTTAAAAAGTTTAGAGGCTGCATAAACCATCATTTCGTCAGTGGTTATTTTTTGCGAATGAGTTAACACGGTAATTCCCCCCTCGTCTTTAATGAGTAACCATAATAAGGATCAGCTCGTAAATCCAACAACTTTTGGATTCCGATTTTTTCCAAGTAGTCCATATGATCCTTTGATGAGAGAATGTACTCATTGAGGTATTCACTAAGCTGACTCTCACTCCTACTCGCTTTTATATAATGATCAATGTGGTCTTTATCAAAATCATAGTATTTATACATACCAGCCGGATGCGCACCATACGGAACATGCACTACCGCATCAACCAGAAAACCTGGCAACATTGTGTATGCTGGTTCCTGTCTTATCACATCTTCATCCACGATTTCTTCCACTGTTACGATCACCTTCTTTGCTGCCTTGGCAATTACTTCAGAAGAAGATGAAATTCCAAACAACTGAACATTTCCGTTTTGATCAGCTCTCGACGCATGGATAATTGCAAAATCCGGTCGTACAGAAGGGATAAGCAGAACTTTTTCACCTGTAAATGGACATTCATATTCCTTGAACTTTTGTCCCTTATCAAACCTCACAATATTTGTAATATCAGTACCATTCATCGATTTAGAAGGTACAAAGGGAACCCCGATTGAACCTGCAAAAAAACGATTACTAATCCCAAAATGGCTATAATCCTCAACCTCAATTTCTCCCTTCTCAACCGCCCGGGAAAAATTTTGGCAACGTCCCCAGCCTTCAAACATAAAGTTAGACATTCTCACCTTTTTGATGGCTCCCACTGCTGATAGCATATCAACTGCCCATGCTTCACCTAGGGCACTAATCTCTAAATCTTTAATATTTTGACGGATCATTTCCCTGACAAATGCCATCGGGGCTAATGAATGAGCAAAACCACCGAAAGACAAGTGAGCTCCATCAGAGAGCCAAGATACTACTTCAGATAACGATTTCTGTTTATTGGCCATTTTTCTCCCTCCACCTTTTATTGTCTATACCAAGTATCCATAAGCGATAGGAACCGGTCGTATTCCGCAAATGATTCTTGATATTTTTCTACCTGTGCTTGAACAGGTATTATCTCTTTCGCAATTGGATTGTAATCAGCGACGGCCATCTCAACCGTTTCATACCATTTAATGAGATAAGCAGTAAGGGCAAAAACGCCAACCGTACTTGCTTCTGCTTCATATGGAAGCTGAATGGTTTTTCCAGAAGCATCGGCTCTTGTTTGGAGAAACCTTTTTTCCTTTGTACCTCCGCCAATCGCAACAAAATGATTCTTATTTTCTATGAAAGGGCTCAGCCTATCTAGGATTCTTCGGGTCATAAAAGCAAATCCTTCTACCGTTGCCTTAAATATATCTGCTGAAGTATGAGAAGCTTGAATGCCTACGAAGCTCCCTCTTACCGATGGATTCCAGTCGGGAACTCTAGCTCCTGTTAGAGTTGGAATAACAAAAAGTTTTGTTGAAGCTGGATGAATATCATTCCAGTTCAAAAGCATCTCTTTGTAAGGCTGACTTTCAAAGGTCCAGCTCCATTCCTTCATTAGCCATGATAATGCTCCTCCTGTCATTCCAGTTGGACCACCAGTTGCATAGAGGTTCGGCAGGATATGACAGTTTTGAATAAGTCCGCTGCTTAAAAGCTCTGGGTCTTCTATATATGCTCCAATGTGGAACAGAACATCTGTCGTTCCCATTACTTCAATTGTTTTACCAGACCTTGTACCCCCACCACCTAACATGGCAAGGGTTCCGTCTGGCCCACTTAGAGGTACTTTTACATTTTTGGAGATTCCCAGCTTATTTGCTACACTTTCCAGCAAGGTCCCTACCTCATTGATACCGTCTCCAAGGATTGGAACTGCTTCTCTCGGAATCTCAAAAACTTCTAAAAGCCGTGGCTCCCATTCACGATCTCTTATCGAGCATAGACCTGTATAACTTGCATGTGCCCGGTCCATTCTCATACAACCCGTTAATTTAAAGTTAAGGTAATCCTTTACACTTAGTAGTTTTCTATTCTCTCCTGCAACCCTAAGAGAGTCCCCCCACCTGAAAACTCCTAACTCATCATTTATCGATCGACCCATCCACCCGGGAGCTTCTGCTGGGATTTTAGGCGCGTATTTTTCATACTCTTTTTTATTCGCTTTAGACATCCAGCTCCAGGCGTCCTCAACAGGAGACCCACAATCATCTACGATTACCCATCCTAAAAAGGCACTTATTCCAATTGCCTCTATATCAATGGCAGGGTGGGCTTGGACTGCTTGTTTTATTAATCCTTCTACATGAGTCCATAGTTTTTCTATGGAAAACCGCTCCCCAATCTGTTGAGTGGTTGTAAAACGAGCCTTAATCCCGCTATTTTTTTCAAAAACAGTTACCCTAATCGAGCTGGTGCCGATATCTAATGCAATAATTCCGGATGTTTTCATTGGCCTCTACTCAGGTGGTACTAAAGTCTGGGACTGGTGGATTTGATTTGCTCGAGGTAGGGGTTGTTTTTGGCTTGTTTTCTGGAATGAATGAACCTCCTTGCCCTTTGAGGGAAAGCAGTGTTCTCACTCCAACCTTATTTAAGAGATCCTGCCAGTTTTCGGTGCCATATACATATTCCTCTAAATAAGATGCTAAGCCAGATTCAGACTGACTTCTTTCATTAAGATAGCTTTGATGTGCAAAATCTTCACCATAATGTCCATCACAGGAGGATGGGTACGCACCGAATGGTGCCTCAACAACTGCATCAACATATTCTCCAGAAAGAACCGTTTCAATGGGACTAGTTCCAATGCTATTTTCACTTACAATTTGCTCTACTGTTACAATGGTGTATTTTGCAGACTTAGCGATAAGTAAATCCGTATCATTTTCTACATCTCGATTGCGATCAAATTGAACATTTCCATTCATATCCGCCTTATGCGCATGAACAATAGCTACGTCCGGTGTAAAGGCTTTCATAACTAAATGATTTTCATTAGCAAAAGGTGAAGAAATGGTAGAAATAAATTCATTGAAAGTTTCTTCCTCCAATTGAGACGCCTTCAGTACTGAAAATTCCAATCCTTCTGCCCCTGCACGAAACCGTTCTACAGCTGCTTTGGGAGAGTGCTTAATAAAACTTACTTTCCCTTTGTCCACCTGACTACGGAAGAAATTAGTGTGGCCAACGTCTGAGGATTGAATTTCCCGAACACATTTGCCGGCAACTATTAAATCTAGAAGATTACTATAACTCCAACAATAAATGGATAAGTCTTGCTTTCGTTGGCGAATAATTTCATAGATGGCGGCTGCAGGGCAGCGGCCATAAAGGGAACCGCCCACCCCTATCGTTGCATGATCCTCAACTATACTGATTGCTTCTTTTAAACTTTTCACCTTTGTTGTCATCAATAACCCTCCCATTAAAAAGGTTTCGTCCAAACACTGACTTCCGGTTTAATCAGAACATCTATTAAATATAGGGTTGAGGATTTTCTGGCTCTATCAAAAGCTTCCTTTAATTCCATTAAAGAAGATACTCTTTCTCCATCTGCTTTAACCGCCTTTGCAACTGCTGCAAAATCCCAATCGACAAAATCCACTCCGATATGCGGCTTTTCCGGGCCATAGTCCCTGGTTTGCTCCTGCTTGATGTTACCGTACGCTTGATCATTCAAGACAACGACAATAATCGGTACTTTTGCACGAACAGCTGTTTCTAATTCACCTAGAGACATTCCTAAGGAACCATCTCCTACTAAACAAATGACTTCTCGATGTGGCTGTTCTTTTTTGGCAGCGATAGCAGCCGGTAAAGAGAAGGCCATGTTTCCAAATCCAACAGGCTTCATATAGAACTGGTTCTTTTTCAAAGGTAAAATATGCGTCCAAATTCCTGGGTTACCTGCATCAACTGAATAAACGGCGTCTTCCGCAACTACATCACCTAAAAATTGAACAACAGTTTGGGGATACATGGGCGATGAATCGTTATTACGGAAAGGGGTGATATATTTCTCAGTCCAAACGGTTCTCTTATCGTAGCAATGTTGTAACCATTGCTTTTGTTGATTGGAAGGCTCTGCATCCTTTAATTGATCTAATAGGTATTGTGTACATATCTTTACGTCCCCCCAGACACCTCTTGTTCCCGGATAGTGACGCCCCAACATGTTTGGATCGATATCAATCTGATAAATCTCTTTAGGCATATTCATAGTCCAACGAGATGTAGACGGTCCGTTTAAGCTATTCCCAATAACAAATACAGTATCGGATTCTGCAATAATTTCAGCTGCTAGCATACTTCCACTACGACTCAACGGGCCAAACACTTGCTGATGACTCATATCCACTGCACCTATTCCGTTGAAAGTAGTAATAACAGGAATAGATAATTGTTCAGCTAACTTTATTACTTCTTCACCTGCACCCGATAACTTTGCTCCATTTCCTACCCAAATAACAGGACGCTCTGAATCTAGTAATTTTTGCTTAAATTCCTGTAAAGTTTCTACATCTCCCAAAATTCGATTTGGTGAACGATAAGCTTTGTTCTCATCATTCCAAGTCATAGTTTCAGTTAAAACATCACGAGTGAAATCAACATGTACTGGACCAGGATTTCCAGACAAAGCTATATTAAAAGCTTCATTAAACAATTTCTCAGCATGATCAGGATGGCTAATAAGTACACTCCATTTTACAAGGCTGTCAAACAAGGCTTTATGGTCGGCATTTTGAGCATCATCATGAAGCATATCTTTCCGATTGTTATTAGCAGTTATAACAATAACTGGGCTGGAATCCTGAAATGCTCCCCCTACACCGGTTATTAAATTGGTAGCACCAGGACCGGTAGTTGCTAAACAAACTCCAGGAATTCCTGTTAACCTTCCGATAGCATCTGCAGCATGAGCAGCTGCATTTTCATGTCTCGTGGCTATGAAATCGATATCATCACGATCTGAAATCGCATCTAGTATATTTAACGGCTGTCCACCCGGTATTCCATATACGTATTTTACACCTTCTTTTGCTAGATATTCGGCTACAAATTGTGCGACTGTTCCTTTTTTCATACATAATCACTCCTGTAATTAATTGGTAAAAACGTTTTCATATTCAAATAAAAAAATTATGTGGAATTTCTAATCACTAGCTCACTGTCAATAACACGATGTCTTGGCCCTGATCTGTCTTCAGGGTGCTTCAGTCTATAAATCAATTGTTCAGCTGCCTCAACTCCAATCTGTTGGGTATGCTGCCTTACTGCAGTAATAGCAGGATTATGCAACTGGGCCCAATCAGGATCATCGAACATACCAAAAGCAATATCATCCGGGATTCTTAAACCTCTCTCATGTATTGCTTTTATTCCACCCATTGCCATTAAATTGTTCCCTGCAAAAATAGCGCGTGGCGGATTAGGTAAATCAAGCAGTTCATTCATGGCTTTGTATCCTGTTTCTTCATCGAAATGACCTACCTTAATGTGTTCGGTTTGCGGGGTTAACCCTTTATCAGAAAGAGCATTATAATAACCTGTCATTCGATCCATCCCAGTCGTAACAGATTGAATCCCAACAATAAGCCCAATACTTGAGTACCCTTGGTTGAGCATATGCGTAACCAAATCGTATGCACCCTGTTCATTATTGGTAAGAATAGAATCTGTTTCGATCCCTTCAATTCGTCGGTCAACCTGCACAATTGGAATTCCATAGTTGACAAAGGCTTCCATTTTTTCTTTATTTCTTCCGGTTGGAGCAATGATAATCCCATCGACCTTTTTTTCATAGAGACTTTCTAAGTACTCTAATTCATATTCAGGATTTGCACCACTATTACATAGAAACACATGATACCCATACTTTCTCGCTGTGTTTTCTATCGCGTGACTTAAAACTGAATAAATTGGATTTAAAATGTTATTAACAATGAGTCCTATCGTTTTGGTCGACTGGCTTCTTAATCCTCGTGCTAATGCATTGGGTGTATATCCAACTGCTTCAACTGCTTCTAAAACTAATGCCTTTACTTCAGGATTTACATTCTGATAACCGTTTAAAACTCTGGATACGGTTGAAATTGATACCCCCGCATACGAGGCTACATCTTTAATTGTCTTGCCTTTCATAGCCATCTCCTATCAATGAAAACGTTTTATCTATATCGTAATTCTAACCACAATTTTCCGAAAGGTCAATATATTTTAAAGATTGACACTTCATTTTTAATCATTTATGATGTTTCGTAAAGGAAACGAAAAAACGTTTTCACGAAGAAATTCTTAACGGGGGGCGGTACAGAATTGATAGAAAAATATTATGTACATAAGGGCTTTCAGATTAAATTGAAAGCGCTTAATAACGTTTTAGGGAGTGAGAAAATTATATGCAGCTACTTTTTAAGATCCGAGACACGGTAGAAAAAGCAACGGAAATTGTTGCAATCGTTTTTTTTGCGATTGGAATCTTATCAACGATTTATGGAACTTTTTCTAGAACAATTACTTTTTTACCATCGATATCATGGTCAGCGGAATTAACACGTTTTTCTATTATTTCTGCAGTTCTTCTTGTTGCAGGAATTGGTATACGAAGAGGTATGCAAGTATCATTTACATTAGTCCTTGAAAAACTGCCTCCATCTTTTAGACTCGGACTTCACATGATAAATAATGCGATAATCATCACATTTTTTATTGTTATTGGATTTTTTGGTTTCGATATGGCCATTACAAATACCGGTCAACATTCACCCATTTTACAGATACCAATGATAATTCCATACCTATTTATTCCAATTAGTTCTTTACTTGTTGTGATTGAAGTTATCTTTCTAGCTTTTGAACAAGTATTAGAACTAAAAAATACTAAAAAAACAACCTAGATTATGTTAAGGGAGGGAAATAAATGTCTATTATCTTGTTATTTGTCCTATTAATCTTTTTTGTCTTCCTGGGAATTCCCATAGCAGTATGTATAGGGCTAGCTGCACTTACAACGATTATTTTAGTTGGTCTTGGTATTCCTTTTACACTATTACCTGCACAAATGTATTCAGGAATGAATTCATTTACTCTAATGGCCATTCCGTTCTTTATCTTAGCTGGAGAAATAATGAATCGTGCAGGTTTAACTATTAGAATATTGAATTTAGCTGAAGCGTGTGTTGGTCATATTCGAGGGGGGCTAGCGCATGTAAATATCGTAGCCAGTATGATAATGGCTGGAGTTTCAGGTTCGGGAGCAGCTGATACGGCAGCCATTGGTACAGCTATGATCAAAAACATGAAGGAAAAAGGTTTTAAATTAAATTTTGCTGTTGTTTTAACTGCGGCAGCTTCTACTGTTGGACCGATCATTCCACCTAGTGTCTTATTTATTCTTTATGGGTTTCTCACAAATGTATCCGTTGGAAAATTATTTTTAGGAGGAGTCATCCCTGGAATATTAATGAGTATTGGGTTAATGGTTTGTTCCTATATCATCTGTTTAAAAGAAGGTTATGGAAAAGCTCATGAAAAATTTGAAATTAAAAGATTAACAAAAGCCGGAAAAGAGGGTCTTTTAGCACTAATTGTTCCGTTTGTAATCATTTTCTCGATTACCACTGGTTTTGCTACTGCAACTGAATCAGGCGTCATCGCTGTCGTAATATCCCTAATATTAGGCTTAATATTTAAAACATTAACAAAGAAAGAGACATTATACGGAGCTATTATTGATTCTACACATTCAACTGCGATTATCTTTCTCATCTTAGCAACCTCAGCTGTGTTTTCAAACATCCTAGTTCGATCACAATTTCAATTTTTAGTTATTGATACTTTACATTCTATTACTAGTTCTCCAATCTTAAGCTTATTTTTGATTATCGTGTTTATACTTATAATTGGTATGTTTGTAGACGTAACCCCTATTCTGATCATGTTTGCCACACCAATGGCTCAAGTCGGGGAGCAACTTGGATTTGACCCAGTATTTTTTGGAGTCGTTATCGTAATTGCTTCAATGATAGGCTCTATTACACCTCCTGTAGGCGGTTTACTTCTCATTAGTGCTAGTATTGGAAAAATCCCGATTGCAGATACTTTCAAAATTCTAATCCCGTTTGTTTTAACACTTGTTTTAATCTTATTACTAATTGTCCTAGTTCCACAGATTGTAACTTTTTTACCGAATTTATTAATGGAGTAGTTGGTTACAAATAAAATCTATAAAAATTAATGGAGGGGAAAGCATGTTTAAAAAAGGTTGGTTAATGGTGGGAATTGTATTTTTATTACTTCTTCTGTCAGCATGTAATAGCGAAAATACCAGTAATGATGATGAAAAAACAACAATAAGAATTGGGAACTTTTATTCTCAAGAAACCACTTACGGAAAAGCTTTTGATAAGTTGAAAGAGGATATAGAAGCTGCCTCAGATGGTAGTATTGAAATACAAGTATTTCATAATGGTAGTTTAGGAAGTGAGATGGATCACATTCAAGCCGTTCACCAAGGCTCACTAGAAATGATGCATTCGGGTACTGGAGGAATTGGTAACTATATCCCTGAAACAGCTATCTTTGAATTATGGTATAACTTTAATTCATTAGAACAGCTGAAGGAAGTATTTGAGGGACTTACTCCTGAACTGGATGAAATGTATCAAGCAGAAGGATTTAAACTTTTAGGGGCTTACTATGATGGTCCAAGAAATATTCTTTCTAATGTAAAGATTGAATCGATTGAGGATATGCAAAATCTAAATTTTAGGGTCCCTGACTCAACCCTTTATGTTGCCATGTCAGATGCATTAAAAGCCAATACAATTACAATGCCTTATGGGGATGTATATACAAGCTTGCAGACTGGAGCAATTGATGCGATGGAAGGAACTCCTGACTCCATACTTCAAGAGAACTTCTTTGAGCAAGGAAAATACTTCATTCTTGACCAACACGTATACCAACCACTTTCAATAGTTTATAACTTAGACGCATGGAATAGCCTAACTTCCGAACAACAAGAAATAATCGAAAATGCTGTGAAGGATGCATCCGAATATCACTTAGAGCTAGCAAAAGAAGCGAACACAGCTGCTTTAGAAGAACTAAAAAGCAAGGGTATTGAGTTAATTGAATTAAATGATATAGATAAGTGGCGTGAACAAGTTACCGAGGAAAACCAAGAATATGTGGATCAATACGGTGAAAAAGGCGCTGTTATCTATGATGCTATCCAAAAGGTATTAGGATCAAATTAAGCTTATGGGACAAGGACACCACTTGTCCCTTTTGTTATGAAAAAAGTATGATTACATGCAACACAGATATAACTCAGAGATAATTAGTCTGTTTGCTTCGCGATAACACTTCATTCCCTTTACGGTTTAATCCGAAAAGGATTTTCACCTTTTAATGCTGGTAATAGAAAATATGATAATGCCGAGATTATACCATTAAAGGTTTCACCTGTAACATGTTCATCGTGTGTTCTCCCCCATACCATGTGATTCCTTCGTCAGTTTGTAATCCACAATAACCGATGGCATATTTTCATATTTATAGTAACTAATCATAAATCGCTCAATTAAAGGTAGAGAAAACAAAGGGACGGTTCTCATGTTTCATGAAATGAAACACGAGAACCGTCCCTATGCTTTATTGCACCGCTAGTTTCTCTACAAAGTTCTCGATGAATCGTTTGCTTGGTGTTGGGCTGTAGCCGTTTAGGAGTAGTGAGTAGGCTAGCAGGTCGCTGTTTTGGGTTTGGATGTATCCGGAGATGCTCCGCATGTCTTCGCGGTGTTCTTGAATTCCGACTAGGCGTGTCCCGTCGATGGTTGGAAGCGCATCATAGAAAACTTGGAATGTTGGTTTTTCAGTTTGGGCTGCTAACAAGCTGGCAAATTGCTCTGCGGAAATTTGTGTGTAAGTCGTCCAGCCGGAACCGTCCATCATGTCAAATTCCGTAGCAATCACTTTTTTCATCATGCTATGAACCGTATTGATACCGCCTGTAAAAGTTCCCTTGCCGCCGTTCAGGGTGCCGAGCGTGCGCGTGATCATTTCGGCGGTAAAGTTGTCATTATGGTGGTTCATGAACTTGACGATTTCCGATAGAGTGGCAGATTCATAGGTTTTCACTAAGTTGGCATCCGCCGGTTTCGCATCTGCCACCACTTTGCTGAGCGGATGGACGTTCACGCCAGCTGCCTGTAACTGCTGTTTCAACACATAGCCTGCATGCACATGCGGCGCTTCGACGGTGACGTCTGTATAGCTTTTCTCCGTTCCGGCAGGCAGCACGCCTGAAACGTTAATCGTATTTTCACTGCGGACTCTTTCGATCTTCAGTGTATTTTCCGCCTGGGCCTCACCAGTGACGGCGGTATTGATCATATCTAACCCCTCAACGTTTGGCTCCACCGTTACCTCTACGTTCTTGCCGATTTTTCCAGGTTCAAAATGGACACGGACGGTACCGCGATCTACGGCTAGCGCGGTTATTTGCGCTTGGACCGGATCGCTTTCATTGTCCCATGTCCATCCCGGTGGGTACACATCATTCGTAAAGAAAGAACGATCGACGATGATGTTGCCTTTTACAAGGTGAATCCCAAGCTTCTTGAGATCTTGCGCCATGCCTTCGAGAGTCGGCCCATTTAAAAATTGCTGTTTCGTGCTGGAAGCAAGTGTTGGATCGCCATAGCCTTTGACGATGACATCACCATTTAATACCCCGTCCGTGATGGTCCCGGTCGTATACAGTTCGGTCTTGAACCGATAGTTTTGCCCAAGGTGATCCAACGCACTGGCAGCAGTTAATAGTTTTACACTCGCGCCAGGTGTCAGTAACGATTGCGGTTGGCGGGCGTACAGCACTTCCTTGTTTTTAGTAGAATAAATCAATGCCCCTTTGATCAATCCTTTAAATGCCGGATCATCAAAAATCGGATCAAATTCCGCTGCCAATGGGTAGGTGCCTGATTCGGGCGCCGTCACTGGCGGGTTGGGCAGCTCCGGATATTGTGCCAAAGCAATCGCGATTTGGTTCTGTAACGTTGTGGCAAAGGCACTCTTATAAATGCCATTACACATGATCGAAAATGCCAAGGTTTTACCGTCTTTCGTGGTGACGTAGCCGGCAAGCGAGTTGACACCGCTCATACTGCCTGTTTTGGCCTTCACGTTGCCTTCCGCAGCTGTGCCCTTCATCCGGTTTCGCAGTGTTCCGTCTACACCGGCAATCGGCAAATAGGAAATAAAGCGATTCCCTGCCGGACTGTCATACATGCCATTCAGCAGCTGAATATAAGCTTGCGGGGAGATATGGTTCAAACGGGTAAGACCCGATCCGTCTTTTTGGAGATAGTCTGCCTTTAATCCCAAATCGTTGACGAGAACATCCCTAATTACTTTAGCGCCCGCTTCAATGGACCCTTCACCCGCTTCCTTAGCACCAAGCAACTTGGTAAGCATTTCTGCGTAAAGGTTATTACTGTCTTTCATCAGCGTAGTTAAAATAACATCCAGCTTCGGTGACTCCACGGTCCCGGCTAAACGGGCACCATCCACCAGCGTGCCTTTCTGAATCGAAGCGTTATTCTTAAAGGTAATACCTTGTTCTACCAGTAAGTCGCGCAAAACCGTGCCGGCAAATAGAGCCGGGTCATGAACCGTTCGCGTCGCGGTATACCCGCTGGCAGCATAATCTTTCCCAATGGTTCCGCTGATCGCGATTTCATTTTTTCCAAGAGTTCTGTCGATGGTTAGCGAAGCTCTGTTTCCTGCAACGGTTTTGGCAGTGTTGACAACGGTAAAATAGTCCGGTGCCGGCTGAATGATCACGACTGCCGGTTCGCCAATTTCCTTGCCGGGACGCACATTTACACGGATGACGTTTTCATTTACGGACAAGGCACTCAATTCCATGTTGTAATCATAATTTTCATCATCCCACATCCAGTTTTCGCCCAGAAGCTGGTCATCAAAATAACTTTCATCGACAAGGATGCTGCCATTGACTTTATGTATCCCCTGTTCTCTGAGGGCAGCAGCCAAGGTCCGTAATTTTTCAACCGTCAGTGTCGGGTCACCATTCCCTTTCAAGATGATATCGCCATTAAGCAGCCCGGCACTGCTCACATTCCCCGTGGTATAAACTTCTGTTGGGATCGTCATGTCAACCGGCCACTTGGTTGCTGCTACGGCAGTCACGAGCATCTTAAAAGTAGACGCAGGAACAAAGGTTTTGTCCGACTGATAAGAAGCAAGAACCTGATCATCCTCAAGCGAATACACCTCATACCCAACGGACATGCCTTCACTATGCGGATGATTCTGCAACTCAGCCACATAAGCATCCAACAGCTGCTGAAGCTTCTCCTCCTCCGTTGCCGCTGGCTGAGATTCTCCCTGTGCGGTCAAGGGCGATCCTAACGAAACCAACATAATAAACGTCAGTAACACCGCCCCGCATTTCGACTTCCATCCCTTCATAAAAACTACCACTCCTTCCTTACAATTCATCTTAAAATGAAATATTTCAATAAATTTTCAGAAAATTCCTTTAAATATTTCCGAATTGGGGAGAAAGGCCTATGAAGCGCAGGAAACACAGGGACGGTTCCTGTGTCTCATAAAACGCAGGAACCGTCCCCTTGATTCTTATTCTATAAGGCTATGGTTTTTTTATTTTAACCTTGAAATAAAAGCCCCTTTCCAGCAGCAGTTTCACCGTTTTTAAACAAACGTTTGTTTAAAGTTTTTCCTACATAATGAATAAATGGGAACCACCTGTCGATTCACCCGATTCCCGCTACCGTGGTATACTTATCTGAGTTAGTAGCGTGTGAAAAGAGGAGAAAAGATGAGATTATACGCGGCATTAATTACGCTAAGTTTAATTTGGGGGATGTCGTTTTATTTTATTAAGGTTTTGGTTGAGGGGCTAGGACCTTGGGGGATTGTTTTTGTTCGATGTATGTTAGGCGTCATAACTTTGGCCGTCATTATTTTAATACAAAGAAAGAAAATGAATTGGAAGGCACTTCCGCTAAAACCACTATTTATTGTTGGTTTAATGAATGCATTGATTCCATGGGGATTGATTGGGATTAGCGAAACAAGAATTTCAAGTGCTTTAGCCTCCATTGTGAATGCAACGACGCCTATTTTCACAAGTATTATAGGTGTCATTCTATTCAGTGTGACATTAAGCATTCGGCAATGGACTGGGATATTAATAGGATTTGCCGGCATCTTACTTTTGACCGATTTAAATATCACGCAATTGTTTCAAGAGGACTTAATTGGTATGGGAACGATGATTTTAGCTACCGTCTGTTATGGATTCAGCTCGCAATATAGCAAAAGACATTTGCAAGATGTCAGTGTCATGATGGTTGCTTTGATGACTTTACTGACAGGTGCAATTGGCAGCTTAGTTATGATGGCGATGACAGACTCCTTCTTCCCGTTAAACGAGACTATAACCTGGAATTCGATTTTGGCCATGATAGGTCTCGGTTTTTTTGGATCAGGTTTAGCCTACCTGCTATTCTATTATTTGATAAAAGAAGGAAGCGCGGAGTTTGCGACCTTTGTGACCTATCTTGTGCCGATTACTGCGATGTTCTGGGGCTGGTTCTTGCTCGATGAACAAATTCCTCCACTTGCCTTTGGCGGGTTAGCCCTTATTTTAGCAGGGGTGTTTCTTTCTACTAGAAAATCAGCCAAAAAAGTGCATGATGTGGATCATGCGGTTTCAAGTGCAAAATCATCCTAATAAAAAAGAAGTAACCTTCTCTCTCATTTAAATCGTGGCTTGGTTACTTCTTTTTTATGCCCTACCTACTCTATATAATCCTCTCCTGCATGGTACGGCAATGCTTAGTCGGCTAGGCCGTTTTTTACGAAAAATAAAAAAGGAAAGGCCTCTCCATAAGAGACCCCCTTCCCCATTCACATACCCTACTGCACCAACGGAAACCCAAACCCTGAGGCAATATCGTCCCCAGTTGCTGCATGTTGCCCACCATTCACGTCATTCGCTCTTGCCCGATTTTGAAGCTCAGCACGAAGCTGCGTGTTGGACAAGCTTGGATTTTCTGCCCAGATTTTTGCAGCTAGACCAGAGATATGCGGAGTTGCCATGGAGGTACCGCTAATGGTGTTGTAGCCTCCATCATTCCAAGTCGATTCAATTGCACTTCCTGGCGCTGAGAGTTCCACATCTCCTTCACTGATGGCATAGTCACCTGCACCACCCGAAACTCCCCTTGAAGAAAAGTCCGCGACACGATAATTTCCGTTCTCCTGAACATTTTCGAGTGCAGCTACTGCTACGGCATCAGCTAGACCACCTGGATATCCAATCGTTCCTGGATCTGGTCCACTATTTCCAGCAGCTGCCACCACTAAGGCACCTTGGTTTGTTGCATACGTTACGGCATCGGCAATCAGGCTATCTTTCGAGCTTGATCCGAGTGACATCGAAATAACTACATTTACTCCTAAACGGTTTCCTTCATCAGCAGCATGCTTTATCGCATTTGCAATATCATCTGAAAAACCAAACCCAAGGTCACCTAGTACTTTATATGACCACAGTTTTGCTTCAGGAGCCACACCATAAACCCCTTGACCGTCAGCCCCTCCATTCGCTAAAACCGTTCCTGCTACATGTGTTCCATGCCCATTGATATCATTACAGCTACCATTTCTCATTGAAAAAAAGAACAAACTAAAATCCTTACATTGCTCCACATTATCCACTAAGTCAGGATGACCCGTATAGGTGCCTGTATCTAATACAGCTACACGAATATGATCTCCTCCGCTTGTAACTTGAAGGTCGGCGTCACCATAGATCGCTTCCATTCCCCATGGAGTCTGGTCAGATGGTGTGGCAGTTCTGGTAGCTGCTGTACCTACTGTATCTAAATAAACCTTATTAACTAAAGAAACCTCAACATTTTTATTCTTTTGTAAAGCTTCAAATTCAGCTTCACTCACATTGGTGGTAAACCCTTTTTCTTTAAAATCCCAACGAACTCCGTACATAGCTTGAAGTTTCGCTTTTTCATTTGCATTCTTATGTTGAATGAGAACACGTAATTCTTTTCCTTCACTTTCATCTTTCGAAACCTTTGCAGCAGCCCCAAAAGAAAAGCAAGAAATCAAAAGAACGATCGAAAGAAGCACACCGAAAAACTTTTTCAACCAAATCAACTCCCATTTAAGTGTAGTGAATGGTCAAACATAGTGACAGACTGATAGGTAACTAGATTTTAAGTGTGGACATGGATGTTAGTACGAAGGAAACCACCTCCAGTTCTGAAAAATCATTCCCATGGTAACATGAAGGAGTTCCTCTTGTATTGGGAAATGGGAGGCTTTACAGGGGGTGTAAAGGGGGATACAAATTCTTTGGTTTCCCAATGATATTCCCTTAGGAGCAGCTCCCTTGGTTGAATCTTTTAGACTAAAATAACCCTTGGAAAATCCAAGGGTTCACATCCCTAGTTATCTATATCGACACTATCGATAAGAGCTGGTTTACCAGCCAGATTTTTTTATGAAATCTCCAAGTATCCTCTAAGAACATGAAGTTTCCCCTAGCGAAACTTCATGTTTTGCTTTATTTTCCGAGAGAAAGATAAAGTTTCCTATTTTGTCCCCGTGTTCTAGCTTTGATTATGCTGAACTCACCTGGGAATTTAGTAGAAAGGCGCGCTTTTTGGAAGGAAGAATGAAGATGAATAAGTACCCTAACTTACAGGAATATGAGGAAATTTTATTTGCTGTTATGAGGGAAATATCATGAGAATGATCCCAATATGTATCGGATCGGGATTTGGGATACATTAGCATATTATGGACCGGCTCACCGAAACATTTGGTTTATGCCATTTTAAGAGAAACATTCTTATTTTTTAGGCATTTCCTAGATAAAATGACACAATACATAGGCGTTGGTAAAGGAAGCAATTGATTCATTTGCTTCCCCTTTCTACTAAATTACTAATTAATCTCACTAGTACAAAAATATTTCTTTCCTATTTACTATTTATCCCAAAATACGGATGGCTTTTGCGCTGTGTCGAACCCCTTTCCACCCCTTTATGGTTAAAAAGGAGCTATACCATATCTTGGGATATAGAAAAAGAGATAAACCAGTACCTAGGTAAAAATGTAAGGGCTTTGCGGATTCAGTCTGGCATGACCATTGAAGATCTTGCGTAAAATGTAAGTACCACATCCGTCACCTGTGCTCCTCTACCTTGTACAAAAAGTTGGTGAAGTTCGTAGGTGCTCGGGACTCTGGACCCAAATTGCACCGAAATCTAATGACGCGCCCCCCTCTATAAAGTTAACGCTCGTTGCCTAATAACAAAATGATTATCAACTAATGCTTTTTCTTTAATAAAGCTGAATGCTTCATTATCTATGGCCTTCAGTTTTTCTGAATAATTCATAATTTGGTTTTTGATAAAAATACTATCATAATCCATTAAACTTAATATCCTTTTTATAAATGGCCCTTTGATATTTTCAGAGAGAATATGCAATAAAGCTGTTGTGGCAAAGTATCGAACATCATGATTTTTATCATTTGATAATCCTAATGCAAATTGCAGAATTAACAATATTATTTTCTTATCAATATTGTCAGTTTTTCCGTGTTCAAACATCGATACAATAGTCTTTAACGCTTCTAACTTCTCAAATGTTTCTAATTCAGTATAAGAACTTAACAACTCCACTATTTCTTCTAATTCAACCGAATTGAATACTAGTTTCATCATCATAAAATTAAAATGTAGGGTTGATTTGGATGTTTTATCTAACATAATTTCGCTACCGCTTAAAATTAATTCTTCATTCTTCTTTATTTGATTAATAAGTTGTTTGAAATCATATAATTTTTCCTCTGACACAAGCCTTAAAAATGTGATTAAATTAATCGCTTGAACTTTAGCATTAAGCGTTTGATTCTTTGCATACAAAGTGTCTTTGCAGACAGACACAATGGAATCAACCATTTCTTCACTTATCTTTACTTTATTTATTACTATTATCCTTTCTATGGTCTTGTACGGATTATCCATGTATCCCGTGTATTTACCATTTTTACCTTGAGTTTCATTTCTATCCTTTATCTTTGC
Source organism: Bacillus litorisediminis (assembly GCF_022808645.1). GTDB lineage: Bacteria > Bacillota > Bacilli > Bacillales > JC228 > Bacillus_BF > Bacillus_BF litorisediminis. Next base: position 50,205 of record NZ_JAKZKT010000031.1, read on the forward strand.
AATAAACTTATTTATTTGCATTTCACTTTCTACTTGTGACTCGATTTGAGTTTCCAGAGAATATAGATTGTTATAAAATTCGGGCATGACTCTCATTACTGTCTTATTTAATTCTTTTGATAATTCAAGGTTCTTTTTCCGTACTGATATAATTGCACTTTCTAATTTATTACAGTTTTTTCTCGCAGTTTCATCTTCTATCAATATTTCTATTTGATTTATTATAGTTGTTAGATTTTCTTCGTTTAATGCATCAAAATCGATCCTAATTACAACTTGAAGTACTTTATCATAAAATCGTCGTAATCCCCGGTCAAAAACTTTCATTAAGATTTTTGTGACCACTAGGTTATTATCAAGTCGGAATAGATTGTCTTTTATAGCATCAAAAATAAAATCACCCAAAGCAACGATCCTATCCTCAGAATCAATCCAGTCATCTATTATTTTCATAATTTCCTTCCATACCTCTGAATAATAATCTTCGGAAAAAAAGTACCCTAAATGCTGGAATGCGAGTAATTGAGCAATGTTCATTTGATATTTAATTGGTTTACTTTTAGCAAATTCATATATTTTCTTTGAATCCTCAGCATTCATCTTTCCATATACATCATTAAACAAATCCGTTAGACCTTTTATTTCTTTCTTATTCCCTTTGGATATGGCTGTTTTTAATAGTAAAATCCTAAATTCCCAATCACTATATTGGTTACACAAATGAAAAGCTACATCTTTTATTCTATCAATTGTCCTCAATAGATGTGTTAATGAGCCGTTAAATACTGCCATGATATATATATTAGAAATGTAATCTCCATATTGATTAATACTATTTCCCCAAGTTACAGAATATGGCGATCTCATTGATGACTTTTCAACTTGGTTAATTATTTCTTCATATAGAGCTTTTTCATATCTATCAAGCAGAGGATAGAAGAGAGTAGATTTTTCACTATCCAATTCCTCTTGTGCAGTACTACTATAAACATATCTATTCTTTTCCTGACCTTCAAAGATGTATAAGTTTCTCAAATCGATTAAAATATCTTGAATCAACCAATTTGGTACTTGCAAATCTCGCGCAATATCTAAGGCCATTTTTTCATATTCTATAGCCCTAACTAGATCATTCATGAAGTAGTATTGAATAGCTTTCCATCTTTCTTTTACAACTTTATGTAGGCTTTGGCTTTGCAAAACCTCCAAAGATGACAACAAAAAATAAGTATTAAATTCACTGATTGTCTTATAGCCAAAAAGAATACTGAGAAACTGAGCACTATACGTATCTAAGTCGGAAGTATTCTCTTCTTCTCTATTTGATCTGCTGAAAATTTCATTTGTAATAAGCTTTTTAGTTCTATCGATATTTTTGAATATCTGCTTATCTAACGATTCTGATGCAACAGCATCGATTTCTTCAATACTACCTGTAGAAATTGTAAAATCCGGATCTAATAGTCGACCTTTACAGTAACTAATATAAATTTCACCAATATCATTCATGAGGCTTTGATACCCTATAGTAACAAATTCCTCAAAGCTTTTAGTTATGTAATACTTAGCACCTCTAGCACCAGTTATTTCCTTCTGAATTTGTGACGGTTCTTTTTGATTTTCATTACAAAATATATAAAGTGATTTCTTGGGATGTGCCTTTGCTCTTTGATACTCCTTTAATACTCCTTCAGGAACTCCATCCGCATTATCAATCAAAAATATACAGACATCGCTATCATCAAGCCCGTACAAATAGTCTTGTTCTGCCGTAAGGGTGGATGCTCGCCTTTCCTCAAATAGATATACTTTTGCAAAACCTGTAGCCTCAATTAAATTCTTTAGCTGCATCCTTACATTATCGTATTTCTCTACGCCACATATTGAACTAATAAAAACCCTAATTTTTTCATCAAACTCGATCTTTCTCTCCAAGAAATTCACCTCATTTGAATTAATTCCAATTTCTAAAATTTCCGTACTATTCTTTGTAATCAGAAATTCAGAAATTCCAATATTCAAACACTCTATTCACCTAAAAACGAGCATCACTAGCACAGCTTACTTTTAGAAACTAGTAATGCCCAAAATGAACCACATCAGGTCATTAGTGATTGGCTGTTATTTATCTTGCAATCTTTTAATAATAATTTAGTTGTTCCTATTTATTTTTGAAAGCTTAGTTCTATTTTTTTCTTTAGTTCTGTTTTTATAGTCTTCTCATAAAACTTGAAGAATTCTTCTATTGGATACTTTACGAGTTCATCATTTTGATTAAAGGAGATCCCTGATTTTTTCATATAATTAATAACCTTTTGCAACGAAACAATTAGTGATTCACCTAATTGGTTTTCACTTATCCACTTGAATATTACAATTCTCCAAGATTCTTTATCACCATCAATATAGAGTTCACCTTTAATTGGATACGACAGCAGCAAATCTCGAACCTTCTTTTTTCTTTTTATCTGTAATATCCTCTGTTTTATTATAACTTGGTACTGGTGAACTTTGTTGATAGGTGTAGTTACTATACTTTGATTTTCTTTGATTTCGATAATCCCAATGGTCAGGATGAACTTCGATTGGCCTTAGGGCTGCTCTTCTCATCCTTTCTTGCATTTCTCTTTCAATTTGTTCATCTTCTAGTTCTCTTGCTCTCTGTCCTTGTTTTAGCCTTACTTCTTCTTCTGCCCTTAGGTTTTCTTCCTCTTGTCTGAGTTTTTCTTCCTTTGCTCTAATTCTAACTTGTTCTTCTTTCAACCTTTGTTGTACTAACTCAAATTGTTGTTTCCTTGCGATTAGTTCCTTTAAAAAATCATTTCTCTTCTCATCCTCATTCTCCCTTGAAAGTTCAAAATGATTTTGATTGGCATTCATCGATAACGCTCGAGCCAGAGGAACTTCAGAAAATGATAATTTGTAAAAAGTTATATTCCGATTATGTAGTGATATCGGTAGGAAACGAAAGATTGTGCATAATCGATTAAATATATCTACATAAGCAATATTTCTCGTATTAATTTCCCCTATAGTCGCACCTGTATCTTGCATAAAAAAGTCTAATAATTCACCTTGTACATTTTTCTCTAGAAATGTGTCCCATAAATAATCTTCATGTGTTTTACTAGTCACATAGGTTTCAGCCGTAAGGAGTGTTCCTTTATTCGTGTCTTCTATAAAAGAAAGCCAACCGTAATCCACGAATGAAAAGGGCTTAAAACCTTCCTCTCTATAGGTTTTCATTCGTTTAGATAAATGACGGGCATAGCTGCCAGAGGTTAACCCCTGATCAATTGCCGTATAATAATCAATCACCCATCTTTCCTCTGAGTTCGGAAACTTGATTATAAAGTCCGGAATAAATGAGAGTTTCTTTTTATAGTGGTACCCTCTTATAAATGCTAATTTAAGAGTGTACATAAATGACTGTTTAAGAATGTACAGTTTGCTCATTGCGCTGCATAATATTCTTGGGGTGAATATTGTGCATATGCAAATCAAAGTAAATACAGATATCGAA
>NZ_JAKZKT010000032.1 GCF_022808645.1 Bacillus litorisediminis
TTCGGTTCATGCGAACCGAAATCCTATCCGGTATTAGCCCCGGTTTCCCGGAGTTATCCCAGTCTTACAGGCAGGTTATCCACGTGTTACTCACCCGTCCGCCGCTAACCTTTGGGAGCAAGCTCCCTCAGGTCCGCTCGACTTGCATGTATTAGGCACGCCGCCAGCGTTCGTCCTGAGCCAGGATCAAACTCTCCATAAAAGTGTTTGATGTAGCTCTTTAAAAAAATAGAATTAACGTTGACGCTTTTCTTTGTTCAGTTTTCAAGGAACAAGGCTACATTGTATCACACAATCGATATCGTGTCAACAACATTTTTTAAAATTTCATTTGGATTTTTATGAGTAAGTCGCTATTTCTTTTTTTCAGCGACCTTTATATATTACCAAGGTCAGCTATAAATGTCAACGACTTTTTTCATTGTTTTTTATAATCGAAAGCTGTCTAATCTGAACAGCAAGGAATACTATACCACCGTTTTTTATTGCAGGCAATAGTAAATTTTAACAAAATCAAACATGTGCATCCATATCACTCAAATACTTTAACTCATCAGTAAAACAATCATAAAAAAGACCGAACAAAAATAGTCCAGTCTTTTATGTAAGTCCGATAAATTATAGAAATCAACTTTTTTCAAAAAAAGCGTTTCTCGCTCTTCCCTCAGCAATCTCAAAATTTGATAACTAAAAAAGCCAAGAAGATTAATTTTCTTGGCTTTAAATGCTTGGCTTAACGATGACGCATTAATGGGAATAACAGAACATCCCGAATTGATGGAGAGTTAGTCAGTAGCATAATGAGACGATCAATACCAATACCGAGTCCACCGGTTGGAGGCATTCCGTATTCAAGTGCTTCAACGAAATCTTCATCCATCATATGTGCTTCATCATTTCCCTGCTCACGCTCTTTGATTTGTGCTTCGAATCTTTCTCTTTGATCAATTGGATCATTTAATTCAGTAAATGCATTTGCATGTTCACGGCCGACAATAAATAATTCGAAGCGGTCCGTAAACCTAGGGTCTTCTTCATTCTTTTTAGCTAAAGGAGAAATCTCAACAGGATGTCCGTAAATAAAAGTAGGCTGGATTAATTTATCTTCTACTTTTTGTTCAAAGAATTCATTTACGATATGCCCAAACTTCATATTAGCATCAACTTCAACACCATGTTGTTTTGCTAATTCTTGGGCCTCTTCTGCGGTCATTTGCTTCCAGAAATCAACACCTGTATATTCTTTAATGGCATCTACCATATGCAGTCTTTTCCATTCAGGTGTTAAATCCACTTCATGTTCACCATATTGGATAACAGTAGTACCAAGAACTTCCTTAGCAATATGAGCAATTAGGTTTTCAGTTAAGGACATGATGTCTCGGAAATCGGCATATGCCTCATATAACTCCAATAATGTAAATTCAGGATTATGTCTTGTTGAGACTCCTTCATTACGGAAAACCCGTCCAATTTCATAGACTTTTTCAAGACCGCCCACGATTAGCCGTTTTAAATGCAGCTCAATCGCAATCCGTAAATAGAGTTGCATATCAAGAGCATTATGGTGTGTTATAAATGGTTTTGCCGCTGCCCCGCCTGCAATTGCATGCAATAATGGTGTTTCCACTTCTAAATATCCGCGGGCTTCTAAGTAGCGTCGCATTTCTTGAATGATACGGCTCCGTGTAATAAAAGTATTACGGCTCTCCTGATTTGTAATTAGATCTAAATAGCGCTGACGATAGCGCTGCTCAATATCTTTAAGACCGTGATACTTATCTGGAAGAGAACGAAGCGCTTTTGTTAAAAACTCAAACTCCGATACCTTGATAGATAATTCGCCTACTTTAGTTTTAAAGACAGTTCCTTTAACTCCAACAATATCTCCTAGGTCAACAGAATCAAAAACTTCATATGCTTCATCGCCGATTGCATCTTTTTTAACGTAGATTTGGATTTGTCCTGATAAATCCTGGATATGTGCAAATCCAGCCTTCCCTTTCCCTCTTTTTGTCATAACACGACCAGCAATGACAGTCTCAACATTCTTTTCTTCTAATTCTTCTTTTGATAACTCGCCATACTGATCGATGAGGTCTTGGGCTAAGTCAGTTCGTTCAAAACGGCGGCCGAATGGGTCAATCCCTTTTCCCCGCAGTTCCTCCATTTTTTCCAGACGGACTCGCAATTGGTCATTGAGTTCCTCTTGGTTCATGAATAATCAACTCCATCAATTTAAATTCTAATTCTTTACGCTGTAATCTTTTTATGTAACCCTAAATTTCAGGGTTTTATCAGTAAAAATTGAAAGACTCAAAAAACGCATACATATAGTAAAACTGCCAGTGTAAAACTGGCAGTATATACTGTACAAACTCATATTATAGAAAATGATAAACAAAGCTGTCAAATAGATTAAACCGCTTTTGTTTGCTGCAGCTCTTTTTCTTCCATTTCCGCTGTAAAGCTATCTAGCAATGATACAAGCTGTTCTCGTGTTTCGCAAGAATTGATTTCATTTCTCACTCTTGCATTGCCGCGGATTCCTTTTAAATACCAGGCAGCATGTTTTCTCATTTCTCTGATCGCAACACGCTCTCCTTTAAGGTTGATAAGACGGTCTAAATGCAGTTTACAAACATCCATTTTTTCACGAACAGATGGTTCTCCTAATAATTCACCAGTATCTAGATAATGAACCGTTCTGTAAATCATCCATGGGTTCCCTAATGCCGCACGGCCAATCATGACACCGTCACAACCAGTCTCATCAAGCATTCGCTTTGCATCTTCAGGGGTTTTCACATCCCCGTTTCCAATGACAGGAATGTTAACAGATTGTTTAACTTCACGGATGATATCCCAATTTGCTGTACCCTCATACATTTGTACTCTTGTGCGGCCGTGAAGAGCAACTGCTTTTCCTCCTGCTTTTTCAACAGCCCTTGCATTTTCTACAGCAAAAATATGGTCTTCATCCCAACCCATTCGCATTTTTACCGTTACTGGTTTATCTACTGCATCAACTACAGCTGAAACCATTTCATAGATTTTATTTGGGTCAAGCAACCACTTTGCGCCAGCATCACATTTTGTAATTTTCGGCACAGGGCATCCCATATTAATATCAATAATGTCAGCAGTAGAGTTTTTATCAACAAATTTAGCTGCTTCTACTAATGTTTCTTTTTCTCCTCCGAAAATTTGAAGACTCATTGGTTTTTCCCGCTCATCAATATAGAGCATGTTTATAGTCTTTTCGTTTCCGAACAAGATTCCCTTGTCACTTACCATTTCTGCACAAACTAACCCTGCACCAAACTCTTTGACAGTCAATCGAAAGGCTGAATTACAAACACCAGCCATTGGTGCTAAAACCACTCTATTTTTTAATTGGATATCTCCAATTTTAAACATAATGAAACTACCTCCTATTCTTGTGTAGTAGGGTCTAACTCTTCCTTTGTAATGCTAAGGGCCTCTGCAATGAGATCTACCATATCATCTGACGGAGCCCGATATCCGCGTTCGATTTCACCTAAAACAGAGACAGATACTCCTATTTCCTTTGCTAGACCTTCCTGAGTAAAGCCTTTTAACTTTCTAAATGCGCGAATTCGTCTTCCCCATCTATCTGCTTCCATCGCCTGACTCCTTTTTCTTTCGGAATTTCACTTAAGATTTGCTTAAACTCTTTTCCCAAAGCAGGATGCATTAACTTATCATTTATTTCTAAGAGCGGTATTAAGACAAAAGCCCGCTCATGCATTCGAGGATGCGGAACAATTAATTGCTCTGTTTCAATATTGTCTTGATTATACAGCAAAATGTCAAGGTCTATTGTCCGGGGCCCCCATTTAAAAAGCCTTATCCTGCCTAGTTTTTCTTCGATTTGTAAAATTATTTCCAGTAATCGAAAGGGGGATTCAGCTGTCTCAATTTCGATTACCATATTCAAAAAAGGGGACTGATCTTCAAAACCAACAGGGTCAGTCTCGTAAATGGACGACATTTTTTTAATCTGAATCGATCCTTGCATCTTTAAAAGGGATATGGCCTTGTTTAGATAGCCTAAACGATCCCCCATATTAGTTCCTAGTGACAGGTAAGCTTTACTCATCATGATCGCCGCCTCGTAATTTCCACCGCGACACTTTCATAATGACCGGGAATAGGAGGGTCTGGTTTAATCACTTTTATCGTACAGGCTTGTACTTTTTCAAACTGGCGTAAAATGGTTTCCGCAATTTTTTCTGTCACGGCTTCAATAAGTTTATATTTATTGCCTTCGACTATGTCCAAACAAACACGATAGACATCTGCATAATTGACGGTTTCTTTTAAATCATCCCGCTCCCCTGCTTTTTTCAAATCTAGTTCAAGAATCACATCAACGTAAAACCGCTGCCCAAGCCGGGTCTCTTCCGGTAAAACACCATGATACCCGTAAAATGCCATTCGGTTAAGAAAGATTTTATCCATTCATGATCCTCTTTCCGCATAAAACATCCATTACATCTACCATTCTTTTAATTTCCTTCACATCATGAACACGTACAAGCTGACAGCCTTTTTGGATTCCATAACAAACGGTTGCGCCGGTTCCTTCCATTCGTTCTGTAACAGGGAGGTCCAATATATGACCAATCATTCTTTTTCGGGAAGTGGCAAGCAGGACTGGATAACCCATCGCGACAAGTTCATCTAAATGCTGCATCATCATCACATTTTCTTCAAAGGTTTTAGCAAAGCCAATCCCAGGATCTAAAATAATTTGTTCGTCTGGAACCCCAGCCTCTTTGGCAATCGCAATACTTTCCCTTAAGTCACCAAAGGCATCCTTTAAAAAATCGTTATAAGGAAGCTCCTCCCGATTATGCATTAAAATGATTGGAACATTATACTGTTTAGCCACCACGGCAATCTCTGGCTCTTTTTTCGCTCCCCAAATATCATTAATGATAGAGGCTCCCGCTTCAATTGCTTGTTTCGCCACTTCCGCTTTATATGTATCAACCGAAAGAGGGACGGATACCCGTTTAGTAATCGCTTCTATAACCGGGATAACCCGTTCTAATTCTTCTTCAGCTGACACGGGCTTATGTCCAGGTCTGGTTGATTCTCCCCCGATATCTAATAGATCCGCGCCTTCTTGGACAAGACGTTCGGCATACTCTACCGCTTTTTCAACACTATTAAATTGACCGCCGTCCGAAAATGAATCGGGTGTTACATTTATAATTCCCATGATGAGAGTCTTGTTTGAAAAATCCAGCTGATATTTCCCACATGGAATAACCGTTTTTTGATACATGTTTTCACCTCTGTTTATTCCTGCTACATTCATCATACATAAAAATCGACAAAATAAACAACTTCTTCAGACAAAAAGCGGCCCGTATGTTGAGTGGACGTTTTGTTTTTCCTTTTTTCTACTAAAAAAAGTCTACCCACATCGTGAGTAGACTTGCCGTTTTATTGTTCGTCGAATTGATAAAGCGGTGTGCTTAAGTAGCGTTCTCCGTTACTTGGAAGGACCGTTAAGACTTTTTTCCCTTTTCCCAGTCTTTTAGCAACCTGCAATGCTGCACAAATAGCCGCTCCCGAAGAAATACCGCCTAAGATTCCTTCTTCCTTTGCTGCCTTTCTTGCGTATTCAAATGCTTCTTCAGTGGTCACATGAATAATTTCTTCATAGATTTCCGTATTTAATGTGTCAGGAACAAAGTTTGGTCCAAGTCCTTGTAATTTATGAGGACCCGGTTTCCCACCCGCCAAAATTGGAGAATCCTTTGGCTCTACTGCAATAATATGAATGCCAGGGTATTTTTCCTTTAATACTTCTCCAGCGCCTGAAATGGTTCCGCCTGTCCCGATTCCTGCAACAAATGCATCTAATTGATCACCCATTTGCTCGACAATTTCTTTTCCCGTCGTACGTCGGTGAACTTTCGGATTTGCCAAGTTTTTAAACTGCTGAGGCATAAAGTATCCATTTTCTTTTGCAAGTTCTTCAGCCTTTTGGACAGCGCCCCTCATTCCTTCTGGCCCAGGAGTTAAAACAAGCTCAGCTCCATATGCACGTAATAAATTCCGTCGTTCCATACTCATCGTTTCTGGCATCACAATAATCGTTTTATATCCTTTGGCTGCCGCTACCATTGCAATACCAATTCCTGTATTTCCGCTCGTTGGCTCAATTATAGCGTCTCCAGCTTTTAGTGTTCCGTCTTTTTCAGCAGCTTCTATCATAGCTAAAGCAATTCTGTCTTTTACACTGCTTCCTGGGTTCATATACTCAAGTTTTGCATAAACTTCGGCCGAATCTTCATCAACCAGGCGATTTAGTTTCACAATAGGTGTTTCACCTATTAATTCTGTGATTGAGTTCACTATTTTCACCATTTACTGGCACCTCCGTATTCCCGACTATTTTTATAGGTTTATTTCGAATTTACCACAATTTCCTAAAAAGTCAATTAAAACAATTGAAAGAATGGAAGTAGTTCCGAAATGATTGAAATCAGGTAATCTCTGCACGCAAGCCGTCTTTTATCACAATTTTATCTCTGTTCACCATAGAACCATTCTACTTCAAGGTCGTCCCAAAACTCACTTGCCGAAATTGGAGTTTCAATTTGTTCTAATGCAATTTTTCGGCGAATTTGATCTTTTACTTCTTCATATCCCCAAGACTGTCCCTCTATTTTTTCATGCAAATAAAGGATGGCATATTCTTTTTCCAGCTTGATCGGGTCTGACCAGGTTTCGGGTTCCATTTCCGCCAAAACATCCTCATAAGCAGTAGGGATTGTATGATTCTTAAGAGATACAAAACCTAAACTGCCTCCTTGCGAAGATGTAAATTCATCTAACGAACGCTCCATGGCTAGTACAGCAAAGCTTGAGCCGCCCTCTAACTCTTCAATCGTTTGCTTGGCTTCTTCCTCCGTCTTGACCAAAATATGAGCGAGGTGATATGTATCCGGCACAGTAAATAAGTGCTGATTTTCTTCATAGTAACGCTGCATATCTTCTTCAGGTATCGCTACATCTTTTGTAAGAAGTTCCTCTAAAATAATGACCCTTTTAATTTCATCTTTCCACTCATCTTCACTGAAATTCTCCGAAGGATTCATCCCATACATAGTATTAAAATAGGTGCTCTCCCTCGTAACTTCTTCTTCGTCTACTTCAATATCATATTCCTCGGCTAACTGGTCAATCACCTTATCATTGATTAAGTCTTTTAGAGTCATTTTTCCATATTGCTGTTCTAAACGATTCATCCATTCCTCGCGGGTAATCTCGACATCTCCAACTTTCGCCACGGTTTCCCCTTGCTGCATAACGGGTTCTGCAGATAAATTCTTATAGGAGAAAAAGGCTATGGTCAGACAATTGGTAAATAACAGTCCTATTATGACAAAGGCAGACAACGATTTTGGCAAGTCTTCTCTCTCCCCATAAAGAAAACTTGGCAAGCACCAAGCCCAGTAAGGTCTTAATGATTGCCCAGTTGTTCTAAATTTTTCTCTGCATAAATAATGTTATATTTGTACTTCTTGAAACTATTTTGCTTCCTCTAATAATTCCTCTAATTCTGCCTTAGAGTAATGATACTTGGAGTTACAGAAATGGCAAGATGCTTCCGCTTCCCCGTCCTCTTCTATCATCTCGCGAATCTCATCTTTACCTAAACTGATGATAGCATTGGCGAACCTTTCCTTTGAACAAGTGCAGGTAAATTGGACTGGCATTTTTTCTAATACTTTTACGTTTTCTTTGCCTAGCAATTCATGCAAGATCTCTTCTGGAGCAAGACCGCGGTCAATCATAGTAGACACAGGAGGGATTTTGCCTAACCTTTGCTCGATAAAGCTAATGGTTTCTTCCTCGCAATTTGGGAGTAGCTGTATAATGAAGCCTCCGCTCGCTTTTATTGAGTTATCAGGATTAACCAAAACTCCGACTCCTACAGAAGAGGGTGTTTGTTCAGATGTAACAAAATAATAGGTAAAATCGTCCCCAAGTTCTCCTGAGACAAGTGGAACTTGTCCAGAAAAATTCTCTCTTAGTCCTAAATCTTTAACGACCGTCAGGGTTCCATCTGTTCCAACTGCTGCTCCGACATTTAACTTACCTTCCGCATTTCTTTCTTCAATATGTGTTTGCGGATTTGTTACATATCCTCTTACATCACCTCTGGCATTACTATCAGCTAAAATAACGCCAATCGGACCCTTTCCTTCAATTTTTACAGTTAGCTTGGCATCTCCTTTTAACATGGCGCCCATCATAACTGCAGCGGTCATTGTACGGCCTAATGCGGCAGATGCAGTTGGCCATGTGTGATGGCGTCTTTGCGCTTCTGAAACTGTATCCGTTGAAGAAACAGCATACGCTCTAACTTGTCCATCAAATGCCAATGCTTTGATTAAATAATCATTCATTTTCTGTTAACACCTCAAGTACTTTTATTTATTTTTTATACTCTCCATATTTCGCTCATAAATAAGGCGTAATCCCTTTAAAGTTAGAAAAGGGTCGACAATGTCAATAACATCGCATTCTTCTGAAATTAAATTAGCTAAGCCCCCTGTTGCAATAACGGTAGGATTTTGATGACTTTGTTTTTTCATTCTGGATACGATCCCTTCTACCTGGCCGACGTACCCATATAATATTCCCGATTGCATCGCGGAAACTGTATTTCTTCCGACAATTTGATCGGGTTTTGCAATTTCAATTCTTGGAAGCTTTGCCGCTTTCGAATAAAGTGCTTCTGTTGATATGCTAATCCCTGGTGCAATGGCACCGCCGCAATATTGCTTATGCTCATCAATATAACAATATGTAGTGGCTGTACCAAAGTCGACAATGATGAGCGGGCTGCCATAATCATGAATCGCAGCAACCGCATTAACAATCCGGTCAGCACCTACTTCCTTAGGATTATCATATTTTATATTAAGTCGTGTCTTTACACCTGGACCCACAATTAATGGATCAATGTTAAAGTACTTGACACACATTCTTTCTAAGGAAAACATAATCGGCGGAACGACAGAGGAAATAATAATTCCATCTATATCAGAAAAGGATAAACCTGAGTGGTCATATAAGCCTTTAACGATCATGGCATATTCATCTTCAGTTCGATGTCGATTGGTTTCAACTCGCCAATGATATTTCAAATGATCTCCTTCATAGACCCCTAACACAATATTTGTATTTCCCACATCCAAGACAAAAATCATAAGCCGATATCCTCACTTTTCATATTCTGTATACGCCAACATCATACCACATTTTTATTTTGGGTTGACAGTGACTACACCTATATAACAATTCGCATGATTGCAGACAGATTGATCGTGTAATACAAAGAGCCGGATTCCAAATATAGGAACCCGGCCCTTTTAATCAGCCTTTATTATTTATTTCATCTTCATTAGTAGGGTCTTGAGAAGTTTCGTCATTTTCATTCACAGTGCCGTCTTCCGTATCATCCGCTTTTTTGCCGATATTTACGGTTACATCTTCGGTAGAAGCGGATTTGTTTTCACGGTTAGGAAGTGTACCATGATCGATTAGATGCTTAATTTGTTCAGCATCTAATGTTTCTACCTCAAGCAGCGTATTCGCCACCAAATCCAGTTTATCACGATTTTCTGTTAAGATTTTCTTCGCTCTGTCATAGCACTCTTTAATGATACGCTGAATTTCTAGGTCAATTTCATAAGCAATCGCATCTGAGTAGTTTTGATCGTTATTGAAATCTCTGCCTAAGAAGACATTTCCGCCTTGAGATTGGCCAAATTGAAGCGGTCCTAATTTTTCACTCATACCGTATTCGGTTACCATGCTTCTTGCAATTCCGGTTGCACGCTGAAAATCGTTATGGGCACCCGTGCTTACTTCGCCAAATACGATTTCCTCCGCTACCCGGCCGCCAAGTAATCCGGTGATTTTATCCAGAAGTTCTGGTTTTGTCATGAAGTAACGGTCTTCTTTTGGAAGCATAACCGCATAACCGCCAGCGCGGCCGCGAGGAACGATCGTTACTTTATGAACCATTTCCGCATCATCCAGCACGACACCAATAATGGTGTGACCACCTTCGTGAAACGCAACAATTTTTCTTTCCTTTTCTGATATAACACGGCTTTTCTTAGCTGGACCAGCAATTACACGATCCGTTGCCTCGTCAATATCAGACATATCGATTTTCTTTTTATTACGTCTGGCTGCAACAAGCGCAGCTTCGTTTAACAGGTTCTCTAAATCTGCACCAGAGAATCCAGGTGTACGGGATGCAATCGCTTTTAAATCAATGGATTCATCTAAAGGCTTATTGCGCGCGTGAACCTTCAATACTTCTTCCCGACCTTTTAAATCAGGGCGATCAACAGTGATTTGACGGTCAAAACGTCCAGGTCTCAGCAAGGCTGGGTCCAAAATGTCAGGTCTGTTAGTAGCTGCAATGATAATGATTCCTTCATTTGCACCAAAACCATCCATTTCAACTAGTAACTGGTTAAGGGTTTGTTCACGTTCGTCATGACCCCCGCCCAAACCAGCTCCACGCTGACGTCCTACTGCATCAATTTCGTCGATAAAAATGATACAAGGTGCGTTTTTCTTGGCATTCTCAAATAAGTCACGAACACGAGAAGCACCGACACCGACAAACATTTCAACAAAGTCTGAACCGCTTATCGAGAAGAAAGGAACTCCAGCTTCGCCTGCAGCGGCTCTTGCTAGTAAGGTTTTACCTGTTCCAGGAGGTCCGACAAGCAAGATTCCTTTAGGGATACGGGCACCGACACTGGCAAATTTGCGAGGGTCTTTGAGGAAGTCTACCACTTCCACAAGTTCTGCTTTCTCTTCATCAGCGCCAGCTACATCTTTAAATCTAACCTTTTTCTTTTCTTCATTATAAAGCTTTGCCTTACTTTTCCCAAAGTTCATAACACGGCTGCCGCCGCCTTGCGCTTGGTTCAGTAAGAAGAAGAATAAAATGAAGATGATGATGAATGGAATCATTGTGGTGAAGAATGAAACCCATCCACTTTGCTCTTCAGCCTGTAAAACTTCAACCTCTGTATCTGTTTCAGCTGCAGATTTATTTACAATTTCGATTGTTGTGCTATCAATAGGAACATACGTTACAAAAAATTGATTTTCAGGATCTCCTTCGAGATGCCCGCGTACCTCATACACCCCGCGCTCGGGCTGCATCGAGAAGTTTTCAACATCACCCGCCTCCAGGTGAGCGATGAATTCATTGTATTTTAGACTTTTTGTTGGTTCATTGTTATTGTTAAAAAAACTAACAACGCCAATTATGACCAAAAAAATTAATAAATAAAAGATGGTGTTTCGGAAGATCCGGTTCATCTCTTACCTCCTCACATGGGAAACAAACTATATTCAATAGTATCATAGAGATTATGCACAGTACAATGATTTGAATTGACTAAGGTGAACGATAATCCAAGCATTTAATGTATATGTGTTAATCGTTATTTTGGTATACTTCTGGCTTTAGTACACCTATATAAGGCAAATTCCTGTATTTCTCAGCGTAATCTAATCCGTATCCTACAACAAATTCATCAGGTACAATAAACCCGACATAATCTGCTTGAATATCCGCTTTTCTGCCTGTTGGCTTATCTAAGAGGGTGACAATTTTAATGGATTTCGCTTTTCGATATCGAAAGAGTTCCACTAAATAGCTCAGTGTTAAACCACTGTCAATGATATCCTCAATAATAAGTATCTCTCTGCCTTCTACAGAAGTATCCAGATCCTTTAAAATCTTCACTTCACCTGAAGAAACAGTAGAGTTTCCATAGCTGGATACATCCATAAAGTCCATCTCTAAATGAGTGTCAATTCGTTTTACTAAATCACCCATAAAGAGCATGGCTCCCTTTAATACGCCTATCACTAATGGAAAGCGGTCTTGATAATCTTTTGTTAGCTGATTTGCCAATTCTGCAATTTTTTCGTGTATTTCTTGCTCTGATATTAAGACTTTTTCAATATCTTCTTTCATGGTTGCGTCCCCTATCTATATCGGAGTATGTATATTGCTTCTTTAGAACTTCTTGCTTCATAACTGGATTTTTTTAAACCTGGTACCCATAATATGTTTCCCGATTGATCTGTTACAATTGGCCAGACATTTCTTTGCTGCAAAGGAATTTTTTCATCAATAAATAAATCCTTAATTTTCTTATGGCCATTTAGACCGAAAGGCTTGATTCGGTCTCCTGACCGTCGCGTTCTTACAATGAGCGGTATTTTAGTGCCTTCTGCTAGACGAAAAATAGAAAGGGAGTTTTGATCTGAATCCGGATCCTCTACAATCTTCTCAAAGGATAGAGTGGCACCATTAGGCAAGGATATTGAATCCCCCGGATTGAAAAGGTGCTCGTAAATTTCCTCTTCTTCATTCTCGTATGTAAATATACCGTTATCATAGGAACGAATGAAAAATAGGCCTTTAGGAAGATATACAGTTCCAGAGGGATGGCCTTTGAACAAATGTAGGATCTGTTCAATATGTACGGCAGACAAATTAGAGGGTACTTCCTTATAAAGATAGTTTAATATTAGATGAATCCCTCTTCTTTGTAAAGGTTGAGGTAGTTGCAAATACTTCTCTACAGAGATTGTAAACAAGCCTGCTTTTTTCCTTTTCACTACTTTATTCAAATACTCGTCTGTTAATACCTGCAGATAAGCCTCATCCTCGATTAACTCTTCACTAAAACGCTGAAATTGTTTAGAAACCTCAGGATTCTCATTTTTTAATGATGGCAGGACTAAATGTCTAAAACGGTTTCTTGTGTAATCCAATTTATCATTGGTTGGGTCTCTGCGAGGCTCTAAATGAAAGGAACGGCAGTATTGTTCAATTTCAGTTTTTTCAACCGACAAAAAAGGCCTAATAATATGTCCATTCGCAAATGGCCTTTTATAGGGAATACCGCTTCTGCCCATCATGGTACTTCCTCTGGTCAGACTCATCAATATTGTTTCAATCTGATCATCTCCGTGGTGGGCTAGAACAAGCTTAGTAGCCTTGTATCGTTCCATGACCTCTTTAAAAAATGAATATCTGCAAATCCTTGCGGCTTTCTGTGAACTTAACTTTTTCTCTTCCTGATAACGTGTTACATCAATCTGTTTACCTTCAAACGGTATTTCCAAAGTTTCACAAAACCCTTTTACATAAAGCAGGTCTTCATAGGACTGTTGCCCTCTAAACATATGGTCAACATGAGTACAAATAAGATCTATTTGATAGTGTTGCCTATATTTATGTAAAAAATGAAGTAATGCAAGAGAATCAGGTCCCCCTGATACACCCACAACTAAGATGTCACCTTTTTCAATCAGCCTATGTTTTTGAATAAATGAATGAACTTTTTGATCAAACATGTTATCGTCCTCATTTTGGATTAATTCAGTTACATACGTTCTCCTGAGGAATTTGTTTATTACTATTAATACATATGTTCATTCAAATGAATGTAACGTATGAATATCGTACCACTCCATTACTTAGAGGGCAAAAGTTAGCCTGCATTTTTATCGATTTTTCACAAATTGTTCAAAGATACAGTCCAGAAAAAATTATCCGCCCACCATTTCATAAACAATGTATAGGGTATAAAAAACCGCTACAACGGCCACAAGCAATATGGTTTCAAGAACCGATCCCACTTTTCTTTTTTTCCTTTTTTGGTAGCGAGAAGCATTCTGAATCTGAGAATGGCTTACAGGATTGTTGTTGATCATGCCAGATGAATTAGCTGTGACAGCAGCTTGTTTATACGATTTACATTCAAGCAATGCTTTTCTCATTTCGAAAGCTGATTGGAATTCTCCCTTAATTGCTTTTATTAAAATAGGTTCAAACGGTTTTAATTCATTTATACCTTCTATCTTCTTCCTAATTAAACTAAATGAATCTCCTTTTTTCTCAAAACGTCCGCCATAATAAAGAGTAAGAATGACCATAACGACCGCAAAAAGGTCATAGCTCGGTTCCGCCTTTCTCGAACCGAGCCCCCAATACCCCCGGTCATAGAATTCAGTAAATTCCTTTATCGACCTGCCTATTTGAGTAGTCCCGCCTACATCGACACACCTGATTCTAGGCGGAGGACCAGATATCATTAAATTTTCAGGTTTTAAATCTCCGAATACCCATCCTAACTGATGCAGTTCGTGGAGATCTTTCAGGAGCTGGATAATAAGTACCATAATCCATGATGAGCCTCTCTCTTGAATGAAGCCCATCATATCTTTTCCTTTTATATATTCCATTGAATAAAACGGAATAGAAATACCTTTTACTTCCCAATCATCGACATCGTATAAAGAAGGTCCGAGGGCAGACCCTTGGACCTTCGCTAATGCTTTCAATACATTTACTTCCGAGGCAACAATTGATGTTTCAGTGCTTAATTTAATGGCCACCGCTAAATGCCCGCTGGTTTCAGCGAGATAAACGGTTCCATTTGCTCCATAGCCCAGTTCCTTTTTTATCCGATACATTTCCTGATGCCATTTCCCTTGAATCACCGTTCCAGGGGGCAGCTTAAACGGACTCTTCATAGTAGGATTCATCGTCATTTCTCCTCGAGTATCCCTTTAAGCTTGAACGCTTTGGCCTAAATTGTTGAATGGCTTCTCTTATCGCAGGTCCTGTTGGCGTAATACCTCCAACCGACAGTTTTGAAAAAACACTGGTTAAAGATTCTAGCTTAGGTGTCCAATCCAACAATTTTTCGACATCTTTCCTTTTCCCGGGAAATACATAAAGTGAAAACAGGTTATTTCCCATCCGTGCATTTAGGCTTAAAGATAAGTCCAGCAATGCTTCTTTAACGGTTGGCAGTTTGTGCTTCATACTTGCAGACGTATCGACAAGAATCAGCACTTCCAGGTCTACAGTTTCCCCTAGCTCGTCCACTACCTCCATCACTTCTCCTCTTTTTTCAGGCGGCAAGCTTTCTAATGTTTGTGAACGTCCCAAAATTTGCTGTAATTCTTTATTGACAACTCCCTGAATGGTTTGTGTCATCGCTTTTCTCGTAACCATCTGAACAGTCTGCGACAAGCTTTGGGAATATACAACTTGGCTGACTCCTCCGCCCGAAAGTGCGATTTCTTCTATTTCCTTCATACCAGACTCATCAATCACGTCATTTTCCATAACACCAATCACATTAACTGTAATACCCTCTTCATTAGCTAAAGCAGCCATAGCAATCGGGTCTTCTCCATGATTTGAGCAACCGTCCGTTATCAGCAAAATTTGCTTTAAAGTACCTGGTTTCATCGTTCTCCCTCCAACAAATTGTTGTTACCATCTTCGACCGATTGAGGGAGAAATATACTTACAGCTTTTTAAATCACCCCTTAAAGACTGGTTATAATGCTTTTCTTTTCGTTAAATTTAATGGAATTGCAGCCCATTTTGGCGTATTATGCTCTAATCTTGCTACAATAATGGTCATGTCATCCTTGATTTCGCCCGTGCCGGAACGGATAACCTCCTCCATAATTAAATCGGCAATTTCCTGTGGCTCATCGGTTTGCAGTTCCTTCAATTTCCGTTTCATCCATAATTCATAGTTTTCGACATGACGCGGACCTTCAAATACACCATCACTCATCATCACTAATATGTCGCCTGCTTTAAGCTGCTCAGAAACAACGTCTACCTCAAATTCCTGAATGATACCTATTGGAAGGTTGCTGGCCTGGATCTTTTTAATTTGGTTTCCTCTTTTTATAAAACTTGGTGTTGACCCGATTTTTAAAAACCGGGAGCTTGCATCCTGGAGGTCAATAATGGCCAGGTCGAGCGTAGAAAAAATTTCATCTGTTGTCCGCAAAGACAAAATGGAGTTAACTGATTTAATTGCAACTTTTTCCTCTATTCCTGAAAGCAGAATTTTTCTTAACAGCTGAAGCGTTTCATTACTTTCATGGTGAGCACGTTCCCCGTTACCCATACCATCACTAATAGCAATAGCATATTTCCCCATTCCAAGCTCTATGGTAGAATAACTGTCTCCTGAAACGAGTCCCCCATCTTTTGCAGCATGGGCAACTCCAACTGAAACTGTAAATCGTTTGGATGATCGGAACGTTACATGAATATCTCCTCCCAAAAATAGCTGTTCCTTTTGCTGAACGACGATATTCTCTCCGCAAATATCAGAAAGAAGTGGGGCAATAAGCTTTTCACATTCACCATTCGCATAGCTGCTAGGAACAGTCATTTCGATATCAACATTTCCTTGTGTAAGACTAAAAATCTCCACCTGACTGACATCGAGCCCAAAAGACTGAAGAGCATCTAAAATTTGTTCCTCTTGTGCTTCGTGATTTTCTCTTTCACGCTGGATTTCCCTCGCAAAATTACCCATTACCTCGGAAACTCCCTGCAATTGATTGGCTACAAGCTTCCGGCTCTCTTTCACCTGCCTTTTGAGCTTTTGATTTGCCTGATAAAACGTCAATTCATGCCTAATTGCTTCAACAACTTGATTAGATCGTGTACAATGCTTAGACCAATCCCGCTTCACTTTTTGCGAAAGCTGTCCATGATTGTTTTCTAAATCCTGCATAATTTTACTCATGCCATCATAGGTTGTATTAAAGTTCTTTGCCCAACAGTAATCCTTTTTAAAGCAGGTTTGACACGTCTTTTCAGTTACTTTGCTTAAAAAATAATCAAGTTCTTTACTCTCGTCCTCCTCGTCTGCGCTTTCGATTTGTTGAAAACTATTGGACAAAGCCTGAAACACAGCTGAAAATTGGTTGACTCTTTTAGCGGTAACGTCCCTTACCTTTCTCATATAAAGCTGCTGTTCTTGAGCATATTCAGTAGTCCCAGGAATATATTTGGCAATCCGGCTCGTTAAAACCTTGGGGGTTAAGAAAAACAATACGATTGCTGCAAAGGATTCATATAAACTTTTGACAAGGGTACCTTCCCCTTGACCATACATCCCAATCAGTAAAGTTGAGATAAAAAGGCCAATTGCAACACCTGGTTTTTTTCCTTCCTTCAGCAAACCTCCTAACAGGCCTGAAAAGGCAAGGAGACTCATATGAAAGAAACTTGAAATGTTTGCGAGACTGAAAATTAATCCGGTTACTACCCCTACAGTCGACCCAACAGTCGCACCGGCCACAAAAGCAAAAATTAACACCAAATATCTGGACATCACATGTTCAATTGAAATACCGTACAGAGTCCATCCGATTGTTCCGGTCATGACCGAAGCCAATAAAATAATTAGACAAACAATCTCTTCTGTTTTTAATGCCTGCTTCCGTTTTTTTACAGCCAGAAGCGGAATGCTTTGAAGAAAAATTAATGTCAAAATAAAGGCTAAACAACCTTCTACCGAACCCATCATAATATCGTATAAAGATATAAAACCGTTTGTAATAAAAGCTGCTGTAATGTTACCTACTAAAGTAAAAGCAAAGATGGCTAACGGCAGGGATCGATATGGATTCCTTTTTCCTTGCTTTGTTACTTTAAAAAATAGGAGAAAAGCAAGAGAGAGGAAAAAGGAATGAGCCGTATGTCCAAATGAGATAGTAATAGCTCCACTGACTACCCCTATTAAAGCGATTGGTGCATGCTGTTTTTTCAGCATTAAAACAGCCGCAAAGAATGGCAGACTAAATGGCGTCAGCTGAGATAAAATAAATGCTCTTCCTAATAAGAAGCCGATCATGAAAATAAGCAGACCCTTTTGAATAAATAATGCCTCAATTTTTTTTAGGAGAAATTCCATTCCTTTTGAGAATCTGGCCCTCGTCTGGTTCATGTTGATGTTCTGAACAGGTTCTACTAGGTTACGTTCTACCTTTTCCATTTTCTCAACACTCCTTCATCGTTTATCGTTCTGTTCATTATAAAAGGGACAAGTCTCAAAGTTTGTCAAAATGACAGAATGACTTCAAAGAATCTTTCGACCTTTTTCATTAAAAACACAGATAAGTGGACAAAGGATGTAAATAGCGAACCTTCTATTTTCGTATTTCGCTCATAAATGCGGAGGGCTCTGTTTAATAGGAAGGCGATGGTAATCAGCCAATTTCGAGGACTCCAGATAGTCGGACATAATTCGAAGTCTATTTAATTTTGTGACAAAATTTTTTGGGGGTTGACAGTATTGCCTGTTCTCAGTAAGATAAGTCTTGTGTGATTTTTTTGGCGGCGTAGCTCAGCTGGCTAGAGCGTACGGTTCATACCCGTGAGGTCGGGGGTTCGATCCCCTCCGCCGCTATTACGAAAAGCGAAATCCGCTAATATGGCCCGTTGGTCAAGTGGTTAAGACACCGCCCTTTCACGGCGGTAACACGGGTTCGAATCCCGTACGGGTCACTACTGAAAAACCCCCATGCACCTGGTGTGCATGGGGGTTTTCTATTTGGATTTTTAGTTTCAAGCGGTAATTTACATTTTCATGCGCTAATCGTCATTTTCCCAATGTGTCAAGATTTCAGGCTACTGTTCATTTATGCAATCAACAAAAAAAGACCCCGCTCATTTTCCCGAGCTGAGTCATTTTCCGCGCCGTGCTTTAAAAATACATCAAACAATCTTAATTTATATGATGAGACAGCAAGTTACCCTCTTCTAGCACCTCTTCCACCACGTTTTGATTCTGTGTGGCGTTTTAAAGATGACAATCGATCTTCACTATCCTTTAAAAAACGAGCCATTTTTTGTTCAAAGTTTTCCGTTCTGGCCCGATCATTTTTTGGTCTGTCATTTCTCGGACGGTCGTTTCCGCGTGGTCGGCCTCCACGTGGCGGTGCCGGACGGTCAATCGCCTTTTTAATGGAAAGGCCAATTTTTCCATCCTTTTCAACGTTGATAACTTTTACCGTTACCTCGTCGTCTACTTTTAGGTGTTCATTGATGTCTTTCACATAGTTGTCGGCAACCTCACTGATATGGACGAGACCTGTTGAGCCATCAGGTAACTCTACAAACGCTCCAAAGTGAGTAATGCCTGTTACCTTACCTTGTAACTTGCTGCCTACTTCAATTGACATAAAAAAGTGTTTCCTCCTTAAAGATTTAAAAGATCACAGTTATAATATATTATATAAAAATCAAGAAATAAGTGTCAATTAGAGCTACTTTCATCATCCTCTGGCAGATCGAAAATAATCTCATTGTCGTCTGAGAGGTAATAATATTTTCTGGCGAGCTGGCCTAAATATTCATCATCATTCAGCTTTTGAATTTGTTCCTCGAGAATCGTTTGATCCTCTTGCAATTTCTCTAATTTAGCTTCTAGGTTCTGCAATTCTTTCTTTTTTTGCTCAACAGCGGAGGCTTGTGAGAAAATGGAAGAGACCAGATAGCCTGTAAGTACACAGGCAAAAATAAAAAATACAGTTAATCTTCTTACTAAATACTTTTTCTTTTTCGTGTTTTGCTCGGTTACGACTGCGCGTTCCTGCACATATTGTTCATGAATCGTGGTAACCTTTTTCTTTGAATGGGCACCCATTTTCTCACCTCCTATGATGTGCTTTAATAGTCTTCATGTATAACAATTATAGTGTACGTCCTTAACACCTAAAGAGCAAGGGTTGACTCCTATAATTATATAATTTTTTAACCTTACATGAACGTACGCCTACAGCTTGTCTTTTTACTTTTTTCGTTTCTCTTTCACCTTTTTCATATAGTGAAGTATAGTATTCTTACTTTTTTTCAAAAATCCTGCCCCTTTGCCATAAATCTTTTCGACGGTTTTTGTGGCCTTTTTCGGAAGCAATCCCCATAAAGAGACAATCATCCACTTAAGTGGTGTCACTACTATCTTTAAAATCCATAATAGAAGGGATCCGATTCGTTTGACAAGGGTCAATAGACCTTTTCCGACAAAAACCACAACCGAAACTAAGAAGATGATTATGGATTTGATCGGCTGAAAGATCATATGGGTAAAAGCTTTGACCAACAGTCTCCAAAGATGGATAACGAATTGTATCACGCTTTCCAGCAGCCGGTTATACATGCTTTTCATGAGGCTTTGGTATGCAGCGAATCCGCATAATATCGCTAGGAATAAATAAAACCGCAGCTCTCCGTGATTGACGATAAAAAGCACATAAAATATTAGGAGAGTTTGGGCAATCCAAAAAAGAAGATCGTTTATAAATACGATCCATCTTTTTCTCTTGCCCCGTTTTAAAAATCGATTATAGGTATCCAATGCGATCCCAAAGCAGCTGCCCATTCCGATCATGGCTAGCAGCGTATAAAATTGGGTGGAGAGCGTCATTTGAACAACTTGCTAAAGAACCCTTTAGCCTTATCCCCAGACTGCTGGTCTATATATTCTAGGTCAAAGACCTTTCCTTTAATGGAAACAACACCTTTATCGACATCTAAATTTTTCATTTGAAGATTTTGCCCGCGGATGGAGAGAAACCCCATCGATGTTTCCAATAGAAATTCTTCGTTGTCAAAGCTTTCTACCTGTTTAACCCCTGTAATATCAAGTAGTCTTCTGCCTCTCATTATCACGTCATGGTCTGGTTGAGAAGTGCTTCTAATAGATTGATCAAAATTTTGACTCACTCTACTCCCTCGCTTTCAAAAGGATCATTACCTTTGTAGGCACTTGTCCACATGGTTTTGTTACTATATGTATGTAGGACAAGGAGGAAATAGAACAAGCTCTTTAATTTCTTATTCTTCGTTTAACCGCTTTTCAGAGATGACCGTATACATTTGGTCTGCCTCTTCTTTTCTTACATTTTCCTTAATTTCATTTACTTGGACCGTTACTAGTTTTTGTCCAAAGCGAATCGAAAGCTCATCGCCTTCCTTCACAATCGTGCTGGCTTTCGCTTCATTTCCGTTGATGGTAATCCGTCCCTGCTCGGCTACTTCTTTTGCCAGCGTCCTTCTTTTAATCAGACGTGATACTTTTAAAAATTTATCTAGCCGCAAAATGATTTGCCTCCTCATTATTCCATTTCGGTACCGTGCTTTTCAATTTTTTTAGCCTCGTCCCAATATTCGTCAAGCTCCTCTAAGGTAAAGTCCTTAAATGATTTGCCAGATTGCTTTACTCTCTCTTCTATATGCTGAAACCTCGTCATGAATTTTTCATTCGTCATGCGCAAAGCATCTTCTGGATGAATTTTTGTTAACCTCGCTAGGTTGACACTGGCAAATAGCAGGTCTCCTATTTCTTTAGCCAATTTGTTACGGTCGATTGGCTGTACACTTAACTCTGCTTCCAATTCTTCTATTTCTTCTTTTACCTTTTGCAGAGCAGGTCCCGCTTCTTCCCAATCAAAACCTACTTTGCCGGCTTCTTTCTGTAGCTCGTATGCTTTTAATAGACTAGGAAGGCTTTTTTCAATCCGGTCCAATATAGATGTTTTTCGCTCATCTTGATTCTTTTCCCCGGCCTTAATATCCTGCCAGTTTGAAATGACTTCATCAACACTTTGAACGCTCTTTTCCCCAAAAACATGGGGATGACGCCTTACCATTTTACTGCTGATTGAGGCGATAACATCGCGAATCGTAAACAGCCCCTCATCTTCACCGATTTGTGCATGCAGCAATACTTGCAGAAGCACATCACCCAGCTCCTCAATCATGCCATCCACATCTTCCTTATCAATTGCATCTAACAGTTCATATGCCTCTTCAATTAAATAAGGTTTTAATGTGACATGAGTTTGCTTCTGATCCCACGGACAGCCTCCTGGTCCTCTAAGAGCTGCGATAATTCTTTTGAATGTAGCAAACTGATTATATAAAAGCTCTTTATCTTGAACAGGCGGTATATAAAGACTGGTTAGATTATGAAAGATGGGTTCATGATCTAGTTCAAATAGGGGAACGGTTCGCACCTCTTCCTTTTCCATCCCTGCATAGGCGACAACTTGAACCGGATAATCATAAGGCAAAAGCTCTAATAAAGTAAGCTTCACATGAGAGGCTACGTATACATCATAAACCTGTCCGATAATCTGGTGCTTTCTTAAATCAACTTCATCCACTTGAAGAGTGGCAGCGTCTGATAATTGAAAGCCATCAATCGGATCTACCTGAATCGCCTGAAACATGGCATCTAAAAAGCTCTGTCCGCCTTTAATCTCAACCTGAATGCCTTTTTGTTTCTGCTCAGCTAGCAACAGCTCGACCGTTTTTTCTGCTACCAGCGGATGACCAGGCACACAATAGAGAATTTCTCTGTTATTGGCTTCTTTAAATAGTTCTTCAACAATTTCTTCATAAACCGCATCAAACTGATTATACTTTTCATAAATGCCATCAAAGCTTGTATAGGTAAGCCCTTCTTTTTCTAACTCCTCTACAACAGGATGTTCTTTGGTTCTTAAGAAAATTTGATTAGCCTGTTTCAGTAATTTATAGATTCCTAAGGGCAGCTGGTCGAGATCACCTGCTCCCAATCCTGCCACTATTATTTTCCCATTCATACACATACTCCTTATTTACGCAAAGTAAAAAGCGTAAGAATATTTTTCCCTCTAGGAAACACATGAAGCTCTTCTTTTGAGAAAACCTCAAGCCGCATTAGTAACCAAAAATAAACCGCAGCCCCTGCCATACTTGAGGTAATGGCCTGGAACGCAGATTTTGCCCTTGGACTGTCAGAAAACCAGCCATCGATTTGCATAATAAATAGTAAGATTAAAACCGTTGCAGCCATTCCGGCTAAGGATATTGCCATTTTTTTAATAAAGGCAGGAGAAGCCTTTAGTTTGTATCCTTTAGCTGATAATATACGAATTATTCCCGTTGTCAGCAAAATCAGAATGGTAACCGTACTGATTGCTGCTCCCAACGTTCCTAAGAGCGGTATAAATAAAAAGTTTAAAATGACTTTTCCTAAAAAAACACTAATACTAAGCCAGATTAAAGGCCGATGTATGCCTAACCCTTGCATAATCCCAAACCCTGTCATGCTGATAGAACCAAGAACAACAGAAGCTGATAGAACGATTAAAACGTCTGTTCCTTCGTTTGTCTCAAATAGCATTTCATTGAGAGGCTCCATGATTAAAGCATATCCGACTGTTGCCGCCATGCCAATAACAACACTCATCTTTACAGAGAGCTGAATATATTTTTTAATTTCTTTCTGTTTTTTTTCCGATTTTAATTTAGCAAGTCCCGGAACCAGTGCCAAGGAAAAGGAAGTGGCCAAAACTACGCCAAGCTGAATTAAAGGCTGCCCTCTGTCATAAATTCCTTTTAATTCCTTTGAACGGAACGGACTCTCTCCTTCAGCCAACAATAGCTGATAAAGCTGCAATGAATCTGCCAGCTGCAAAAAAATAAATAACAGTGTATTTAGTGAAAAAATAATACCAAGTCCAATAAAGGACTTCATGAACCCCCAGTCAATCCGCAGCCCTGCCCATCTGATCCAATTTTGCCATGGAGAATAAACCGCCAGAATAAATAATGCCATGATTCCGCCAGTAATGGAACCAAATACAGCTGCGTTTCCTACCTCATAAAGATCGCGATTGGCTTTTGTTAATAAAAAGGCTCCCATTAAAATCGTAATCACTCTAACCAATTGCTCGCCAATTTGTGATAAAGCCGTTGGAACCATGTTTCCCTTCCCTTGAAACAAACCTCTTTTCATCGAAATAACAGGAAAAAGCAGGAATAAATAAGATAATGTTTGAAACAAAGGAGCTAACTCTTCATCCTTCATCCAATTGGCTAAAAGCGGCGAGCCAAAATACAAAAGCAAAAATCCTGAAAATCCAATTATGCATAAGCCTAAAAAAATACTAGTAAAATCCTCTTTCTTCCTGTTCCCTTCCGCATATAGCTTCGATATAGCCATTGGAAATCCAAACATCATAAATGCTACAATCATTCCGTAAAAGGGGTACACTTGCTGGTATATGTAAAAACCGCGGTCTCCCACCATATTTTGAAAAGGAACACGATAACCGGCACTTAAAATTTTCGTGATTATGCCAGCTACAGAAAGGATGAATGCACCCTTTACCCACGGATTCATTTTCGACATACAAAATCTCCTGTCTTTTCGTTCATGTTATTTGATTATAGCACAGAGCCCATTCATGAACGAAAGATCTGGGAATATGGAGATCAAAAAGAAAAAGAGGCAGCGCACCCGGCTGCCTCCTCCTTAACATTATTGCTCCATTTGTCTTGCTAAAAATCCTGCTGCTGTTTCTACAGCTTTTTGCTCGACCTCTCCGACTGTACCGTCTTTTGAGAAGATAATAACTGCACCTATTGGGTCGCCATTGGCTACAATAGGTCCAACTGTATAAGAGTTAAGTGTTTCCTCATGGCCATCTACAAGAGATACTTCACTTTGTGAAGTCACTAACACTGAGCTTCTTTCATCCATAATTTTTTCGACCATTTCACTGATGTTTTTATTCATATATTCCTTCTTTGATCCCCCTGCAACCGCAATGACCATATCACGGTCACATATAATAACAGGGTTTCCTAAGCTATCAAATAAGGCCTCAGCATATTCTTTAGCGAAATCACTTAACTCACTAATCGGTGAATATTTCTTTAAAATAACCTCACCATCACGATCAACGAAAATCTCGAGTGGATCTCCTTCTCTAATTCTTAGAGTTCTGCGAATTTCTTTTGGAATGACAACTCGTCCTAAATCATCAATACGTCGAACGATACCAGTTGCTTTCATCTTATGCTGCCTCACTTTCATCTGTTGGATAAGTTGATAATAAATGATTAACTTTTTTTCAATTTCTTTTCCTATTTGCCCTTAGTATTTTTCATATGGAAAGTTCTATACATTTCACAACATTTTTTTCTCTACTTTAAAAAGTTTGGAATAGACGGTACAGCTATCCAATTCTGCAGAGGAACCTAAAACAGTAATTTTGAGACTGTTTTGGCCGAGCTGGATTCCATAATTATGAAATGTAACAATTATTTACCCATTTTTTTAATTAGTAAACCTTGTTTAGTTACATGTAAGTTACAGTTTTGTTTCAATTTCCATATTTATGATACATAATTTTCTTGTTTAAGGGCGTCAGTCATTCCAACAATGATTTTTTCAAGCAGCGACAGCCATTCTTTTGTTTCCAGACCCTGGAGATGTAAAACCACTTTTAATTGATTCCCTTCCATTCCGAGACCGACTTTTCTCCCAAGCGAGCTTGTCATGATAAACAGCTTTTCGCCATTGATTAGCTGACTTCCTTGCTCAGAAACAAGAATAGTGACGGAATCCTTCACTTGCTTAATCGATTCCAGCTGAATTAATCCCGCTCGGACCTTAATTTCTGAGATGGTAAAGAGTCGCTCTACCTCAATTGGATAATCACCAAACCGGTCTACCATTTCTTCTCTTAATTCATCAATTTCCTCAAAGGTTGAAAGGTTGCGGAATCGTTTATACATCTCAATCTTCTGCTTCCCATCCGAAATATAGGCGTCAGGAATATAGGCATCGAGCTCCAGATCAATCTCAACCGATCTTTTTTCTTCTATTGTATGATCACGGCCTTTTCTTTCTTCAATGGCCTCCCTCAACATTTCAGAGTAAAGATCAAAGCCAACCGAATCGATAAAGCCATGCTGTTGTGCCCCCAATAAATTCCCTGCGCCACGGATTGATAAATCACGCATTGCAATTTTAAACCCTGAACCTAATTCTGTGAATTCCTTAATCGCTTGCAGACGTTTTTCAGCTACTTCCGTTAACACCTTATCACGGCGATACGTAAAATAAGCATAGGCAACCCGATTTGTTCTCCCAACTCGTCCCCTCAATTGATAGAGCTGGGATAGACCCATTTTATCCGCATCATGAACGATTAAGGTGTTCACATTTGGAATATCCACACCAGTCTCAATAATTGTCGTACTTACTAATACGTCCGCTTCCCCTTCAATAAAGCTTAAAATGACAGACTCTAGTTCACTTTCCGTCATTTTTCCATGGGCATAAACCACCCTGGCCTCGGGAACAAGCATCGATATTTCCTCAGCCTTTCTTTCGATATCCTCCACCCGATTGTAAAGGAAATAAACCTGTCCATCACGTGCCAGTTCTCTTTCAATCGCTTCTCTGACAAGAGATCCGTTATATTCCATTACATAGGTTTGCACTGGGAAACGATTCTCTGGAGGGGTTTCAATAACAGACAAATCTCTTACCCCCAGCATAGACATGTGTAACGTTCTTGGAATAGGTGTAGCAGTTAACGTTAATACATCAATATTAGCTTTAAGCTGCTTAATCTTTTCCTTATGGGTCACGCCAAAACGCTGTTCTTCATCAATAATAAGCAGACCAAGGTCATGATATTGAATATCCTTTGAAAGAATCCTATGTGTGCCGACGACAACATCAATGGTCCCATTTTTAAGTCCCTTAATGGTTTCTTGTTGCTGCTTTTTAGTCCTGAAACGGCTCATTAATCCAACTTGAACTGGGAAATCCTGAAATCTCTCCCGCATTGTTTCATAATGCTGCTGAGCCAAGATTGTAGTTGGTACTAAAAAGGCTACTTGCTTTCCATCCATAACAGCCTTAAAGGCAGCGCGAATTGCCACCTCCGTTTTGCCATAGCCTACATCTCCGCAGAGCAGACGGTCCATTGGCCGTTCCCTTTCCATATCACGCTTAATTTCGTTAATCGATCTAAGCTGATCCTCTGTTTCCTGGTAAGGGAAGGTAGCCTCAAATTCCCGCTGCAGATCACTATCAGGTGAAAAAGCAAACCCTTTCGAAGCTTCGCGTTCTGCATAGAGTTTAATTAAATCTTCCGCAATATCCTGAACCGAAGACTCAACTTTTTTCTTAACTCGCTTCCATTCACTCCCGCCCAGCTTATAGATTTTCGGTTCTTTCCCTTCAGAACCTACATATTTTTGCACTAAATCAATTTGTTCAATCGGAACGTAAAGCTTGTCATCTCCTTGGTAACGAATATGGAGATAGTCTTTGTGAATACCATTAATTTCAAGCGTTTCAATGCCTAAGTACTTTCCAATCCCATGGTTAACATGAACGACATGATCGCCTGGTTTTAATTCGGAATAGTTTTTAATTCGTTCTGCATTAGAAAGCTTTTGTCTTCTATTTGTCTTTCTGGCTTTCTTTTGAAAGAGTTCTTCTTCAGTTATAACAGCAAGTTTTTGCATGGGAAGCTCAAATCCGCTTTGAAGCGGAACGAAGGCTATTTGGGTTTTCCCCTTCAGCAAGGCAGAGTTATCTTGCAAGAGCATGCTGTCGATTTCGTAATCCTCTAGGACCCTCTCTAGCTT
This sequence comes from Bacillus litorisediminis, assembly GCF_022808645.1. Classification (GTDB taxonomy): domain Bacteria; phylum Bacillota; class Bacilli; order Bacillales; family JC228; genus Bacillus_BF; species Bacillus_BF litorisediminis. The sequence continues at coordinate 27,386 of NZ_JAKZKT010000032.1, forward strand.
TTTTACTCTGTCCTGAGTCGCACCTGTAAATAAGACCGTAAATCCGCTCTTTTCCCATCGTGCTAATTCTTGCTTCAATAAATTCATTTGCCCATGAAACTGCTGCATAGGCTTGCAAGAAAAACTAACAATATTTTGTGGGCTAAAGCCCGGAACCTGTTTTAAAAACAGCGATAAAAATAGAAGCGGAAAATGAGTCCCTTTCAAGATTTTATCCAATGAATAAGAAAAGAAAATATCATGGATCATTTGTCCTTCAGAAAGTAAACTCGTGTACCATTCCATTTCTTCTTTTTCTAACGTCTGATTTGTTTCCATGATTCTGTTGTATTCATCGATAAAAACAACCGAATCAGCAGGTGCATAATCTAGTAAACTTGCAGGATCATCATAGGCAAGAGATAAGTAACGGTAGGTATATTCATCTTTTCTCTGTCCAATCCGCTCTTTCTCGATTTGAATAAATTCTACTAGTTTTTTCTTTACCGTATCATCTTTTAGTTTCTGAAGACTTTTGGCTCTTCCTGCTTCTAAACCTTTAGACATCCGCTCTAAATGAACATCATCTAAAAGTGATTCCTGAACAGGACCGATAATAATAGACTCTAACTTTTCTTTTGAACGCTGATCATCAATCGAAAAAGTACGAATCGAATCTACCTCAGTATCGAAAAATTCAATTCGAATCGGGTCTTCTTCTGTTAGCGTATACAAATCTAAAATTCCGCCACGCAGACTAAACTCACCTGGTGATTGCACCATCTCGGTTCGGGTATATCCCATCTGAATAAGTGTTTGCAGTAATTGGTCCAGATCAACATCTTCCCCGGTTTGAAACAACAGCTGATAGCTTTCCCAAATTGTTCGGGGCGGAAGTAATCTTCTTAGTCCTGCAATTGGGACAATTAAAACACGAATATTGCCTCTTACCATTTGATTTAAGGTTTCAATTCTTTGTGCCTTCAGCTCTGGGCTGGCAGCACTAAAGTCCGCAACAATTAAGTCATTGGCAGGATATAGATATACATACTCCTCAGGTAAAAGAGAACTCATATCATCGTATAGCTTTTGTGCTTGTAAAAGATTGTAGGTTACTATAATTAAAGGCCTCTTTATATGTTCATGAACAGCTGCCATCAAAATAGCTCTTGATGAACCTGACAAACCGGTCACTAACTGTTCCTCTAGCCCTTCCCGAATTCCTTCTAGAACCGATCCTACATCGTCCTGTTCTAGAAAATGCTGAAGCAATCCTTTCAATACTTGCCCCTCCCCAAAAAACTATATCCAATAGTTTTGAAGTAAATAGAAAAATGCTTTGGAGTTAAGTCCAAAGCTTTGTTTATTGAATAATGAAATCTGAATAGTATAAATCCGGGTTTCGTTGCAATGCCTCTTGGCAATCTTCACAAATACTTTTAATATGAATATCGCCATTAGGTGAATATTCAATCATTTCTTGCCTTTCTTCTTCTGTTAATTTATGAAACCCTAACCTTTCTGTATGCAAAGAAACTTGATCTAATGAACCGATTTTCGTACCGCAATGCTTGCAAAAATAATGGAGTGACATAAATTTCCCTCCTGGTGCATTTTTTTTTAGTATTTACGTCCTGAAGGGAATTTATTCACCTATTGGCACATGTCGGATGTGATTTCTATTTTTAATTCCAATGATGAACTTAGAGTGTTTTTAATTAAATTCGTTCATTACCTGTAAAAACGGCTTCGTTAACCAAGCCTTACATGCATTAGCGGCAGTCCTTACTACTTCAACCATTATGTCCTGTTCTTCCTTCGTAAATTTTCCTAATACATATTGCGGAACAGGAACTCCTGCAGCAGGACGATCGATTCCAATCCGAATCCGATTAAATTCAGTTGTCCCTAAATGCTGAATGGTTGATTTAATGCCATTGTGACCTCCAGCACTTCCCTTTTGCCTCAGGCGGATTTTTCCGGCTGGAAGATCTAAATCATCATACAATACAACGATATCTGAAGGTTCAATTTTATAAAAATGGCACACTTCACTGATTGATTCCCCTGAAAGATTCATATAAGTCAATGGTTTTAACAGGATAAATGATTCCCCGCTGTATGAACCCTTTCCCAGGATTCCTTTATGCTTTTGAATATCTAAAGGAGTTTGAAGCTGCTCTGATAATTGGTCTATTACTTCAAATCCTATATTATGTCTTGTTTTATCATATTGTGAACCGGGGTTGCCAAGTCCAACGATTAATTTCATCATACTCACCTCTATTTACGTACCATACAAACTGATTCTACCAGAATATATTAAAAGATGCAGAGATTAAAAATGAGGTGATAACGAACTGACCAGCCCACTTTTTTAACGGAAGAAGGCGTAACCCCCTGGCTACGCCTTTTGTTATTCTTCATTTGCATCAGGTTCTGTTTCACGGCCCTCTTCTTTTTCAGGAGTCCCTTCAGCCTGCTCTTCCCCTGAATTGATTTCTTCCTCTTGTTTTGGAGGAAGAATCGAAGCAATCACTAATGAATCGTCATGCTTAATCTCATAAGTGGTGGTGCCTTTTGTTTTAATATCGGCTACTGTGACTGTATCTCCAACCTGGAGATTGGTAATATCAATTTCGATGCTCGCAGGAATTTCTTTAGGTTTGGCCTTAATAGAAAGCTCGTGGGTTGCTTGCTGTAAAACACCGCCGTCTTTTACCCCCGCGGCTTCACCGATCAAAACAAGCGGGACCTCTACTTCAATGTCAGAGGACATATCAACGGCAAAGAAATCGGCATGAATAATTTCATTCTTTAAAAAATCATGCTGATAATCGGTTAAAATGACATCTGTTTTATCTCCATCGATGTTTAAGGAGATAATCCCGTTTTTTCCCGCTTCTCTAACAGTTTTTAAAAAATCCTTTTCACTTATAGAAATAGGCGTGCTTCCGGTTTTCCGTCCATAGACAACAGCCGGAATCATCCCTTTTTGTCTAAGCTCCGTTAATACTGAATGGCGTGACTTTTCCCTTTTCTCAGCTTCAAGAGTATAGGTTGCCATCTTTGTACCCCTTCCTTTTTTAGATCAAAACTTTAGAAGTCAAATACTCTTTATAGTTTTATCCCTAAAAAGGACAGGCTAAACATAGTTTGTTTTTAAAAGAGGATGGAGACGGATTGCTTCTCGTAAATCCGTATAATGGCTTCTCCAATAAGAGGAGCAACTGACAGCTGAACAACCTTATCAATTTTCTTCTCTTCAGGAAGTTGAATGGTATTAGTCACAACCAATTCTTTAATTCTCGAATTATCAATTCGTTCAATCGCTGGCCCCGAAAGAACCGGATGCGTACAACATGCATACACTTCCTTCGCTCCATTTTCTACTAATGCGTTTGCCGCTAAAGTGATCGTACCAGCCGTATCAATAATATCATCAATGATGATCGCAATTTTCCCATCAATATTACCGACTATATTCATAACCTCAGCTACATTTGGACGAGGACGGCGTTTATCAATAATCGCAATAGGTGCCTTTAATAACTCTGCCATTTTTCTGGCTCTGGTAACGCCCCCATGATCCGGTGATACAACGACAACATCATCATTCCATTCTTTCCCTTTAAAATACTCAGAAAGAATCGGCACTCCCATTAAATGGTCAATAGGAATATCAAAGAAGCCTTGAATTTGCGGGGCATGTAAATCTAAGGCGATGACTCTTGTTGCTCCGGCTGTTTCTAATAAATTCGCGACAAGCTTTGCTGTGATCGGTTCACGGGCCCGCGCCTTACGATCTTGTCGTGCATATCCATAATACGGCATCACAATATTGATCGTTTGTGCAGAAGCTCGTTTAAGGGCATCAATCATGATAAGAAGCTCCATCAGGTTTTGGTTAACAGGAGCACTCGTAGATTGAATAACGAACACATCACAGCCACGGATACTTTCTTCAATATTAATTTGGATTTCTCCGTCACTAAAGGTGGAAACAGAGCTTTTGCTAAGTTCAATCCCGATAACTTTTGCAATCTCTTCAGCTAATCCGCGGTTTGAATTAAGAGAAAACAGTTTTAAATTTGAATTTACATATGAGTTGGACATGGGAGAACCTCCAGATTATTTATTATTCATTTTTAATTTGGACACATAGTTTTCTTTATTGACTTGTCTTGCCCGTGCAATGGAAAGAGCTTCTCCTGGAACATCATCCGTAATAGTGGATCCAGCAGCAATATAAGCCCCCTTGCCAATCGTTACAGGTGCAACAAGATTAGAGTTGCAGCCTACGAAAACATGATCCTCAATCTTAGTTAAATATTTTCTTTTTCCATCATAATTAACCGTAATGGATCCACAGCCGAGATTGACATCTTTCCCGACTTCAGCATCACCGATATAGCTTAAATGTGAAGCCTTGCTGCCTTCCCCAAATACAGTCTTTTTAATTTCGACAAAGTTACCAACCTTCACCTTATCATGAATCATTGACTCTGGACGAATATGGGCAAACGGCCCGATTTGGACTTCATTCCCAATTTCACTTTCTGATAAGACTGATTGACGTATATGATTACGGTCTCCCACTTTACAATTTGTTATTTCCGTATTTGGTCCAATGATACAATCCTCACCAACTGCTGTGTTTCCTTTTAAAATTGTACCTGGGTGAATCACAGTATCCTGGCCGATTTCTACGGTTGCATCAATATACGTATTCGACGGGTCAACAATAGTAACTCCATTCAGCATATGAGTCCGATTGATTCTCTCCCTCATAATCGCTTCTGCACGGCTTAATGCAACTCTGTCATTAACACCCATCGTTTCGTTAAAATCTTTGGTCTGATAGGCTGAAACTTTATGTCCTTCTCTTCTCAAAATTTCTATACAATCAGGCAGGTAATACTCACCTTGAGCATTATCGTTTGAAACTTGGCTTAATGCATGAAAAAGAAGAGAATTATCAAAGCAATATGTCCCTGTGTTAATTTCTTGTACTTTTCTTTCTTCCTCAGTTGCATCTTTATGTTCCACAATTTTTTTAACACTGCCGTCTTGATTTCTTATAACTCTTCCGTATCCTGCAGGATCATCAGCTTTTGCGGTTAATACCGTTACTGCCGCTTTTTCTTCTTCATGCTGCTTCATAAGAGCCTGAAGGGTATCAGCTGTTAAGAGCGGGGTGTCACCGCATAATACAACCGTAGTCCCCGGCTTCCCGGCGAGTTGCTCTCGAGCTTGCATGACTGCATGTCCGGTTCCTAATTGTTCTTCCTGTAAGATATAATTTGTGACATCCCCAACCTGTGCCTTCACTTCTTCGGCTCCAAAGCCAATAATCGTATAAATTGACTGAACATGAAGTTTAGACACTTGATCAATTACATGCTGCACCATCGCTTTTCCGCAGACTGGATGTAAAACTTTATATATTTTGGATTTCATTCTTGTTCCTTTTCCGGCTGCAAGAATGACTGCATAACGATTCATACAATTCCTCCAATGATTAATTTCCCAAGCTTTTTACTAGATTAGGAAGGTCGATTATCAAATTTAAAAACTAAAATAATAAATCTATTTTTAAATCGATCTTTTTTGTCAAATTGAATATATCTTAAATACCCTAGATTTTCAAGGAAAGTCCAGAAAGTACAAATAATTGCCATGATTAGATATTGTATGCGAAGGAATCTTAGAAAGCTTTACGGAGAATTTTCGGGGAAAAAATAAAAAGAGCCATACTTTAGAAGTAGGCCCTTGTTGTATTTTTGTTACTTTTTTAAGAAGCTCCCGCTTCTTCGTACTCGACATCTTCAACTTCTCCTAAACGGTGGTATTCCGCTAGTACGGCTTCCTGAATTTTACCTCTAGTACCTGAGTTGATAGGATGTGCAATGTCGCGGAATTCTCCATCTGGAGTTCGCTTGCTTGGCATTGCAACAAACAAGCCGTTGTTCCCGTCAATAACACGAATGTCATGAACAACAAATTCGTTGTCTAAAGTAATTGAAGCAATCGCTCGCATACGGCCATCGGTATTGACGCGTCTTAATCTTACGTCAGTAACTTCCACCCTGTTCACCACCTTTTCCCCTGGATAAATCTAGTACTAAATATTCTGCAAAATTATGTGAAATCCTTCTTTACTTTTAAAATTTTTTAAAAAATTTTAGCACAAATTATAAAAACAGGAAAATAAAGGTGTTTTTGCTAATTTATTATTTATTTTACTAAAGCCACAACTTCAATTTCAACAAGGGCATCTTTTGGAAGTCGCGCTACTTCTACGCACGACCTCGCTGGTTTATGACTTGAGAAGTATTGGCCATAAACTTCATTTACACTGGCAAAGTCGTCCATATTCTTAATAAAAACAGTTGCTTTTACAACGGTTTCAAGCGATGCGCCGGCTTCTTCTAATACTGCTTTTAAGTTTGCAAATACTTGGTGCGTTTGTTCAATAACTCCACCTTCTATCATAGTTCCCTCAGGCGTTAATGGAATTTGGCCAGAACTATAAAACATATTATTAACAACAATCCCTTGTGAATAAGGTCCGATTGCAGCTGGAGCCTTTGTAGTTGATACAATTTTCATCTGACATTTCCCCTTCCAAATAAACTAATTATAATGTTCCTTTTGTAACTTCAATCTTTTTTTCTTTTATATCTACTTTTGAAAGTTTAACAATTGAATAATAATGTTCAACTAAGCGTTCCTCCGAATGTTCAGCTTCAACTAATACTCCAATCCCCGCAACACTCGCTTTAAATTCTTCAAGTAAGCTGATCATACCGTTAATGGTACCGCCAGCTTTCATAAAGTCATCAATAATTAATACATTGCTTCCCTCTTGAAGACTTCTTTTTGATAAAGCCATTGTTTGGATTCGTTTGGATGACCCTGAAACATAGTTAATACTTACCGTTGGCCCTTCAGTTACTTTACTGTCCCGTCTTACTATGACAACCGGAACATTGAGTTCACTCGCAGCAGCATAGGCCAAGGGGATTCCCTTAGTAGCAACAGTCATGACTACATCTACTTTTTCATTGACAAACTTGGCAGCAAATAATTTGCCAACCACTTTTACAATTTCAGGATTTCCTACAATATCTGCCATGTAAAGATACCCGCCCGGCAGCAGCCGTTCCGGCTCGGATAGTCGCCTGCACAGCAATTGAATAAATGTTTCTCGTTCTTTCTCCGAAACCGCTGGGAAGTACTGAACTCCTCCAGCAGCACCTGCTACGGTTTTCAATGTTCCAAATCCCTGCTGTTCAAATGTTTCCTTAATAATGGCTACATCTTCGCTAACAGAGGATTTAGCCGCTCCATATCGGTCTGCAAATAAAGTTAAGGGTACAATTTGGCAAGGATGCTGTAATAGAAAATGTGTCATATCTATAAGTCGCTCACTTCGCCGAAACTTCACAATTTTCACTCCCATCGAATCATGCTCACCATTTTGAGTAGTTTGAGCATTAAAAAACCGAAAATTTTAAGGCTATTTTGCCATATTGTACGGATTTAAGCAAGGTCTGAAGCTTCCCCAATCATTCGAACAGCATATACCTGATCACAAAAGCCCCTAAGAGCGTTATAAATTCGGTGAAGTCTCGATTCATACTGAACCAATCCAAATACAGTAGGACCGCTTCCGCTCATTAAAACTGCATCTGCACCAAATTTAATCATGTGCTCTTTTATTGCCGTAACTTCCGGATATAATTGTAAAGTAACATTTTCTAGAACATTGCCAAGATTACTGCATAATTTCTTATAGTCATTTGTTTGAAGCGCGTCAATCATCGCTTGAGTATCCGGGTGGGAAATTTCATCGAGTTTCAATCTTTTATATACATCTGCAGTAGAAACCCCAATGGTTGGCTTAGCTAAAATGACCCAGCAATGTGGAGGTGAAGGAAGTGGGGTAATCAATTCACCTCGGCCTTTAGCTAATGCTGTTCCCCCATACACGCAAAAAGAGACATCCGAACCGATCTCAGCCCCAAGCTTAGCCAATTCATGACTGGATAGGCCAAGCCCCCACATCGTATTGAGACCGCGCAATACAGCTGCGGCATCACTAGATCCGCCTGCAAGTCCAGCTGCAACTGGAATATTCTTTTCTAAAGAAATAGACACACCTTGTTTAATGCCAAACTGTTCTTTAATTAATTTCGCGGCCTGAAAAGCAAGATTTCGATCATCATCCGGAACAAAACGATATTGTGAAAAAAGTTTAATTTCATCGTCACTTAATTCCTCAATTTCGAGCCTGTCAGCCAAGTCAATGGTCGTCATAACCATTTCGACCTCATGATAACCATCTTTTCGTTTATATAAAACGTCCAGGGATAAATTAATTTTGGCAGGTGCTTTTAGCAAATACTTCATATGTACATCGACCCCAAACCAGTTTTCCAATTTATTACACATTAAAACTTAGTCACATCTCTAAAGTGTAATTAGTTATCAGGGAATTGCCTCTCACTGTATAGATCCGACTTTGTCCCCAGTTCTTTATCGTATTTTACCACATTTACCCTTTACTATAGAGTTTTCTTTCCAAACTAACAAGATTGTTCCTAAAAAGCAAATCATTCATAATGTTTGACTGTGGTGAATTTACGTCATGTCTAAAATTTTATACTTAAAGTTTAAAAAAGAAAACGCGGGGAATGCTCCCCGCGCTGTCACAGCTGTTATCCATAACAGAAACTATTATTTTCTGCCCTGCATGAGTTGTTGTTCTGCAAGCTCAATGGCTCTTTTCACCATATTACCTGCATCGCGTGCTCGAATTCCGCCCCATCCTTCTTTTTGGACAACATCATAGAATCCAAGCTCTTTGGCTAACTCCTCTTTAAAGTGATCTGACATGATACCGCGTCTTCTTGCCATGATCGCTTCCCCCTTTGGTAACCATTATATCGGTGCAAATAACAGTCTGTGACATTCCTTATTTTGTACAAGATCAAAAAAAAGACTACTTCTAAAATAAGGGAGGCTATTTCATACACAATAAAAAAACAGTAAACCTAAATAGGTTTACTGCTGTCCTAATGCTAAGCTCCCATTTTGATCTTCATCAAAAGTAAGCTGTACGGTTTGTGTTAGAATATCTGCATAGCTGTAAGATACACGCTCAAAAGCATTTTCATCTTGGTCTAATTCGACCACAAAGACGGATGGATACGTTTCGGCTAAGATGCCTGAGCGCTCAATCGTTTTTCTGCGACCTCCATTGGCTTTAAGCAACAAACGTTTTCCTAATTGGGAATCTAAATTCTTTTTTATATCCGCTAAAGTTTTTGGCATTTCCGTCCACCTCGCTCAATTTATTATAACAAAGGGGAGGATATAAGTCAAATAAATTTTAAATTATAACAACACATAAAATCATTTGTCAACGTTTTTATCTCTACAAATCCTCCTTTATTTCTACATTTTTTAGGATAAACCATTTCCTTCCTAATTATGTATATAATAATGATAAATTTTTCGCCATTGCGTAATAAATCGTCCTAGAAATTACTAGCAGGTTTTGAACACTGCCCGCTTCTTTAAGAAAACAGCAGATTCATTTAGCAAAGCTTAAAAGAAAAAGCCACGCTTATTTTACAACGTGGCTTATTCCTGCCAAACTTCTTCATCCTCTGCATCCAATTTCGGATTGTAAGGTGCCCCTGTGCGCAATAGCCCTTTTGTTTCAATTCCGCCCAGACCCTTTTCACCAGTTAGCGTGTTCCTAAGAACATCCCAAACGTGAACTCGATCGTCAAACGGAGTAAAGCTTATTTTCGCAACAATATAAACAGGGTCTAAAGCGTGAATATTCACCCTCGAAGGAGAACTTGCAAAATTCGCTCCAGCCTGTATAAGTGATTCAAAATGTGACTGACATGCACCTGCAAAAATCACTAATTGGTCTAAACTAGGAATTTTCCTCCTTGCGTTATGGACTGTTCTTACAAAATGCTTGGAATGTCTATATGCATTAAGGTCAGACTTTTTCCCTTTTGATTTTGAATAAGAATCATGTCCGGTAATCACTAAAATATCAGGTCTATATTGATCTAACAATTCATCAATTCGGTAGGGCATTTCCCTTTCTGCACAGTGGACCCCGTAAACAGGTACACCGATTTTTTGATAAACAGCTAAACATTTTTCCAAATAGGACGGATCTCCATCAATATGCAGCACTCTTCCAGGCATTTGAAAAAAGCTTGCTGTTGTGTCATAGCCGTTTGTAGCATAGTATTCCTGTCTTTCCTTTAATAGCTCAACATCCTGACGAAATAGCTGCAAGGAGTAATTTTCTAGCGATCTAAATTGACGTTCAAACCGTTTTTGCTCACTCTCCGTTATTAGCACCAAATCCTCTAACGGTGCATCAGCAATGAGTCGTAAATCCTGACCCTTTAAAATAGCCCATTTTTTTCCGTTAATTTCTGTTATATCTAAAATTTGAAACAAAATATCACATTGGTATGATTTCCGACCTACAATGTCATTTCTTTTTAATGTCACCTTATTTCACTCCAAGCCCTTTGGCGCTAAAAGCATTTCTCTTACTTAGGCTATGCAGCCAAAAAGAAAGAGGTGAGCGCTTGGACTTGCTTAAATTCATAACTGCCCTGCTATCAGCCTTAATTCCTCATTTGCAGGAGGGCATTAGGTTTACAGGTTTACTTTTCAGCAATTAATGGATATAAGGCATTAGCTAGAGCGGCAAACTCCTGAATACTTAATGTTTCACCCCTGCGGCTAGGGTCGATATCAACACTTTCTAACACAGCTACAATCTCCTCTTTTTTTTCTTTGCCTTTTTCGAGACCTGAGGTTAAATTATTCAGCAATGTCTTTCTTCTTTGCGCAAATGCTGTTTTCGTAACTGTAAAAAAGAACTCTTCATCGGTCACTTCAACAGGAGGGTGGTCCCTTTTTGTAAGCCGTACAACAGCTGAATCTACATTAGGCTGCGGCATAAAGACGGACTTCGGTACAATCATTACCTTTTCTGGTACTGTATAATACTGAATGGCAATAGATAAAGATCCATACTCCTTCGAACCCGGTTCAGCAGCCAAACGTTCGGCTACTTCCTTTTGCATCATCACAACAAACCCTCTGACAGGAATTTGATCATGCAACAATTTCATCAGGATGGGGGTCGTTACATAATAAGGCAAATTAGCTACAACCATTACATCCTGTTCTTCCTTAAAGTGCTCTCTCATAACCGCGCCGACATCTGCCTTTAAAACATCCTGATGGATAATCATTATGTTTTGATAATCCCCTAATGTGTCCTCTAAAATCGGTAAAAGCCGCTGATCAATTTCAAAGGCTACTACCTTCTCACAAGCTCGCGCCAGATTTTCGGTTAATGCGCCAATCCCTGGTCCAATTTCAATTGCACCGCTTTCAGGCTCTAATTCTGCAAACGAAACAATCTTTCGTAATACATTAGGGTCAATTAAAAAATTTTGTCCTAAACTCTTTTTAAAAGAGAACCCGTACTTTTCTAATATTTCTTTGGTTCTTCCGACCGTGGCAATATCCCTATTCACTTTAGCTCCTCCTGATCCAAGTTTTGTAAAGCAGCCTTAAACTGTTCTGGTGTAATCTGAAACATTTGCAGCCGTTTATGAAGCTGTTTTCCGTTCGCATAACCAATTTTTAAGGCTAAACCGAGTTTTTCTCTCCTGGATCTTGCCTGCTTTCCTGCAATTAAACCTGCATCTATTAAATCATCAAAAGTAATGACTTCGTCTGCTAGTCCAGTTGTAGTATGTGCATCTTTTAGCGCTTCTTGTATTGCTTCAGGTGATGCATGTTCAATCCCCACACCTCTACCCCGCTTTTCAATGGCTAAATGTTTTGGGAGAAAAGCGTGCTTACAGCCTGGCACCTCTTTTTCAATGATATTTCGGATTCGCTGACCGGGAAAGTCTGGATCGGTCAGGATAATCACCCCTCTGGTTGACTGTGCTAATTTAATTTGCTCAATTATATAAGGCGGTATGGCCGATCCGTTTGTTTCGATCGTATCAGCTTCGACAGCACGTTTTACCGCAACTGTATCATCTTTTCCTTCTACTACAATAATTTCTTTAATTTTTTTCAATTTTTTACCCTCTATCCTGAAACATTTTTGTAACATAAACGTCTATATTCATAGATTAGTTTTTACACCTTTATCACAAAATAGTAAAGAGATTTGAGCAAAACTACCTGTCAATATGTGACTGCAAATAAAAAAAACAGAGGAAATAGGTTCCTCTGTTATTCTAAAATCGTTATTTTTACTTTTCTGACTCCCCAGCGATAGGCTTCTTCCTTCGTTGCGAAGAAAACATCAATTTTATTGCCTTTAATCGCAGAACCAGTATCGGCTGCAATGGCATGGCCGTACCCTTCTACATATACTTTTGAACCTAATGGAATGACACTCGGATCAACAGCAATTACTTTGATGTCCGGATTTGAGCGCAGGTTAATACCCGTTGCTGTAACGCCAGAACATCCATTACAGAACGCTGTGTAAGCCGTTGAATTGACGTAAAATTCTTTACCGCTCACAGGTGCGGAGCCACGGGAAATACTTGCTGTTTGAACCTGAGTTCCAACAGCAACAATTTTATTCTGGCTTTCTTGTAAAGTCTTCGTTTCTACTAGTTTACGAGACACTTCTTTGCCATTTTCTAATACTACCTGATAGACCTTGGATACTTGGCCCTCTCGTCCTTCTTGAATGACCTTCTCAGTTCCCTTTTTTAAGCTGTTGTCATTTTTGGTAACAACCGCATAATCCACTGATTCTTCCACTACATCGGTGACTTTTTCTACTCGAACGACGTTAATTTTTGTTTTGTCGTCAATGGTTTGTTCTAGCTTAGGTTCAACTCGGTCTAATTCGTTGAGCTGAATCCCATGTTGTTTTAAAAAGTCAGCGACCGTAGTCGAAGTGGACCATAGCTCCTTAAGCTTTCCTCCATCTACTAATGTCACTTTAAAAGCTTCCTCGACATTAATTTGCAGACCATTTTTGATGGATGAATTTAAACCAGGAGAAATCTGATCCTGTTCTTTCACTTCTATTCCTTGCTGTTCCAACAATTCTTTAACAGAATCTGCTGTTGTCCAAACCTTGTTTGGCTCTTTATCGTTATAAGTAATTGTAACCTGTTTTGCTGGTTCCCATGCAATTTCTAGGTTGTTTTTAATTTTTGTCTCTGCTTTCGGGAACAAATAATCTTCTGTACCAACCTGTATCTCTAATTCTCTTAAAATATCTTCTACAGTGTCGGCATGAGTTTTAACTATTCTCTCTTCACCGTCTAGCGTCAGGGCAACCGTCTTCTTCGTGCCTTGGTAGACCATCAGCGTAAGCGCCAGCAAAAAGACTAGTGCGCCGAATGATAACAGTAAAAGTCTCCTTTTACTCATTTCGGAAAACAGGTTTTTCACGGGATTATTCACGTTGAAAAACGCCTCCTTCTCACGGAAGTGATTATATAGAGAGTTACTCTGCATGTCAACCCCTAAAACTTTATCGAAGGTAGTCATAATTATGCATGACCCTCACAAAAAAGGGAAGAAAGACTTATCGACATGTTTATCCTATGAATAAAAGAAGACGTGTAGAACTTTAGAGAATCCGAAAAAAATGGGACAGGTCTATGCAATTTTCGACAAGAATTGGTGTCACGATATGCCGAAAAGTTTTTTTGCATTAGCCGTTGTCTGTGCAGTTACCTCTTCGTAGGTTATCCCTTTAATCGTGGCGATTTCTTCTGCCACTAATGAGACGTAAGACGGTTCGTTTCTTTTCCCTCTATATGGATGTGGAGCTAAATAGGGACAATCTGTTTCAATCAAAAGCTTATCAAGCGGAATGGCTTCTGCCACTTCCTTTGGCTTTTTCGCATTTTTAAACGTAACCGGACCTCCAAGCGATATATAAAAATTTAAATCCAGACACTGTTTGGCGATTTCGACGCTTCCGCTAAAGCAATGCATAATGCCGCCGACTTCATTGGCCCCTTCTTCCCTTAAAATATTCACAACATCTTCTGTTGCATCACGATTATGAATAATGATGGGAAGGTTAACTTTTTTTGCAAGGCGGATTTGCTTTCTGAACACATCATGTTGCACTTCTTTGGGCGATTTATCCCAATGATAGTCTAGCCCCATCTCTCCTAAAGCTACTACCTTTGGATGTGCCGAGAGTGTTTCTAAAAGCTCAAGATCCTCTTCTGTCATATCAATAGCATCTACAGGGTGCCAGCCCACACTTGCATAGATAAAATCATAGGTTTCCGCTAAATTTATTGCCCTCTCTATCGTTTTACGATCAAATCCTACTACCACCATATTTTTTACATCTTTTTGGAGAGCTCTTTCAATTACTTCGTTCAAATCCTCTTCAAACTGTTTGTCATTTAAATGCACATGTGTATCAAAAAGCATGTTTTACACTCCTTATCCTGTCGCACATTCTTAAACAAATAATTTTACCCTTTAAAAATTATAGAAAGAAAACAAACGCATTTTTCTTATATAGTTTCTTCCGGCCATATTACAAATAATATTTTTTGGTTACAAATAAAAACTTCTATAATATAGGTTAATTCATTAATATTTTTTATAAATGAAACAAAAAACATAGGATTGTAACACGTTTTTGTTTCACGTGAAACATTCCTATGTTTTACCGATATAACAATTGTTATTTCACCTTTGCTCCAATTTCTAACTCTTTATCTACTGTTGCCAATGATAAAACTCCATCTTTTGAACCTGCTAAAATCATACCTTCCGACAACTCGCCACGGAGCTTAACAGGCTTTAAATTCGTAACACAAATAACTCGTTTGCCAATTAGATCCTCAGGCTTGTAATATTGAGCAATCCCAGAAACCACCTGACGTTTTTCATAGCCTAGGTCCAATTGAAGCTTTAAAAGCTTATCGGCCTTTTTAACCGGCTCTGCGTGAATAACCTCTGCCACGCGAAGTTCAATTTTCATAAAATCATCGATTGTGATTTCATTCACTTCTTTAATCTCTTCATTATTCTTTATAGGTTCGTTTTGCGGCTGTGCCCCGCCTTGCATTTTTTCCTTTATATATTGAACTTCCTCTTCCACTTCCAAGCGAGGAAATAACGGCTCACCTTTTTTAACTCTTGTTCCGGCAGGGATTTTGCCAAATTCAGCAAGACTTTCCCAAGACTTTAACTCAGGGTCAGTTATTTGAAGCTGCTCGAAAATTAGACCTGGTGTTTTTGTAAGAAAAGGCTGAAGCAGAACAGCAATTCTTCTTAATGATTCGGCAAGGTGAACCATAGCACTTGCCAATTCGTCCCTTTTCGCTTCTTCTTTAGCTAAAACCCATGGTTGAGTTTCATCAATAAATTTATTGGTTCTGCTTATAAGCTGCCATAATGAAGTGAGCGCTACGGAAAACTCCATATCCTCCATGGCTGCTTCATATTTCTTTACTGTCTCTTTATTAACTTCCAATAAGCTTTGTTCAAATGAATGATTAGAACCATTATACACCGGAATTTCACCATCAAAATATCTATCAATCATCGCAACAGTCCGGTTTAACAGATTCCCTAAATCATTGGCTAAATCGAAGTTTATTCTTTCAACAAATCCCTCTGGTGTAAATACTCCATCAGAACCAAAAGGCACTTCTCTTAATAAATAATAACGCAGTGCATCTAAACCGTAGCGATCAATCAGAGTGACAGGATCAACCACATTCCCTTTTGATTTAGACATCTTTCCATCTTTCATAAGAAGCCAGCCATGACCAAATACCTTTTTAGGAAGCGGGAGATCCAATGCCATAAGCATAATTGGCCAATAAATCGTGTGGAATCGAATAATCTCTTTTCCTACTAAATGAACATCAGCCGGCCAATATTTCTGATACTTCTCCTCATTCTCACTGCCATAGCCTAGAGCAGTAATATAGTTGGAAAGAGCATCTATCCAAACATAAATCACGTGTTTTGGATCACCAGGAACCTTAATTCCCCAATCAAAGGTGGTTCTTGAAACCGCTAAATCTTCTAACCCAGGCTTAATGAAATTATTTATCATTTCGTTTTTACGTGATTCTGGCTGGATAAATTCAGGATGTTCCTCGTAATACTTTACTAAGCGATCTACATATTTACTCATTTTAAAGAAATAAGATTCCTCTTTAACCTTTTCAACAGGACGGCCGCAATCAGGGCAATTTCCATCAGCTAATTGGCGCTCTGTAAAAAACGATTCACAAGGGGTACAATACCATCCTTCATATTGATCCAAATAAATATCCCCTTGTTCAAGGAGCCTGGCAAATATCTTTTCAACGGCAGCCTTATGACGGTTTTCAGTTGTCCGAATAAAATCATCGTAGGAAATATCGAGTTTATCCCACAGTTCCTTAATTCCCAAAACGATTTCATCAACATACGCTTTAGGGGTAACTCCTTTTTCTTCAGCTTTCCTTTGAATTTTTTGCCCATGCTCATCGGTACCCGTCAGATACATAACATCAAAACCTCTTAAACGTTTATAACGGGCCATTGCATCACCAGCAACTGTTGTATAAGCATGACCTATATGAAGATTACCGCTAGGGTAGTAAATAGGTGTCGTAATATAAAATGTTTGATCGGATTTTCCCATATTACCGTCCTCCAATACTTATTCTAAAACGATTATAAATAGTTAAATAAAAAATTAAAAGATAACAAAGGATAAACCAGACGGAGACTTTCTTTAATTTAATCTAAAATTAAAAGACAATATTTAAAAATGCCTACTGTCTATTTTAACGTATACCTATCTAATTGTAACCTTTTAACAGCCTTATCTATTCCTATTTTACAACAGTTTTGCCATATTTCCTTTTACTATGTTTAAACCTGTACCTTAAAGGGGTATCTATTATTACAATTTTCTAGAGGGGTTTTTGTCACATGATAAAGCATTGACACTTTTTCATTCTTATTGCATTCTATTAATCCTATAAAAATAGCCAGAGCAGAAATTTGTCGAAATTTTTAATGATTTTTGTCGAAAATTCTTTCGCATGTTTCTAATACAAAAAACTGTACAAAACCTTGAAATAATAAGGTTTTTAAAATTTTCACAAAAAAGTGGCCATACCAATAAAATAAAATTATTGACGGATTTGGGAAAGGCTGGTATCATAAATTCATAGAAATTTGTCGAATAATGGCGAAAGTTAATAAGCGAAAATAATAGAATCCTATTTTAAAAATGTGAGAGGAGAAACCCAATGAAATCCACTGGTATTGTAAGAAAAGTTGATGAGCTTGGCCGTGTTGTAATTCCAATTGAGCTTCGCAGAACTCTTGGTATTGCTGAAAAAGATGCTTTAGAAATTTATGTTGATGACGAAAAAATTATCCTCAAGAAATACAAACCAAACATGACTTGCCACATCACTGGTGAAGTTTCCGATCAAAACATTGCACTTGCAGGCGGTAAACTTGTGCTTAGCCGTGAAGGCGCTGAAATGTTAATTAATGAAATTCAAAACCATTTTCACGCAAAAGCTAACTAAACAAAGCCATAAAAAAACAAAGGTATCTTATGATTCCTTTGTTTTTTTTACTTTAAAAAAGCATAAAATTTCTGCAATAAGATGGATTCGATGTAGTAAAAATTTTAAGGAATAAAGAACGACTGCCAGGATGGCCAAGTCAAGCTTTACATCAGGACGTGGCGTTTCAAGCGTGATAAGCGCAACTAGGCAATCGCCTGCACCAAAAGGCTTTGCGCTAGCAAAGTTTTCTTTATTCGATATGAAATGCCTGATATACATCCCGCTTAGCCATCGAACGGTCGGTGGCAGTTTGTTTAATAGCTTCTTTAGAGGTTAACCCTTTTTCTTCTATATAATAGGTAACATGCTCTTCAATTGAAAGTGGAGCCCACCAAAGTTCACTCTCCTCATCTTTCGGTTCTCCGCCTTCAATAATAAGGCAAATTTCCCCTTTTAATGGCTCTTCCTTCACAACGTTCACCAGTTCATCAATCGTACCGCGTATGTATTCTTCATGCAGCTTGGTTAATTCTCTGCAAATTGCTGCCTGACGATTCCCTAAAACCAGCAATATGTCATCTAATGTCTCCTTTATTCGGTGCGGAGCTTCATAAAATATAAGTGTTTCTGGTCGATATTGCAGCTCATCCAACTCAGCTCTCCGTTCCTTTTTACTTCTATTTAAAAAACCATGGAAATAAAAAGGCTGAGGTTTAATCCCTGAAGCAATAAGAGCCGTAATGGCAGCATTAGCTCCAGGCAAAGCAATAACAGGAATACAATCTTTGTGACATAGTTCAACCAGTTCCCAGCCCGGATCTGAAATAGCCGGTAAACCAGCATCGGAAACAAGCGCTATCTTTCTTCCTTCTTTTAAAGCAGCAAGCAGCTTTTCACCGCTTGTCGCCTTATTATGTTCATGATAGCTGGTAAGAGGAGTATGTATATCAAAATGATTGCAAAGTTTTCTTGTATTACGGGTATCCTCCGCTGCAATCAGGTCTGCTTCCTTTAATGTTTCAACGGCACGATAGGTCATATCTTTCAGATTTCCAATTGGAGTTGGAACAAGAAAAAGAATACCTTGATTATCCTCTTGATTATAGCTTTTCTGTTTCCACATCATCCTGTTCCCCCTTACCTTTTAAAAATCGTTCTTTTTCTTTCCGGGAAAGCCTTTTAAATGCATATTCTTCTTGTAATGCCTCCTGTTTCGTTTCAAAGCCTTTTTTATAAATACATGTTACAGGTAAACGGGAACGTGTATATTTGGCCCCTTTTCCGGCGTTATGGACCGACACCCGCTTTTTCACATCAGTCGAATACCCGGTATAGTAGCTGCCATCCGCACATTCTAAAACATATATAAAATGACTATAGGGTTCCATACAAAAGCTCCTTCACTTCTTCTGTATACTCATTCGCATTCGTATAAATATAAAGTGGAGGAAGGATTTTCAAATCCGGATTCGCATCCTTGGTTCCCTCTACCAGAATCATATTGGCCTCTTTTCCTTCCTTTGGATACACAAATCGCAGTCGCTTCGGCTCAAGCCTATATTGCCTCATTAGTGTTACTATATCCATTAACCTCCCCGGACGATGTACAAAGGCTACTTTTCCCCCCGGTCTTACTAATTTAGAGGACACAGAGACTACATCTTCTAAAGTACAGGCGATCTCATGACGAGCCAGTGCAAAATATTGATTTTGATTTTGTACTTCTTTTGACAGTGTCTGAAAATATGGAGGGTTACATGTAATTACGTCATATATAGCATGACCCAATTCGGCAGGCATTTCTTTTAAATCCCCATGAATCATTTGAATTTGGTGGTCTAGGCAGTTTAGCTCAATACTTCTAACTGCCATGTTATATAACCGTTCCTGAATCTCCACACCCGTTATCTTAGCTTTCGTACGGCCTGATAAAAGTAAAGGAATGACGCCATTTCCGCTGCATAAATCTAATATTTGTCCTTTTTGAATCGGAACATACACAAAACGAGCTAAAAGAACAGCATCTAACGAAAACGAAAACACAGTGGGGCTTTGAATAATGCGTAAATTCTCTGCTAATAAGTAATCTAACCTTTCATCGTCCTTTAACCAATCCATAAAATACCCCTTTTATTAATAAGTGTTGTCTAAAACAGGCTTGACCATTTCTTTTTCTGAACCCCGTTAAAAAGAGCCTTCCACAAAGGAAGACTCTCATTCATTTATTTTTTATTGAGAAAAGATAAACAAAACAAACAGTCTCCCTCACGGCGAGGACTTCCAAAATGAAGATTACAGATATGGAATCCTTCTTGATAAAGACGGGCTAAATTATCATATCCTTCTCCAATATCAATTACCCGCTCCGATGGATTCTCGCCATCACCTTCCGTTTGATGCTGCGCATCTTTAGAGGTGGTTTGCTCTAATCGCTTACGAAGATGGTCATTTTCAATCTTTAACGTATTGTTTTCCTCTAATATTTCCGCTAAATGCTGCTTCATTTCCCCAAGTTGCTGATACAAATGACCAATTTGTTGCTCCATACTACTTAGTGCATTGAAAATTTCTTTTTTTTCCAAAGCTTATCCACCTCAAGACTTTGCGGATTAGTGGGAAACAGCATCCTGATTTCTTAATTCATCAAGCGTGTACTCTAGAACTCTTCCATGTTCTGGGATTTCAATTTGCATGACCCGCTCTAAAATATTTAACCCAACAATTTTTCCTTCTCCAATTGGGGTTTGAATGGATTCGCCAATATCCGGAAGTTCGTTTCTTGCCGTTTCATATTCATCATTCTCATATTTTAGGCAACACATCAAACGACCGCATAACCCAGAAATCTTTGTAGGATTTAAGGAAAGATTTTGATCCTTTGCCATTTTAATAGAAACGGGTTCAAAATCACCTAAAAACGTTGAACAACACAACATTCTGCCACATGGACCGATTCCGCCTAGCATTTTTGCTTCATCACGCACTCCTATTTGACGCAGTTCAATGCGAGTCCGGAAAATCGCTGCTAAATCCTTAACTAATTCTCTAAAATCTACCCGGCCATCAGCAGTAAAATAAAATATAACTTTATTCCGATCAAATGTATACTCAACATCGACCAGCTTCATATCCAGCCCATGTTCTTCAACCTTCTCACAACATACCTGATAAGCCTCTCTTGTTGCCTGCTTATTTTCTTCGACGATAAGACGATCCTTATGATCTGCAATCCGAAGAACCTTTTTTAATGGAAGGACAACGTCATGTTCCCCCACCTCTTTGGGACCAATGACAATTCTTCCATATTCAACACCTCGGACAGTCTCAACAATTACAAAATCGTCCTTTTGAAGTAGCAAATCCCCTGGATCGAAGTAATAGATTTTTCCAGCTTTCTTAAACCGGACACCTACAACCTTATACACTCTCACGATCCCTCCTTTAAGCTGAGTACCATTTGTTCCATCAGGAGCTGATGATTAGTATGTGCATCTAACATCCGCTTGGTATTCAAAATGGTTTCTATAGATTTTAAGATAGTGGTCTGTGAAATACTTAAGGCAGATCGCTCTAAATCACCTATGATAAAGGGAAAAATTAATTTTTCCTTACGATTCAGCTGAATCGATAAGAGATCTCTATATATAAATAAGAGCATTTGCAGGCCCATATTCACCTGTTCCCGATCTTGGAAATGCTTGTACCATTCTTGCTGAAGCCACAAAAGTGCTTCTTCATCACTTTTTTGTAGGGCTTCATATAATTTTACCACTTTTTTTCGTGCTTGTGCAAACCACTCATCCGAAAATAATTGTTGTGCCTCATCTACATTTTGTGTTAATTGGGAAAGAAGGGGAGCCATATCTTGTGGTATTCCGTTTGAGATTAACTGTTTAATTAGAAGATTAGCAGACAAAGGTTTAAATGAAACAACCTGACAACGTGACAGGATGGTACTTAACATGTTATGGAGCTGTTCAGTAATTAATACAGCCATCGTTTGAGCTTGCGGTTCTTCTAAAAATTTCAATAAGCTATTTGCTGCATTTGTTGTCATTCGGTCTGCATGCACAAGGCAATAGAATTTTTTTGCTGATTCCATCCCGGATTTTGAAAACTCCATTTGCAATGCCTGAATTTGTCCTTTTTTAATAGACTGGCCATCAGGTTCAATAATATGTACATCAGGATGATTACCACTTTCTATTCTTCTGCAGTGATGACACTCTCCACATGGCAGATAATGATCTATTTGATTTATACAGAAAAAGCTTTGGGCAAGTAGTTTACTGGCTTGTACCTTTCCGATTCCTTTTATTCCTTCAAATAAATAGGCATGAGCCAACCGATCTCTCTGTAAAGCATTTCGCAGCATCTTCTCTGCTGTTGGCTGTTTCGCTTTAAATTCTTCCCATTGTGCGCTCAAAGGTATTCACCTCTTTATGTATACAGGTTTATCAGCAAACCCTTAATTTCTCCGATTTGTTCCAGGAGATTGAGCGAATCCTTTTCACCCAGTCTTAACTCTTCTGTTAAAGAAATGAGCTTTTCATCTATTGTTTCAATCAGTCGAAGCGTCCGATTTTCCCCATAGCCGCTCCAGCTCTTTGACTGCTTCAAATTAAAACCAAAATCAACAGCCTCTTTAACAAACCTCTTAACAAGCGTCTTGAACTTAGCTAAATCCTGAAACTGGCGTGAACGGGCAAGTCTTTGTCCGGCCACATCTATGTCTTTCAATAAACGTCCCAGTTCTTCTGTTTTTAAACGGC
Organism: Bacillus litorisediminis; assembly: GCF_022808645.1. Classification (GTDB taxonomy): domain Bacteria; phylum Bacillota; class Bacilli; order Bacillales; family JC228; genus Bacillus_BF; species Bacillus_BF litorisediminis. The sequence continues at coordinate 49,746 of NZ_JAKZKT010000032.1, forward strand.
TTCCTTGCTTTTCAATCATCGATTGAAAGGAATTTCTTTGATTATAGGCTGCTTTTTGCTCTAACTTAAGTGAATCAAGCCCAACTCTGATATCCTGTTGTATTTTCACTGTCCCATCACCTATTCTCAGCGATAAAATCTAAGCGCAAATAAGAAAATGGCACTTGGCCATTTACTTTTCTCTTTGTCAAAACCTTGGATTTTCTAAAATTTTAACTAAAAATGCATGAACTGATCAACAGGAAGAACAAATACGGTGGCTCCCCCTACTTCGATTTCAACAGGGTAAGGCACATATGAATCTGCATTTCCTCCCATTGGTGATACAGGTGCTACCAGCTGTTCTCGTGATCTGCAATTTTCTTTTATAATATCTAATGCTTTTTGGACACGAATATCCTCAGTTCCAATTAAAAAAGTTGTATTGCCTGATTTTAAAAATCCGCCGGTTGATGCAAGCTTCGTTGCCCTGAAATTATTTTCTACCAATGCATTAAGCAGGCGGTTACTATCCTGGTCTTGAACAACAGCCAAAATGAGTTTCATTCCCTTTCCTCCGTTTCTTCTTTTATCTTGTATTATACCAATATATTATTGGGACGAAACATAGGTGAACGAACTGATGATATGTCCATCTTCCATGTTTACCAATAACCTGAAGAACGGATGTCAAAACGTTTCATCCTAAAATATAATTTCTCTTATGTTTTCGTGGAAAATAGCTTAAAATCCTCCTTTCCTTATGAAAATTAAGGGTGCCTTCTCCACTGATCCAATTGAAGCATCACCGTTTTTTCTACTTGGCTATAAACTGAATCTAATGATAATTCAGCGTTAACCGTAACTATTCTTTCAGGAAAGCGATTTGCAACGATTTGGTAGCCTTCACGGACTTTTTCGTGAAACTCCATTTTCTCCAAATCTAATCGGTTTACTTCTCGGCCTTTATGCTTTTGAATCCGTTCCATTCCGATTTCTGGACGAATATCAAAATAAATCGTTAAATCAGGCATAAGATTTTCTATCGCAAATTGATTGATTTCTAAAACTTCATTAATTCCGATTCCTCGCGCATATCCTTGGTAAACAAGGGAAGCATCAACAAACCGGTCACAAAGCACAATTCTCCCGCTATTAAGAGCTGGAATCACCTTTTCGACAAGATGCTGGCGCCGGGATGCTGCATAAAGTAATGCCTCTGTTTTTGAATCCATTTCTGTATGTAAGGGACTCAGTATAACTTCCCTTATTTTCTCTGCTATCGTTATACCCCCAGGTTCTCTTGTCACAATAATGGGGTACTTGGCTTGTAAATTTTCCGCTAACATTTGAAGAACCGTTGTCTTTCCTGCTCCCTCTGGGCCTTCAAATGTAATAAATAAACCTTTTGTCACAATAGGTCTCTCCTCACGCTAATACAAGTATCTGATGATTTTCATTCCATCCATCACCTTGGATATGTGTCTTATGTTCCAATAATCGCTTCAATTCCTCTATATGACGTTGCTCAATACTTTCTCCTGGCATAATCAAAGGAATGCCTGGCGGATAGGGAATAATCATGCCTCCAGAAACCTTTCCAGGTGCTTCAGTTATCGGTATCCACCTTTTATCCGACACCTTTGCCTGATAAAGAGGCACTTCAGGTGTTCTTACCCGATTACTGCTGCTCTGAAATGGGGAATGCTTTTTTTCTCTTTCTTTGGCAGTATAAATAGTTATTTTTTTTAAGGCATCTTCCAACACATTTAGATAAGCAAGTGCTTCTTTTTCATGTGCTTTTTTAAATAAAGGAAAGATCAATAAAACATTCGCCGGATCTGAAAATTCCGGATATATCCCTTGTTCCTCCAATAACCTCTGAAAAGTCTGTCCGCTATCTCCATTCGTTAATTTTAAAGTGACCTTTAATGGATCTGTAAATGGATCCTGATAAATGTTAATTCCTGAAATCGCACTGAGGCGCTCATGTATTTCTTCTTTATATTTTCTCCAGAATTGAAGGTCATTTTCCGTAAAAGTCCCTATATAAGATCTTGCATAATCAAGCGATGCCATAATTAAATAAGAAGGACTGCTTGTCTGCAGAATTGAAAGAGCTTGTTGTATAGATTCTGCCCTAATCAAGCCTTCCCTAATATGAAGATAAGCCCCCATCGTTAACGAAGGCAATGTTTTATGAGCCGATTGAACCACAACATCTGCACCTAGCTGTAAAGATGAACGAAGAAATGGATCCTTTCCAATGAAATGAGCACCATGTGCTTCGTCAACGAGCACAGGAATTTTATATTTATGGGCAAGTTTGATTAAATCCTCAATTTTATCAGCCATTCCATAATAATTAGGATAGGTTACTATTAAGGCTTTTGCTTCTGGATACAGCTTTAGGGCATCAGCTAGTGTTTGAATCGATATTCCTTTCGCAATGCCCCAATCCCGTTCATATTCTGGTTCTAGAAACACAGGCCGTACCTTTGCCAGCATTAAACCATGGATAATGGATTTATGACAATTACGCTGAACAAGGACGAGATCTCCTTCTGAGCATGTCCCATATATCATCGCTAAATTGCCAACTGTTGATCCATTAACTAAAAATAAACTATTATCGCTTCCGTACAAATCAGTCAAAAGTTTTTGGGCCTTCAATAAAATACCTGTCGGATGATACAGATCATCCATTCCTGTAATCTCAGTTATATCTGCAGCAAAAAGCTTAGATTTTTCTTTAAATAATAATCCACCCTTATGACCAGGAACATGAAATGAAAGAGGATTAGATTGTATGTGATGCTGTAGAGCTTCGTAAAGAGGCATTTGCTCCTGACCATTCATCGGATAAACTCCTTATTCTTTCAAATATATTCATTGTATCAACGATTTTCTAATTCAACAAGGTTACATGATGGTTTGGTCATAGATTAACATGCAAAAAACGATTGCGTATCCGAGCAATCGTTTGTTCTTCCTTCATACATTATCATTCTTTTAAGCTATGAATAAATCTGGATATTTTTTATCTTTCTCATTTTTTCAATAAAATATTGATAAAATGGATCACCAGGCTCTAAAGTAAGCATTTGTTTCTCACATTCACAACAAAGAAAAGATGTATACAAATGAATCCCGTGTTCTTTTTCTTCTTCACAGATGATGCACAATTCCTTTATTTTCCCAGAGTTTTGCATTGTACTCATATCTCCACCTCCATATTGATAGGATGGACAAATCCCCCAGCAACTATTCAAAATTTACCTTCTTTTTTGAATCGTTTACATTCTAAGATACAGTATGGATCTATGTTTAATTACGTGTATGTCCTGATTGGAGCGGGTCGGGATCAAACTTTTTAGTCAAACCTAATCGGTTTGTCCTTCGGACAATAAAAAAACAACCTAGGATCAAAACCCTAGGTTGTTTTGCTTTGCCTGGCAACGTCCTACTCTCGCAGGGGGAGAGCCCCCAACTACCATCGGCGCTGAGAAGCTTAACTTCCGTGTTCGGGATGGGAACGGGTGTGACCTTCTCGCCATAGCTACCAGACCTTATCAATGCAGAGAACATCGTTCTCTCAAAACTAGATAACGACTAAAGAATAAGGTAAGGACCAAAATCACCATAAACTTGGTTAAGTCCTCGATCGATTAGTATCTGTCAGCTCCACACGTCACCGTGCTTCCACCTCAGACCTATCTACCTTGTCATCTTCAAGGGATCTTACTTGCATA
>NZ_JAKZKT010000033.1 GCF_022808645.1 Bacillus litorisediminis
ACGAGGATTAAAAGACTGATTACCTTAGGGGTTCCACCACATAAAGCATACGAATGGGGGAATTCTCGGAAGAAATACTGGAGAATCGCTTGTAGTCCAATCTTAAACAAAACCCTCCATAACTCCTATTGGAGAAATCGAGGGTTGAGAAGTCTAGCGGAACGATATGAATTTTTGCGTCAATCATCATAATTGAACCGCCGTATACCGAACGGTACGTACGGTGGTGTGAGAGGTCGGGGGTTAGTCACCCCCTCCTACTCGATTTATTACCCCTTTTTATTGGCTGCAGGGAGTTTGGGTTTTGTAATCATATTCGATTTGAAAGCTTCTAAAAGCTGATCCCCTGATATTCCTTTATCGAGCAAATAGGTTAAAAGTAACTCCGCATAATCATTTTTAGTTTTGTTGATATATCCCTCTAATAATACGCTATACGACTCATTTATTTTTTTCAGTTTAACAACTGTAGCACGGAAAGGAGCAGGGTCATTTTCCGGCCTGGTTATCACAACTTGGATTAATAATTCTTTCCCGTTCTTAAACGCTTCCTCAAAAACCCCAACATATTCCTCTTTAATAAACGTTTCAATCAGCCAACGTTTTTCAATGTCCTCCCTGTTTATGATCAGTCCGTCTTTGAGGGGAATGTCTTGAAGTGTTTCACCTTCTATAATTTGAAAGGAAATGAGCTTAAAGGTTTTCATCATGTGTCCTCCTACCCTTAAAAAGCAAGGTCTATTTGATATCCGTTCTAGCTTATGATTAATCAAAATTATATCACAGTGAATCATGAATCTGAAAAGGTGAAAAAAATGGCGAACATTGTAAAATCGCTGAATCCAATGAATTGGCTATCGAAAAGTCAATTTTTAAGGGGAAATTTGACATTTTTAAGCTAAATGGACCTATCAAAAAACCAAAACCCAAATTTTACTAAATGGTAGATTCGACTTATGATACTGATAAACGATAGAAAGGAGGACGTTACCATTGTTAAATCAAGTTACGTTAGTAGGCAGATTGACGAGGGATCCTGAAGTCAGGCGTACACCTGAGGGGACAGCAGTTACAAATGTAACGATTGCCATTAATCGGCATTTTCGGAATCAGCAGGGGGAAATTGAGGCTGACTTTGTTCCTTGTACCATCTGGAGAAAAGCAGCAGAAAACACAGCTCAATATTGTAAAAAAGGATCACTGGTCGGGGTCATTGGAAAAATTCAAACACGGTTTTATGAGAATCAAGAAGGAAAAAGAGTGTACGTAACGGAAGTTGTAGCCGATTCGATTCAGTTTATCGATACAAGATCATCAAAGCAATCTCGTGAACCAGCAAATGGGTCAACTAATGAGACAGCACAAGCAGAACCAAAAGAATCGATTGAAGAAATTCTATTTAAATAAATGAAAGGAGGTGAGTCCAATTAATCATCCGAATCCTCTTTATCGTATTGAGGAGATGCTAGAGTATCTGATTCGGTTCAACGGGAGGCTTCATCAGCAGCTGATTGAATGTGAGGCACGAATTCGTCAGTTAGAAGAAGAATCCAAACCTTCCGAACCTTCTCCTCTGTAACGCAGGCCTCAAACATTCTCCGGCACCTTTAATTCAACTCTTTATTTCAACTCAAGAATGTCTTCCCTTTGATCCAGTTGATTAAACAATCAACTGGAGTTTTTTTAACTTATAAGCTGTTTAGCGAACGCTGACAATATTTATAAAAATATGTATAAATTTGAAGGATTTGTAAATTTGACGTAGAAATAGTAAAAAAGGACTAGTAATTTTCGAATGAGATTAAAGGGGGCTAAGATGTTAAAACGAACGATTCCATTACCATCCTTTCCTAGAGAAAATGTTCTTGAAGTTAAAATTTTTGCTCTTCCTGATCAAACACCTCAACATTATATCTATGAAAGATGTCTTCACCCATATTTAATGACATTTACTCCAAAAGTCCAGACAAATTCACACTATCAGCGTTTTTTGATAACAGAAGCTCATACCTTTGAAGCCATAATTAAAGAAGGTAGAACCACCAAAACAGCACTAGTCCATATTTATCCTGCTCAACAAATAATTGAGGTTGAGGAACGCTTTGGCCTTCTTCCCGTTACAAATGGGGACATATACGATATCATTTCTTGTTTTTCTTTTAAAGTTGGTAAACAAACCATTGAGCTCATCCTTCCGCCTGACCGGAGCCAAGTATTTCAAAGACGAAAGCCATTTATCCTGATTCAGTGCCTAAAACCTGATCCGATTGTGTCTACTTTATAAACATAAAAGGCGGTATACAAAGTACACCGCCTTCTATCGCGGACAAACCAACTGACTTTCACTTAACCCAAAGAGACAAGTTCTAGTAACTGATCATCCGTATATTCGGTCAGCCATTGATCTCCCTGGGTTAGAATCGCTTCGTTCAGCATGTTCTTTTGTTCGAGCAGGGCATCAATTTTTTCTTCGAGAGTGCCTGATGTTAAGAGTTTGTGGACATGGACGAATTTTTTCTGGCCAATCCGGTAGGCTCTGTCTGTTGCCTGGTTTTCAACCGCAGGGTTCCACCAGCGATCATAGTGGATGACATGATTGGCTGCCGTTAAATTCAATCCTGTGCCGCCGGCTTTTAAAGATAGAATAAAGATTGGAAATTCGTTGTTTTGGAATTGCTCTATCCAGCGATCTCTCTGTTGCTTTGGTACAGATCCATTTAGAAATGGGATATCCATTCTGTAGCGTTTTTTCATAACCTGCTGAAGAAGCTGGCCCATGCCAATGTATTGAGTAAATATAAGCGCATTTTCGTTTTGATATAAAATATCATCCAGCAGTTGTATGACTTTTTTCATTTTCATTGACCGGCTAATGATTTCAGCAGGCTGTTCTTCTTTTAAAAACAGAGAAGGATGATCGCAAAGCTGCTTCAATTTGCCTAGCATCTGCAGAACTAAGCCCCTTCTTTCAAGCCCAGTCAATCTTTGGATTTTCGCGAAGGTCTGTTGGACTTGTTCTTCATAAAGGGCTGCCTGTTCTGGTGTTAATGTGCAGTATTGTTTTTGTTCGAGTTTATCCGGCAGGTTTAAGGCAATCTTTTCATCTGTCTTTGTTCTCCGCAGTAAAAATGGCCGGATCAGGGCTTGCAGCTTGTGCAGCTGCTCTTTATCATCATCTCTTTCAATAGGTATAATGTACCGATGCTGGAAAGAATGAAGACTGCCCAAATACCCATGATTGAGAAAATCAAAGATTGACCACAGCTCAGATAATCGATTCTCGATCGGTGTTCCAGTTAAGGCAATATGATGTTTTCCTTTTAACTTGCGAATGGAGCGGGATTGTTTTGTTCCTGCATTTTTAATATTCTGTGCTTCATCTAAACCAATCGCACTCCATTCTATCGAAGCAAGCTCCTCTTCATCAATATGGGATAAGCCATAGGTTGTTAAAACGACATCTGCATGGTTTGCTTCTTCCTTGAAAGCATCACCTTTTAGACGCTTTTGCCCATAATGGATATAAACCTTTAATGAAGGGGCAAACTGCGCCAACTCTTTTTCCCAGTTCCCGATAACAGAGGTCGGGGCAATGATCAATGCAGGGACAGTATCATTTTCTTCTTCCTTGCATTTCAGCAGATAGGTGATAAATTGAATGGTTTTTCCAAGTCCCATATCATCCGCCAAACAGCCGCCAAAGCCGAAACCTCTTAAGAAATAAAGCCAGCTGAAGCCTTCGATTTGGTAAGGCCGCAGCTCTCCTTGAAGCGTGTCTGGAACCTTCTGCAGCGGCAGATGGGTTTGGTTGGTTAAAGTATAAAGCATATCCCTCAGCTGCCGATTCATCTTGATCTGGATAAAATCATACGGATCGTCGTCTGACTCTTCCTCATCCATATTCAGATTGCTGCCGTTCATTTTGGAAAGCTTTTGTTCAAGTAAATCCCGTAGCTTAAGCCCGTGCTTATCTGCATGCTTCATCATTTCTTGAATTTGCTTCATAAAAGCTGGGTCGAGTTTCACCCAATCTCCGCGCCATCGCAAAAAATGCCGGTTTTGCTCAACGAGGCTTCGAAACTCCTCTTCGGAAAGCTCTTCTCCGTTTAAAGACAGTTTCCATTGGAAGTCTAAAAGCTGATCCATTCCAAGCATAGAAGGACGGGATGATGCAGCGGTTTCTTTTACATTCGCCTGCAATTTAAGCTTGGCCTCCTTCATATTTCTCCACCAGGAAGGCAGCCATATATTAATCCCAAGGAGCACAAGTTTTTCACTATAATGAGTTAGAAAAGCCCAAGCTTGTTCATCATTTAATGCCGTCTGGAAAGGGCGGTTCACCTCCATAAAGGGGATCAGACTCTTCCAGCTGGCGACTTCCTCGTTGACCGTTTCTTCATATTCCAACCAGCCAGATGGCCATGTAAATACTTCGTTCCAGCTGTACACCTCTTCATGGTTAACGACACTTTGTAAAAAAGGAGTTAAAGTCCAAGGGTCATCATTGGTTTCCGGCTCCTCAAGGCGAAGTCCCAGGTGAAAGGGAAGAGAGGAGCGGTTCTCACTGGTCCATTGTCTCCACTTTTCCTCGGTAAAATAGGCAGCTAATTCTTCCTGGCTCCAGTAGGTGGATTCTTTTAACTCCTTCCATTTTGTTGTCCATTCATTGTCAACGTGAGGCTGGCTAATATAAGATTCCATCACCTGCTGAAACCAAGTCTGAACCCAGTCACCAATCTTAGCATTAGGAAAAATTTCTTCTGGTAAAGGACTTTCCCAAAAATCATCGGAGAATTCATCCCACACCATCGCAGGAATTTTCCAAGGAAAATTTGGCTGAAATGAAGGGATCACGCGTTTCTGAACAATACTTTCATAAATCACTCGGGAAACTGAGATGAGCAAATCCGATGTTTCGTCCCAATCCCAGTCAACATAGGAATTAAAAGGCTCATTGGCAAAGACGTCGGTTACCTGCCAAGGTGTGAGCTCTAGGAAACCCTGCATTTCTTTTACATAAAGCGTTCCGTAGAAGCTCTCCTGATGCCACTGGAAGAAAAGATGCTTCCAATCATGAAGCGGGAGCCATTTATGCTCTTCGTTCGTCGCACCTAAACGAATGGTAAAATCGTCAGTTAGAACCGCATGTATTTTAATGGATTTCAACCGGACCATTTATGAGCTTCCCCCTTTTACATTCTTCATGAAACGCACGAAGCCGAGCAGTCTCCTCTAATAAACCTTCCATATATTGATTCCAGGTATGATATTGGTTCATCTTCTCATAAAGCTTTTTTAATTTTTTTAAATAAAAAACAGCGTCTTTATAGGATGTTCGCTTTTTTTCTTCAATTAAAGCTGCTACTGTACGGTGATAGATAGGAAGAAGAGCCCTCGGATCATTGGACTCAACCACTGATAATAAGTCAATTGGTATATCCTGAATTGGATAGGAAATGGAGCTTAGGATTTCCATCCATTTTCGGTACTGCTTCGTTTGCGCCAAATAAGAGGCATATTCTTGAAAACTATAAGGAAGCAATGCCTCTAATAATTTTTCCTGAATGGAAAGCTTGCGGTCTAGCCCATAAAGTTTGGCCAAGCGAATCGCAAATTCTGCTGTTGTGCGTGCTTGCCCAGGATCAGCCTCTTTTACATACAAGGGCCATCCTTTTAAAAATTTATCGAAAAACGTATTAGCTCTCGACCATTGCTTTTCCGTAATAAAATAATGAAGCCAATGCAATAAAATGAATACGTGGCTTGGTTCCATTTGTTCATCCAGTGAAGCTAGAACCCGTTCCTCAAACCCAGTCAGAATTTGTATATGCCAATACGCAATGTAAACCCCAGGCTGATTGGCAAAGCTGGGATGTTCTTCCTCAATGAAAGCTGCCCACCATTTCCGTTCCTCCTGACGAAGAGAAGGTGACTTGCACAAATACGTCCAAAATTCGGTGTACAGCGTAAACTTTTCAAGCAATAGGCTGTGCCCTTCCTTCATAATCGGATGTAACTGAGCACCAAGCTGCGGGAAATAAACCCCCGTATCAAATGAAAGCGTCTGTGTTTGAAAAGCACGTATGGTTTCCTGAGCCTGATCTAAGAAATATTCAATATGCATCCGTACTCCCTGGAGTTCCCTTGGTGAAAGGGAAAACAGCTTCTGTAGAAAGAAAAACTGAAGGGCTAACCGGTAAATTAGCTTTAGCTGGCGATTCTCAGGCTCTTGCCAGCGAAACTTATGATACATCTGATTAATAGCTGAAGCCGTATATCCGCTAAGCTGATTCCATTCCTCTTCGAACCGCTCAAGCCAGCTCGGGATCTTGTCTTCAATAGGAGTGGGGGTTGGTGTGTTTGGCTTGATACCCTTTTGGATTGGAAGTCTGGCGAGCAGATCACTTCTCTTCCAATCATCTACCCATTTCGTTACGGACTGGTATTTGGAAAGCATCGCAAAAAACACGGCCAGTTTATGACGGCACACTCCCGACTGCGGACACTCGCATGCACTGTCTTCCAGCTCATCAGCCTGAAGCAGTACTTTTACGGGAATTACATCCTGAACCGTTGCGGATACCTCATTAGGTCCTGTCTGCTTCACGTGAGAAACAAGCCCCTGACGGTAAAGGAGAAGACTGCGCTGAACAAGCTTTACATGCTCCTCATCATTGTAATGAAGCCGTTCCTGTAATTTATTTGAAAGTGTTTCAACCATTTCCTTCATTGTGAATTCCATATTGGTTAAACCCCTTTAATGGCAACAAAGTAAGAGGGAAAGAACATCCGTTTCCCCATCAAACCATATTCTTTCATTATACCCTATTTGGGGCGGGAATTGTAGGAAAGGCGCGACTAGAACTAGGTTAACTAATTTTACAAGTTTGTTTAAAGGAATTGAGTTTTGAAAGTTAAGGCAGAAATAGCACCCTATATAATTTTCTAAAAATTAAAAATAATCGTTGACAGTTCAAGTGAATTCATTTATCCTGTTTTATAACAAATGTAATAACATATAACAAATGTCACAATAGGTTGGATAATTTCACGCGAAGTGGAAAATGTTACGGTTCAAAAATTTTTTGGAATTAAATGTAAGCGCTTTAAAGGAGGTTGAAAGGCGTTAGCTTAAAGAAAAATGTCAAAGGGGGATATTGACAATGAAGATTGCCATTATTGCATGTGCAATTTTAGTGGTACAATACGCATTTTCACTTATACAAATAAGGTATTACCGGAGGAGTATTGATAAAATTGTAAGCTGTTATAAGGGGGATGATGGTTACTACTTGTTTTCGGGAATGGAAAGAAATGCATTCCGTCCAGGAGCCATTGCCATTCTTATTGTGGATAAGAACTGTATCGTTCACGAATGCCACATTTTAAAGGGCGTTACTGTTCTGTCAAAGTTTAAAGAAATGGATAAGTATAAGGGTCAGCATGTAGGGGCCATCTTGAATGATGTCAATGAAAACTATTCCGTTAGAAAAAAAGGGCAGAAGGTTCCGGCTATTGGTAAAGCACTTCTTAAAGCCGGGGAAAATGCAATTGTTAATATTTCCAAGCAAAATATTTCAATAGGTTAGTAGAAAGGGGTATGTAAAATGGAATGGATTCAATGGTTAGGGGAGCATTTTATCGGCATGTTCGAAGCTGGCGGTAAGCAATTTATGGGACTCGTAACAGGGATTATCCCTACATTAGTCGTACTTTTGACCTTTACGTATGCAATTATGAAGTTTATTGGTGAAGAGAGAGTAAATCGGGCTATCCAATTTGCATCAAAATATATGCTGCTTCGTTATACGTTAATGCCCGTTCTTTCAGTGTTAATCTTAACAAATCCAATGGCGTATACATTTGGTCGATTCTTGCCAGAAAAACAAAAACCTGCTTTTTATGATTCTGCAGTTTCCTTCGTACACCCTGTAACATCATTATTTCCATACGCGAATGCTGGAGAACTCTTTGTGTACCTCGGAATCGCTAATGGAATACAGCAAGCTGGATATTCAGTTTCCGAGCTAGCGGTAAGATATTTCATTGTCGGTATAGTCATTATTTTATTACGAGGAATTATTACCGAATTCATTACAAAATATCTGGCAAAAAGAATGGAAGCAAAGGCAGAATAAAAAGGGAGAGATAGATTATGAGTTATAAAGCAGTATTTGTATCTAAAGGACCAGGCGGCTGGGGAGTAGGTCTTCATATTGAACCGAATGGAAAAAAAACAAAGGTTGTTTCAATTACTGGAGGGGGAATTCACCCTGTTGCAAAAAGAATTTCAGAATTAACAGGTGGAGAAGCCGTAGATGGATTCAAAAATTCTGTTCCAGAAGATGAAATAATGTGTGTTGTCATCGATTGCGGTGGTACTGCAAGAATCGGTCTTTACCCGATGAAGCGCATACCAACTATAGATATTTTGGCATCTTCTCCATCAGGTCCGCTTGCGAAGCATATTACAGAAGATATTTTCGTATCAGGTGTAACGGAAAAACAAGTTACACTTGCGGAAGGTTATGCAGAAGCGGCGGGAGCAGAAGAAGCAGCTAAGCCCAAATTTGATGTGAAGGACAAAGAAGCCTTTAAAAAAGAATACGATCAGTTAAAAAAAGATAACCTCAATAACAACAGTAATTTCTTAACAAGATTTTCTAGAGGCATTGGAAAGGTCACCGGCACGTTTTATCAAGCTGGACGTGAATCAGTTGATATGCTGATAAAAAATATCATACCTTTCATGGCATTTGTCAGTCTGTTAATTGGGATTATAAATTATACTGGTATTGGAAATCTGATTGCCAATTACCTATCACCGCTGGCGGGCTCATTATGGGGTTTATTAATTATTGTTCTCATATGTACCTTGCCATTTTTATCCCCAGTGCTTGGGCCAGGGGCAGTTATTGCCCAAGTGATTGGAGTACTCATTGGCAGCCAAATTGCTTTAGGAAATATTCCGCCTCAGTTTGCCTTGCCAGCATTATTCGCTATCAATGGCCAAGTAGGATGTGATTTTATTCCAGTTGGCTTATCGTTGGGGGAAGCAAAGCCGGAAACGGTACAATACGGAGTACCCGCAGTTTTATACAGTCGTTTAATTACAGGGGTATTATCTGTTATCATCGCTTACTTTGCTAGCTTTGGAATGTATTAGACACTAAAAAAACTATGCGCGAAAAGCAAAATCAATTGTTTTTCACGCATAGTTTATTCCAATTTAAACAAAATTTTGTTTTTAAATACGAAAGGAAATAGCTATGGCACTTCAAGAAAATCGAAGAATACTAATTAAGGTAGCACAGATGTACTATGAAGAAGGTGCAACCCAGTCAGAAATCGCTGAAAAAATTGGAGTTAGCAGGTCACTCATCTCTAAATATCTGACTACTGCCAGAGAGCTGGGAATTGTTGAGATTATCATCCATGACGAACATCACCAGCAGTACCGTAAATTAGAAAGAAAAGTTGAAAGGTTATATGATTTAAGAGAGGTTGTGTGTATTGATAGTATTGGTTTAGAATCCTCCAAAAAACAACTTGGTGAAGCTGCCGCCCATTATTTATTAAGAATGATTAAAGATGGCCAAATTATCGGCATATCTTCCGGTACAACGTTACATGAAATGGCCAAAGCTTTAAGTTCTCCCCAGCCATTTCCGGAGGTTACGATTGTCCCATTGGTTGGTGGGGTAGGAAATGAAAGAGTCGATATTCACGCTAATTATTTGGTTGCAAAAATGGGGGATGCCTTACAAGCACAATATGAGCTTCTCCACGTACCAGTCATGGTCGATTCAAAGGAGGCAAAAGAAGTATTAATGAGACAGCCATCCATTCGTAAAACCTTTGAATTGGCTGAGAAATCAAATATTGCAGTGGTTGGTATTGGCGGAAGCCCTGAGCATTCAACCATGGTAAAGTCATATTTAGGATCTGACCATGAAGAAATTACTCAAAATGAAGAAATTGTAGGTGACATTTGCTACAACTTTATTAATAAATTTGGTAAGTCCATTCGAAATACATGGAATGAACGTGTGATTGCCATGGAACTTGAAACCTTAAAAAAAATACCGCTTGTAATTGGTGTTGCAGCAGGTTTAGAAAAGGTAAATGCAATCAAAGCAGCGCTTGAGGGTAATTTAATTAATGTATTGATAACAGATGAAGCAACTGCTAAAGCTCTTGTAGAATAGTGCGAAAAAGCTGCGATTTATATCATTGCAGCTTTTTTCCTTTCTTGGATTAAATGTATAGAGAGTAATACGATTGAATTTTTGGAAAATTCTATCTTGACAGCCCTTACAATTGGAATTAAACTAAACGTATATTAACAAATGACACGAATTGTGACAAATGATAAAAAATAACTGCTATTGCTACTCAGATTATCATTTGTTTGCTTAGCCATTGATTCTTAACATATTAAAGCTAATAGACTACTAGGAAAAAGTGTGAATAGGGAGGAAAAACAAACATGTCCATTTATAAACAGCTTTTACAACTCGAAAAAGAAAATAACCCAATTAAGGTTGGTATCATCGGAGCTGGACAGATGGGATTTGGAATGATTGCCCAAATTTCTAAAATTCCCGGAATGTGTGTAACAGGAATTTGTGATATCAATTTGGAGGCCGCTGAAAAAGCCCAAAATTTTTATAATTCACAAACGGCCAGAAAAGAAATAATGGTTGTAACGACTGACTATCGGAATGTGATTCAATCCCCTAATGTTGATGTTATTGTGGATGCAACAGGTGTCCCAGAGGTTGGAGCAAATATCTCCCTTGAAGCACTAAGATCTAAAAAACACATTGTTCTTCTAAATGTTGAAGTCGATATTACAATCGGTTCAATCATGCATCAGCTGTTTACAAATGCAGGGTTAGTCTATACAGGTTCTGCAGGTGATGAGCCTGCCGCAACTTTAGAATTATACGAATTTGCGAAAACAATGGGAATGGAAGTTTTAGTTGCGGGGAAAGGAAAAAATAACCCATTTAATCCAACATCTAATCCAAATACATGCTTGTCTGAAGCGAAACAAAAGAAAATGAGTCCCCATATGCTGGCAGCCTTCCAGGATGGAACAAAAACAATGGCGGAAATGAACCTATTGAGTAATGCAACAGGACTTGTTCCTGATAAAGTAGGAATGCACGGAGTTGAAGCAAACTTAGAAACGGTTGCGGATAAGCTAAACCTTGTCGAAAATGGCGGTGTATTAGAAAACTTTGGTGTTGTTGAATATGTAAAAGGCTTAGCACCCGGTGTATTCGTTATTGTAAAAACCGACTTGTCACCAGTTGATGAAGAGCTGCGTTATTTGAAGGTCGGTAAGGGCCCGCATTATGTATTATACCGTCCATATCATTTAGCAAGCCTAGAAACACCCATTTCCATTGCAAAAGCTGTTCTGCAGAATGATTCATCCATTCAGCCATTAGGTGCCCCAATTTCTGAAACCGTTGCTGTAGCAAAGCGTGATATTAAAGCTGGTGAAAGAATAGATGGGATTGGCGGATATTCCGTTCGCGGTGTTCTTGAAACTCATGCAGACATGAAGACTAATGGCCATATTCCTATTGGTTTAATTAGTGGCAATATAGTAGCTAAAAGGGATATTCAGTTTGGACAATTTTTAACACTTGATGATGTAGAGCTTGATCCATCGACTACTGTCTGGAAACTAAGAGCATTGCAAGATCAGCTTTTTCAGTCATCAGGAGTAAACAGCAGTCAGCTTGTGAGACTATAATATTCATAATGTTGTAGCTTCGGAGGAGGAAAATATGACTCAATCCATTGTAAAAGAAATTGGTATATTAGTTCCTAGCTTTCAAGAGGATAAAATCGTTATTTTATTTGGTCCAAATGCACCTGCAGAATTAAGAGAAATCTCTGTCATTCACGAATTTAATGAGCTTGGTGAGGAACCCTTGAAGGTAGGACGGACTCTATCGTTTGATAATGAGTCTTATACCATAACGGCTGTAGGATCACTGGCAAATCAAAATTTTAAAGAATTAGGCCATATATCTATTTATTTCCAAGAACCGGAAGGAGAAGTTCTTCCAGGTGCTATTTTCGCGAGCCCGTTCCGTTTTCCTGAAATTAAAGAGGGTACAGTGATTTCATTTAAATAATGATTTTATTCCAAAAGCACCAGTAATCAGACCTATTATTCCCTGATTACTGGTGCTTTTTTTCTCGTTAAACTAATCATGTCTGAACCAGGGAGGAATTCGAACAGGATTGCTGTTTTCAACTAGGATACACGTCCTAAAGGCGACCATAAACGGGTTGGAATCGGAAAAACGGTCACTTGATCTTGTTTCAAGATCATACTCAGACAGGTTTATATACTATGAATTGTCAAAAAATTTAATCAAATCACTTGACGGATAAGGGAAATGGTATTACGATATTTACAAATGTAACTATATTGAACAAATGTAAAAGGGAGGATGAATTAGATGTTAAGAACAGTAAAAACCCCACCCCATATTACGAATGAAAAACTGGTTGATTTATATAAAGAAATGTGGCTAATCCGATATTTTGATGAAAAAGTAGATCAATTTTTTGCGAAAGGAATGATTCATGGAACCACTCATTTATGTGTTGGTCAAGAGGCATCAGCAGCTGGTGCGATAGCTGCTTTAAAAGAGATTGATAAAATTACAAGTACTCACCGCGGTCATGGCCACTGCATTTCTAAAGGGGCAGACGTCAATCGAATGATGGCCGAATTGTTCGGAAAAGAGACAGGTTATTGTAAAGGAAAAGGCGGGTCTATGCATATTGCCGATGTAGACAAGGGAAATTTAGGTGCAAATGGGATTGTTGGAGGGGGAATTCCGCTTGCTGTAGGAGCAGCACTTACTTCGAAAATGAAAAATAAGGGGTATGTGGTTCTTTGCTTCTTTGGAGATGGGGCTAGCAATGAAGGAAGCTTCCATGAATCTCTTAATCTTGCATCGATTTGGAAATTACCTGTTGTTTTTCTTTGCGAGAACAATCAATACGGTATGAGCGGATCGGTCAAAGAAATGATAAACATCAGAGATATTGCGGACCGTGCAAGCAGCTATGGAATCTCTGGGAAAGTCGTAGATGGAACAGATATCATTGAAATTATGAATACAGTCTATGAGGCTGTTGAAAATGCAAGACAAGGAAATGGTCCGACCTTAATAGAAGCGAAAACTTACCGCTGGAAAGGGCACTCGAAAAGTGATGCAAAGAAATATCGAACAAAAGAAGAAGAGGCAGAGTGGAGAGCAAAGGACGCTATTAAGAAATATAAAGAAATATTAATCCAGGAAGGATTGCTGACAGAAGAGAAAGCAAACCAGCTTCAAGAGCAGGCAAGACAGGAAATTGAAGATGCCGTTGTATTTGCAGAAAATAGTCCGGAACCATCCATTGATTCTTTGTTAGAAGACGTCTATGCATAAGGGGGAGACATGATCATGAGAGAGATCACATATTTAGAAGCGGTCAGAGAAGCAATGAGCCAGGAAATGAGACAAAATGATGATGTTTTTATTTTAGGCGAAGATATCGGCGTTTATGGAGGAGCTTTTGGTGTGACCCGTGGGATGATTGAAGAATTTGGCCCTGAACGCGTACGTAATACCCCGATATCTGAAGCTGCAATTGCTGGAGGAGCAGTTGGTGCAGCATTAACAGGAATGAGACCGATTTTAGAAATACAGTTTTCAGATTTTATAACGATAGCAATGGATCAAATGGTAAACCAGGCTGCAAAGCTTCGTTACATGTACGGCGGAAAAGGTAAGGTTCCAATGGTATTAAGGACTCCTGCAGGCTCCGGTACAGGAGCAGCAGCTCAGCATTCACAAAGCTTAGAGGCATGGATGGCACATATTCCGGGCTTAAAGGTTGTTCAACCTTCAACTGCATATGACGCAAAGGGCATGTTAAAAGCGGCGATTGATGATGATAACCCTGTTATCTTCTATGAACATAAACTTCTTTATAAAACAAAAGGATTTGTACCTGAAGAACAATATTCAATACCTTTAGGGAAAGCAGATGTTAAGCGTTTAGGAAGGGATGTTACCATTGTTGCAACTGCCATTATGGTTCATAAAGCACTTGAAGCTGCAGCAGTATTAGAAAAAGAGGGAATTGATGTTGAAGTAGTTGATCCAAGAACACTTGTCCCATTAGATGAAGAAACCATTATTGAATCCGTAAAGAAGACAGGTCGCGTAATTGTTGTACATGAAGCCGTTAAAAGGGGTGGTTTTGGCGGTGAAATTGCAAGTGTAATTGCGGAAAGCGAAGCCTTTGATTATTTGGATGCCCCAATTAAACGTTTAGGCGGACTCCCAATTCCGATTCCATATAATCCAAACCTCGAAAAAGCAGCAATACCACAGGTGGAAGACATTATACAAGCTGTTAAAGAAACCGTTCGATTTAAATAAGGAGGGGTCAGTCATGGCAAAAGAAATATTTATGCCTAAACTAAGCAGCACAATGGAAGCGGGAACCCTTCTTCAATGGTTTAAAGAAGAAGGAGACCCTGTATCTATGGGGGAGCCGCTTTTTGAAATCATGACAGATAAGATTAACATTGAGGTAGAGTCGTATGAAGACGGTTTCTTGTTAAAAAAATATTTTCAAGCAGACGATGAAATTCCTGTGAATCAGATTATTGGTTATATTGGTCAAAAAAATGAGCAGGTTCCTGACGAGTCACCTGGTATTTCCTCAGGAGATTCAGAAGGGGAGAAAAGCTCTGAATCCAAAAAAGAATGTCTGGCTAATGTTGCCATTACCACAGATAAAGTTCGTGCAACACCAGCAGCAAGAAGAGTTTCCAAGGAAAACCAAATTGACCTTTCTCTTATATCTGGAAGCGGACCGAACGGCAGAATTCAAGAAAAGGATGTACTTCAATTCCTAGTACAGCGGGATAATGATGTAAAAATGACACCTTTAGCAAAGAAAATTGCCAAATCGAACCAGGTCGATCCTGATCTGATAACAGGCAGTGGAGCAAATGGAAAAATTGTAAAAGATGATGTAACAAAGGTACTTGCAAGCAGAGGAACCGATGAGCAGACTGCATCAGTTCTTCGCAAACGGCTTACCGGTATGAGAAAGGTAATTGGCGAACGAATGCAGTTAAGTGTAAACACTGCACCACACGTTACTCTGACAAGTGAAATTGACATGTCCAAGGCCAAAGAGCTGCGCCTTCAGCTCCTTTCTACGATAGAGAAGCAAGTAGGGTACCGTTTATCTTATACAGAGATAATTGTGAAGGCAGTCGGACTTGTCTTATCAAGACACCCATCTGTGAATGCATCATTGATTGATGATGAAATCGTATATAACGATGAAGTCAATATTGGTTTAGCTGTAGCAGTTGAGGACGGTTTGCTGGTTCCAGTATTGAAGAATATTAATACAAAAGGGTTAGCAGCAATAACCAGAGAAGCCAAGGAAATTGGCATATTAGCACGCCAGCAAAAGTTACATCCGAATCAAATGAAGGGATCAACTTTTACCATCAGTAATTTAGGTATGTATGCCATTGATGCTTTTACTCCCATTATTAATCTTCCAGAAACGGCGATTCTAGGTGTAGGCAGAATTCAAGATAAACCAGTTGTGGTGAACCAGGCAATAGAAATTCGTCCTATGATGACCGTTAGTCTTTCCTTCGATCACCGTGTCATTGACGGTGCACCAGCAGCAGAATTCTTAACTGAGCTCAAACGTGTCCTTGAGTATCCGTTTGAATTACTAGTTTAAGAGGTGAGGACATGAATAAAACATATGATATCGCTGTGATTGGCGGTGGACCCGGAGGCTATGCAGCAGCTATTCAAGCAGCAAAACATGGTAAAAAGGTTGCCATAGTGGAGGCTGAGTATTTAGGCGGAACCTGTTTGAATCGGGGCTGCATTCCTTCTAAGACACTATTAAAACATGCTGAAATTATTGATTCAATTGTAAAAGCAAAATCTTGGGGAATAGAAACTGGAGAACTTACTTTTTCATTTGAAAAAATGAAGAAGCGTAAAGATGATGTCATCCAACGTTTGCGGAATGGAATTGCCCTTTTAATGAAAAAAGGAAAGATTGATGTATATAACGGATTTGGATTTCTCGAAGCAGGCAACCAAATCAAGGTACTTCAAGAAGAAAAAGAGGAATGGCTTCAAGCCGAAAAAGTAATTTTGGCAACAGGATCTGTTCCGGTTATTCCGCCGATTCCAGGATTAAATCAAGTACAATTTGATACAAGTGATTCCATCTTTGATCTTCTGCAGATCCCTGAGTCCATTGTTATTGTTGGCGGGGGCGTGATTGGTGTCGAGTTTGCCTGTATTTTCGCAAGTTTGAATACAAAAGTGACGATTATTGAAATGTCTGACCGACTGGTTCCAAATGAAGATATAGAGGCATCCAAGCTTCTTGAAAAAGTTTTAAAGAAAAAAGGTGTACAAATATTAGTAAGCACAAAGGTTAACAAAGTGAATAAGGCTGAGGATAAAAATGCTGTGACCTGTATCGTTAAAGATGGGGAAGAAGTGGTTATTGAAGCAGAATCACTCCTGATCTGTGTAGGACGAAAGCCTAATCTATCAGCCGTCACAAAAATACAATTGGAGATGAATGGTCCATTTATCAAAGTAAACGAGCAAATGGAAACAAGTTTGCCAAATATCTATGCCGTTGGAGATGTTGTCGGGGGTTATCAGTTAGCCCATGTGGCGAGTGCTGAAGGAATTGTAGCAGCTAATAATGCTGCAGGTGAAGCTGACAAAATCGATTACAAGGTCGTCCCAAGATGTATTTATACGCTGCCAGAAATCGCAAGTGTCGGTATGACTGAGTCAGAAGCACTCCAAAAAGGCTTTTCAGTTCGAACCGAAAAATTTGATTATGTCGGCAGCGGCAAAGCTTTAGCTCTTGGTGAAACAGAAGGATTTACAAAGATTGTATATGAAGAAAAATACGGTGAAATCATTGGGGTTACTATGGTTGGCCCACATGTAACGGAAATGATTTCTGAAGCCTCTGCCTTTATGTTTTTAGAAGGTACGATCGATGAAGCGGCAAAAATGATCCACCCGCATCCAACCGTTTCAGAAACATTTTTTGAGGCAGCGTTGAGTGCAAGAAATAGATTAAAACAAAGGTTATAAAAGAGATCTATAAAAGTGTTAGAACAAAGGATATTGTTCTAGCACTTTTTTAAACAATTAAAGTGGTTTTTGAGTCCAATGTTGAACAAAAATGAACACTAAGGCCGTAAAAAAATTGGAATGAAAACGATTACAAAAGCGCAAAAACACCTATTATAATCAAACTATAAGGAGGTTTTACTTATGTTCCTTGATGACAGGAGTGTCAATTTGCTGCAGGAACTGATCAAAAATCCCCAAATAAAAAATAAGGAACTGGAACATAAATTTCAACTTAGCCGAAGACAAATTACATACTCGATTGAAAAGATTAATGACTGGCTGAAATCCAATCAGCTTGATCCAATTACAAAAAGTAAAAATGGTTACTTTATCATTGATAAAAAAGTTTTTGATTATTTTTCAGAGGGTGACTCTGACGATGTAGAAGAATATTTACCAACTGAAAAGGAAAGAGCCCTATTAATCATTTTATATTTACTTGGAAAAAAAGAGGCAATCTCCCTTTTTCATATTATCGATCTCTTAAATGTGAGCAGAAATACTGGGATTAGCGATATTAAAGAAGCTGAAGAATTGGTAAAACAATATTCTCTTTCCATTATTTATACACGCCAGGATGGTTATAATATCGTCGGTGATGAATTACAAATTCGCAGACTTTTGATTGAAGTTGTAAAATCGGTATTAAATTTTTATAAGGGTTATAGGTATTTCGAGAAATTTTTACAATTAGACATATCGGAAACAACGGAGAAAATAAAACATATCGAAAAATATCTGAATATTCACTTAACTGATGAAAGCTATGAGAGTCTTCCTTATATTATAGAACTCATTTTTCAAAGAATTGAACAAGGGAATCTCCTCAATGCACATTTTAATATTTATCTGGATGAATTAGCAGATACCGAAGAATATGCGGCTTCTGAGATGTTATTGAAAGAAGGTCAGGATTTGCCTGTCACAGAGAGGATTTGGCTTACGCTTCAACTTCTTACTTCAAATGTGCGTTCCGCTGATCTATTAACTGACGAAATAATTCAAGATTTAAAGTCTGCTATTAAAGAGATGATAAATTGTTTTGAACAAAAATCATGCATCTTTATTGCTGATAAAGAAGAAATCCTGGAAAAATTGATGCTTCATATGCGTCCTGCCTACTATAGGATTAAATATCATTTAACATTAAAAAATCATTTTCCTGAAAAAATAATTGAAGAATATAGAGAATTGAATGAAATCGTAGCGGCCTCCATTTATCCGCTCGAGAATTTAATTGGTGAGAAACTTCCTCCAAGTGAGATTGCTTTTATAACGATGTTTATAGCGGGTCAACTGATCAAACAAGGCGAGCAATTAAATAGGAAGAAACGTGCAATAGTAGTTTGTTCTAATGGTCTTTCGATTTCAAAAATAATGATTCATACTCTTAACGAAATATTTCCAGAATTTTATTTTGCTGACAGCCTCTCCTTAAGACAGTTTCAAAGTTATCAACAAGAATACGATATCGTTTTTAGCACCATTCCAGTACAGACGAAAAAGCCTGTTTTTTTAGTAAATCCGCTGATGACAATAAGTGAAAAAGATGGACTGAGAAGGCAGGTCATTAACAAGATAGATAAAAAAAGTTTTACAAACATCAATATTAATAGACTCGTGGAGACGATAAAGGAACATGCAATCATAACAGATGAGGTTGCATTGTTAACCTCATTATCCAAACTGTTTCAAGTGGTTCAAAGAAAAGATAATAAAGACATTGCAAAAAATGTGCCCTATGGTTTGAAGCAATTTTTACCGTATGAATTTATTCAATTAAAAGAAAGCGTTGACACCTGGGAAGAAGCAATTATCCTGGCATGTCAGCCGCTATTAGAAAGAAACATCATTAAACCATCGTATGTGAACACCTTAATAGAAGAAAATGATCGTCAACATTTATATAGTTTCTTAGGGAAGAATATGGCCATTCCCCATGCATCTCCTGAAAAGGGAGTGCTGGCAGATGCTTTTGCAATGCTTATCCTGAAAAAACCAATCTCATTTAAGAACGGGCATAAGGTTTCCATTATCACACCATTAGCCATTTATAATCAAAACCGTCATTTAAAGGCACTTTCACAATTAGTAGAGCTTGCGGAAGATGAGGAAAGAATCTCCAAAATTATAGATTCAAAGGATGTGTCTGAAGCATGGTTAATTATAAATGAAGCAAGCTAGGAGGAAAGCAGATGTTTTTTGATAGAAAAATAACCTTTTTTAATCTAGAGGTCGCTGATCAGATGGAGGCCTTAAAAACGATGGCTAATAAATTATATGAAGCAGATCTGGTAAAATCCTCATTCCAAACAGGGATTTTAGAAAGAGAAAAGGCATTCCCAACGGGACTCTTTGCTATTCCATACGGTATTGCCATTCCCCATACCGATGCTAATAAAGTCAAAGTCCCGCAAATTGCTTTTGCTTCTTTAAAAAATCCGGTCAGATTTAAACAAATGGGGAATCACACCAATGATGTAGATGTTTCTTTAATTTTTATGCTCGCATTAAAAAAAGCTGAAGATCAATTGAACATGCTGCAGAAATTAATGGATATTTTTCAAGATCCAAAATTACTAGCAGAATTTGCTCATTGTCAGAATCAGCAAAACTTTGATGAGTTATTAAATAGAATTGGCTTGGAATAACGCTTATTCAATGATCTTAATCGGACTGAATTGTCAGGTTAAATATAATCGCTTTTTAGGGGAAAAGTATCTGTTTTTGAGGGGAGTGAGGATAAAGGGGATTGTTTAGCATGAAATTATTCAATTTGTTTTAAAAATTAGGAGGGGACATTCTATGTCGGTTTTACAATGGTTTGTAGATCTTGGAGCAAGTGTTATGCTGCCAATCTTATTGTTTATTTTTGGAATCGTTCTAGGCACAAAACCAGGAAAAGCATTTAAAGCGGGTTTAACTGTTGGAATCGGATTTGTTGGGTTGAACCTTGTAATCGGATTATTGACAAGCAGCCTTGGACCGGCAGCCAAAGCAATGGTTGACAATTTTGGCTTTCAATTAGGCACTATTGATGTGGGGTGGCCAGCAGCTGCTGCTATCTCATATGGAACAGCATTAGGAAGCTTAGCTATTCCATTAGGTATTGGCATTAATATTGTACTGCTAATTGCAGGTCTTACTAGAACGTTGGACGTTGATATTTGGGATTATTGGCATTGTGCATTTACTGGCTCTCTTGTATACGCATTAACAGGAAACTTCGCTTTAGGCTTGTATACGATTGCTGTTCATTTAATTGTGATTTTCTTTTTGGGCGATTTAATTGCAAACGATATTAGTAAATTCTATGGATTTCGGAATATTACGTTTCCGCATGGGGCATCTGCACCGTCATACCTTGTAGCAAAACCGCTAAACTGGGTGTTTGACCGGATTCCTGGCTTTAATAAATTAGAAGCTAATCCTGAAACAATCCAAAAGAAAATCGGAATATTCGGTGATTCAACCGTTATGGGTGTTTTAATTGGGATCGTGATTGGATTCTTAGCCGGCTATAATGTACAAGAAATTTTACAGCTTGCTGTACAAACGGGTGCTGTCATGATGTTAATGCCTAGAATGGTCTCGCTGCTTATGGAAGGGCTTTCACCGATTTCTGAAGCTGCAAGTGAATTTGTAAGGAAAAGAATGCCTGGCCGAGACCTATATATTGGAATGGACAGTGCTTTATCTGTAGGTCACCCGGCAGTGTTATCGGCGTCCTTAATTATTGTACCGATCACTTTGTTTTTAGCTGTCATTTTGCCAGGAAATAAAGTTTTGCCGTTCGGTGACTTAGCGACAATTCCTTTCCTGGTATGTTTAATGACACCGGTGTTTAGAGGAAACATTGTACGTACTGTAGTAGCTGGAACCATATATATGGCAGTAGGTTTGTTAATCGCTACTTGGGCTGCTCCTTTAATTACAGATGCAGCTTTAGCTGCCAAATTTGATATGGGTGGAAACACAAGTATTTCTGCACTTGTTGATGGTGCTGTATGGACAACTTTTATCTTTGTTGGTTTGGCAAAGGCTATTAGTTGGCTAGGTATTACTTTAATTGGTCTCGTAGCTATTGGGGGATTAATCTACTTGAACAAAATCAAACCAAAACGTGAAGCGAAGCTAGATGAAAATAATAGTGTGAATTTATAAAGATAAGAAATCTAAGATAGAAGGTGAATCTCTATGTTAGAGGATTTAAAGAAATTGGTGTGTAAGGCCAACAAGTCATTAAAAGAGTTGAATCTCGTAAAATGGACGAGTGGCAATGTGAGCTATCGGGACCCAGAAAGTAATAAAGTGATTATTAAGCCAAGCGGCGTTCATTTTGATGAATTAAAACCAGAGGATATGGTTGTTGTTGATTTGGATGGAAATATTATAGAAGGTCATTTAAAACCATCCGTTGACACAGCGAGTCATTTATATGTCTATCGAAATCGAGACGATATTCATAGTGTTGTTCATACTCATTCACCATTTGCAACTAGTTTTGCGATTCGGGGCAAGGATATTCCATCCTACACAACAACCGCTGCCAATATGTTTAAAGATTATGTCCCATGTTCGGATTTTGCAGCTATAGGCGAAGAAGAAATAGGGAAACAAATTGTGGACCTTATTGGAACATCACCTGCAGTGCTGCTCCGAAATCATGGAGTTTTCACAGTGGGGACAGATGTGGAACAAGCATTAAAGGCAGCTGTCATATTAGAGGAGACAGCAGAGTATGCCCATTATGCCACTTTGCATGAGCCAGACATTATGCCTCTGAGCAAGGATATTATTGCACAATGCAATCATTTTTATAAAACATCATATGGTCAAACTGAAAAGAAAACCAAACTATTTAATAAAGGGTGAAGATCATGAAAAAATTATTAATTATGTGTGGAACAGGTATTGCAACATCAACGGTCGTAACTGGAAAAGTGAAAACATGGCTGGCGGAAAATGGTTTAGAAAATCAAGTGCAATTATACCAGTCAAAAATAAGTGAAGAGCTAAGCCGAATTGATGATTATGATATTGTGGTTTCAACAACACTTGTACCAGAAAATATTAAGAGCAAAGTCATTGATGGCGTACCTCTGTTAACTGGAATCGGTAAAGAGGAAATGTTTGAAAAGATTAAACAACAAATTCTCGCTTAACTAGTCTAAGAGCTTGCAGCCACAATTAAACATTTGTGTCTGCAGGCTTTTTTGCGGGAACAGAAGATGGATCATAATGTACCTATTTTTAAGATGCCCATTAAAAAAGTAAGCGGGAAGCCACAAGGACTTAGGGTTAGTGGACTTATTTTATAATAATGCTTTAGGCTTAACATAGTGAGACTTTATTTTTTCGAACCTTTTCATTATTGCTATAATAAAAAGAGATAAACTCACGAGGTGAATCCATGTTAAGCTGGGAAGAAAGAAGACAATTAGTGAAGACGGCTAATTTATACTATATTGAAGGTCTGACACAGGAACAGATTGCCAAAAAAGTGGGTGTGTCGAGACCTATTATATCTAAGCAGCTTCAAAAGGCAAAGGAATATGGAATTGTGGAAATCTTTATTAAAGATGAGAGCTTACATACAGTAGAACTTGAAAAGCAACTAAGTGACAGATTTAACTTAAAAGATGCAGTTGTGGTACCGACAGCCAGCTCATCATCAGAGTTAAGCAAAAAGGCTGTTGGCCAAGCAGCTGCACACTATGTTTCAAAAAAATTAAAGAATGTAAAAAAAGTTGGAATCAGCTGGGGAACTACATTAGCTCAATTTGTTAAGGAATATCCTTATGAAAGAAATGAAAAAATAAAGATAGTTCCTTTAGTCGGAGGGATGGGCAGCCAGGAAGTTGATATCCATGCTAATCAGTTAGCCTATGAATTAGCCAAAAAAATGCATGGATCTTGTTCCTATTTATATGTTCCTGCCGTGATTGAATCTGAAGAATTAAAAGATCGCTTAGTAAATATGACCGACGTGAAAGATGTTTTGGATGAGGCCAAAACAGTTGATATCGCCCTAGTTGGAATTGGTAATCCCTATCAGGAAAACTCAATATTAAAGGCGGTAGGATATCTGAAGGAAAAAGATATCGAAGAGTTTCGAAAAGTTGGAGCTGTAGGCGATATATCCTCACGTTTTATTGACGCAAATGGCCAGCCCATTCATCATAAAATAAATGAAAAGGTCATCGGTATCACCCTTGATGAACTAAAAAAGATTAAAACGGTAATTGGAGTCGTCGAGGGTATAGGCAAAAAAGAAAGTATTCTAGGGGCGCTTAAAGGAAATTACTTAGATGTCCTTATTATCGATGAACCCACAGCAACTGCCATTTTAAACTTATAAAATTTTTCTGAATTGCCCAAAATTTCGGTGGAGTCTTTGCGCTGTTTTGTGTATAATATAATAATTACAAATGTCACTTCTTATTACAAATGGAAAAAATAGCGAAGTTGAAATACTTTCCTGTTTTACTGAAATAGTAAGTTTAATCTTTTACAAGTTTGAATATTAGTAAGGAGTGAATGTCATGAAACAAACAAAAATGGAGGCAAGTCTTTATTGTTTACGCTGTAAAGACGAGACACCGCATACCATAGTCTATATTAATAATGAAATCACGAGTGTTTGCTGCGATGATTGTAAACGCACGGTCAGTATACAAGTCG
Organism: Bacillus litorisediminis; assembly: GCF_022808645.1. Classification (GTDB taxonomy): domain Bacteria; phylum Bacillota; class Bacilli; order Bacillales; family JC228; genus Bacillus_BF; species Bacillus_BF litorisediminis. The sequence continues at coordinate 23,934 of NZ_JAKZKT010000033.1, forward strand.
ATATCATGAAAGAATTTTATAAAGAAATATATGAGCGTATTTTTACAAAGCCTTCCCGAATCACGAAAGAATATAAGGAAGATCTCAGCTATTTTCTCACAAGACTGCCATTTCGTGTCGCTAGTAAACCATATCGGTTGATACGTGACCTTAATGAGTCACGAAAAATTATTAAACAATACCGCAATAAAAAGAAAAGTGTGTAGGGCGTCATCTGCGATTAAGCATGATGCCCTTTTTTTATGGGTGAATGCATTTCCTTGAAATGTCATTCGTGTGGGATACCTAAACGATGAGGATCGGCACATAACTGTTGGGAATGGCACGTAAACGACGGAGAGCGGCACATAACCGTTGGGATCGGCACATACCCGTCGGGGAATGGAGCATAACCGTCGGGGAACGGCACATACCCGTGGGGAGCGGCACATACCCGTCGGGGAATGACACATACCCGTAGGGGAGTGGCACATACCCGACGAGGATCGGCACATACCCGACGAGGCACGGCACATACCCGGCGAGAAGTGGCACATACCCGCCGGGGAGCGGCACATACCCGCCGGGAACGGCACATACCCGACGGGAACGGCACATACCCGACGAGAGCAGCACATACCCGCCGAGGAACGGCACATACCCGCCGGGAACGGCACATACCCGTCGAGAGTGGCACATACCCGAAGAGGAACGGCACATACCCGACGAAGAGCGGCACATACCCGCCGAGGAACGGCACATACCCGCCGGGAACGGCACATACCCGACGAGAAGTGGCACATACCCGCCGAGGAACGGCACATACCCGCCGAGGAACGGCACATACCCGCCGGGAACGGCACATACCCGACGGGGAATGGCACATAAACAACGAGGAACGGCACATACCCGACGAGGAACGGCACATACCCGACGGGGAAGTGGCACATACCCGCCGAGGAACGGCACATACCCGCCGAGGAACGGCACATACCCGAGAGCAGCACATACCCGACGAGGAACGGCACATACCCGCCGCGAAGTGGCACATACCCGGCGCGAAGTGGCACATACCCGGCGCGAAGTGGCACATACCCGACGAGAAGTGGCACATACCCGACGGGGAATGGCACATAACCGATGAGGAACGGCACATACCCGCCGAGGAACGGCACATACCCGCCGGGAACGGCACATACCCGGCGCGAAGTGGCACATACCCGGCGAGGAATGGCACATACCCGTGGGGAGCGGCACATACCCGACGGGAACGGCACATACCCGACGGGGAATGGCACATACCCGCCGGGAACGGCACATACCCGACGGGGAATGGCACATACCCGACGGGGAATGGCACATACCCGACGGGGAATGGCACATAACCGATGAGGAACGGGACATACCCGCCGGGAACGGCACATACCCGACGGGAGCGGCACATACCCGACGAAGAGCGGCACATACCCGACGAGGATCGGCACATACCCGCCGAGGAACGGCACATACCCGACGAGGAACGGCACATACCCGTGGGGGAGTGGCACATACCCGCCGAGGAACGGCACATACCCGCCGAGAAGTGGCACATACCCGTGGGGAGCGGCACATACCCGACGGGGAAGTGGCACATACCCGCCGAGGAACGGCACATACCCGCCGAGAGTGGCACATACCCGAAGAGGAACGGCACATACCCGGCGCGAAGTGGCACATACCCGGCGCGAAGTGGCACATACCCGGCGAGGAGTGGCACATAAACGACGAGAAGTAGCACATACCCGAAGAGGAACGGCACATACCCGCCGGGAACGGCACATACCCGGCGCGAAGTGGCACATACCCGGCGAGGAATGGCACATACCCGCCGAGGAACGGCACATACCCGACGAAGAACGGTACATAACCGCCGGGGAATGGCACATAACCGCCGAGGAGCGGCACATAACATCATACACAAGGTATACCACACGATGCGATTTTTCCAACTTCCCCCAATTCAATTAATTATTTGCCCCAGGCCTAGCCACAAAAAACCTCCGGCCATTAAACACATTCACTCCAGGCAGGGTCTCAATCTTTCCATTTATAATTCTAATATTTTTATTTTTAGGATACCTGATTTCTTCTCGATCCTTCCTTGCAACAAAGACCTCATTATTTTTACTCTCTACTTCAATCTTTGTTTCATAGCCTTTTTCTTTAAACCAGCGTTCTGCATCGACAAAGAGGGCATCTGTTGTTTCATCTAAATTTACTTCCAAATAGTCAGCCATAACTTTAGCCAAGTCTATGTTGTCTAAAAGACCAGCTGGTTTACCCGGGCCGAAAGCATAAAGGAAAACATCCTCACCTGTATGGCCATGAGTTGTAAATCCAATATGTGCCCGTTTTGCTAAAAATTGAGCAAGAAGAGCTTTCACATCATTTTCATGCCTGGCAGCTTCAAGCAGGTCAAGTTCTTCCCTTTGCAAATCCTTGAGACCGTAATAGGATGCTACCTCTATGAGATTGGAATGATCCTTTTTTAAAAAAGAAACAGCGCCTTCGACTGAAAGCTTCGCTTGTTTCAATGGTTTGATGAATTTGGCAGGAGGAGAAATTGCATAATCCGTATCAGTGCCCCAGTCTCCGATTGAAAATCCGCTATTTCCGTGATCGGCGACGGCAATGACAAGTGTCTTTCCGTCTGCTTTTGCGAAATCCAGTGCTTTTTTTACTGCCTCATCAAAAGCAAGGACCTCACTGATCATCCCCACGGGGTCATTTAAATGGGCAGCCCAGTCGACTTTACTGCCTTCGACCATGAGGAAAAATCCTTTTTTCTGTTGAGATAAGGTCTGGATTGCTTTTTCGGTCATTTCTGCAAGTGAAGGCTGTTTCAGCCCCAGTGTTTTCCGGTCAATATCATATGCCATAGCCCTGTTTGCAAACGCACCCCAGATCTTCTGGCCAGAAGCTGCGGCTAATTGTTTATTTGTTTCAGCCAACGAATAATGTTTCTTCTTTAACACATGAAGCAGATTTTCTCCATCGTTACGGCTGTCTTCATCATCTCCGGGCAAGAGGGAGACTTTCCCTCCGCCCATTACAACATCAAGCTCTTGATACACCTGCTGCTCGGCGATATCTGTATACATTTCACGGTGTAAAACATGGGCAGAGAATCCGGCAGGGGTTGCATGCTGAACGGGAGCGGTTGCAACTAGGCCTGTTGCATAGCCATTTCTTTTAGCTGCTTCTAAAATAGAGGCCTTCGGAATAATATCCTTTGGTTTGGCCGCTTCATCTGAGGCATAAAGCGGGACCATCCCGATTTTATCAACAATGGTTTTATGCCCAGTTGCGATGGCTGTGGCTGCTGCTGCGCTATCGGTAATCACAGAACGGAGAGAATAAGTCCGAACCCCGCCAGCAACCATTTCGTCAAGAGCAAGACTGCTTCCTTTATACCAACGGGACAGAGTAACCGCACTTGAATTAGTCCCGTCCATAATCATCATGATGACGTTTTTGTAAGGGGATTGTTGTGCAAAAGTAGGTTGGTTATATAAGAAGATAAGGATTATTGAAAGAAATAGAAGTTTCACTTGCTTCAAATGGTCTTCCTCCCTTTTAGAAAAACTTTCCTATTTGTAATGTGTGGAAGAAGAAACTAGGTTATTCAAAAATTTTATCAAAAATTGTAAATTATACTCGAAATTGGAATGATTTCCCTATATACTATTAGACATGGGCATTACTAAGTTTTTAAACTAGTTGACCAAAAAAGTAAAAAAATAGCTATATAGGATTATACAGTTAATGCTTCCAGTATGATAGAATGTAGAAAAAAGTCGAAAGGAGATGTATTATGCGCAGGGTACGGCAAAGTTTGACAGCAGGCCTCCTTTGTCTATTAATATCAGGATCTATTGCATCAGGATTTGCCTATGGCATGGAGGGAGAAGATCCTGACGCTGCTTCTCAAGAACCCTCACAACCAGTTGATCAAACGGAAGAAAGTATTGGAACTGACGCTGAGGAACAGTCCATTCAAACGTTAAGCACTTCCTACCAAACTGAATTACCAAATGAAGCCATGCTTACATACATAGCATCCATTAATACGAATCAGTTTACGGATGTGGGAACTACTCACCGGGCAAAAGATGAAATCTATTATTTAGCCTCAGGCGGAATTATTTACGGGACTTCATCTACTAAATTCTCCCCAGATCGAAACGTTACCCGTGGCGAAGCAGCTGCTATGATTGGACGCATGTTGTCATTTAATGGGACAAAGAGGGCAACTGAGTTTACGGATGTAGGGGCTGGAAACTTTGCTTCCGGGTATATTCAGGAAGCTGCCGACAGAGGGATTATAAGCGGCTATAAAGATGGATCATTTAAGCCTGATCAGCCCGTAACTCGCGGGGAAATGGCCTTTTTGATCAACAAGGCTTTAAAATTTGGAGCAACCAGTATTTCTGGAGCAGCCTCGTTACTTATGAAGAAAGGAATTGCTCAAGGGCTTCCGGATGGCACTTTTGGCCAAAACTTACATATCATTCGAGCAGACTTTTCTGTGTTTTTAGCTCGCAGTATTTTAGCGGATTTACGAATTAATCCAGACGAGACATTTGATCAACCAGCGTTTATCACTGCAACTGATTTAAACGTAAGAACAGGTCCGGGAGTAAAATTCCCAAGAGTTGCACTATTGCAGCCGCGAGAGGTTAGAAGTGCCTATCAAATTGGTGAATGGCATTATATTACCTGGGCAGAAGGAAAAACAGGTTTTGTCCACGGAGATTATCTGTCAAATACAGCGGTTGACGACATAACCAAAATCTTACAAGAAACTCTTATCATTGTAGACCCGGGACATGGTTACACGGATCCAGGGGCAACAGGTTTTGGGACTCATGAAAAAGATGTAGTTCTTGATGTAGCAACTAGATTAAAAGGATATATCCAACAAACACCGTTACAAGTATCGTTAACACGAGAATCAGATCGTTCCCTTTCATTAGAAGATAGAGTTCGCTTTGCTAAAGAACAGGGCGGGGATATATTTGTAAGTATTCATACCAATGCCTACAACGGTGAGGCTAACGGTACAGAAACGTACTATTATCGAACTGCTTCCACAAACCCATACTCCTCCGAAAGCAGAGCGTTAGCCATCTATATTCAAAATCGGGTAATTGAGGCGTGGGGTTTGTATGATCGTGGCGTAAAACATGGTAACTTTCACGTGCTGCGTGAAAATACGATGCCAGCCGTATTAGTCGAACTTGGATTTATTGATAATAGCGGCGATTATCAAAAAATCAGTTCGCCAGAAGAAAGGCAAAAAGCGGCAAAAGCAATTTTCTTTGGAATACTAGATTACTATTATCATTATGAAGGTTTGGATATTGAATTCTTATATACCCAAATGAATGGTTCTCCATCTCAAAGACTTCATTAATGAGCAACAAAAAAAGGAACTGGTATAAAGCTAGTTCCTTTTTTAAATCATGCTCCGATCTTAATCATGATCCATACTTTTTGCGTTCAAGACTTTAAACAATGAGGGGAAAATTATGTTAAAAAAAGGTTCACTCCGTTTGATGATATTCTTGCTCATCTTTGTATCTGTAACCGGAACTGGAATGGCAGAAAGTGAAGAACCGCAGGAATATATTATTCAATTTCAGGATGACATTCCTGCAAAGGTTTTAAATGAACTAGGGTTTGAAACGATGTATACATACTCATCCATTGATTCCGTTGCAGTTAAGGGGAATTCAACCCAACTTGCGCTATTAAACAATCAAACTAACATTTTATCAGTAACCGAAAATAGACCTGTGCAGGCATCACTGACACCACAGACCGTTTCTTGGGGATATGAGCCAATTGATGCCCCGCAAATGGCTGATGCCGGCCTGACTGGGAATGGCGTAAAGGTAGCGATTTTAGACACGGGGATTGATACCGATCATCCTGATTTAAAAGTCGCTGGCGGAGTGTGTGTTGCCGAAAGTTGTCCGGCTGGTTTTGATGATAATAATGGCCATGGTACGCATATTGCTGGAATCATTGCTGCACAAGATAATGAGATTGGAGTATTGGGTATTGCCCCTAATGTTGAGCTTTACGCCATTAAGTCTTTAGATAAAAATGGAGATGGGTCGACAGCAACAATCATTGCTGGAATTGAATGGGCGATTCAAAACAAAATGGACATTATTAACTTAAGTGTTACAACTACTGCGAATGATTCAGCCTTGCAGCGGATTCTTGACCGGGCCTATCAGCAAGGAATTCTATTAGTTGGTTCAGGCGGAAATAATGGAACAGCAGCAGGAACTGAGAATAATGTCATGTATCCGGCTAAATATCCGACCGTGATTGCAGTAAGCAGCGTGGATGAAGAGTTAAAGAGAGTTTCAACTTCAGCGACAGGATATGAAATTGAAATTGCAGCTCCAGGAGACGAAATCTTAAGTACATTTCCAAGTGATGTCTTAATTAATGGAAGTCAAAGTAATGGGTATGCTGTCATGAGCGGAACTTCTATGGCTGCTCCTTTTGTTACAGGCATGCTTGCGCTTTATAAAGAAAAGGAACCTGCTAAGACCAATGCAGAACTTCGTACGCTTCTTCAACAAAATGCTTTGGATTTAGGTGTTGCCGGAAAAGACAATTTATATGGGTATGGATTAGTGCAAGGACTTAGTGAGCTTACCGATTCAGATGGTAACCAAGTTGCTGTGACATCAGTAGCGAATGGAAAAGTTCAGATGGAAATTACAGCTAATGAATTGGTACAAACTGTTTCGATTTCAAGAGGTACAAAACCGGTAAAAAGTTTAGCGGAAGGTACCTTTACGGACTATGTGCTAGCGGGCCAATATCAATATCTGTTTAATTTTCATTATGCAGATGGAAGTAAGGTCACCGTACCAGTTAAAGTAGATGTACCTGCACCAAAATTTAGTGATCTTTCCATGAATCAATGGTTTGCTCCACATATTGTATATCTATACGAAAATAGTATTTTAGCAGGAACCACCACAACAACCATGGAGCCAGATGCTGCAATTACAAGAGCAATGGCAGTTGCGATCATTGGACGAGCTATTGGCCTTGAAGGCGAAAAACGTTCTACTCATTTTTCTGATGTAGGAATAAATAATTTTGCCTCAGGTTATATTCAATCAGCCTATGAAAAAGGAATTCTCGTTGGATTTCCAGATGGGACCTTTAGACCAGGCCAAGAAGTAACGCGGGCTGAAATGGCTATGTTAATCGCAAAGGCTTACCAATTAGAAGATGCGACACCTGTTGCATTTCCTGATGTAAACCAAAGGGTTTCAGGTTACGAAGCTATATATAAAATCGCCAATGCCAATATAACTTCTGGTTATTTAGATGGAGAATTTAAGCCATATGAACCAATGAAACGATCTACTTTCTCAGTATTTATTGCCAGAGCCCAAAATCCGCTATTTATAGATAACGAATAAGAGGGAATGAGAGTTGCTTTTTTAAATAAAGCAGCTCTCATTTTTTTTCGACAGAATGCGAGGCGTTACTGGTAAGTCGAAAATCCTACTATTTAAAAACTTAGTAATCTATTTGTAATAGAATCGTAACGAAAATTGTCGAAAAAATCTGGTAAACTTGGAATATCATAATAGATCGAAAAACGAAATAAATTGTCTAAATTAATGAGGTGCCAACATGTTTCGACGAAAATACATACTAACAATTCTTACAATATCCATTCTCATGTTACTAGGAATGAATGCCCATGCTTCCGGAAGTCCGACGAATGAACAGGTTGTCAACACGGCTAAGGAGTTTGTAGGTGTTCCGTATCGATTTGGAGGTAACACACCTAGCGGCTTTGATTGTTCTGGTTTTATCCTTTATGTTTTTAATCAGTTTGACATCGAACTCCCTAGAACCTCAGCAGAGCAATTTGAGAAGGGTACATACGTTGAGAAAAGCAAGCTGAAGCCAGGCGACCTCGTTTTCTTTAAAAATACATACAAGCCGGGTATTTCCCATGCGGGAATTTACGTAGGAGACAATAAGTTTATTAGTGCAACTTCTTCAAAAGGAGTACAAATTGTCTCACTCAGCAATTCATACTGGGGACCTCGCTATGCAGGCGCAAAAAGACTTTCAAGTGTTACATATGACGGATTTATCGACTTATCAGCAGATCATGCTGCATACACGGCTATCATGACTCTATATAAAAACAATATAATCAGCGGATTCAGTAATAATGAATTTAAACCACAAGATCCTGTAACTCGCGGACAGGCAGCTGCGATACTAAATAGAGTTCTTGGACTAAAAGCTACCAACTTGAATTCTTTTAAAGATGTAAATGCGAATACAAGCTTTGCACGAGATATTGCAGCCATTAAATCTACGGGAATTATCAGCGGATTCCCTGATGGGACTTTTAGGCCGAATGCTTACCTGACTAGAGCACAAATGGCTGTCATCATTGACCGTGCTTTTGAAATTGAATCGAATAAAGTATCCAAAGCCAGTATCGGCTTTAACGACGTAGGTGCAAATTATTGGGCGTATAATTCAATTATGAAACTATCAAGTATTGATAAAACTTCCCTCTTCACCGGTTCTAAATTTAGAGCTAATGACAGAGCAACAAGAGCTGATTTTTCAGCAGCTATCTATAACGTTAAATATTAATGAAATAATAGGGACGGTTCTCCTGTTTCCAACAAACAGGAGAACCGTCCCTTTGTTATCTCAAAAATTTTGCACACAAAAAATAACCATTTAATTGGACCGTTTAGAGACACATCCATTTTATCTCCTCTCTTTCCCCATCTTTCTACAGTTTCCCATAATCTAAAGGTCCCATAATTTTGTACATTGTTTCGATTGGTGTCGTTATTGGGAGTATAAATCTAAGTTCAAAGGATATCCTCCGCGTAAAAAAGAAACTTATTTTTATAGAAATGCAGAGGGGGGACAAATTTTTCACAAGCTCAAATAATATGAAAAGGGGATGTAATATTTTGCGAAACCATGTCATGCGTAAGTTTTCTCAAGTTGTTTCGGTACTGCTCATTCTCTCAATAATCTTACCGACTATTGATCCATCATTTGCAGCTGCTCAAGCAGGGGATGCACAGTGGGTTGAGCTTCAAGAAGAAAATGGCGATTTTGAGAATGAATCTGCTTCACAACCCGATGAACAATCATCTGGTGTACAACTAGACTTACAGAATCCGGGCTTTGAAGAAGCTTCAGTGGACGGAATGATTCCAAACTGGGAGTTCTATCCGCCACAGCCTGGTGAAGGAACCTCTATTTCTCTCAGCCAGGATATTGTTTATGAAGGGGAACAAAGTGTAAAAATCACAGATGGATCAAGTGGAAAATCAGTCGGGTTGTACAGTGAAGCCATCCAAGTTAAACCTAATAAAGTCTACACCGTTTCGGGTAAGGCCTATATCAATTCCGGCGGGATTAGTGTCTACATAAAATATTACAATAGCTCGGGAAAAGAAGTGGGCAGTTATCCAAGGGGATATAATTCACCTACTAATCAATGGATCGATGTCATCACCGAAGGTAAAGCACCACCTGATGCGGTGTCTGCCAAAATATTCTTATATGCAGGAGTAGCTGGGATTAGTACAGCCTATTACGATGATTTTACATTATCGTTGAAGGAACAGTTGGAACTGCCATTTGAATTTGGAAAACCGATTAATTATGGCCCAGCCGCTTTAGCAGCGAAAATACAAGGTGCTGCAATTGGAGATGGTGAGCTATATTTTGCGACGAATGGTTCACCGGGTACGTTTTATGCGAATGATGCCGAAACGGGAGAAGTCATTTTTTCACAATCTGTCCCTGGAATTGATGCGGTTTGGGGATTCACAATTGGAGCTGATGGTAATGTATATTTTTCCGGCACCTATGATGGCATCTTATACCGTTATGTTGTAAGCGAACAAAGACTGGAGCAAGTGGGCAAAAACCCTTCTGATGAGTGGGTCTGGGAATTGGAAGCATCTAATGACGGAAAAATTTACGGAGCTACTTATCCAAATGCGAAAGTATTTGAATACGATATCGAAGCGGATGAATTCAGAGACCTAGGTTCCATCCACCCTGGACAACAATATGCACGAGGATTGGGTGTAACAGATGAACACCTTTATGTCGGTATCGGAACTACCGCCTATTTATATCAAATCAACCGGGAAACAGGGGAAAAGCGGGAAATTACCCTGCCAATTACGGGTAAGGAAACGTCCGTTTCGAATATTTGGGAATATGGTAATCAGCTATTTGTCGCCTATGGAACCTCTATGATTATCATGGATGTAAATACTGGTGAAGTATTAAAAGAAATGAACTGGCAGGATCAAAATACATTTGATGGTTTAATTTCATCACCTTCTCCATATGACAATAGTCTGATTTACTTCAGGAATAAAAATACAGGTGAATTATGGACCTATGACTTAGATACGAACGAAACCCAGCCAGTTGAACCGCGCATCCAACTGCCTTCAGAGGTTAAAAACTACAAGTGGATAACGAATCAGGATGGCTCAAAAGTTCTTGGGATTCTTCATCATCATATTGAGTATTCCATTTATAACCCAGAAACCAATACGTTAGAAGTGAGCTATCCAAAGGCTGACATGCAGGGGCTTGCGATCCAGAGTTTAGAAATAGGCGAAGATGATAACGTCTATATGGGCGGATATCAAGGATCAATGGGTGTGTTTGACGCTTCTGCTGAAAAATATATTTTACACGAAAGAAATCCTCATCAAATTGAAGGTATCGGTTTTCTAAATGGAAAGGTGTATATGGGAATCTATGGCGGAGCTCTTATATATAAGTATGATCCGAATGAGCCGTACCATTATACAAATGGAGGACCAGGCAACAACCCGGAAATGGTCTATGATATCGGGGACGAACAAAGCAGACCGTTTACGTTTACATCAGGGGAAAATAAATTATTTATCGGCACCATTCCGGATTACGGCAGGCTTGGCGGAGCATTAACCATCTTTGATTCTCAAACGAACGAATGGAAAAGTATCCGCCATATAGTGCCTGACCAAAGTATTATTGGCTTAGCTTACTTGGAAGGTATGGTGTATGGCGGAACATCTATTTTTGGCGGACTTGGGGTTGAACCGACCGAACAATCAGCGAAAATGTTTGCTTTTGATGCCGCAACAGAACAATATGAAGTCTTTGACCTAGGAATCGAAAGTTTTCAGCCGGAAATGATCGGTGAATTATCAATCGGTCCCGATCAAAATCTTTGGGGGATTGCATATGGCTATATGGATGGAACCATCACGTCAGTGGTCTTTGCAATGAACCCTGAAACGAAAGAAATCCTGAAATCTGCTGAACTCTATCCGGGTGTTCAAAGGGGAAGCCAATGGCGTCCATTCTTTATGAGATGGAGTGACGAAGGCTTATTATACACCACTGTTGGCAGAAGGCTGACCGTGATTGATCCCGAAACGATGATGAGCCAGCAACTCATAGGCGATACCGTTAATTTAATGGACCTTGATAGTGAGGGTAACATTTATTATGCGATTGGAGAAAATTTATTTAAATTACCAGTTCCAATGGAAAACGCAAATGTTTCTATCGAAAATAATACCGTTATTCAAGGAACTGAAACGAATCTAGAACTGACAGTAACCCTTGTAAATGGAAAAACGGCTGATTTAGCAGGTGCCGAGATAGAATGGATTAATTCTAATTCACAGGCTGCCGATATTGTAAGTGGAAAGCTTATTGCAAAAAATGCCGGCAGTACCGAAATCCTTGCAAAAGTAACTTATAACGGAGAAACCATTCAATCCAATACACTCACAGTAACCGTTGAAGTTACAACCTCATCCCTGATAACTCAGATTGAAGAGTTGGAAGCTGCAGGAAATATAGAAGCATCAACATCTCAGCAATTAGTAAACCAATTAAAACAAGCTCAACATCAATTTGAAAATGGCGACATAAGCCAAGCTATCAAACAGTTGCAAGACTTTGTCAAGCTTCTGGAAAACAGCAATGAAAATGAAGAGATCAAAACCTTGTTAACAAACAATGCAAAAGCTATTGAAGATTCTTTTCGTGACAACAATAAATAGATTAAAACAAAGGGACGGTTCTTCTGTTTCGGTGAAACAGAAGAACCGTCCCTTGTTTCACCTTGTTTCAAAAACTTGTCCGAATTTGTCATACGAAATTTTAGAAAAATTTTACTGATAATGAAACTTTTTCATATATTATAAAGTCATATATTTTAGTTAAATTTTTGGGAGGTGGGAGCTTTTATTGATTTTTTATTCTATCAAAAGAAGTAGTTTTACGAAAAAATTGTAAGGGGGATCATATGCGAAAAACAAAGAAAGCACTTAGCATTACATTTGCGGCAGGGCTTGTTTTTTCAACGTTAGCTGCCGGAGCAAGCGCACAGACGACAGGAGAAGAAGCCTATAAGGCACACATCTCCTCAGTTGTAGAAAAAAATCCATTATTAAAACAAACACAAAATAATAAAACAGAAAAACCAACCATAAGTGCAGATACTCTTATAATCAAATATACTTCACCGCTCACATCAAGTCAGAACCAAAAAGCGAAAGCAACTATGGTTCAGAACATAAAAGAATTGCAATATGCGGTTGTACGGGTTCAAAACAAAGACCAATTGGATCGGGTCATTAATCAATATTTAAGCTATGACAATGTAATTTCCGTAAAACCAAGCGTTTATTTTACTCCATTTGCAGCCAATGCCGATCCGAAAGCAGCTGACCAATACCATTTAAACATGCTGCAAATTGCAAAAGCACATAGCTTAGCCGGAAAAAATAAAGTAAAGGTTGCTGTTATCGACCAAGGGATAGATAAAGACCATCCGGAACTTAAAAATAAGCTGGGCGCCGGCTATAACATGGTTGAACCTCTAAACCAGCCTTGGGCCGATTTCCATGGTACACATGTTGCAGGTATCATTGGGGCTGAAAAAGGAAATGGGGCTGGCGGATATGGGATCAATCCAAATGTTGAAATCATTCCAATTGACGTTTTTAACCGTCAATGGGGTGCAACAGACTATGATATTGCTGAAGGAATTTTACAGGCAGTCAAAAGTGGTGCCAAAGTTATTAATATGAGTTTAGGATCTACTATGGAATCACCACTTATTGAAGACGCTCTAAAACAAGCTGCTAAGAAGAATGTAGTCGTTGTTGCAGCTGCAGGAAACTTTGGAGATGACGTAAAGAGCTATCCTGCTGCCTATGAGGGAGTTATCTCTGTAGGAGCAATCAATGACAAAAAAGAACTGGCTGAATTTTCTTCGTACGGCCCATCTGTTGATTTGGTGGCACCGGGAGAAGCTGTTTATGCCCCGCTTTACGATTACGAAAAAGGATCTACATACGCGAAGCTGGACGGGACATCCATGGCCTCTCCAGTTGTAGCAGGGGTAGCGTCATTACTTTTATCGAAATACCCTAATTTAACACCATTACAAGTAGAATATATTTTAGAAAAAACAGCAACAGATTTAGGAGATAAAGGCTTTGATGTCAAATATGCGAATGGACTCGTTAATCCAGTCGCTGCCCTGCAATTTGATACCAAAAAAATTCCAGCTTTATCTTATTCAAACTTTGGTAAGGAAGAAATCTTAAAACGCGCAGTTAAGATTGATCCAAAAACGAAAAAGACCCATGAAGGCAACTTTGTTAAGCCGTATGAGCAAAAATGGTATCAGTTTAAAGCTGCAGAAGGGGAATACATTCAATTAAAGCTGTCTGGTTCAGCTAATTACGACTATGCCTTAAATGTTCATGTTTTCGGGGAAAAAGATTCGGTTGAATATGAAGTAAACATGGCAGCAGAGAATCAAGCTGAAGGAAAGCTAATAAAGGTACCATTCTCTGGAACTGTAGCTGTAGCTGTAGTGGATGCAAATGGGAATTATGATGACTCTGGTCAAAAACGCTCCCATTACGCATTAGATGTTGAAGTTACAAGTGAAATTCCTGAAACAGTCTCAACTATTGCAGAGCCTGTTGTGATTGAATCATTGCCGTATAGTGGAGAAGATACTTTTGTATCCCCAGATTTTAAAGAACCAGCGGAAGACTATTACAAAATTCAAGTAGATGAGCAACAAGTCATTCGCGTTGAACTAAGCGGAGTTCCTGGGGTTAACTCAGCCATAGAAGCCTACTTTGCGGATCAATTCATGATGGAAGATATAAATGGAATGCCAGAAACTGAAAAGGCAGAAGCTGAACAACCTGAAGGCAAACCAGAGGAGCCTCCAGTTTATCCATTTATGGTTGCTAATAATAAAGGGTACAGTGAAGGCGAAGTTTTAACTTTTGAAGCAATGCCGGGCCAAACGTACATTATTAAGGTAACGAACAACAACTCAAACTACTTTGGTATGTACGACTACTATTTAGATCCAAGTATGGGGACTGAAGAAAAGGAGCAAGATTTTTCATTAATTCCTTATTATTTGGATATACAAGGTAAGGTATTACCGCCTGATGAAGACGGTTTTCCGTTTGAAATGATGCCTGAGGAAATCGCTGAAGAGCAAGCTGCTTTAGAATCTCAAAAGGCTTCAATCGCAGCAGTAGTAGATTCTTATTACTCCCCAGAAGAGGATTATGTCACACAAATCGAAAATGCGGCGTTACCATATGAATTTGGGACAGAGGCGTCAGGCTATCTGCAATTGATGGGTGATGAGGATTGGTTCGCCTTTGAGGCACCGGTAACCGGAGTATATCAATTTGGATTAATCAGTTCACCTGAATCCTATCCAATGATGGAAATTTATGAGATTGCTACAGAAAAAACGCCAGATGGTGTAGAACATCGGTATTTAAACTGGCTGGGAAGCAATATCTCGTGGGATTCTTACGGAGTGGGAGTAAAGAAAGATCTGAATACTGCTCTTCGTAAAGGAAAGAAATATGTATTGAAATTAAATGAAAATTACTATGAAGGTACAGGAATTTCATTTAACCCGTATGCATTTACATCAAAGGTGCTACTAGAAAATCATGAAGATCAATATGAAGATAATAATGAAACAACGAAGGTAAAGGATCTTCCTGGTACAACGGTTAAAGGAAATTTCGGAACAACCAGTGACAGAGATGTATTCTATTACAAATCGACCAAGGATGCACTTTATGGAGTCACCATGAAGCGAGGTACATTAAGTGATACGTTGAAGAAATTGCCTGAAGAACTGGTTTCTCCGTTCTATAGCTTTGTAACATTTATAGAAGATACAAATAATAATAGAACATTAGATGAAGATGAATGGGCAAAGGCTCAGTACATTGATTCGGCCAGTACCGATGGAATAACTTCTGGTTCTATTGCAGCGAAAAAAGGGAGAAACTATTTTGTCCTATTAGAGGGTTATGCGGATGGACCAAACTCATTTACACTCTGGCCATACGAATTTAAACTTCAAGAGCAAAATCGAAAAGATGAAGATGCTGGTTCAGTGGTAAAAGGCAATGTACCTTCAAAGCCGCTTGCTCTTAAGAAAACAACTTCAAGACTTTATACTGCAAAAGGCTATTTAAATGCAGGAGTTAAAAACGGGGATGCAGATTGGTATAAAGTTGTGGTTCCTCATTCTTCGACAGTAAAGTTCAGACTAAGTGCCTCATACGAAGTAGATTCTGTTGTAGAAGTGTACCAGAACGGAAAGCTTATTCACTCAGCCGATGAATACGCTTGGGGAGATGACGAAGTCTTCTTCTTATCTTTGAAACCAGGAACCTACCATGTAAAAGTAAGAGACGCCAACAACAACGCAGCCCTAACACCTTATGAATTAAATGTCTATTTCACTAATTAAATTAGCGTAAGAAGCGGCCTTTATAGGCCGCTTCTTATTTGATGAAACAAGGGGACGGTTCTTCTGTTTCGCGAAACAGAAGAACCGTCCCCTTGTTTCCAAATAAAATATGAATTTCAAAAAATAACCATCTAAAAGACTATTTAGTTTTACAGGTTAAGTTTGGTAGAATAGTAGAGATAGTTTTACAAAAAATCTAATGATTCGACACAGGGGGTTGAAAAGTTTGAAGAAAGCGTTAGCGGCTATTGCCACATTTATGTTGGTTTTGAGCCTTTTCTCTTTACCTACTAAACAAGCAATGGCAGCGGAAGATGACATTACTGGCCATCGTTTAGAAACCGAAATGCGTCATCTGATTGAGTTAGGCGTTCTTGCGGGCTATGGAAATAATATTTACAAGCCAAATCAAACCATTACAAGAGCTGAATTTGCAAACTATGTTTATAGAGCATTGAACTTACCAGCAGGGGAGCATAAGTTTCCTGATGTAAGCCCAAGTTCTTCATTAGCCGCAGGTATTAATGCAGCTGCAGCAGCAGGGCTTGTTCAAGGCGGAAGTGACGGTAAATTTAGACCGAATGATTTGATTACACGCGAACAAATGGCAGTTATGATTGATAAGGCATTAGCATACTTACAAATGGAAGTAGAAGAAGCTCCGCTGCCATTTACAGATAATGATCAAATTCAGTCATCTACTTTTGCGTTAGCCATCATGCATAATGTGCATTTAGAGATTATTAGAGGCTTTGACGATAATACCTTTAAACCAAAGCAAAATGCAACTAGAGCAGAAGCAGCGGCTTTTATCTCCAGATTAATCAGGAAATATGAGGAGCAACAAGGCGGTACTGCTCCAGAAGTCTATAAGGTTGGTACCATTAACTCTGATGGAACCATCTCCTACGGGTCCCAATCTTACAGTACATATAATGCAGCTGCAGCAGCTGTATCTTCTCCTGCTGCACAGGTTATTTCGCTGGGAGAAAAAATTGTAAAAATGCCATCAGGTATTGCCATTACTCAGCCAAATCCTGATAACCAAGCTATTTTTTATTCTCAGCCAGTTTTTACAAATGCGAATATTATGTTCGGTGTAGAACTGTATAGAGAATTAGAATATATTGAATCGAATGATCAGTATGTTAAGGTTCGTGTTGCTGATTCAGTAGGATATGTCAAACATTCAGCAGTAAAGCTTGTTCCTGCTCAGCAAAAAACGAATAGATCTTATTATCAGGTAGATGCCTCTGGCGATTTAATTCATCTTGAATATAGCTATTCTGCCAATGCATATCATACTGGATATGCGGTTGGTCCAGCTCCTGACTTTTTAGGAACAGGCAAGAAATATTACAGCTGGAATGGGCACGACTTTTATGCAGAAAATGGAACAAAGGTAGGAACAGCCTACAATTACTTCCAGTACCTGCCGATCAGAACAGCCACAAGCTATACTGCAGAAGAATTAGATCGATTCATTGCTCAAAAGTACCAAGAGCTAGGAGTCCAAAATGGATTACTCACGGGCAAGGGTGCTTTCCTAAAGCAAGTGGAACAACAATATCGAATTAACGCTATGTTTATATTAGCCTTGGCTGGTCATGAAAGCAGATACGGTACAAGCGCGTACGCTATTGAAAGAAATAACTTATTCGGAATTGAAGCGTTTGATAGTGATCCAAATCGAGCTAAATATTTTGATAGTGTAGAAGATTGTATTATTGCATTAGCACAAAATTATATGAACTCACGATATGTGAGTCCTAATGTTTCCTATGATAACGGAGCGGTTGCCGGAAACAAAACAGTAGGTGTCAACGTCCGCTATGCCTCTGATCCATACTGGGGCTTAAAGGTCGCACGTCACATGTACGGCATCGACAAGGCTCTGGGCGGTAAAGAACTAGGAAAATATGAAATTGGAATGACGAATACAAATGGATTGAATATCAGGACTCAACCTACAACTTCATCTTCAATTGTTTTCACCTATGATAAACCAGGCTATCCAGTTGTGATTTTGGAATCTGTTACTCAGCCAGATGGATCTGTCTGGTATAAAATCATTTCCGATAAGCTTGATACAAAAGAGGCCTACGTGTATTCAATTTATGTCAATAAGCTCAATACGGTTAATCAGTAATGAAAAATCCCTTAGACAGTTTTCTGCCTAAGGGATTTTCATATTCGATCAATTAGCTTTCCTTCTTTTTCTTCTCACCATTTGCATTAAGCTATTAAATCCTTCTCTGTAAAGGAAGTAGAGTCCTGCGACATAGAGTATGACACCTAATGGCACATAAATCATCAGTTCAAGCAAGGAGTAGAGCGGGTCGAGCAGACCGGTTTGCTGCAGGCCGTATAAGGGCAAAACCATAACGAATGTTGGCAAGGTTCCTCGAATTAATAGGGCTGCCAGCTTTTTGCCTTCTCCCTTATCAAACTCACGATACACAACTAACGTAGAAACGGTTAAGAAATAAATCGAAACAAGTGAACTGGATAGAGCAAGAGCCGGATAGCCAAATCGATCAACCAGCAAGAAGTTTAAAATAATGTTTAATACAATTGTCGTCACACTTATCCGGAATACTACGGCTGTTTTCCCCTTAGCATACATAGATTTTGACACGATGTATTGCAGACCTTGAGTCAAAATCATTGGCAAGTATAACAATAAAGCAATATAAGCTCCCTGTGTATCATCGGCTGTATAAGCCCCCCGCTGATAAATGAACTCAAGCAGCGGATAACCAACGACTAATAATCCTCCAGTAATCGGTAAAAGCGTTAGCCAGGTCAGGCGCATTCCATCATAAAAGGTTTGCTGAAACCCTTTTTGATCATCTACTCTTTCAGAGAGCAGCGTAAAAATAATCGTCGCAATGGTTGTACCATAAATAGCACTCGGAATACTAATGACAAGGGAAGCGTTATTTAAATAAGTAACGGCGCCTGAGATGGTTCCAGATGCAAAGATATTATTGACAAACATATTAACCTGTCCGACCACTGAGTTTAAAAGAGCCGGTATGATTAATACGATAAAAGTCTTCCGGAATGTTTGATCCAGCTTCATCTGCGGCTTCCAGTAAAACTCTCTTTTTCGTAAGTAGATGAACTGTATGATCACACCACAGACGGTACCGAATAAAAATCCATAGGCTAAACTGTAAATGCCCCATTGCTCAGAGAAAAGAATGGCAAAGACAGCACTCATTAAGGTGGCTAACAGTTTAGAAATATGAGTTGGAACAAAGGTGCGCCGCGACTGTAAATAAGATTCTAAAATTCCGCTTAATGCGATAGCAGCCATCCCGAAGAAAAAGAGGCGGGTCATATTGACTGCTACTTCTTCAGCAACAGATGTCATGTTGCCGTATATGAAAGGCACAATGTCATCTGCCCAAATTCCAAGAGGTACAGATAAAACCAGGAAAATGACGACGGTTATATTCATTAATGCATTCGCATTGCGCTCCGTTTCAACTGGTTTTTCCTTCTTTTCCTTCATATATAGCGGGAGAAACACATTGTTAAACCCGACAGATATCATGGCAACTACTAATGTAATAAACGTAAAGGCAAGCTTATAGCCGTCAGTGTAGTCACTTGCACCAAACTGATGAGCTACGATACCTTCCCGTAAAAAACCCGATAGCTTCAAAACAATCGCTAACAGGGTGATCCAAATGGCAGCCTTCTTCAGATTTGCCATCGCCGTCACCTTCTTTAATATTAATGAAAAAAGGGGGCCAGACCCCCAATGGCTTTAAACGTTTAAAGCATTTTTATAAATCTCTTCATATTTTTTAGCTGCAGCCAGGTGAGAATACTCACGCTCAATTTTAGCACGGGCCTTTTGAGCTAGCTCTTGGCCAAGTTCAGGGTTGTTGAGCAGCGCTACAATGGCTTCAGCCAGTTGTTCAACATTTTTTTCTTCAACTAAAAGACCGTCTTCTCTGTGATTGACGATTTCTTTTAGTCCTCCTACTGCACACGCTACTAATGGAGAGCCCGATCCCATTGCTTCCAGAGCAGAAATCGATGTAGCTTCCTCAACACCCGCAGAGTGTACGCTTGGTACTAACACAACATCGGACAGTGCATAGTACTCTTTCACTGTATCATGAGGAACCGCACCTAATAAGGTAACATGCTGTTCAAGACCTTCTCTTGCCACGATGCTTTGAATTTCACTCATGGCTTCACCGCTGCCGGCATAAATCAATTGAGTATCAGGGTGTGCTTTCAAAACAGCAGGTAACGCAAGTGCCGGATATATAACTCCATTTTTCTTCGTCAAACGGCGAGGAACAAATAAAACCTTCTTATTTAAATCAATTCCGTATTTCTTTCGGTACTCATCTCGTTTAGCTTGATCAGGCTTAAACTGATGAATATCAATAAAGTTCCGAATGGCTGTAGCTTCTACACCAGAAACTTCTTTAACGTATTCTTTTAAGCGCTGGTCCACCGTAATGATGGCCCGGGTTCCTTTATAGGAACGAACTTCAACTTCCTTCATATAATCAGCTTCAGGGCTGTGTTCATCCATTGATCCTTTACTGACCGATTCAAACGTCATATAGCCGTGCACAGTGGAAACGGTAGGAATTCCTGTTTCTAGTGCTGCTAATGTTGTAAAAGGATCCTGTGCATTAATCAAGTCATATTGCTTTTCTTTATTTTTATTAATCAGCCCTTGAAGCAGGCGCTTTCTGACATTATGACTCCAGACAATGCCTTTGCCTTTTTTGATTTTATTCAATACAAAGGATGGCCCTTGTGCATAAAGCTTTCGAACGGGTGAAGGGATATCCGAAAACGATAAAACATCCACCTCATGGCCAAGTGACTCAAGTCCAGCCTTTAGCGTTGTCACATGAGTGGAGAGACCTCCCGCATGAGGATAATCATATGCCGTCGCAATTAATATTTTCATGAGTATTACCTCCTTGGGTAGGGGATTTGTCTAATTTTTTAACTAAACCCCTTAAAATAAGCGAACTCAGTGCCGGTTAAACGAACTTAGAGTCAGATAATCAAACTCAGGGCATCGTTAACCGAACTTAGATCTCAAATAACTGAACTCAGCACTAGGAAAACGAACTTAGAGCTCACATAACCGCATTCAAATGCTGATAACCGAACTCAGCACACGGATTAACGAACTCAAAACCCGATAACAGAACTGAGCCACAGTTAACCTGAATCAGTCCCGGACAAAATTCTCCTTCAGCAACTCTATATTTTTCAACGCTTCTTTCTTTAGCTCATCCGCGTTCGTCCTTACAATATGAGCGTAATGTTCATGGTTGTCCAAGATCTTCAACGCATTATCAACCATGACTTTCTCATCGACTTCCTCTAATACAGACGAAACTTCCCACATTCCGTTACGCTTCAGCAAGCTTTCGACCTTCTTATCATAGCTTAACCCGATATGCGGAACTCCCATCAAAGTCGAGAAAATCAACGCATGCAGACGCATACCAATCGTCATTTCACACTGCCCGATAAACTGTAAATATTGGTTCGGCGTGAAATCATTGCCAAGCAGCAAGCACTGATCAGCATGCTTCATATGAGCCATCACATCTTTGCTTGCCTTTTCATCATGATGTCCTTCCATCGGAACAAAGACAGGGGTGACTCCCTTTTTCTCAATCAGCTCATCCAAAATGACAGCCATTTGCTCAAACTGTTTGGTTCGTCCGAGCCATGGCCGCACGGAAACAGCAATCAGCCGCTCATTGCCCTTCAACGGCAAAGACTCCACACAGGCTTTATCTTCCTTCGGCTGAAACGCGAATACAATATCTGATGTGACTACCGTCTCAGGCTTTGTAACGCCAAGCTTATGCAGAAGCTCCTTCGAATACTCATCACGTACCGTGATAAAATCAGCTAAATTCGCAAGCTTCATTAAAAACTTGCCCCAGCGGGAATTGACCGGTCCGACTCCCTGTGAGAAAAACATTACTTTTGTTCCGCAAAGCTTTGCCAGTAAAACAATTAGCAAATAATAGGGAAGAGGTCCGAACAAAAACTTGGTAGGATACGTATCCTGTAGAAGTCCACCTCCACCGCTAATCAATAAATCAGCCGATCTAAGCTCGCGAACTTTCTCTTTATTTTCCCGCCGCCACGCACGGTAAACGGAACGGACATTATGTTCCTTTGCCGTCTTCTCTGGAGATAAAGAAAAAACGGTAATTTCTGGATTATCAAAATTTGTGCGTAAATTGTCAATAATTGCTTCTAAAATTGCTTCATCACCAGTGTTTCCAAGGCCGTAAAAGCCAGAAATAACAAATTTCAAGGATGCTCCTCCTTTTGCAGTCTTACAAGGTTTACCCTATTATATAGGAAGGGAATATAAGAACCATAGGATCAATCCCCCTCTCACAAGGCATTCCAACAAAATTCATGCTATATTTTATCATTACCCTAAGTAAACAACAATGAAAACTAATGCAAGTCGAATTTTGACATGATATACTAGGTGAGAATTAATTTCATATCAGAATGTGGGAAAAGGTGAAAGGGTCAGAAACAGAATCGATCCTGCGTATTGTATAAAAAAATCATGCGCGAATTTGACCTGCATCCAAACACCTGAGAACCCCCACCTAGAAATCAAAAAAAGCGAGGTCTTTTTTTAATGAAAAAAATATGTGTCGTTGGATTAGGATACATTGGTCTTCCTACATCCGCCATCTTCGCCCAAGCAGGCTTTGAAGTGGTCGGCGTCGATGTTAATCAAAAAGTCGTTGATTCTTTAAATAATGGAAAAATTCATATTGAAGAACCTGGTCTGCCTGAAGTCGTTGAGAGAGTTGTAAAAGCAGGAAAGCTTCGTGCTTCTCTTACACCAGAACCAGCAGACGTATATATCGTGGCAGTGCCAACACCAATCCACCCAGATCAAACTGCCAACGTGGATTATGTAAGAGATGCGGTGCAATCGATCACTCCATTTATTCAAAAAGGAAATGTTCTGATTGTTGAATCCACCATTCCTCCAAGAACAATGGATGATCTAGTCGCACCAATCATTAAAGAAGCTGGACTCGATCCATACAAGGACGTGGCCATCGCACACTGTCCGGAACGTGTTCTTCCAGGACAAATCCTAAGAGAGCTCATTGAAAACACTCGCATTGTCGGCGGTATTACACCTGAAGCTGCGAAACAAGCTGCAGACGTGTATCGTGCTGTTGTCAAAGGCGATGTCATGGAAACCGAAGCAGTTACAGCCGAAATGTCTAAGCTGATGGAAAACACATTCCGTGATGTGAACATTGCCCTTGCTAACGAGCTAGTGAAAATTTCTGCGAAACTCGGCGTAGACGCTCATTCAGTTATCGCGCTCGCTAACCGCCATCCGCGTGTAAATATCCATTTGCCAGGTCCCGGTGTAGGCGGACATTGTCTAGCGGTTGACCCTTACTTTATTGTTGAAAAAGCGCAGGAAGAGTCTCCGCTGATTCAAACAGCGAGAAAAATTAATAACTCGATGCCGCACTACGTTGAAACGCAAATCGAGCGGTTAACGTCTGAATTATCAAATCCAAAAATTGCCTTGTTTGGTTTGACGTATAAAGGAAATATAGATGATGTGCGTGAAAGTCCGGCACTCGATATTGCGGAATCACTTCACAAGCATCCAAAACTGAATGTGGTGGCTCATGACCCGCATGTTCGGGAAGAGCAGGTATCATTCCCGCTGTACAGCTTTGAGGATGCCATCAAAGATGCGCATCTTATCGTTGTGCTGGCTGACCATAATGAGTTTAAAAACATTGATGGCGAAGTCTTAAAGAGAGAAATGAAGACTCCAGTTATCTTTGATACGAAGAATTGTGTGAATGAGATTGAAGGAGTAACGATTTACCGGTTAGGAAATCTGTCTCATCTAAAAGCAATTCAAGAGTAAGGGGAGAATAGCATGAAAAAGGAGACCTATTTTGGTGTGGATGTATCACCTCTTTCTTATGAGGAGATTGTTGAAACACTAAAATCAAGGATTCACTCTGGGGAACAATCAACCATTATTGCTGTCAATCCTGAAAAAGTAATGGCTGCTCAAAATAATCCGCAGCTAAAAGAGCTGATTAATGGCTCTACTTTCCAGATTCCTGATGGAGTCGGAATCTTGCTGGCTTCAAAATTAAAAGGAGGCGACATCCAATCAAGAGTCACAGGTGTGGACATGATGGAGCGCCTTCTCTTAATGGCGGAGCAGGAAGGGTACAAAGTCTTTCTTTATGGGGCAAAAGAAGAGGTCGTAAGCAAGGCAGCTGCCAATATCCAAATCAAGCATCCTGCCATTCAATTAGCAGGATACGAGAATGGATACGTCCAAGACCAAGAAGCACTTGTGGAAAAAATCAATGCATCAGGTGCCGATATCTTATTTGTTGCTTTAGGAAGTCCGAGACAAGAGCTCTGGATTCGTGAAAACATGCCTCGGCTCAATGTGAAAGTATTCCAAGGAGTTGGCGGTAGCTTTGATGTATATGCTGGCCACGTACAAAGAGCGCCAGAAGGGTTTCGCAAACTCGGTCTTGAATGGCTCTACCGGCTCATGAAAGAACCCAAGCGTTTCAAGCGCCAGCTCGCACTTCCCAAATTCCTGTTTAAAGTCCTATTTACTAGAAAGGATCAGGCTAGATGAAAATTTTGCACTTAATCAGCGGCGGAGAAACCGGCGGCTCCCGTAAGCATGTCGTGACACTCCTCGCAAAGTTTCCAAAAGAACAAATATGTCTAGCCGTCTTCCAGGAAGGAGCTCTTTCACAGGAAGCAAAAGATGCGGGAATACGGGTAGAGGTATTCCGGCAAAAATCGCGTTATGATTTGTCGGTGTTGCATCAGCTTGCTTCGTTTATAAATAAAGAAGCCTTTGACATCCTTCATACTCATGGACCGCGTGCAAACTTTCTTACAACCCTTATGATTGGAAAAACCAATTGCCGCTGGGTCACTACCATCCACAGTGATCCAAAGCTTGATTTCATGAAAGGCGGTCTAAAGGGCAAGCTATTCACAAAGCTTAATCTTTGGTCCTATCAAAAAATTCATTACTTCTTCGCGGTTTCAGAGAGATTCAAACAAAACCTAATGGAGATTGGGATTAGAGGAGAAAAAATTCAAACCATTTACAATGGGATTGATTTTACATCCCCAGTGCCTCAAGCTGATCCACTCCGTGAGGACCTTGGATTATCTCAAGAGGATTTTATTATGGCCTTTATTGCAAGACTTCATCCCGTAAAAGGACATAACCTCGTGTTAAATGCACTCCATAACTTAAACAATCCTCGAGTAAAGCTGCTCCTTATCGGAGACGGCCCGAACAGACAGGAGATTGACGAAAAAATTAAACAATTAAACCTACAATCTCAAGTCTTGATGCTAGGCTTCCGCAAAGATGTGGCCGACTTGTATTCAATTTCTGATGTTGCATTACTCGCATCTGAAAGTGAAAGCTTTCCGCTTTCCCTGCTGGAGGCTGCTAATCAAGAGGTACCAGTCATCACAACTGATGTTGGCGGGGTAAAAGAATTAGTTTTGGAGCCTGACATGGGCTGGGTTGTGCCAGTTGGTGACCAAGCCGCTTATGAAAGAGCAATAAATTTTGCGTATGAATCATGGGAAAAAGGAATGCTACAAGAGAAGGGAAAATCCCTTCGCAAGCATGCCGAGGAAAACTTTTCATTAGATAACTTAGTTAAACTTACAACCGAAACCTACAGTAAATTACTGAAGCAATAGATCGTACAAATTTGTCCTAGGGTTTAAAATGGAAAAAATATTCATTGCCCTACATAAAAATTTTTATTATTGTAATGAACGTACTGTGAAACTAAAAAGGGGAACCTACAGATTATGATTGAAACTAAAAACAGCCTAACGTATTACGTTGTAATAGCCATGCTTTGCCTGGTTCCAATAGTATATTGGAAAGAATATCTGGGACCAATCCCAATTAGTATCGAAATTATTCTCATTCCATTGCTAGTGCTGGCAGCAGCATATGATTATTGGAAGAAAAATATACAGCTTAATACCTTTCCGGTCATGCCGATTTTAATCGCATTTATTTCCTTCTTTGTCGCATCCCTGCTTTCGTTAATCAAAGCAGAATACATGGCCCCGGCGATTATGGAAATTTTGCGATTCCTATCGTATGTTTTCCTATTTACAATTGTAGTAAAAGTAAAATTTTCAAAAGAACAATATTTTACTTTTGCAAAAGTATTCGGAGCAACAGCCTTATTAATCGGATTTTTTGGGATCATTCAATATGTGTTTGATATTTCCTTAAATAAGGCAGGACTATACGCTCTTCAAGAAGCAAAAGGACGCGTTGATGGAACGCTAGAGAACCCAAATTACTTCTCTTCTTTCCTTAATTACGTGATTCCAACACTTGTATTATTAAGTGTTGTATATTTCCAACAGAAAAAATGGCAGTTCTTGTATTTTGGATTCTTTGCCATTTATGTCATTAACCTAATCTTTACCTATACACGTGCCGCTTGGGTTACAATGTTCTGTGCATTCTTCTTAACGATTCTCTTCATGCCAAAGAGATTCCTGAAAGGCTTTTTCAAGCCGCATATGTTAATTGCATTTACCGTGTTAATTGTTTCGGTTTATTTCATGCCAGATGTTCAATCTAGAACAAATTCTGCGATTTATGCAATGCAAAAGCTAGTCTTTCCTAATTGGGAAGTCGCAGCGCCAGAAGAACCAGGAGAAGAAGGAGAGGATCCAGAGGATCAGGAACAAGATAAAGAAGATGAAACAACCGAAAGAGCCGTTGTTTCCCGTACAACCCTCTGGAAAACAGGATGGTTTATGTTCAGAGACAACCCAATTCTCGGAGTCGGGATTGGGAACTACTACGATCGGTATAGCGACTTCACTGACAAATATCCGGAGCTCTATATTGGCCACGAAACCTATTCAGTCCACAACTCTTATCTCAAGGTAATGGCCGAAGGCGGTACAATCGGTATTCTAACCTTCATGTCCATCTACGTGATCTTCTTCCTTTATATCCTGCGCTTATTCTTTAAGCAGCCGGATCTAAAAGGAAAGGTCATCGCAGCCGGGCTATTTGTTGGAAGCACCACCTTCATGGTACAAAACTTGTCGAACAACCTCATGTTTATCCCAAGGTTAAATGTGGTATTCTGGCTAGTCGGAGCGTTGGCATTAGCTTTCCTTTATTTGAATCAAAAACAATTTAAAGATGCATAAAAATCACACCACCTTTCTATAAATGAAAGGTGGTGTCAGACTGTAGACAAACTCGATAATATCGAGTTTGCCTACAGTCTTTTTTCATTTACAATATTTATAATGAGATATCTAGAGGTGATGGATTATGATGACGAGAAACAATAATATTGAAAGAGACCAATTAGAAGTGATCGCGATTGACCAACTAGTACCACAAGATCATTTAGTACG
>NZ_JAKZKT010000034.1 GCF_022808645.1 Bacillus litorisediminis
TTCGGTTCATGCGAACCGAAATCCTATCCGGTATTAGCCCCGGTTTCCCGGAGTTATCCCAGTCTTACAGGCAGGTTATCCACGTGTTACTCACCCGTCCGCCGCTAACCTTTGGGAGCAAGCTCCCTCAGGTCCGCTCGACTTGCATGTATTAGGCACGCCGCCAGCGTTCGTCCTGAGCCAGGATCAAACTCTCCATAAAAGTGTTTGATATAGCTCTTAAAAAAATAGAATTAACGTTGACGCTTTTCTTTGTTCAGTTTTCAAGGAGCAAGATTACTATTTTAACACACAAGTTAATGAGTGTCAATAGTAATTTTTATTTTAATGCTTTCTTGCTTCAAAAAAATGTTATGATGCAAGAGCATTTTTGGTTCGTCACTTTAAAACAGCGACCTTTATATCATAACACCCTTAACCAAGAGTGTCAATATAAATTTTTAACCTGAATTTCTTGCTTAGAAGTCGCAACAGCGACGTTTAATACTATATCAAGATAACACCTAAACAGTCAACCATTTTTTCAAAAAAATATACGCAGAGATTTTCACCCTTATAATCTCTGCGTTATTCTTTTTTATAATCCTGAAGGATAGGCATAGAATCGGTGGAACAATCCCGGTCCTTTGGTTTCTTTTTCAACCACTTTAATCACTTTTCGTTCAACTAAATATTCAATCAGCATCCCTAAATCAACAGAATACATATCAAGTTCAGGGTGAGTGAGAATCTCTTGAAACTGCCAATATTCTTTTTCCTTTAAGATTTCTAACAAATGACCTGCACCAATCTCAGTTTTGGAGTGAATTAAGAACTCACTGGCAAGGAATAAAAGCTCTAATCTTTTATCCAACGTCTCTTCACTAGTTACAAGCTCTTCATAAAGCTTATAAATTTCAGGTTCAATTTGCTTCACCTGGTTCCATACTGTTATTTCCGGATGAAAGCCATTTTCGATTACCGCTAATCTCCCTAAATGATGCAAAGAGTGAACAACATGATTATATGCGTCTAAATAATGATGATTTTCAAAGAAAGACTTTCCGTCCATATAGCGGCGGATGAGCTTGGCAAATTCTAATCCCATTTTTATTTTTCTGCCGTAAAACGGAAAGTCCCTAATTTCTTCTTTTAGCTGGTTCATAAACTCATTGCGGTCAAATAAAATTTTTCCATTATACAGCCATTCAAAGATTTTTCGATTGGTTCCGTACATGATCCATTCGCGAAGCTGTGTTTCACTCACTATGTGCAGGGCCGCTTTTTTATTTTCATATGCATAGTGTTTGATAAATACTTTTTGAGACTCATCATTTGTTACGACTAATAATACAGCGTCGAATGTGTCGGTAATGGCGCTGGATTTATGACTTTTCTCTATAAGGATAACACCTAATGTGCCAGGCTGACTTGCTCTTTCCTGATATATGGGTCGAAGGATATCTTCCATGTTCTCTCCTCCAATTGGTTAATAACATTTATTTCTACAATTAATTCAAAAGTCCTCCTCTATCCTACCATGAATCTATTTTCTGTCATGTATTATTAGAAGATTAAAAAGTATGGTATATTGTACCGTAGGAGGGACAATTTTTATGCTTAAATACTCAAGTAAGATTAATAAAATCCGTACATTCGCATTAAGTTTAATATTCGTGGGCTTCATTGTCATGTACTTTGGCATTTTTTTTCGTACTAAACCCATTATCATGACGATTTTTATGCTGCTGGGTCTTTTATTCATTATTGCCAGCACGGTAGTTTATTTTTGGATTGGGATGCTATCAACAAAAGCGGTTCAGGTTACCTGTCCGACCTGCGGAAAAATCACAAAGATCCTTGGAAGAGTCGATATATGTATGTACTGTAATGAGCCGCTGACTCTGGATCCCGCTTTAGAAGGCAAAGAATTTAATGAGGGTTATAACAATAAAAGAAAATCTAAAGAGTTATAAATAAAGCTAAACAAGGTAAACACGGAGAAGGGTTTATCTTGTTTTTTGTTTAAAACAAAAAGGTTACTCGATCGAGTAACCTTTTCTCATTTTTCTTAATGTGTTTCTTTTTTGCTGCAGTCATCACAAGTTCCGTAAATCTCCATGCGATGATGAGTTACTTTAAATCCAGTTACATGTGAAGCAAACTGCTCGACTTCATCTAAACCTGGATAATGGAAATCTACAATCTTCCCACAGCTCTCACAAATAGCATGGTAATGATCTGTAGTTACAAGATCAAATCTACTGGATGAATCTCCATACGTTAGTTCTTTCACTAACCCCACATCTTTAAATACACGTAAGTTATTGTAAACTGTGGCTACGCTCATATTTGGGAACTTTCCCTCAAGCGCTTTATAGATATCATCAGCAGTAGGATGACTCATCGATTGAATTAAGTACTCCAATATCGCATGACGTTGTGGTGTGATCCGGACACCGGTTTCTTTTAAAGCAGATATAGCCTCTTTAAGTTGAATTTGGGTCACCGTCATGCACCTTCTTTCTCGAAAAGTATTATCAGATTATAATCGTTATAATTAGTGTACTAGGAGTTTAGACTTATTGTCAATAACTAGCATAGTTGAATGCCTAAAATTAAACTTCATGCAGATTCTTTTCCAAGCATCCCGCATTTGCATTTACATAACGGGCTGCTACAAAAAGAAAATCTGATAATCGATTTAAATACGATAATACAAGCGGATTTACGTCATCCCCGATTCTGACAGCGAGACGTTCAGCCCTTCGTACGACTGTTCTTGCTACATGAAAGCTGGCCCCGGCGGGATGACCGCCCGGTAAAATGAAATTTTTTAAAGGGGTTAAAGAAGTATCTAATGTATCGATACTTTCCTCTAGCTCCTCTATATATTGAGGAGCTAATTTCCACTTTACCTCTTTTCCAGCAGGAGTCGCCAGTTCTGCTCCGACGTGGAAAAGAATCGTCTGTACAGTATGTAGTATACGCAAAAGTTCGTCTTTCCCTTCAAAAGTGACTTCTTGTAAAAGACTGACACCTTGGCCAATGAATGAGTTTGCTTCGTCACAGGTACCGTATGCTTCTACACGGATATCCGCTTTTGAAACCCGTTGTCCGTAAACAAGCGAGGTCGTTCCCTTATCCCCTGATTTGGTATAAATTTTCACGCTTAGTACCTCCTGTCCAATTGGATCACATTTTTCATTTCGCCAGGTACTCCTTTATATATATGAAGATTATGCGAAAAAATGTCAAAAGCGCGAGGCAAATAGCGCTTGCTCTTCCCGGAGATATGCGGGGTGATCGTCACATTCTCCATTGTCCATAAAGGGTGGTCTTCCGGAAGCGGTTCTTGTTCTAATACATCCAAATAAGCATGTGCAATGTCTTGTTCCTGCAGGGCTTTTATTAGAACGTCAGTTTCCACAAGATCGCCTCGCCCAATATTAATAAAGACAGCACTTTCCTTCATTAATTCAAAATGCTTCTTTTGCAGCATATGGGTGGTTGATTCAAGACTCGGCAACACAGAAACAATATAATCAGCTTGCCGCAGCGGTTCTTCCCATGATTCAATACTGTACATTTCATTAAAATTTTCGGCTGCTCTTCCTGTCGTTTTGACTCCGATGGTATGCATTCCAAATAATTGACAGCGCTTGGCTATTTCACCGCCAATTGCACCAGCACCCAGTATTAAAACAGTAGCCCCGTGTAATTCCTCTGTTCGAATCCCGCGGTTCCAGTTGCTCTCCTTTTGCTCATCAAGAAAACGGTCAAATCGTTTAGCATGCCGCAGCATTAGTCCTAGTGTGTATTCAGCCATCGGAATTTGATGGACACCTCTGGCGTTTGTAACGACGATATCCCTTGCCTGAATCGCTTCAAAAGGTAATTTCTCTACTCCGGCAGACATGACGGATATCCATTTTAAATGTTTGGCTTTTTCAATATCTTCGGCAGTTAAGTCTTCCCCATATGTAATGAAAATCTCTGCGTCTATAAATTCGTTATAAATTTCTCCCTTCAGGCCCTTGTTAAAAATAAACTCATCGTCAGGGAAAAGTTGGCGAACCAGTTCTTGCAACTCTGCAGGAGGCAGGATGGAAGAAACGATTTTCACTGCGATCATCCCCCTTTTTGAAGTCTTTTCAATTATTTTATCATTGAAACGAGTAACTAGGGAGAGATTTTGAGACGTTAAGTCAAGCTCTCCAATGTCTACTAAAAAATTCAGCAGCCCAACAAGACTGCTGAATTTTTAATTTCCTACATATCTAAGTCGTCAGCAAACATCCCTTTTTTCTTGGTTAGTTCCGCGTAGGTGCTCAAAGCCAACACAATAATGGATAGGACAAATAGTGTTCCTGCAATCGGTCGTGTGAATAGTGAAAAGAAATCTCCACCTGTAATGGTCAATGACTGCAAAAGAGCATCCTCCATAAGCTGACCTAATACGAACATCAATACCAATGGTGCAAGCGGAATGTCCACTTTCTTAAATAGATATCCGATAACTCCAAACATTAACATGACACCTACATCAAACAGGCTATTATTAATCGTATAGGTTCCAGTGATTAGAACAATCAGGATAATCGGAAACAAGATTTTAAACGGTACACGTGTGATGTTAGCCCAGATGCCTGCCAACGGCAAATTCATAATGAGCAGCAACAAGTTTCCGATAAACATGCTTGCAATAACAGCCCATACGAAATCCGGACTTTCAGAGAATAAAGAAGGTCCTGGTGTCAAACCGTGCATGATAAATGCACCGAGCAGGATTGCAATAGTAGGCGAACTGGGCAAACCAAGAGTGAATAATGGTATAAGAGCAGCACCAGAATATGCGTTATTTGCTGTTTCTGGACCTGCTACCCCTTCAATCGCTCCATTCCCGAACCTTGATGGATCCTTCGCCAGTTTCTTTTCCACCGAGTAAGAAATAAGCGGCGGAATTACGGAATTTGTCCCCGGAATCAAACCTATCCCAAAACCAATACCCGTTCCGCGAGTTATTGCTAGCATCGTCGGTTTCCATTCCTCTTTCTTTGGCAGTAATCCTTGAAGCTTCGGTGGTTTCTCCGCTTTTAAGTAGCGCTCAGCAC
The DNA here is from genome assembly GCF_022808645.1 of Bacillus litorisediminis. Lineage (GTDB taxonomy): Bacteria > Bacillota > Bacilli > Bacillales > JC228 > Bacillus_BF > Bacillus_BF litorisediminis. The sequence goes on from NZ_JAKZKT010000034.1 coordinate 5,094, forward strand.
TTAGGAGAATTTCCGAAAGTCCGAATAATCCCATTGCAATTGTGACAAAGTCGAATCCTTCCATCAGATTAATTTGTCCAAATGAAAAACGGACCATCCCGGTTACCGGATCCATTCCCACTGTTGCTAGAGTAAGACCAATTATCGCAGCTATGGCACCTCTTAGAAGTGACTTTCCCATCAGTCCAATGACCATTGTCGCCCCAAATAGCATGAGTGCGAAATATTCAGGAGGTCCGAAGTTAAGTGCGAATTTTGCCAAAGCAGGTCCGACAAGTACAAGACCAATTATGGCGACTATTCCTCCTATAAAGGAACCGATTGCAGCTGTTCCCAGGGCTGCACCAGCCCTCCCTTGTTTCGCCATAGGATACCCGTCAAATGCTGTTACAACAGAGGCTGCTTCTCCTGGTGTATTGATCAATACAGAAGTAATGGTTCCACCGTACATCGCTCCATAATATATGCCTGCAAGCATAACTATTGCTGAAATTGGCTCCATCCCGATCGTAAGCGGGATCAGGATGGCAGTTCCTGCACTCGGTCCCAACCCTGGGAGTATACCGACAAGCATCCCTACTGTAACGCCTATCAAACAGTATAATAAGTTCCACCCTGTCATAGCAGCAGCAAAACCTGAAAACAGATATTCGATAGTTTCCATGTTACTCCCTCCTTACCAGCCGAATGAATTTAGGGGTAATGGGACACCCAATAAATGATTAAATATGATAAATACGGCCGTTGTAGTAACCAATGAAATGGAAACTGCTGAATACCATTTCATTTCACCTAAAAACACTATGAGCAGAACGACCATACTTGCAATCGAAAAACCTGTGTAAGGTGCGAAAATAATAAACAATACGACTGCCAATACAATCCGTAAAACTTTCCATGCTGACTTTCCTTTTGGTAAGACGTCACCAGCCATAATCCGATTCTTCCTCATGGAACTAATGATATAAAAGACAGATAGGACAATGAGTGAAGCGCTCAAAATCATTGGAAATAAACCAGGACCCGGTCCAATTTCACTGTAAATATCAAATGATAGTGATTGCCAAAAGATAGTTGCGCCAAATAAAAGAATAACGATTCCAATCCAAACGCCAAGATTCTTCATGATCGTTCACTTCCCTTCTAATCTGTAAATAAACGAAGGTTTATTTATAAAAGCACTGCCCATAAATGCATTTTTAACTATTGAAATATCAGGGTTCATTTTTCAACCTGCTATTTTTCTAATTGGATAAAACGCTTTCATTTCTTAAAAAACTTTTCTCGAACGAAAGATTAGTATATTCTGAATGATATAGTTAATTGACTATCAAGAATTTTCAAAAAATGTTGGTTCTGACTGACTGCTTGGTTTCAAGCATATAATCCATCCAATTCGGCAGCAGTCAGCTAAAAAACAACTATTCAAGATAGAAGGTGCCAGACATGAAGGAACCGATAATGCTCCCCTCCTTCTGGATTGAAAACTCTCCGTATGATTGGAGACTGTTAATTGAAGGAGGGAAACAATACAGCGAATATAAAAAAGGCGAGACACTGTTCTTAGCCGGTGAAAAAATGAAAACAGTGTTTCTTATTAAATCCGGTAAAGTCAAGCTTTCCATCACCAACACCGAAGGAAATGAAAAAACTGTAGGTTACTTGGGAAAAAACAGTATTGTTGGAACCTCTTCCGTGTTTCACGCGGAGTATATGTTTAATGCTACTACTGTTTCAAAATGCCTTTTATTCAAATTCAGTAAGGAAGAATTTATTCAAAAAGTGATGCAGAATGACCAATTGATGCTGCAGGTATTTAAAATCATGAGCATGCGGATTCGTATATTGACGAATCACGCTTTGGATTTATCCTTTAACCATTCTTATAATCGCTTAGCCAGGGCACTAATTGAAATTAGCGAGACCTATGGCAAACCGAAAAAAAATGGTGCAATCCTCATTGATTACAAGATTACACAGCGGGAATTTGCCGAATTGATTGGAACTACACTTGTCACTGTGTCAAATCATTTGAAAAAGCTTATTGAAGCAGGGATTATAGAAAAACGGAAACAGCAGTATACAATATTAGATTTCGATTCCCTTCAAAGAATTGCGGATGGAGAAGATATCACAAAAACTTGAAATCGCAGCCTTCATCTGCTTGAAGGACATTTTCAACAAACATTTTTTGATAACCTCTCTCTGGTTTCTGAGGTTTTACAGGGATCTCTCTTTTCCGTTTTTCTATCTCTTCCTCGGAAACTAAAAGATTCAATTCTCTATTTTCAAGGTCAAATTCAATGATATCTCCATCTAATACATAATTTAATGGCCCCCCTGCAGCTGCCTCTGGAGAAACATGCAAAATCACCGTTCCGAAAGCAGTTCCGCTCATTCGTCCATCAGATATACGCACCATATCCTTGACACCTTCAGCTAATAGTTTTTTAGGTATCGGAATATAACCCGCTTCCGGCATGCCTGGGGCACCTATGGGACCAATATTTTTTAATACCATTATCGTATCCTTATCCACATCTAAATCAGGGTCATCAATTCTCTTATCCATATCGTGGATGTTCTCAAATACCAGTGCACGACCTTTATGGTAAGGAATGGAGGCAGTTGAATGCTTGACAATGGCCCCTCTTGGAGCAAGCGATCCATAAAGCACTGCCAGTCCTCCGCTTTTTGACAATGCTTTTTCCTCTGTTCGGATAATATCCTCATATTCTTTGATACGGGATACCTGTGAAAGATTTTCCCTCAATGTCTTGCCTGTTACAGTCTGCTCGTCCAAGTATAAATACGGCTGTAGCTCTTTCAATAAAACCGGCACTCCCCCGGCTTTATGAAAATCCTCCATCTGATACTTGCCTGCCGGACGGATATTGGCAATCAAAGGGGTATTTTGACTGATTTCATCAAAATCCTTTAAGGTAATGCTAAAGCCAAGACGTCTAGCAATAGCAATTAAATGAATAATTGTATTTGTGGATCCCCCGATTGCCATTAATGCAGTGATCGCATTTCGAATCGAATTTTCCGTAACAATATCAGAAAACTTTTTTCCTTCTTCTACTAAGCGGACAATTGCCTTTCCAGTTTCTATGCTGTGTTGCAGGCGTTCATTATGAGTAGCAGGAATGGAGGCACCTCCTGGCAGCATCAAGCCCATCGTTTCCGTACAAACTGCAATTGAACTTGCACTGCCCATTACCATACAATGACCAGCTGTTGGAGCCAATTTTTCATTAATTTCCATTAACTGTTGTTCATCGATGGCATTTGCTCTATACTCCTGCCAAAAATAGCGGCAATCCGAACAGGCACCTAAAGTACGGCCACGGTATTCCCCATTATTCATCGGTCCACCTGTAATGAGGATAGAAGGAATATCGGCACTTGCCGCACCCATTAGTAAAGCGGGAGCCATCTTATCACAGCCCCCAATCAATACTACCCCATCAATAGGCTGTGCGTTTATCATCTCTTCCGTATCCATCGCAGCTAAATTCCGATAAAGCATGGTGGTTGGGTATGTATTAATTTCTCCCAGAGAAATGATTGGAAATTCAAGCGGGATTCCTCCCGCCATTAACACCCCTTTTTTAATAGCCTCTACAATTGGTTTTAAATGAGAATGACAACGGTTGATTTCACTATACGTATTGCAAATTCCGATAATCGGTTTATTTTGATCTTCTACTGAAAACCCTAACTGACGATTGAAAGCCTTACGTATGAATTTACTGAATCCGATATCACCGTAAGAAGTTAGCTTGTTATTATACATACGTTATCCCCTTTAGCTAAAGATCCCATTATGCTTTTATGAATTTCTTAGATAATTCATTCATTGCCTGTTCATGACCCTCGTGGAAAACACTGATTGCCATTTGTGAAGATACATAGTCAAGGGACTGTTTGAGTGTCATTGTCTGTGATTCTTTTACAATCCGCTTCGTCATTTGAATCACTTCTTGAGATTTTGATAAAATCACGTTGCAAATATCATTGGTAAATCGTTCCAATTGATTATGAGGAACGACATGGCTAACGAGCTTCAAATCAAAAGCTTCATCTGCACTTAAAACTTTTGCGGTCCAGAACATTTCTAAAGCTTTATCCAATCCAACGATTCTTGGGAGATAATACCCTCCACCGTCTCCAGGAACAATTCCCGCGTTAATATACGTCTCGCCAAGCTTTGCTTGATCAGATGCAATTCGAATATCACACATCAATGCCATATCCAAGCCAGCTCCCATCGCATGGCCATTTATCACAGCTATCATCGGCTTATCGATTTCTTCCATAAGTAAAGGAATACGCTGGATATTCTTCCATAGACTATTTTTTACATGAAGCGGAGTACTGCGAAAATCTATATCGTCGGTATCTTTTTTGGATAAGAATCCTTCCTTATTAATCATCGATTTAACATCCCCGCCTGCACAGAATGCACGTCCATTACCGGTAACAATACCGATATGGATGTCATCGTTATCCCGGATTTCGATTAATGCTTTTATCCAGAGATCAATCATTTCCTTACTGAATGCATTCATGCTTTCCGGACGGTTCAGAGTAATCTTTGCGATATTCCCTTCTACCTCAAATAGTAAGTCGGTCATATGAGCGGACCACTCCTTCCGAAATCATTTTGTCTATCTCTTCTTCCGAGTAACCAAGACTTTGCAATATCTCTCTTGAATGTTCGCCTAAAAGATTGGAAGATGATTGGACCTTCACTTCAGATCGGGAAAATTTAATGGGCGCCTTAATAACAGGAATGGTACCTAGAAGCGGATGCTCTGTATTTACTATCACTCCATGTTCCTTTACAATCTCACTGTTAACGAGTTCATGTATTCCCCAAACCGGTCCGTGAAGGACATTGCAGCGCTCAAATATTTCACACCACTCGTCTGTAGTTCTCTGCTTGAATGTTTTATTCAATGCAGCAGTTAGTTCTTCTCTACAATTAACACGTTTATGATTAGTGTCATATTTCTCAATTAGCAAATCTTCACGGCCAACAGCCCGACAGAAAGGTTCCCATGCATGGTCTGCTTGAGCTCCTGCCATAATCCAGCCATCCGCAGTAGGAAATGCTTGGTATGGAACAACCTGGGAATGCTGATTACCCATTGGGATTGGATTTTCTCCAGTTGCTATATATTGTCCAAACCTTGTTGATAAATTAAGGACCATCATATCAATTAAGTTGATTTCAATTTTTTGTCCTTCTCCGCTAATCTCTCGTTCGTATAGAGCTGCTGCAATAGCACCAAAACCAACGAAGGCAGTCGTATTGTCTGCAATTGGTACTCCCGGCAAAATAGGAGGAGAATGTTTGTCATTGGCAGTCATACTCATAACTGCCCCCATCCCCTGGATAATTGGATCCATTCCTGGACGGTCCTTATACTTTCCTTCTTCTCCGAAAGCTGAAACACTTAAATAAATGATACGAGGATTGATTTCTTTGACTTGTTCATAACCTAATCCCAACTTTTCCATAACACCTGGGCGATAGTTTTCAATGATGACATCTGATTCCATGATGAGTTTTCGGACAGCTTCCAACCCGCCCTTTGATTTCAAGTTTACGGATATTCCCTTTTTGCCGTGATTGTATGCAATATAAAGGTAGCTTTCTCCTTTATCGAAATAAGAGCCCGTTGTCCTTACCTGATCTCCTGACGGCGGTTCAATTTTAATCACATTGGCTCCCAAATCTGAAAGGATATTTCCGCAATATGGAGCAGACAGCCAATGTGTAAATTCCAAAACTTGAATACTATTAAGCACACCTTTTCCCATCTATAACATCTCCTTGGAAGTTAAAACATCTAATTAATAGCCAAGCAAATCACTTAAGCTCTTTACGTCTTCCTCGTCTTCCACCATCATTTCTTTGTATCCTTCCGAATCTAAATAGTGGACTTGCAATCCTTGTTCGCCCATCTCCTTCACATGTTCTTCATTTTCAATTGCCTTTTGAAGAGCTTCGCTTAACACTTTTAGCTTATCGTCCGGCAATCCAGCTGGAGCGGCAAGTCCGCGGGCGGAACGGAAAATTAAATCTTCATATCCCAGTTCCACAGTCGTAGGGACATCTTCTAAAAATGGAGAACGTTCCTCAGAGAAAACGGCAATGGCTTCTAATTGACCATTATTATGCAAATTCACAGCTTCCCCCGTTTTCGCTACAAATAAATCAACGTGTCCGCCAAGTACTTGAGTAGAGCCTTCAGCCGCACCTTTTGTATGAACAGGAGTAATTTTTGTACCGTAGTATTCATTCATCTTTAAAATCGCCATATGGTCATTACTTCCGAAACCGGATGTAGTTGCAGTCAATTCATTCTCTTTGGCATATTCAATCATTTCTTCAAAATTAGTAAAGCGTGTTTCCCCTGTTTTAATCGCCACTACCCCTGGATCCAATACATGATTGGCGAGAAACTGGAAGCTCTCAAGATTTTCTGAACGTTTATTTTTCGGGTCTAAATACCCGGTTATAATATTCGGAGAGTTAATATATCCAATTGTGTAACCATCAGGCTTTGCTTTCGCCAATTCTGACCAGCCAATCCAGCCAGCACCCCCTGGCTTGTTCTCAATCTTAATCGCCACCCCTAATTCCTTTTCTAAATACTGCTGTAAAATACGGGCTCCCGTATCCGTTCCGCCGCCAGCCGCATAAGATACAATCAATGTAATCGGCTTATCCGGATATTGTCCGCTATCAGCATCCCCGACAGCAGTTTTGCTGCATCCGCTCATTAACAATGCCACCCCTAAAAGTAGAACCATAAACCATTTTTTCATTTTCATAGCAACCTCCCTATTTAAGAAAACGCTTTCAAATTTAATAGAATTTTATCCTTTGTTCACCTTAAAAAATATAAAATATTTTATATTTTTAGTTTTTTCTTAAAAAAATCACCGTCAATAAAGAAAGTTTTTGCCTTTCGCTTTTATTTACACACAAAAAAAAGCGAGTCCACCGCGTGGACTCGTGACCGAGAAGTATTGAGGAGGTATGCCCTAATACAAGTTATTCTGACAAGACTGGATCGGCATGGACAATTGTCCCTTTTTTAAAAAATGGGCGATTTTTATTTATCACTGTGGCTCTTAATAAACTCAAGCGCTTCTTCTACATGCCCCGCTACCTTCACCTTGCGGAATTCCTTCACCAATATACCCTCAGGGTCAATAATAAAGGTAGACCGTTCAATCCCTAAAAATTCTTTGCCAAACATTTTCTTTGGCTTCCAGACATCGTAAGCCTCTGCTACTTTATGGTTTTCATCCGCCAATAACAAAAAAGGCAGACCATGTTTTTTTATAAATTTTTCGTGAGATTTTACAGGATCCGGGCTAACTCCTAAAATCACTGCGTTTAATCCCTCAAACTCTTTATGATAGTCCCGAAAATCACAGGCTTCGGTTGTACAGCCTGGGGTCATGTCTTTCGGATAAAAATAAACGACGACATATTTGCCCTTGTAATCTGATAATTTTACGGTTTCACCATTACTGGCCACTAGTTCAAATTGCGGAGCTTTTTTTCCAACTGCTGCAGTCATTATGATTCCTCCTTACTGACTTTACTACTAGCTCTAGGGTAACGAAAGCCGCAGCGAAAAACAACCTTCCCGCTTTAGTAGAAAGACCGATGCGCCTCTTCCCGCACTACTTTTATAACAAAACTTGTCGGGATCATATAACCGGTAAAAGCTTCAATGATTGCAATCAACTTTCCGATTCCGATTGGAACAAAGTCGCCATACCCGACAGCAAACAACGTCACACCGCTTACATATAAAGAGTCCGTTAACATCGTAAAGTAATTACTGCTTTCTAAATCCTTAATCACGGTTATTCCATTTAAAGTCAAGATAAGGTAAAGCAAGGCAAAACCTATTAATACGGTCAGATACACAGATAAATAATAAAGCGTATAGCTGCTGAGTTTAGGTCTGCGGGAACGGTCATCCGTTACCACCCCACTCAGGCTTAAAGACAGGATAAATATGATAATTATCAAAAATACAATGACCATGCCTTCACCTAAACCTTTTTTCTACTAATATATGAGACAGGCTCCCCCAACTATTCATCCTGCTATGTAATCCTTTTAAAAATTAGGTTTTTTCTAACTTAATCGTGTTTCTTTATGAAAGAAAGATTAGCATGCTACAATAAAGTAGATTAAACCTTAGAGGAGTGTCTTCATTGAATTTTTCACAATCTGAAACATTACATAAAGAAGCATTAGAACATATTGTTGGGGGTGTCAATAGTCCGTCACGGTCCTATAAGGCTGTCGGAGGAGGCTCACCTGTTGCGATGGAGCGGGCAGAGGGCGCCTATTTTTGGGATGTCGACGGCAATAAATATATTGACTACTTAGCAGCGTATGGACCGATTATTGCCGGACACGCCCACCCTCATATTACAAAAGCAATTACGAAGGCAGCAGAAACAGGAGTTCTTTACGGGACTCCGACGAGACATGAAGTAACGTTTGCGAAAATGTTAAAGGAAGCCATTCCTTCCTTAGATAAAGTTCGTTTCGTTAATTCAGGTACAGAAGCAGTAATGACAACGATTCGCGTCGCTCGTGCCTATACAGGCAGAGATAAGATACTTAAATTTGCCGGCTGTTACCACGGTCACTCAGACCTAGTTCTCGTAGCTGCAGGTTCAGGCCCTTCTACTTTAGGAACGCCCGACTCAGCTGGTGTGCCAAAAAGTATAGCCCAAGAAGTGATTACGGTTCCGTTTAATGAAATTGAGCCTTTAAAAGAGGCACTAGACAAATGGGGCGACCAAATCGCAGCTGTATTAGTTGAACCAATCGTAGGGAATTTTGGAATTGTAGAGCCCAAACCAGGTTTTCTTGAACAAGTGAATGAGTTAGCCCACTCTGCCGGTGCACTGGTCATTTATGATGAAGTCATCACAGCTTTCCGCTTCATGTACGGGGGAGCGCAAAACTTGCTCGGGGTTACGCCTGACCTGACAGCTTTAGGAAAAATTATTGGCGGCGGGCTGCCAATCGGTGCGTATGGCGGTAAAAAAGAAATTATGGAGGAGGTTGCCCCTCTCGGCCCAGCTTACCAAGCTGGAACGATGGCCGGAAACCCCGCCTCCATGCTAGCAGGTATAGCTTGTTTAGAGGTGTTACAGCAAGAGGGTGTCTATGAAAAATTAGATCAGCTAGGCGCAGTGCTTGAAAACGGAATTTTGGAAGCAGCTAAGAAACATGGGACTGCGATTACCATTAATCGCCTTAAGGGTGCCCTAACGGTTTATTTTACAGATCAAAAAGTTGAAAACTACGATCAGGCTCAAGCAACTGACGGCGAAATGTTTGCGAAATTTTTTAAATTAATGCTGAACCAGGGAGTTAACTTGGCCCCTTCGAAATACGAAGCATGGTTTTTAACCACAGCGCATACTTTAGAAGATGTAGAAAAAACGGTAGAAGCAGTAGATTATGCTTTTTCACAACTAAAGAAATAATGAAAATTTATACAGAGTGGTGAATATTGTTCCACTCTGTATTTATTTTATCTAATTTTTTGCAAGCGTTTACATCATTGGTGGTACTAGTTACCATTCAAGTATATGCATAATTATTTGATTTCAGAAAATTCTTATGATATGATAGTGGTACCGTTCTGAATTTTCCATCTACTTAGCTTTTCTTTCCTGTATCACTCCTGTATCTTGAATGCCCTTACATATGTTCTATCCACAAACGTTTTTAAAGGAGGTGAAGGCAGCTAAGGTAAACCTTAGTTAGCCAATGCAAATGAAAAAATGGAGTCCAAAGAATTTTTCCGAATATTATCATGCTGAACACGATGCATGTGGAATTGTAGCCTCAATTGAAAAAAAACGAATCCCTACAAAAGAAAATATTATGAATTGTATCAATGCGCTAATTACAATGAATCATCGTGCTGGTTTCATTAATGGCGAAGGTGACGGGGTTGGTATCCATATCGACGTCCCTAAATCATTATGGAAAGAAAAGCTTAAAGCAAACAACGCTGATCCTTCCCTCGTTAATGACCCAGCCTTTACAGTGGGTCATTTTTTTATCAGCCGGCAAAATCACAGTCAAGATATTGCTCAGTTAAAACAGCTATTAGATGGATTCGGCTTCCAACTAGTCTATGAATCTGCGAATCAAGTGAAAGAAGAAGCCTTAGGACCAATCGCACGTTTAGAAAACCCGGTATTTTGGCAAATTGCTGTTTTAGGTGATGCGGCAGATGAAAAAGCCTATAACGCAAAAATCTTTGACTTTATTATTGCTGCTGAAAAAAATGAAAATGTCCATGTAGCTTCATTTAGCCAGCATCATGCTGTTTATAAAGTAATGGGAGCCGGTGATTTACTGGCTAAATATTTCAAAGACATCTCCAGTCCGTTAATAGCCTCTACGATGACATTAGGTCATAACCGTTATTCTACTAATACATTATCAAACTTCTTTAGAGTGCAGCCTTTCAGTATTTTAGGACATAATGGAGAAATTAATACGATTTCAAAACTTGAGGACGAAGCCAGTATGCTGGATGTTCCTTTAGTGGACGGCGGAAGTGACTCCCAAAATTTAAACAGAACCATCGAGGCTTTCATTTTTCAGCATGGATATTCTTTATTCGAAGCTATCGATATTGCGTTCCCGCCGATTCTTAACGAGATCAAGTCTTATCCAGATCACTTGCAGGATTTATATACGTATATTCGTGAGGCATGGGGACATTTTGCCCAGGGTCCAGCTGCGATTATTTCACGCTACAAGGATGAGGCTGTATTTAGTGTTGATGCTCTTGGTCTTAGACCTTTGTGGATGCTATCGACTGAGTCTTCCTATCTGTTCTCATCTGAGCCAGGGATTATGCTGACTTCTGAATATGTAGAGGATCCGAAACCATTAGGCCCTGGTGAAAAAGTAGGGTTGAAATGGGATGGCGAAGAGATCCGGGTTTACTTTATGGAAGACTATCAGCAAGAGGTTTATAACAGATTTATAAGCAGACATGAGATTGCTGGGGTCAGAAAACAGCTTTTCCCTCCCTCAATCGAACAGCCAGAATATCGTATCGTAGAAATGTCAAACAACCAAATTACAAATGGACAATATAACGCATTTGGCTGGGAAAGAGAACATATTCAGCTGCTTGAACAAATGGCTGTAAAAGGAGCGGAACCAATCCGTTCCCTTGGACATGACGCACCGCTCGCAGCCATGAATCCAAGCCGCTCAAATCTTGCAGATTTTATTAAAGAAAGTGTTGCGGTTGTTACGAACCCTGCGATTGACCGCGACCGTGAAATGGAACACTTTTCAACGAGAACGATTTTAGGAAAAAGACCTGCTCTTGGCGGCGGGACACAAATCGAAGAAATCGTTCAGCTTGCCAGTCCCATTTTAATCGAAGGAAAAATGGGCAGCTTAGCCAGCCCAATGGTTGGACAGCCGAGCTTTGAACAAGTCGTTTATTTCTTTGAAAGCAAGAAGCTGAGCTACTCGATTTCAACAACCTTTACAGAGAAAGAGAACCTTGCTCAAGCTCTTGAGCGGATTAACGAAGAAGTAATTGCAGCAGTTAAGGAAGGAAAAACCCTGATTATCCTTGATGACAAGGCTGCTCACCGTGACGGGAACCTATGGATTGACCCACATTTGGTCGTCGCATCCGTACACCAGGCACTTGTTAAGAAAAAATTACGGAGAGAATGCTCTATTTTAGTTCGCTCAGCTGCCATGCGATCTTTGCATGACCTGATGATTGCCTTTGGTCTAGGAGCTAATGCTGTGAGCCCATATTATATGTTCACTACGGTGTATGACGGAGAAGCACATCCTGTAGTGAATCTGTTTTCAGCTCTCAACAAAGGGATTGAAAAGGTTATTTCAACGATTGGAATACACGAGCTTAGAGGCTACGGACGTCTCTTCTCTAGCATCGGTCTTCATGATGAAGTTGCTGATGTGCTGCAGATTGTTAACTTTTTCGGATCTGATCAGGTCAAACATAACTTTGACTTTTTAAAACAAGACTCGATTCAGCGTGCGATTGATTATCATGAAGAATCAAGCCGAATCGGCAAATCGTTCCACCTCTTCCCTCGGATTTGGAAGGCGCTTGGAGATGTGGCTAAAACAGGTGACTATACAGCTTATCGCGAAAAAATGGATGAACAAGAACAAGAAAATCCAACTACCATTCGCCATTTAACCGAACTGAAAAAGAATGAAAAATCTGCGGTCAAGCCGTCTGAGGTTAACATTTCAGTCGGGGATCACAGTCTGCCATTTGTTATTGCATCGATGTCATTCGGTTCGCAAAACGAAATTGCGTTTCGTGCTTATGCAGAAGGTGCCGACCGCTTAAACATGGTCAGCATGAATGGTGAAGGCGGAGAAATAAAGGATATGCTCGGAAAATATCCAAAAACGAGAGGACAGCAAATAGCTTCTGGACGTTTTGGTGTAAATGCAGAGCTCCTCAATTCTTCTAATCTATTAGAAATTAAAATTGGTCAGGGAGCGAAGCCTGGAGAAGGCGGACATTTGCCAGGCTCCAAGGTAACAGCCAAAATTGCAGAGGCCAGAAACGCAACAATTGGGTCTGATCTGATTTCACCTTCCAATAACCATGATATTTATTCGATTGAAGACTTAGCGCAAATGATTCATGAACTAAAAACGGCCAATGATCAAGCGAAAGTGGCTGTTAAAGTACCTGTAGTTCCAAATATCGGCACGATTGCAGTTGGAATCGCCAAAGCTGGTGCGGATATCATTACACTGAGCGGTTTTGACGGCGGTACGGGAGCTGCACGGATTCATGCGCTTCAGTACGTCGGCCTTCCAGTCGAAATCGGTGTCAAGGCTGCGCATAATGCTTTACTCGAAGCTGGGCTGCGGAAAAAAGTTGAAATCTGGGCTGATGGCGGTATTAAGAGTGCGAAAGACGTATTAAAAGTGATGCTTCTTGGCGCTAACCGTGTCGGTTTCGGTACCCTTTCGATGATTGCGATCGGATGTACCACTTGCCGCGGCTGTCACCTAGACACCTGTCATGTTGGAATTGCGACACAAATTGAAAACGAAGTTCAAGCGAAAGAACATGGTCTGCGCCGTTTTGTGCCAAGACAATTTGACTTGGCGGTCCAAGGAATCGTCAACCTATTCTCAGCGTTTGGAGAAGAACTAAAGCGTCTGGCTGCAGAAATGGGAGTAAAAAATCTTCAGGATGTAGTCGGCCGCTCCGATTTATTAGAGCATGCTAAAGGACTAGACCTTCTTGATTTAAGCCAGCTGTTAAAACCAATTACCGTTGAGTCCATGCCATCCATGGAAGCTGCAGCTGCACTTGAAGAATCTTCTCTCTCTATGGCTGTTGGTGCTGAAAGCTACGACGCTTCCTTCAGTGATATTCGCGAATCGAAGGAATTTGTCGGCATTATCTCAAACCAACGCGTATTAGGCAGCCGCGTTTCCGGCCACCGTGTCAGAGGTCGTCTGGACGGTTCCTATCGCCAGCTTCCTCCGGTTCACCTGAGCTTTAAAAAGGGTTCCATCCCTGGAAACGGTCTTGCGGCTTATAACACAGAAGGCATTTCCCTCTCCATCCAGGGCGGCGCACAAGACGGTGTTGGAAAAACTTCATTCGGCGGTCAAATTGCCGTGTTGAAAGGTAAAGGTAAAGATGGATCCTTCTATAACGGATCTGTCGGTAAAGGGTTTGGCTATGGAGCTCAATCCGGTCTCCTCATTGCTCAAGGCAATGCGGACGCACGTGCGGGAATCCGCTTATCCGGTGCCGATTTGATTATTGGAGGACAACGCAAAGTTCCGGTCCCTGAACAGGAAAAAGGGAATATTGCGGTTCATGCGAACATCAAAGGCTTTGCCTTCGAATATATGACTAACGGAAGAGGTCTTGTCTTAGGAGATCCAGGTCCATGGATTTGCGCTGGTATGACAGGCGGTGTCGTCTACCTTCGCCTTGACCCTGCGATTGGATTGACTCAAGAAGCCCTCCGCCGCAGAATTGCAAAAGGAGCTAAAGTCTCCATGCAGCCATTGGATGAAAATGGCAAGAAAGATGTTGTGGAACTGCTTGATTCGTACCTCGCTGCTTTAGAGGATACAGAGCAATTTGAAGAAATAAAATGGATTCAATCGCTTCAAAGCAGTCCAGAAAAACATTTTATTCAAGTGATTCCTGCGAAGGAACAAGCGGATCCGTCTGTTTCAACTGAGTGATCCGGATAATTTGAATACGTTAGTGGACCCGCTGCCGCAAGTATGTTTGTGGCGGCGGGTTTTTTTCATGTGCGGCTCTAGTTAACTTTAATAAAAAAAGGCCGATTCGCTTCTCCAGCTTTGTATGAGGATCCGTGTGGCGCAAATTTTTGCCGGACATACAATCCGCTATTTGCCAGCCCCCGTCCACCAACTTTTCTCTTGAACATCCAAGCAAACCCATGTATAGTACAATAATGCCCGGATTGGCTAATAATAGGGTGTCATGTGCAAGATAAGTTTGAATATGATGTAAAGTGGTAATGTAAGACTAGCTTATTAACTAAAAAAGCGAGGAAAAAATGGAATTATGAAATTAGGTGCACGGATCTTTAAAACTGGGTTAGCGATCATGTTGGCTCTGTTTTTAGCTGAAATACTTCATTTACCAGCTCCATTGTTTGCTGGGATTGCAGCGATATTTTCAATTCAGCCAACGGTTTATAGATCCTATTTATCAATTATTGAACAGATTCAATCAAATATCATTGGGGCTGTTGTCGCCTTCTTGTTTGTCTATTTTCTGGGGAACAACATATTAGTGATTGGGCTCGCGGCTATTGTCGTGATTGCGATTAATCTAAAATTAAAGACTGACAGTACCATTGGTCTTTCGCTTGTAACCGTCATCGCGATCATGGAAAACCCGGGAAATGAACTATTCTCATACGCGATCCTTCGTTTTTCAACGATTATGGTGGGGGTTGCTTCTTCCTTTGTGATTAATTTGGTATTTCTGCCTCCTAAATATGAAACGAAGCTATACTACCGAATATCTAACACAACTGATGAAATTATCCGCTGGATTCGAATTCAGCCTAGCATGAGTTCTGAACATACCCTTTTAAAAGGAGATATTAAAAAGCTTCAGGAGACGATTGTGAAGATGGATCAGCTTTATCTGCTATTCAAAGAGGAACGCAGCTACTTTAAAAAAACCGCTTTGAGCAAGTACCGTAAATTAGTGATCTACCGCCATATGATTTCATTAAGCAAACTGGCATTAAATATTTTAAAAAGACTGCATCGTTACGAGAATGAACTGCATCAGATGCCTGAAGGGTTTCAGGAAGCGATTCATGAGCATTTGAATACAATGACGGTTTTACACGAGCAGCTGCTTCTTCAATTTTTAGGGAAGGTTCGAACTCCAGAATTATCTGAGAGGCACACTCATCTGAGAAAAGAACTCATGGATCTATTTTTCTTGTATGAAAAATGCATCGATCACGACAACCAGTATCACCTATTCCATATGCTTCAGTTAATTTCCGATGTGATGGAATACGGCGAATATCTGGAGCACTTAGAAAAGCTAATCCATAATTTCCATACCTATCACAAAGAAGAAAACAAACTCAAAATTGCCGAGGAAGAAGAGCTATAATCAAAAAACAAAGGCTTTCCTGATGGTCTGCCCCCCATCAGGAAGCCTTTTTTATATCAGCATACCCTCACTTGCTTTTACACAGGACTCCCTCCATTAATTACCTTCCATTTTAGACATCACCTGCCCACACTTGCCTCTATTGAGCGGAATAGTGTAATGGTGAGGAGGGAGAAAAAAATTGAGACGAGTCATAGATAATTTCCTCTGCTTAATGGTGCCTATGATTCTTTATATGGGACTTATTTTTCTTTCCTTGGA
Organism: Bacillus litorisediminis; assembly: GCF_022808645.1. Classification (GTDB taxonomy): domain Bacteria; phylum Bacillota; class Bacilli; order Bacillales; family JC228; genus Bacillus_BF; species Bacillus_BF litorisediminis. Next base: position 21,101 of record NZ_JAKZKT010000034.1, read on the forward strand.
ATATCCGCAGGAAAAGGAAAATAGCCAAAGTCCAGGGCACGAACAGCCTGTTACTCAAGAACCTCAGCCAAGCAACCCGGAATCTCACCCCTCGAACCCTGACCCACAGCCTGATGACCAGGATCAGCCTGCCAATTCTGAACCAAAGCCCAGTACACCAGACGTGGTATGGGGTGTTGATTCAGCAAGTCTAACCACTGAGAATCTTCTTGCCTGCGTTAGAGAACATGTTGGACAGCCTAAGGTTTGGGGCAGATATTTAGAAGACAAGGACGATGTGTCATACGGTCTTAAAAAGGAAGAAGTTCAGCTTCTTCTTTCAGAGGGAATCAGTATCCTTCTCATTTATAATCATTTCAATGATGCTCGAGGATATGAAAATGGAAAAAATGAGGCAGCTGGAGCTGTTAAATTAGCTAAAAATCTGGGTGTTCCTCCAGGTGTCGCTCTATTTGCTGACATTGAACCGGGTTACCCGGTAGATGAAGCTTTTATTAGAGGATGGTATGATGGTCTATCAGCTTCCGATTATCATCCTGGTATTTACGGTATTTTTGCTCCAGACAGACAACTTACTTCTGCCTTCGAAAAAGCAAGCAAAGCAAACCCTGCCATAAAATCAGAAACCGTTATTTGGAGCGCTTTTCCTCAGGTAGGAATTACAACTGAACAGGAGGCTCCAGCCTTCCAAGGAGAAGCACCAGAAGGTTCTTTATTGCTTGGCTGGCAGTACGGTATTGAAGCACAATCCTGCAATATTGATACAAACCTTTTTAAAGAAGGCTTGCTCACCTATTTGTGGAACAAATAAAAAGACAAGATCACCTCTTGTCCAAAAAGGGGGTGGATCTTGTCTTTTATTCTTTCATTCTTGGATCAAGCGCATCGCGCAATCCGTCTCCCATCAGGTTAAAGCCGAGTACAGTCAGCATAATCGCAAGCCCTGGAAAAATCATCGTCCACGGAGCATTGTACAAATAGTTGCGCGAATCTGCCAGCATTTTACCCCATTCAGGCTGCGGCGCCTCGGCACCTAATCCTAAGAACCCTAATGCAGCTGCTTCAATAATCGCCGTTGCCACCGCTAACGATCCTTGAATAATGATAGGGGCCATACTATTTGGCAAAATATGCTGAAAGAGAATGCGGCGATTTTTCATGCCGACGGCTTTTGCTGCTACGATATATTCTTCTTGTTTAACACTAAGAACCCTTGAACGTATCAGCCTGCCAAAGTTAGGGATATTGATAATCGCAATGGCAATGAGAGCATTTCGCAATGATGGCCCTAGCACCGTAACAATCCCAATCGCTAACAAGATGCTTGGGAAGGCTAGCAAAATATCAAAAAACCGGGAAATGATCGCATCTACCCATTTTCCATAATATCCGGCTAAAATCCCTAACAAACAGCCTGCGATCATCGAACCCATTACAGCAAAAAATCCAACCCATAGAGAAATCCTCGCCCCATATATAATTCTTGAGAAAATATCGCGTCCAAAATCATCAGTCCCAAACCAATGCTCACTAGATGGAGCGAGCAGCCGCTTAGCGATATCCTGATCATTATATCCTGTAGGAGCAATAACCGGTGCCAGCAAAGCAACCGCTATAAAAAATAAAACGATCACAGTTCCCGCTAACGCCAGTTTATTTTTTATAAATATCTTCCACGCCTCAGTCCATGGGGAGACAGGCTGATCCTTTAATTCTATTAATTTTGCTTCCATTTCTGCACCCCCTAGCGATACTTGATACGAGGATCAATTGCAGCATACAACAGATCCACAATGAGGTTTATGAAGACAAATAGGATAGCGATTATCAGAATGCCAGACTGGACAACAGGGTAATCGCGATAATTGATGGCATCATAAATATAACGTCCTATACCTGGCCAGCTAAAAATCGTTTCGGTTAAAATAGCACCGCCTAATAGCAGCCCTGTCTGTAATCCAATGACTGTCAATACTGGAATCACAGCATTTTTTAATGAATGTTTATAAACCACCCAAAAGGCGGACATTCCTTTCGCCCGTGCCGTCCTGATATAATCAGAATTCATTACTTCAAGCATGGTCGATCGTGTGATACGTGCGATGATCGCCATAGGAATGGTGGCAAGTGCAACACTTGGCAGAATTAAATGTTTCACAACCACCCGGAATTGTTCCGTCTCCCCTTGCAGCAAGGTATCAATCAAATATAGGTGGGTGATTGCTTCAACCGGATTCCGAACCTCTTCTCTGCCCGAGGTTGGAAGCCATTCTAACTGGATTGCGAAAATCCACTGCTCCATTAAACCAAGCCAAAATATCGGCATCGAAACCCCAATCAGGGCCAATACCATCGCCATATAATCAAACCAGGACCGTTTAAACCAGGCACTGATAATTCCTGCATTTACACCAATCACAACCGCAATAAGCATCGCACAGAAGGATAGCTCAAAGGTTGCTGCTAAAAATGGCCAAATCTCCTCTGTAATAGGGCTATTCGTTCGTATAGATGTTCCAAGATCCCCAGAAAATAAACCAGCGACATAAATAAAAAATTGAGTATACCACGGTTCATTCAAGCCTAGCTGCACCCTCATCGAATGGATGGCTTCTTCCGTCGCAGCCTGTCCTAAAATCAGCTGTGCTGGGTCACCGGGAATAGCCCGAATCATCATAAAAACGATAAACAACAATCCAAAGAGAACCGGTACTAACTGAATCAATCTTTTAATGATATAGGCGAACAAATTTTCACCTCATTTCTTCTTTTTGAAGGCTTGGACACTAATTTAATTTGCGTTAGCATGAGTTGAGACGGTAACTGTGAGTTAATTCAGCGCTGCCGAGAGTAAGTTCCTCGCTACCGAGGCTAATCCCGCGCTACCGAGACTAAATCCCGCGCTACCGAGACTAAATCCCGCGCTACCGAGACTAAATCCCGCGCTACCGAGACTAAATCCCGTGCTACCGAGACTAAATCCCGCGCTACCGAGACTAAATCCCGCGCTACCGAGACTAAATCCCGTGCTACCGAGACTAAATCCCGTGCTACCGAGACTAAATCCTGTGCTACCGAGACTAAACACTATGTCTATACAGGGAAGAGGGAGATTTTCGCCTCCCTCTTTTTTGGTTGTCATTATTGTTTGAATGTCACACCAGCTAGGACGTCAGAGCCAGTTGGATGCGGCAAGAAGTTCTCAATTCCCTTTTTGCCGGCTAAAGCTGGTTGAGAGTGTACAAGCGGTACCCAAGGGGCATCTTCATGGATGATTTCTTGAGCTTGCTTGTATAAGGCTTCGCGTGTTGCCGGATCTGTTTCGGATTGGGCCTGGATTAAGATTTCGTGAAGCTGATCATTGGAATAATACGTGTAGTTGTTGCTTCCGATTGAATCTTTATCGAGCAATACATAAAGGAAGTTATCGGCATCTCCGTTATCTCCAGTCCATCCAAGCAGGAATGCATCTGCTTCACCCAGTCTTGCCTTCTCTAAATAGACCCCCCACTCATACGTAACGATTGTTGCCTTAATTCCAACATCAGCAAGGTTAGCCTGAATCGCTTCCGCTACCTTTTGTCCGTTTGGCATGTATGGCCGCGGTACCGGCATTGCCCATAGCTCCATTTCAAAGCCATCTGGATAGCCTGCTTCCTCTAGCAGCTGTTTTGCTTTTTCAGGATCATATTCATAGCCTTGGATTTCGTCATTATACCCTGCAATAACAGGCGGCATTGGATTGACTGCCGGCTGAGCTGCACCTTCAAAAAACGCGTCGATAATCGCTTGCTTATCAATCGCATGGTTAATGGCCTGACGAACAAGCTTGTTATTAAAAGGTTCTCTTGTTGCTGTAAGACCAAGGTAAGCAACGTTCATAGATGGCCGGTTAAATACTTGCAAATCAGGGTTGGCTTCAATTTGCGGCATATCACTGTAGTTCACACCATCGATTAAATCAACCTCTCCTGACATGAGTGCATTCAGACGGGCAGAGTTATCAGGAATCGAGCGGAATATAATGGTCTCAAGCTTTGGAAATTCTGGATCCCAATAGTTTTCATTTTTGACAATCGTAATCCGGTCGTTACGCTTCCATTCCTGGAATATATATGGCCCTGTTCCGACTGGATTTTCGGTAAATTTGTCGCCGTACTCTTCAATAGCTGTTGGGCTTGCAATGGCAAAAGGTGACATGGCAAGGTTTTTAAGGAATGGTGCTAATGGTCTGGTTAGCTTAAATTCAACCGTATAAGGATCAACGGCTGTAACTGTGTCGATAATGCCTCCAAATTGAGAGTTATAGTAATAAAATTGTTCTTTACTGCCCGCTTTCCAGCGTTCAAAGTTGTACACTACCGCATCCGCATTAAAATCAGTGCCGTCGTGGAATTTTACACCTTCTCTTAGCTTAAGAGTGTAGGTTAACCCATCCTCTGACGTAGTCCACTCAGTGGCTAGCCCCGGATAAATTTCAGTGTCTTGCGGTCCAAATTCTACAAGCGTTTCATAAATGTTTTTCGTAACTTTAAAAGACTCACCATCCGTCGCAATTGCCGGATCTAAGGCGACAGAATCACCGCCTCTTCCAAATACGAGCGTATCCATTGCTTCGCCTTCATCAGTGGTTCCCTCATCACCTGTGTCATCATTGTTCGGCTGCTCTGTATCAGGTGCTTCCTCTTCCGGTTCCTCAGCAGTGTTGTTACTGCTGCATGCAGCCAGCACCAGCATGATTATTAATAAAAGACCGAGCCACTTACCCCAACTACTTTTTCTCATTCATGTTCCCCCTTTTTTTACCTAATGGTTAGCCTATCAATCCATATGCTTGTATGAGGCAAAACATTCCTCTTTATTGATACAAATGACATGCGACAAAATGACCTGGCCTGTGTTCTTTAAAAACTGGCAGTGCCTTTGAACAAATATCGATTTTATCCTGACAGCGTGTATGAAATGGGCAGCCGCTTGGGGGATTGGACGGATCCGGAACATCCCCTTTTACCACAATCCGCTCACGGTTCAATTCAGGATCAGGAACCGGGATCGCAGATAACAAGGTCTTCGTATAAGGATGAAGCGGCTCATTGTATAAATCCTCTGTACTGCCAAGTTCCATCATTCTTCCCAGATACATAACCCCGACCCGATCACTGATGTGGCGGACCACTCCTAAATCATGAGAGATAAAAATATAGGTTAAGGCGAATGTATCCTGTAATTCAGTAAGGAGATTTAATACCTGAGACTGGATTGAAACATCTAGCGCTGACACTGGCTCATCGGCAATAATCAATTTTGGCCTTGTCATTAAAGCACGGGCAATCCCAATTCGCTGTCTTTGTCCTCCGCTAAACTGGTGCGGATATCTTTTCGCATGGTACGGGCTTAGGCCGACCACCTCTAGCATCTCAAGTACTCTCTGCTTTCTCTCTTTTGCATCTGTTACCCCGTGTACGATTAGTGGCTCTTCCAAAATTTTTTGAACCGAATGGCGCGGATTTAATGAAGCAAACGGATCCTGAAAAATCATTTGCATATGTTTCCGCATTTTTCTCATATCATCGGGTTTCAATTTAGTCAGATTCGTATCTTCAAACCAAATACTGCCCTGATCCGGTTCAATTAAGCGCAGCAGCATTCTCCCTGTTGTTGATTTTCCGCAGCCGCTTTCTCCAACAAGTCCAAAGGTCTCTCCTTTTTTTAATGAAAAACTAATATCCTGAACGGCTTTGACCTCTCCAATCTTTCTGCCAAAGATTCCGCCAGTAATCGGAAAAGCCTTTTGAATTCCTTCTACTTTTAAAAGGGTTGAACTCATTTGTCATCCCTCCCTTCTTCAGCTAAAAAGCAGCGAACCTGATGGCCATCCCCAATTTTGTATAAAGACGGATCCTCGTCCTTACAACGTTCCATTGCATGAGGACAACGTGCATAAAAGCGGCAGCCCTTTTTGATCGAACCAGGCTTAGGCACCTGGCCAGGAATCGAATACAGCTTTTCCTTTTTCCGCCTGATATCTGGGATTGACTGAAGCAGCCCTATCGTATAGGGATGTTTCGGATTTTTAAAAATCTCGGAAACAGTGGCCTCTTCGACAACTTGTCCAGCGTACATTACCATGACACGTTGGCAAACCTCCGCTACTACCCCCAAATCATGCGTGATTAACATAATCGCCGTTCCTAATTGTTTATTAAGCTGTTTCATTAAATCTAGAATCTGCGCCTGAATCGTTACGTCTAATGCGGTAGTGGGTTCATCTGCAATCAGGAGCCGCGGCTTGCACGACAAAGCCATCGCAATCATAACCCTCTGCCGCATCCCGCCTGATAGCTGGTGCGGATATTCCTTCATCAGCTCTTCCGCTCTGGGCAGACCAACAAGCTTTAACATATCTACCGCCCGTTTTTCGGCTTCGTTTTTCGAAACCTTTTCATGAATTCGAATCCCTTCGACCAATTGGTTCCCTATTGTAAAAAGGGGATTTAAGGACGTCATCGGTTCCTGAAAAATCATGGCGATTTCATTTCCGCGGATTTTACGCATCTGCCTTTCCGATGCCTTCACAATGTTCTCATCTTCCATCCATATTTCCCCGCTCACGATTTTACCGGGCGGCGAAGGGATAAGCTTCATGATTGATAAGGAAGTTACACTTTTACCGCACCCAGACTCCCCCACAATGCCTAAAACTTCACCCTTATTCACATAAAAAGAAACATCATCCACGGCCGGAATTTCTCCATCCGCCGTAAAAAAAGAAGTCCGTAAATGATTCACTTTCAAGACTGGTTGCTCTGTCACAAATCCACCTCTTTCAGAAAGCTATTGATTATTAGCTATCCTATGATGGACAAGCGTAAAAAAGACTACCTATTTAATAGAAAAGTATAATGTGAAAGTTTAGAAGGGAAGAATTGAAGGGGGGAGTATGTGTAGGTTGGCTTGTGGATCAAATTCGGATGGTTCTATCGGTCAAATATTGATTTTATCGGTCATTTTGGGATTCTATCAGTCAAAAATTCTTCCTATCAGTCAAATCCGGCACTTTATCGGTCATTTTTGGCATTCTATCAGTCAAACTCGACGTTCTATCAGTCAAATCGTCCTTCTATGGGTCAAATTCACTTTCTATCAGTCAAATTCACTTTTTATCAGTCAAATAATCATTCTATCAGTCAAAATCGTATTTTATCGGTCAATTTTTCATTGTATCGGTCAAATCCAAATTTTATCGCGAGCTTACTGATGGATTGTACCGGTCTAGACCGTATTCTCTCAAAAAAAAGAAGCCGCAATCCAAATAGATTGCAGCTTATACATTGCTCATTTTGAAACAGAAGAACCGTCCCTCTGTGTCCCTCTGTTTCTTATTCAATGGTTACATCATCGATCATATAGATTTCTGCTGGGCTCATCCAGAAGCCTTTTACGTTTTTCCCTGTTACGGCTAGTGATTCGTCATTGCGGAGGAAGATGGCTGGTGCATCTTCTAATTCAATTGCTTGTGCCTCTGCGTAAATGGCTAATCGCTTATCTGGATCTGACTCTTGGCGACCGCGGTTAATCAGTTCATCAACGGTTGGGTTACTATAGAAAGAACGGTTTCCTGGATTTCCTCTCGCATCGGAATGGAATAAGAAATATTGGTTATAATCCGCATCCCCCGTCATGTTAGACCAACCTAGGATGAACATATCATGTTCACCGTTCGCTGTTGCCTCTAGATATGCACCCCATTCTACCACTTTCACTTCAACGTCAATCCCAATTCCTTTTAACTGGGATTGAACGACTTCTGCCACATCCATACGTTCCTTGTTATCATTTGTCCAAATCGTCGTTTTAAAGCCATCTGCGTATCCAGCTTCTGCAAGCAATTCTTTTGCTTTCTCAACGTTATATTCGTAGCCTTTCAGATCCGGATTATGCCCCCATACGCCAGGACCCATTGGACCTGTTGCCACTGTACCCACATTATTGAATACTCCTTCGACAATGGCTTCTGTGTCGATAGCGTAACTAATTGCTTGTCTTACACGAGGATCATTAAATGGTTCCTTTTGCGTGTTAAATCCAATGTAGTCAATCCCAAGGGCATCTGTACGAAGCAGCTTCATTGAGTCACTGGCTTCGATTCTTTCAATTTCAGTTACTGGAACTGGATTAGCGATATGTGCTTCACCCGTTTCAACCATTGCAATTCTAGTAGAGTCTTCCGGTACTACCTTGAATGTAACAGTCTCGACATTTGGTTTTTCTCCCCAATATTCATCATTGCGGACTAGCTTAATTTCTTGCCCTGGCTTCCAGCTGTCAAATTTGAATGGACCCGTACCAACTGGATTTTGCCCAACTTTTTCTCCAGAATCTATTAAAGCAGGACTTATAATACCTGCTGCATAGTGTGATAAATTAGCTAGCAAAGGCGCAAAAGGATAGGCAGTCTTCAACTGTATCTTATGGTCATCAATTACATTCACTTCTGTGATCATTTCGAATAAGTTTTTACGAGGTGAAGCGGTTTCCTCTGCCTGAACCCGTTCAATCGTCTTTTTAACAGCATCTGCCGTAAATTCGGTTCCGTCGTGGAATTTAACACCTTCCCTCAATGTAAATTCCCAAGTTGTATCATCAATTTGCTCCCATTCTGTAGCTAATGCAGGCTGAATTTCCATATTTTCATCCTGTCGAACCAGCCCTTCGAAAATTTTACCATGATATACGTTAGCCGAAGGGATATCCGTTCCCAAATGTGGATCCAGTTGTGTAGCATCAGATAATACTGCGATGATTAGGTCCCCAGAATTCCCTGAATTATTACTATCTGATTCTCCTAATGCCCCAGGGTCTTGATTTCCTGTACAAGCTGATAAGAGTAAAGAGATGATAATTGCCAGACATAACCCTAACCAAGTTTGTTTTCTTTTCATTTCAATATCACTCTCCTTTTATTTAATTGATCTATTAGACCTCAATATGGGTCGGTAATACTTGAAGTTCTTTTGTCGATTTGGTCAAGTTTCGGTGTCCATCTTTAGTAATAACGACAAGGTCTTCGATACGGACACCCCCGAACCCAGGAATGTAAATACCTGGTTCCACCGTGATTACCATTCCCTCTTGGAGAACCGTGTGATCTGTTGAACGCATTCCTGGCTTTTCATGAATCGCTAGTCCAAGCGAATGCCCCAGACTATGGCCAAAGTTATCTCCATAACCCGCCTCCCTAATAATGGAGCGTCCTATTTCATCCATTTCACTGCAAGTTTTTCCCGGACCAATATGCTTTAGCGATTCTTCTTGTGCTCTCAACACTATATCATAGATCTCCTGCTGCTTTTGGCTTGGCGGACCGATTACAACTGTTCTTGTAAAGTCTGAGTAATAACCGTCCACAATGGCACCATAATCCATTTTTACAAAATCCCCAACTTCTACGATGCGTTCCGTTGCTTGTCCATGTGGTAAGCATGATCTGGGACCTGACGCAATCACATGATTCGGTTTAATTTTTTGTGCTCCCAGCTTTCTCATAGTGATTTCAAGCTCTAAGCCAATTTCTTTTTCTGATACACCTGGCCGGATAAATCCTAATATGTGATTGAACGCTTCATCGCATATTTCAATTGCTCTCTGGATTGATGCGATTTCTCTTTCATCCTTAATCATGCGGATGTCGTATACAGCTGGTGAAGCATTGACTAGTTTAGCATTTGGCAGCCTTGATTGTATTTCTAAATAAATCTCTGCTGGAAGTGAGTCAAGTTCAACTCCGATTGTAATGGCTTTATTGGAAGGAAAATAGTGGCATACCATTTCAATCATGTTTTGCTGATGCTGGACAACCTCATATCCTTTAGCTTGCTCTCTCGCCTGATCGGTGTAGCGGAAATCAGTAAAAAGGGTTTCTGAATCTTTTTGAATAAGAACCGCTCCGCTCGAACCCTGGAAACCGGAAAAGTAATAACGATTTTCGCCAGATATAAGTATGACTCCCTCCCATCCATATTCGTCCATCTTTTTCTTCAATTTTGATACTCGATGTTCCATTGGTGTGACTCCCCTTTTCAAGCCCATTTCTGATGAGTTGTGTTCATTATAGTTAATTTATGAGGGCAATGTTTTCAATTTCATGTCGTAAATTTACATAAATTTTACTTAATCTAAATATTCAGACAAAAAATGACGAATTTTTGATAACTTAAGGACAACAAGATGACAGAGGAGGGAATAAATGTGAGCAGTCTAGTAAACACAGAAAAATCAAGTGCTATATCTATAAAGCCAGCAAAAAAACAAAAGCCGTGGCTGGAGTTGGGCAAGGCACTCTTGCATAATAAAATGTCACTCATTGGCGGCTTCATAATTGTTATTTATCTGGTCATGGCTTTGCTGGCACCAGTTATTGCACCTTATGATCCTTATGAAATTGATTTGGTAAATAAATTAGAAGCTCCATCTTCCGAGCACATCATGGGAACAGATGATAAAGGAAGAGATATATTTAGCCGAATTCTTTATGGCTCCCAGCTTTCTCTTTCCGTAGGTGTTGTATCGGTATTAATCGGAGCCTTTTTTGGGATTATTTTGGGAATCGTGTCGGGTTACTATGGCAAATGGATTGACACCATTATTATGAGAGTTATTGATGTCCTTCTTGCCTTTCCCGGAATCCTATTAGCGCTTGCGATTGTTAGTGCGCTAGGTCCCAGCTTAATCAATGTCATGGTTGCAGTTGGGGTCTTTTCAATCCCTACTTTTGCGAGGATTGTGAGAGGTTCGACACTAGCAGCTAAAAAAATGGAGTACATCGACGCCATTAAAGTATTAGGAGCAAGCGACGCAAAAATTATTTTCGTTCATATATTGCCGAATATTTTATCACCTATTATCGTACAAGGCACTTTACGTCTGGCCACAGCGATTCTCTCCGCTGCTGGATTATCCTTCCTAGGGATGGGCGCACAGCCTCCATCAGCGGAATGGGGAGCCATGCTGAGTGATGGGCGCGACTTTTTATGGACTGCCCCTCATATCGCCTTGTTCCCTGGTTTAGCGATTGCGATTATCGTGTTAGCTTTCAACCTATTCGGAGATGGTTTGCGCGATGCATTAGATCCTAGGATGAAACAGTAAAGGAGGAACCCATAAATGTTTGTTTTTATCATAAGACGATTATTACAAATGATACCCGTCCTCCTTGGCGTCACTTTTGTCGTATTTTTAATTATGCAAATGGTGCCTGGTGATGCGGCTATGCTTGTTGCAGGTGAAGGAGCATCAGATGAACAAGTTGAGGCTATTCGAGAAGAACTCGGTTTAAATAGACCTTTGATTATTCAATATATTGACTATGTAGGCAGCGTGCTTCAAGGAGACTTAGGAACTTCGATTCGAACAGACCGCCCGGTTTTAGATGAAATTATGGTCCGACTTCCGATTACGATTGAGCTTGCCTTTTGGAGTATAGTAATCACAATCGCATTAGGTGTTTTTGCAGGAGTGATTGCAGCAACAAAACAAAATAGTTTTTCTGATGTAGGGCTTATGATTGTTTCCCTTATCGGAGTATCCCTGCCAAACTTCTGGTTAGGTCTGATGTTAATTATTTACTTCTCAGTAGAGCTTGGCTGGTTCCCAGTGGCAGGATGGGGATCTTTCGCACATGTCATATTACCTGCCTTAACTCTTGGAACCGGCGGAGCAGCAATTGTCGCCAGAATGACCCGTTCCAGTATGCTTGAAGTCATTCGTCAGGACTATATTCGAACTGCTAAAGCAAAAGGAATCCGGCAACGCATGATTATTTATAAACATGCTTTAAAAAATGCCTTGATTCCAGTCATTACAGTTGTAGGATTACAATTCGGCGCTCTCCTAGGCGGAACCGTTCTTACCGAATCCGTGTTTGCCATAAATGGAGTTGGACGTTTAATCATTGATGCGATCCGAATGAGAGACCTTCCACTTGTTCAAGGTTCAATTTTATTCGTTTCGGTAATATTTGTCATCGTCAATATGGTTGTTGATATTTCTTATCGTATGTTAAACAAACGTGTTGATTTGAACTAATGAGAGGAGAGGAAAATCTCATGAACCATTATAAAAAAGAAACTATACTTGAAGTCAGAGATTTACAAACCCACTTCTTCTCGAAAAGGGGAGTGATTAAAGCTGTAGATGGTGTCGATTTCGAAGTGGTCAAAGGCGAAACACTGGGTATTGTTGGAGAATCAGGCTGTGGGAAAAGTATAACCTCCCTCTCCATCATGAGATTGATTCCGCAGCCGCCAGGAAAAATCGTGGCAGGAGAAATTAATTTTAAAGGTCAAAATCTTCTCCAAATTACAGAAGAACAAATGAGGAAGATTCGAGGAAATAAAATTTCGATGATCTTTCAAGAACCTATGACATCCTTAAACCCAGTGTTTAGTGTTGGGGAACAAATTGCAGAGGTTTTCCGCACTCATCAGAAGATTGGAAAAAAAGCTGCTTGGGACAAGGCCATAGAAATGCTGAAATTAGTTGGCATTCCTTCCCCGGAAAAACGTGCAAGCCAAGAGCCTCATGAACTGAGCGGCGGAATAAGGCAACGGGTCATGATTGCAATGGCTCTTGCTTGCAATCCAGAGCTTTTAATTGCAGATGAGCCAACAACTGCATTAGATGTTACCATTCAAGCCCAAATTTTAGAGCTTTTAAAAAAGCTCCAAAAAGAACTAGGAACAGCTGTTATTATGATTACCCACGATATGGGAGTTGTCGCTGAAACCTGTGACAAAGTAGCGGTTATGTATGCAGGAAAAATTGTTGAATATACCGATGTTGACACCTTATTTGAAGATCCAAAACACCCTTATACGGTTGGACTATTAAAAAGTATTCCGCGTTCTGACCGAGATGTGGAAGAATTAGAGGCAATTCCGGGAAGTGTACCGAGTCCACACGACTTGCCAGCTGGCTGCAGCTTCTCTCCAAGATGCCCGTTTGCAACAGATTTATGCAAAAACGAGCAGCCGGAACTGATTGAAAATCACAGTGGTGACAAGATTCGCTGCTGGATGTATACCGATCGTTGGGCACATGCAACAACTGAGGAGGTAGCCAGTAATGTCCGTGATTAAGTTAAAGAAAGAACCAATTTTAAAAATCCAAGACCTCCAGCAATACTTCCCGATAAAAGGCGGAATTCTGGGTCGTACGGTTAATTACGTTAAAGCAGTTGATGGAGTAAGCTTCAGTATAAATGCCGGGGAAACAGTAAGTATCGTGGGTGAATCCGGATGTGGAAAATCTACAACGGGAAGGGCTATTCTCAGATTGGACGAACCTACAGGCGGACAGGTTATCTTCCAAGATAAAGATTTACTTTCCTTACCTAAACGGGAATTACGTTCTGTCAGAAAAGATTTACAGGTAATTTTTCAGGATCCTTATGCATCACTGAATCCCCGCAGAACCATATGGCAAACGTTAGAGGAAGCAATGGGAATCTTAAACGTCGTGCCAAAAAAGGACCGAAAGAAACGAGCCATAGAACTGCTTGAGCAGGTAGGGCTTCGGGAAGAGCATTTAGACCGTTATCCTCACGAATTTAGCGGGGGGCAAAGGCAAAGAATTGGGATTGCCCGTGCTTTAGCAGTCGAACCTAAGCTTATTATTTGTGACGAAGCTGTTTCTGCACTCGATGTTTCGGTTCAGGCACAAGTGTTAAATCTATTAAAGAAACTGCAAAAAGAATACGACTTAACCTATTTATTTATTTCGCATGATTTAGGTGTGGTTCGTCATATTTCTGATCGTATTATTGTGATGTATTTAGGTAAAATCGTAGAAATTGCCAATAAAAAAGATCTATTTAATAATCCTATGCATCCATATACACAAGCTTTATTATCAGCTATCCCGGAACCAGACAGAAAGAAAAAGAAGGAAAGAATTATCTTAAAAGGAGATGTTCCTTCTCCTATTAACCCGCCAAAAGGATGTCGATTCCATACAAGGTGTCCCCTTGCTACGGATCACTGCATTCAAGTAGAACCTAAATTAATAACTTTTGAAAGTAATCACGCTGTAGCTTGTCATTATGCTGATAAAATCCTATAAACGGTATTCATACAGAAAAAGGCGGTTCCCCCTAGCCGCCTTTTTTGTTTTGTTGTCCTCATATTGGTTAAAAATACCCACCCCGATGAATATGTCGAAATTTAGCGAATGTGATATAATATTATAAATTTTCTGCAAGGATTTGATGAAGATGCTCCTGAACTACAACACCTTTTCAATATTTGTTATTCTCGCTATCTTTGCACCATTGGCAGGGACCATTGCCTTGCTCGTTGTGTTGGCATTTGAGAAACAAATAGATGGCCTAACCTTTCAAAAACAGCAAGTTCAAATGGAAAAGGAACTGCAGGAAAGTGAGTATATGCAATTAAATCAGCAAATTCAGCCCCATTTCCTATTTAATACTATGAATTTAATGCTAGGGCTCGCCCGGTTAGATCGGAAGGAAAAGCTTATTCAAGTAATGGAAGCATTCTCTCATTATCTTAAATTTAAATATCAAGTCAGAGAACATCTAATTCCGCTTAATAAAGAGTGGGAGTATACTCAATCTTACATTCATATACAAAAAATCCGATTCCAAAACCGGCTTAGAGTTGATATGATATTAAATCCTGATGCTAATCAAGTCCTAGTTCCGCCTTATTTAATTCAGACCTTAGTGGAAAACGCTTTTAAGCATGGCCTGGAAAAAAAGCCGGGCGACCTGTATCTGAAGCTGCAAGCGGATTTAATCAATGATCAAGTCACCATCATTGTCACAGATAATGGGATTGGTATTGGCGATCTGTCGAAAAAAGATCTTTTTCAAAAAGGCCATGGTCTTCCAAACATTCACAGAAGATTAAAATTGCTATATGATCAATCGTCACTAGACATAAAAAGGGGCAGTTCGGGAGGTACAAAAGTTTCAATTGTCCTTCCCAAAATGCTTGAAGATGAGGAGGAGCCGAGCAATGAACATTCTATGCGTGGATGATGAACCAATCGTGTTAGAACAGCTAGAACATATTTTACAGCCTGTCTTTCCCTTCTTAAACTTTTTCTTTGCAAATGACAGCAGCCAAGCTATTTCTATAAGCAAAGAAAACCACTTCCATTTAGCCATTGTAGATATTGAAATGCCAGGAAAATCCGGTCTTGAATTGGTTCGTGACTTAAAAGAAAATCAGGAAAACCTGCCTGTTGTTATTTTATCGGCTCATCAGGATTTCCACTTGGCCAAAACCTCGATTCATCTCGGAGTTGCTGAATATCTGACAAAACCAATTTTTGAAGATGAATTAAAAGAAACGGTCAGCCGCTTCACTTCAGAAATTTATAAACAGGGATATTCAAAACTGATCAATGAAACTTTATCCGTTATTGAAGTATTTTATGAACAGCGGCTCTCTCTGCAAGAAGTGGCATCTAAAGTTCACGTAAGCCCTGCCTATTTAAGCAGAAGATTTAGTGAAGAAGTGGGTACTTCTCTGACTGATTATATTAATCAATACCGGCTGGAAAAGGCAAAGCTGCTCCTTTTAACTACTGATGAAACGATTTCTTCGATTGCGGAGAGAACTGGTTTCAATAGTCTTCATTACTTCTCAACCCAGTTTAAAAAGAAAGAAAATATGACACCTAAAGAATTTCGCGAAAGGAATCGAAGAATGTGAGTACATTTACTGCAACTAGAATTAATACGCTTGGTTACGGCCTTTTTACCATATTACTAATCTCCAGATGGACTACAGGAAATGCATTTTTTACGGTACCCGAATCTCTGCTTCAATTCGGTTTCACGGGAGGCTTAGTGTTTGCGTTTGCTGGTTGC
This sequence comes from Bacillus litorisediminis, assembly GCF_022808645.1. Lineage (GTDB taxonomy): Bacteria > Bacillota > Bacilli > Bacillales > JC228 > Bacillus_BF > Bacillus_BF litorisediminis. Next base: position 36,996 of record NZ_JAKZKT010000034.1, read on the forward strand.
TTAGCCTTTTTAGCGATGATTCCTTTTTCAAAAAAGCTTAGGAATGAATCTAAAAACCAAGAGCTGCTTCCGGTACTGGAACAAAGATTATCGGATTCAGCACTTGTTTGGACAAAACGGATGATGAGCTTAGGCATTTATTTTGGCATGATTAGTATCGGACTAGCGGTAAGTGTATTATTAAATGCAGTCTTTTATATACCTTTCCAAATTGGGTTTGCTGTTTTCTTTATTTGTGGCTGGTTCATCGTATTCCTTGGAAATTTAGAGTGGTTCACAAAATTTAATGTGATGAAAGTTGGATTACTTTTATTAGTAATGGTTATGATTCTGATCCACTCTTATTTATTTGAAGGAACTGAACCTGTCTATAATGGTATCCGATTATATCACCCCTATTTATTTTTTATTGAAAATGACCGGATCCTGCCATTATTGGCTTCAGTATGGTTAATCATGCTCGGGAATATGATAATGGATGTGAAGATGTGGGGAGTTCTGCTAAAAGCAAATCGGGATAAACTTCATCGCGGTTTATGGGTAACCGGCTTAGTCTGGAGTACCATACCGTTTGGATTTTCTATGATTGTTTTGGCCTCCATTTATCAAGGCGGATTCGATTCCATTTATACCGTATTTGAAAAAATGTTTCACAGATATGAAAGCTGGCCGATTTCGATTGTTTTATTTTGTGTATTCTTTATCATTTTATTTGATACGTTTTGGACCCAAGTCAGATCACTGCAAGCGTTAAATGGTTCTCCCTTTCCGAAAAAACCTGCGCTAATTGTCTTACTGCTAGCAATATTTATTATTGTTTTACCCGCTATTATTTATTTTCAATCTATAACGTTATTAGAATTATTTTTTATTACAGGTGTATTTTTTGCTGCCGCGATTCCATTTTTCGGTGCACTAATTTGGAAGAAATTAAAGATTGGAATGGAAGGTCCGCTTGTAGTTGGATGTGCTACTATTATAGGCTGGATTTGTTATTGGCTCAGATTAGATTATATAAGTGTCATCATTGCCAGTCTGTTTTCTGCAGGACTAATTGCTGGAATATTATACTTTCGCAGAAAACAGCTATCATAAACTAAAAACTACAGCCGAAAATGACTGTAGTTCTTAGTTTATTCCCTTTTTCGCTCAAAATGGGAGTCAGTTTCGCTATGCTTAATTCGCATCTAGCTGCTGAACCTGGAACAGGTCGTAGTAGTGGCCTTTTTTCGCCATTAATTCAGAATGGGTTCCCATCTCGGTAATTTGGCCATGTTCGATGTGAACAATTCGATCCGCATGTGTGATCGTTGAAAGGCGATGGGCCACGATAAAGGTGGTTCGGTCACGTGCCAATTTGTCTAAAGCCTCCTGAATGAGGTGCTCGCTTTCTAAGTCAAGTGCCGACGTAGCCTCATCTAAAATAAGGATAGGCGGGTTTTTCAGAAAGACCCGGGCAATCGCAATCCTTTGCCTTTGTCCTCCAGATAGCTTAACACCTCTTTCTCCGACTGTCGTGTCGTAGCCTTTTGGCAGATTCATAATGAATTCATGAGCATTGGCTGCTTTGGCTGCTCTGATTACCTCTTCTTCTGTTGCATCCGGTTTTCCGAGCAGGATGTTGGTTTTGACGGATTCACTAAATAAAATGTTGTCCTGTAAAACCATCCCTATTTTATCGCGCAAACTTCGGACTTTGAATGTACGGATGTCTGTTCCATCTAATAAAATTTCCCCTTCAGTCACATCGTAGAAACGCGGAATTAAACTGATTAAGGACGACTTTCCTCCGCCACTCATTCCTACAAGGGCGACTGTTTCTCCAGGCTGGATATCCAGATTGAGGTTTTTCAAAATTTTTTCCTCGTCCCGGTCATAGGCAAAGCTGACATTCTTAAACGTAATATTGCCTTTGACCCCTTTACATTCAACCGCTCCAGGAAGATCATCCACATCATATTTTTCATCAATAAACTCAAAAACACGGTCCATCGAGGCAATTGCCTGGGTTAACGTCGTGGAGGAATTGACCAGTCTTCTTAAAGGGCTGTATAAGCGGTCAATATAAGCAATGAACGCCATCATTTCCCCTAGAGATAAATCCTGTTGGATGACTTCATAGCCTGCAAAAGCAATTACGAGTAATGGAGCTACATCCGTTATCGTGTTCACCACTGCAAATGCCTTCGCATTCCAGCTGGTATGATCAAGTGCTTTTTGAAGGAAATTCTGGTTTTGTTTCTGAAACTGTTCCTGCTCAAAATCCTCGATGGCAAAGCTTTTAATTACAGAAATGCCCTGAACCCGCTCATGCAGATAGCTTTGTACCTCCGCTAAGGCTTGAGACCGAACTCTTGTTAAGCTTCTAAGGCGTCCGAAAAAGTATTTGACTGAAATCGCATAAAACGGAAAAAGAATCAGAGAAACGATAGTTAATTGAATATCCATGGTAAACATAATCGCTACCGCAATAAGGATGGTTGCAATATCAAGCCATAAGTTCATTAAGCCTGTAATAACAAAGTTCTTGGTCTGCTCTACATCATTGATCACACGGGATATCACTTCGCCAGCCTTGGTATTGGAGTAATACTTTAAGCTTAATCTTTGAATATGTTCAAAAAGGCGGTCACGGATATCATATAAAATTTTACTTCCGGTCCATTGCGCAAAATATTGACGATAGTATTCAATCGGCGGTCTGATGACTAAAAAGACAACAAAAGTGACGCCCATAATCCAAAGCAGCTGTTCCAGCTTTTCGTCTGTCGCTAATGCTTGATTCCCGACTATATCGTCGACCACGTATTTAATTAGGATTGGAATCAGCAGCGGAATCGCGAATTTGATGATTCCAATGATTAATGTTGCAATAATTTGCAGGCGATAGGGCCTGACAAATGCCATATAACGTCTAATACTATCCAATGGTATGTCCCCCATTATCTATTTATCTCTTTATCATTTTCCGAATTTAGCTTGGATTTACTAACAAAATTTAAAAAACCTGTTGATCTCAACAGGTTTGCTTATCCTACTTTAAATAGAACAAGTATCTCTCATACCATTCGTCAATAAAATCTGGAGCAAAAGGGCCTTTTCTCTGACGAATCCATCTGACTAATTTTTCTACATTTCTTTTCAAAATGTGATCAATGACTTCGGGGTATTCCATGTTGCGTCGATGCAGCTCGTATTCATCTTCGTCTAAAAGCGTATAGGTCATGTCAGGAAAAACTTTAATATCCAGGTCGTAATCTATGTATTTTAAGGCTTCTTGATCGTATGCAAAAGGAGAACTTAAATTACAGTAATAATAAATGCCATCTTCCCGAATCATCCCAATAATGTTGAACCAATGCTGTGCATGAAAATAACATATCGCAGGTTCTCGAGTTACCCACGTTCTTCCGTCTGATTCCGTTACCGTAGTTCGATCATTGCCGCCGATCACAAGATTGCTTGTCCCTTTTAGAACCGTCGTTTCTTCCCAGACACGGTGAAGGAGCCCGTTATGCTTATAGCTTTGGATTTGCATTTTTTCGCCTTCACGAGGAACTGCCATGGGTGTCCCTTCTTTCTTTACAAAAACGATACATCATGTATTATCAACCGTCCAATCTGAGTTCATTGAAAGTTGCCGTTCTTTTCTACTTATTATAACGGTAATTAGTAAAATTTAAAACAAGCACGTATATAAAAGAAAAAAGAGCCAATAATATGACTCTACACGGAGACTTCCTTTTGACTCTCAACTTGATAGGTTAGAATGACTTCTTTTGTTTGGTCTTCAAAGGTTTGATGGATTTTTTTCAGCTCTTCTCGCATGTTCTCTATCTCATGCTGAATACTGACCAAACGAGTTTCTTCTTGTAATCGGATCAGTTCTGCTTCAATTCTTTGGCACCGTTCCAGTTCAGATTGTAAAAATAAAAGTTGTTCCATTGTTTTCATTTGTTCTTGGACAAGCTTCTCAAACATTCCCATTTTTTCACTCTCTCCTTATACCAATGGTTCTAGTTAAAATAATTCGTGTCCGACAGCATATTCCCTTTGACTAGTTCTGTAACATTATCCCTGCTTTTGTCGAATATTAACAGCAAGAAGAAAGCGTCTCATCGATGGGTTGAGACGCTTTCTTTAAGGGTTACTACTGTTGTTGGTTCTGAGCTCCAGTAGTACTTTGTGCTTTTTTAGCTTGAGATTGTTGGTTTTGTTGTCTTACTTGTTGAGCATTAGTTTCGCTAGCAAATTCAGTTCCGAATTGTCCGCCAGCTGCTGATGCTGCATTTTGTTTTCTTACTTGAGCAGCATTAGTTTTTGAAGCTTGTCCTTGTTGTTGGTTTTGGTTTTGGCCCACTGTAATCACCTCCACAAGTCTTAATGTAACCACTTGTGAAGGAAATATCCGATTTTTTAGTGGAAATCCTTGGGAATATCATTATAACATCAGTGAGCGTCCGCCATCCACAATAATCGTTTGTCCCCGGATCATTTCTGCTCGGTCAGACAATAAAAAGGAAACCGTGTTCACGATATCTGAAAGCTCGACCATCCTTCCCGCTGGTGTATTCTTTACCGCATCGGCGAGTAATTCCTCGCGATTCGGGAAGTGTTTTAAGGCATCTGTATCAATGGCACCGCCAGATACAGCATTCACCCAAACATTTTTTGATGCCAATTCTACCGCTAAATAACGAGTAAGTGCCTCTAACGCAGCTTTGGAAACACCGACCACCGTATAATTCTCCAAATAGCGGATCGAGCCGAGAGAACTGATACTTACGATTTTTCCGCCGCCTACCTTCTCCATCCGTTTTGCTGCTTCTTGTGCACAGAATAATAAGGCTTTTGTGTTAATGTTCATCGTCCAATCCCAATGATTTTCTTCAAGCTCCATGATTGGTCTTTGTACCCCAGAAGCCGCATTGCTGACGAGGACATCTAATCTGCCATATACTTCATCAATTTCTTCAAACATTGCTTTAATTTTTTCAGGATCCCCTACATTCGCGCGGACAATATGTGCCTTTTGCCCAAGCTCTTCAATTCTTTCCGCTGTTTCCAGTGCTCCTTTTTTGCTTCTTGCATAGTTAATCACTAAATCATATCCTTGTTTGGCCAGATCAATTGCGATTGCTCTGCCGAGTCCGCGGCTAGAACCCGTGACTAATGCTACTTTGTTGCTCATCTATACTTCCTCCAGTCCTATGAATAATGTCGATTTTTTTAACCAAAATAAGAAAAACAGCTTGAAAGGTGTTGTCATTATGTATGTAGGAAGAGATATGACGGAATTGTCCATGACACCTAAAAATGAATGGCAAGATAAAGAATTAGCTTTTTTCCATCATTCTTTGCAGCAAATGGCCCAGTATTTAAATAGTGAGGGTTTAACGATTCATAAAGAAATTATTAAAGAAATTGAACGAAGAGGCGGGCTTCAGCGCCAAGAAGCCACCTATACCTCAGGAACCTTCCCCACTATAGACTAAGGTATCTTTATAGGCTTCCCACATTTTTTGAAACGGAACAGGAAACGCATACTGTGTTAATTGGTCTTCCTGAACAAGTAAATATGGGGAGTTAACTTTTTTGCGGATTGATCCTTTAACGACATACGCATCAATCTCCCACTCAACATGAGAGAACTGATGCTTCACTGTCGTTAAAGGCTCCATTGATTCCACATCCATTCCAAGCTCTTCCTTTAAAGATAAACGAAACTTTTCGAAATTTCTAGGGTCGCTTTCGTCTCTTTCCCAGTTTGGATGTTCCCACAAGGAAGCAAGCAGACCGGTATCCGGCCTCTTGCGAATGATAAACTGCCCTTCATCCGTCAAAACAATGGCGGCCATCCATCTTTTGTTTTTGATATGTTTCTTCGTGTTTTTGATCGGCAGAAGTGTTTCCTTTCCTTCGTGATACCCTTTGCAATAATCCCTTACCGGACAAAGCAGACATGACGGGGATTGCGGTGTACAGATTAAGGCGCCTAATTCCATAATTCCCTGATTAAATGGAGAAGGATTCTCTTGATCGATTACTTTTTTTACTAACTCCTCAAATATTTTTCTCGTTTTTGGCTTGGCAATATCCTCTTCAATTGAAAAAATTCGCGAAAACACCCTCATTACATTCCCATCCACTGCCGGTTCAGGCTTGTTAAACGCAATGCTCATCACAGCCCCAGCCGTATAAGGACCCACGCCTTTAAGGGATTGAAACTCATCGATATTGTTTGGAACTTGTCCATTATATTTCTCAGCGACTTCTCTAACGGCTGATTGCAGATTGCGGACCCTTGAGTAATATCCAAGTCCTTCCCAAGCCTTTAAAATTTCATCTTCACCAGCTTCCGCAAAATCGTGCAGTGTCGGAAACTTTTCTAGGAAACGATTATAATAAGGGATCACCGTATCTACTCTGGTTTGCTGGAGCATCACCTCTGATACCCAGATTTTATAAGGATCATTGGTCCTTCGCCATGGCAAATCACGTTTTTCTGCTTCATACCAGTCTAATAAAGCCTTCTGAAAATCTTCTATGTAAAAATCCTTTAATGCTGTATTCAAAATGTCATTCACAGTTGCTGCTCCTTTACCTACTATAAATACAGAGGCCTTTTAGGATGTTAAACCTTTGCGGAAAAGGGAATAAAATAGTTAAAGGCCAAAAATTCATCTCTTTTCCTATTGTACATGAAATGGTTTTGGAATTGACATATTTAAAGTTGCTTATTATTGGGATTGGTGGTTCCTTGGAAATGAAGGGAGCGAGTGAGTGAAACATAAGAACCGTCCCTATGTTTCAGGAAAGGGGGAAGATGATTGGATACCGGAACGCATTTGGTGATGGGGGTTGCGTTGGGGGGATTAGCGTCGCTTGATTCGGTTGTGACGAGCAGTGAACCGACAGCTACTGCCGTGATGATTGCAGCTTTAGTTGGCTCCCAGGCTCCCGATGTGGATACGATTTTAAAATTGAAAAACAATGCACTTTATATAAAGCATCATCGAGGAATTACTCATTCCATTCCAGCCGTGTTTCTTTGGCCGACTGCCATCACTTTAACCCTTCTTGCTTTTTTTCCGAATGCTGACTGGCTGCATCTATGGGGTTGGAGTTTTTTAGCCGTTTTCCTCCATGTCTTTGTTGATATTTTTAATGCTTATGGAACTCAAGCGCTACGGCCTTTTTCTAAGAAATGGGTCGCCTTAGGATGGATTAATACCTTTGACCCCTTTATATTTGGGATCCATCTCGTTGGTATTATTTTGTGGATTTTGGGTGCTCACCCCGGCTATACCTTTTTAGTCATATACGCTGTGCTGGTTGTCTATTACATCCTTAGGTTCCGCTCACAGCAAAAAATTAAGAAAACAATTTCAAAACAATTTCCCGAACTGAAAATGGTCATCATCGCCCCTACAATTCGCTTTTATCAGTGGAGAGTGGCCATTATAGACCATGATCACTTTTATGTCGGGAAAGCATTTAAAGACAAACTCATGATATATGATCAGTTTAAAAGGCTCCCTTTTCCTGAGAAACAGATTCTGTCAGCTATCCAAGAAGATGAAAATGTTTCTGCCTTTTTATCCTTTTCCCCTGCTTATCGCTGGGAAATGGAAGAAGAGGACGATAAAATTGAGGTTCGCTTTATTGATTTAAGGTATCGGAAGGACGGACATTATCCCTTTGTCGCGATTGTACATTTAGATCGGGATTTAAATATTATTTCATCTTTTACTGGCTGGGTTTATAGTGAAGAAAAATTGCAGAAAAAATTGGAGATCCTTCCTGATTAACGTTTGGAAAGAATGTCAATCATCCCACAGCATGAGATCATCCTCCTGATTCATACTATAGATACGTGGGATAGCATTGATGAAATTCATGGTATTTCACGTTCCTATTTTGTATAGTCAGGGGTGAGTGAGATTGCGGAATAAGGAAACAGGATTCCCGATTGTTAGCGGAGGGAATAAGTTTGAAGGAGAACCACGAGCCAAAGCTGAATATGCATCAAAACGGGCTGACGGCACCACTCAAACTCATCCACAAGAGCGTATGAGAGCATCCAACCAACGCGTAGACGATAATTCTGCACGTCCTTAGGAGGGTTTTTATATGGCTAATAGGAAAAACAAATTATTTTTTCAGGATGAATATCAAAGTCCATTTGAACAAACCTGGACGAACCGGAAGCATCTATACTCCCAAGTAAAAGGACAAACTCAGCAAACGCAGAACCTCATTATTTTAGAGCATCAGACGAGAAAACAATCGTAGTGGTTGGATTTCTCTTTTCGTTTCATTACGCATCATCTTCTCATCACTAAATGGAAGGGCTGACGAATGTGTCAGCCCTTTTCGTACACCAATCGGTATTCTAGTGCTTCCTTATGTTGGACTTCTGCAGCTTGAGGTGCTCCTTGATTATTTTTGGATTTCAGCACTCACTAACTGTTGAGGTGCTTGATTTTTATAGGATATCTGTTCCATTATCTGTGACAAATCGGGGATTTTGGAAAACTTTAGTTCCCTTATCTTGGCAAAAACATGTTTTTTTGGATGATTTTCGGCAAATAAGAGATCATATGTCCTTTACAAACTTCAAAACTGCGCTTTTTTGGGCAAATAGCAGAACGTATGCCCGTTACAATCGCGTTTTGCCGGTTACCAGCTTTGTACTGAATCCGCTATTTGTGAAAGTGTAGTTCCTGTTGTCTTCTATTTTGATTTATTAATCAAAAGTGAAATCGGCAAGGCCTCTTGCTGGACAGTCCCGCCCAGCCGGTACCCCCAGGCAAACCTTCCATTGATGTAGTCAATCTTGAAATATTGACCGGGATCGCCATGAATTTCATAAATCTCTCCTTTTTTATAATCCTCAGGATCCCGTAAATATGCTTCTGCCATGACCGCTTTGCGCTCGAGAACAGCGTATTCATTCACCATACCCATTTGCTCTGCTTTTCTTGCTTGTTCCCTTAGCTGTCTGATTTCTTGCTCTAATTCTTGCTTACTCATTTGGCTATATCGCTTTTCTTGATTCACTCCCAAACTCTCCTTCTCATAAAACCACTCATAATCAAAAGCAAAATAGACAAGCTATCTATATGCTTACATTTTTAACATGCTACATTTTGTATCATATAAGAAGAAAAGGCTGGTTGCAAAGGAGGAGCCCTGTTTCGGGCGATATTAATCACAGGAGAAGGGACAGGAATAGGTAAGGTGCTGACCCATTTATTTACAAAACAAGGATTCCAGTTTGGCAAACAGCTAAAAATGTTTTGAAAATATAAGCATGGAATCCATACGTTTTGTATTGTAGTGTTAGTCCTCCTCCTCTTTTTCATGAATAAACCGTTCAATAAGATCCAAATCGAATCCTTTGCGATATAAAAATTGTTTTACCTTTAGAGTATCGCCGCCGTATCTGCTCCAGGCTTTCTCTCCTTGCTTGACAATTGCATTCCATTCTTCATCTTGATCTGGACTCCAATCAGCCTCTTCAAGAGCAATGGAGATAACACTTGACTGAAACCCTTTTTGAACGAGTTTTTCATAAAGCTTTTGTTTTTTTTCAACTGTAGAATATTTAGCCAGCCCCGTGCTCCATTTTTCAATTAGTGCAACGGCTTTTTCAATTTCCCGTTCTTCTGTGAATAGATCTATCGCTTTTTCTATATACTCCGATCTGATTCCCTTTTCCTTTAATCGCGCGGTAATCCAAACGGGTCCTTTGTCGCTTGTTTCCATATAGGTTTTGACAAAGGCAACTGCATACTCATCATCTTTTATGTAATTGTATTCTTCCAGGTGATGAAGAACCTCCTCGAGAACTGCTTCTTCAATTTCTTTTTGCAATAAAAATTGCTTTACTTCATCCCGGCTTCGCATCCTAGCTGTCAGATAATTAGCAGCTAGGTGAATCCCTTTGCGAATCTGGTCCTGGTATTGAATCTCTTGTATATCAAAGCTTGTCAGTTCCTTCCCCTTCTTCAGTTGAAAGGAAACAAGCACGTGTTCATCAACACTAAAAGCATACTCTTCTTTTTGTCCATCAAATGTATATATATTGTAGCGACCTTTATTTTTCTTCTGCGGAGTTATTTTAGAAACAATCATCTAAACCACCTCCCCTATACTCTAGCATATTTTTTGCCTATAATTGTTATCAAATATGCAGAAAATGTAAGGAGAAAGGAGGATTACCTTCGTATGAAAATTGCAATTGCAGGCGGAAGCGGATTTGTCGGAAAAGCTTTGGGGGACCTTTGTCTGCAGAAAGGATATGAGGTAACCGTTTTAACTCGCAGCGAATCACGTACATCTGATCATCCTAGACTAAGCTACATCCAATGGCTGTCGCCAAATACGGAGCCAGAGACACACTTAGAAGGTTTTAATGCTTTTATTAATCTTTCCGGCGAATCGTTAAACAGCGGTCGATGGACACGCAAAAGGAAAAAGCAAATAGTCGATAGCCGTATTTCAACTACTAAAGAGCTGAAAAGAATTGTTTCTGCGCTTGAGAAAAAACCAGATGTAGTTGTTCAGGCAAGTGCTATTGGAATCTATGGGACATCTACAGATCAAACGTTTACTGAAGATTCGGCAGAGTACGGCTCTGATTTTTTAGCAGAGACCGTAAAGGCATGGGAAAAAGAAGCTGAAGCCCTAAATGAAATTGGAATTCGCACCTGTTTGGCGCGATTCGGTGTGATTTTAGAAAAAGATGGCGGGGCGCTTCCGTTAATGGCTCTCCCTTATAAATTATTCGCAGGCGGCCGGTTAGGTCGTGGCGATCAATGGGTTTCCTGGGTCCATTTAGAGGACGTCGTCCGGTCGATTTTATATTTGATCCATAACCCAACTCTGCAGGGGCCGATCAATATTACTGCCCCCAATCCAACACAAATGAACGATTTCGGGAAAACATTAGGAAGGGTGCTAAACCGTCCACATTGGTTCCCAACTCCCGGTTTTGCATTACGCCCTGCCTTAGGTGAAAAAAGTATGCTCGTTTTAAAAGGACAAAAAGTATTGCCTGAAAAACTGAAACATGCGGGTTTTACTTTTCAATACCCGGATGTTGATCAGGCATTGCAACAAATCTTTTCCAAATAACAGTATCTTATCTGCGGCAATAGGGAAGAATAAAAATAAATCTTTGCCTGAAAGGATGAGGATGCTGTGGATAAGAAAAAACGTGAAAAAATGAGAAGTAATTTAACAAGCATGCAAGAAGTCCGGTATCAAAGAGATTTTAAATTAGCTGACCGTGCCGCTGGATTTGAAGTACATAAGAAAAGAGATTAACTTTTACTCATAAATACAAGGGTCATGGAGAAACTAAAGAACGAGGAGCCACACGGTTCTTCGTTCTTTTCTTTAAGAAAGGCTAAAACCTGAATTAGGGGGAGATCCGCATGGGCAGAGGACATGTTCATCGCAAAAACAGGGACAAAAATGCAAATTCCTTACCGCAAACCCCAGCTAACTTAAAACGACCAGCAGTAGAGTACTCTGAAGAGTTAGCAGACGCTGATGATTTAGAAGCTCAAGCTCGTGCGAATGCAGCGAACCAGCGAGTGAAAATGAGACAACATAAGAAATTAAATAAATAATTCTCCTGACGGAAAGGGATTGTCTCGTAGTCAAGCGATGATAATCCCTTTTCCTGTGTATAAAGTTACGTACAAGATTGTGGATATTGTGTATAACTTTGTGGATGGTTGTTGTGAAAGGCTTTGTTTGATTACTTGAATGTGGATAGATTTGAGCGAAATATTGTGGATAATGTGAATAAGTGTGGTTTTTCTGTTAATAAAGCTGTTCTTAATGTGGATAAGTTTGTGGATGATTTGATTAATGAATAAAAGCCGGCTTTAAAATGAGTATAAATGGGGAGTGTAATATAAACTGTGTAAGTAAGGAATACGTACGGTTCCTTACTCACACAGTTTTTTATTTGATAGAATAATAAGTATAAAGCTAAAGGAGTGTTTTCAATGGGGAAATTGAAAAGAGATCCGAACTCCGTAGAATTAGCTAACAAGATTATCGAACAGTACCAACCTAAATCTGTAGAAGATATGCAAGAAGCATTAAAAGACATATTTGGCCCTATGTTTGAGTCATTTGGGCTATGAATCAAATGACAAGGGAGAAAAAGAAACAAGCAATAGAAGAAATGGATATGGCAAAAAGTTCGTGAAAACGACGACAGGAGAAGTTGAAATTGCGGTCCCCCGTGATCGTGAT
>NZ_JAKZKT010000035.1 GCF_022808645.1 Bacillus litorisediminis
TGGCATAAAGAATAAGAATAATAGACAAATCACACTCATTTCTAAGATGGATTCTGAGAAAAATTCTTAAAATCATAAAGGCATTTGGGAATAAAAACATTCCCAAATGCCTTTTGTCTTCAATCTGGAGCTTGGAGTCAACTCCAAGCTCATTTTCTCTATCAAACTTAACTTTTCCAGCCTTTAGTAAGGAGTAAATTGATAATTTGGGCAAGATGATGTCTACCATGCCATGAATAGGTTCCTATACATAAATATACAGAATGTTTACCTGAATCCGGGTGATAAAAATTCTTTTCCAACTCATTCGGTTTTAAATTTTTTAATAAATGTGTCCAGCGCCGATGAAGAGAATCTAGCAGTGATAAGGAGACGTCAATAGGTAATCGGTAATCAGGAAGCTTGGCCCACTGAGCTTCATTATAAGGTTTAATCGTTGGATTTTCTTCTGTTAAGGCAAGTTTTATCCGTATATAAGCATTTAAATGACTGTCTGCCAAATGATGGACTACTTGTCTAATTGTCCAGCCGCCTTTCCGATAAGGAGTATCCAGTTGCTCTTCATTTAAATCTTGAACTGCTTCCCGAACTAAACAAGGTAACTCCTCGATATCCTGAATCCATTGTTCCAGTATTTTCTCAGTAATATTTCCATTAAACGCAAATTTTCCAATCGGATATTTTGGGTCCATGAAATCCACATCCTAAATTTTTTTAAGAGATCTCAAATAGTTACAATTTATGTTACCATTAATATCCAAACAATAGGAGTAAAATGAAGGTTTTTATCATTAAAAGGGGGGCGTTTTTATGGATAGACATCTTTTTCTTTTTGGGGGCAGTCCTCCATTTACAAATAAGCTGGCAAAATGGTTTGTCAAAATAGCATTGAAGAGTAGTAAGCCCGTATCTGTATTAATTGTGGAGAGAGAGGGCTGGGAACAATATATGCCAAAGTATACTCTTGCTTTAGAAAAACAAGGGGTAACTGATTTTTTCTTTTTTCCACTCCCTACGTCGCCAATCGAGGAAATCATGCAATGTCTGAATAATAGTTCTGGTATCATAATCGGAGGCGGAAACACGAACTTATATGCTGATTACATTGTAGAAACCCCGATTTCTAAACAGATCAAGGAGTGCTATGAAAAAGGAATCCCGGTTGCAGGTTTTTCAGCCGGTGCCTTAATCAGTCCAGAACATTGCATAATTTCCCCGAAAGATAATGAACAACATAAATTTCAGCAGAGAAAGGGTCTGGGCTTAGTATCAGAGATTGTCATTGCCGTCCATTTTTCTCAATGGGGTGATGAGGAGCATTTACGGGAAGCAGTCAGTAAGTTTAAAAACTATAAAAATTTTGGAATTGATGAAAGAACAGGTGTTTATTTTTTAAATGGCCAGCCAAAAGAGATGGAAGGAGAAGGTGTTTATAGTATAAAAAATGGTTTGTTACGAAGATTACTATAGAAAAATAAAATCGATTTACTGAGAGCATTCAACGGTACATAAATTGGACAGGTACACTATATTGAATGGCACATAACTGGAGAAAATCGGCAAATCAAACGCGGCCAATGACACATAAACACTATGAACTGGCACATAGTAAGGGACAAGCACAATTTGTATTTGTGCATGTCCCTATTTTTATAAAAGTTATGATTAGGCTTCAACCCTCAGCAATGGCATCGTGCAGCAGCGGAAAGAACCTCCTGATTTAATAATTTCCGTAATATCTACCTCTATGATTTCGTATCCCCGTTTTCGAAGTTCACTGTTCACTTCCGTATTAACAGGAAGGCTTAGAATTTTTTTATTTCCGATTGAAAGGACATTCGTTCCCAATTGGAATTGTTCCTCGCCATTAACTTCAATTAGTTCATAACGAGATGCTAAAAAGTCGATTTCTTTTTGAGTAAATGCTTCTGGGAAAAACAATGCTTCTTTTGGCGAAATAATATTAAAGACACAATCGAGATGTAAGTACTTTTCTGTAAACGGAACTGCAACTACTTCAAAGTCACGGATAATACTTTGTAAATATTGAATGGTTTCTTGATCCGTCCTGTTACTAATTCCAATATAAATTGTTTCGCGGTCGATAAGGACATCGCCGCCTTCAATATGGTTTCCCACTAAATTAAAATAAGAGATTTCCTGATCCTCGAGCCAATGCTTTAGCATTTGCTCCTCTCCTTTTCGGACATCATGTGCCATATCCGCTACATAAATAATACCGCCAAGGGTAAAACCAATATCCCGTGTAAACACCTGTTCCGGAAATTTTCTTCGCGGGGGCAAGAGAGTAACGTCAATATCATGGTCTCGGAGTGTTTGCACCAATTGTTTATGCTGTTTCATTGCCGTTTCAATATGTATGCCTACATCCTTAAATTTTTTCTGTGTATCATTAATAACTTGCCGAATGGTCATGTATTGAGGTTCACATAATATCACACTTTTTAGTGGATCGTATTCACTCATACAATAGGTTTTTAGCGTCTGCGGCAATCTAATTCCTCCTTTAGCGAATATTCCTAACGATTAGTATGGATATATTTATGGAGTTGGATACCACTAAGATGGGACAGCTATTGACTTCAATAAGTTATATTTATCCCATTATAAAATATAAAAAATATTACTTATTTATATAATTATTTAAAATAAAAGTATAACAAATGGAAAAGAGGAAAGCGGATGCCAATCACATTTTCATAGTGATGAAAATAAAAGATCCTATACATCAAGAAAAGCCGACGTCACATGGACCAATTTCATAAACAAAGTAGTGGAAGTAACAGATAAAGTTGTCCTGGATATTGGGTGAGGGGGAGGAATTTATACAAGGGCATTGGTTGAAATGGGAGCAGAAAAAGTGACTGGCCTAGATTTTTCAGAAAATATGATTGTGTCAGCACAAGAAAATAGTAAGGAATATCCTGCTGCTTCATTTGTAATAGGAAATGCTTTGGATACAAAACTTCCTGACAGCCAATATGACATCATTTTGGAAAGAGCATTGGTTCACTATATTAGTAATTTGCAAGCTTGTATTAATGAAGTTTTTAGGTTATTGAAACCAGGTGGTACCTGTATTATACATGACCGAACACCTGAAGACTGTTTATTGGAAGGAAGTCCTACATTTAAGAGGGTATCTTTTTGAGTAATTCCCGAGGCTGAAGGATTTCGAATTGGCAAGAAGACATGAAAGCGGAAAGATTATCGATGCTTTCCGGGTTTTACTCAGATAAAACAGCTGAATTTATGGGAAGTAAGAAAGATATATCAAGATTTGGATGAATTAGAGTTTGACCTGCTGAATCGAACGGGAAGATCGATTCTTCATGAATTACATAATGTTGAAATAAAAAGACTGGTAGATTTTATCAAAAGCAATCTATACAATAGACATAATAAGGAAATCATTGAAAGAGATCGATGGACGATTTGGATAGGGATAAAAGTGGGGGATTAATGGTTGGGAACTTCAGTGTTTTTAATCAAGCCTACAGTAGAGTTACAACAAGCATATCTTGAATTTTACCAGGAGTGGGTTGAGAGCGGTGAAGACAGGGTACCATGGGTAATCAGTAAGGATCCCTCAGATTTTAAAGGGATGGCACACACTTTATTGGAATCTGAAAAAGGAATTAAACTGCCTGCTGGCTGGGTACCTGATAGTACGTACTGGCTTGTTTCAGATGATAAAAAAGTACTTGGTGCTGTCAATATACGTCATTCGTTGACCGAAAAGCTGCTTCACACTGGCGGTCATATCGGTTATGGCATCCGGCCAAGTGAGAGAAAGAAAGGCTATGCAACCCAACTGTTTGCATTATCACTGGAAAAAACAAAAAGCTTGGGATTAATCGGGTTCTTGTATGCTGTAATGCGGATAATATAGGGTCAGAAAAAGTAATTTTAGCCAATGGCGGAGTCCGTGATGTGAGTTTTGTAGAAGAAGATGGAAATGTTGTTCACCGGTTTTGGATTAATCTTATATAGAGTTTAATGGGGGATGCACCGTACTGCATAAAGGAAACACGCGGGATCCACTATTTTCAAAATGGTATCGAAAATTAGCAAGTGATATTTTGCTTCAATCTGTTGTTTTAGAGAAATAGAGAGCTGCATAAAATGTACAAGCGTATCTCTAAATAACGCAGTTTGGGGTGGATAGATGAGTGTCAGTGTGTTTGTAAGCTATATTATATTAGGTTTGACATTAGCAGCACCAATCGGACCAGTTAATTCCGTTCGGTTAGATAAAGGGATCAAAAATGGATTTTGGCATGCATGGGTCGTTGGAATAGGATCTATGATCGCTGATGGAATTTTTATGCTGACTGTGTATTTAGGTGTCGTACATTTTTTGGATTCACCGCCCGTTCAAACTTTCTTATGGCTCTTTGGCGGATTCGTCCTCATATATAGTGGTATTGAAAGTATTTTAGGCGCGAATAATTTTTCATTGAATGATAACCGTCAAAAAGATTCATTGCTAAAATGTTTTTTTACAGGATTTATAATGTCAATATCGAGCCCCTTATCCATTTTATTTTGGCTGGGAATCTACGGTTCCGTATTGGCCAAAACAGCTGTTACATATGGCACCCATGAGCTTTTACTCTATAGTTCTATGATATTTCTCGGTTTAACCCTATGGGATTTGTTAGTAGCTGGGTTAACTAGCGGGTTTAGACGATTTTTAACAGCCAATAGTCTGATGGTTATTTCCAAGTTATCAGGCTTGTCTTTAGTTGGATTTGGTGTTTATTTTGGATATGAAGGGATTCAGTCTTTACTAAAATAATAGTTGAATTATAACGATACACAATTTCAAGATCAAGATTGTTATACTAAAATATGGCAAATCAAGAAATAGTCCTGTTCTTTAAAGAGAGGGCTATTTTATTTTGAACAGAACTTTTTTAAAAAGTGCAACTTTTCCGTTTAAATTACGTTGTTAAGCATGAAGAGAAAGATTCGAAAGGAGGGGCAATTTTGGATCAGGAAGTGATCAGGCAAAAAGTGAATGAGTGGTATGAAACGTATAACAATGATATTTATCAATATATTTTCTTTATGATTGGGGATCATGAACAGGCAAAAGACCTCGTTCATGATACTTTCCTTCGCTCTTATAATCATTATTTGTCGTTTAGAGGCGGCAGTGAAAAAGGATGGCTCTTTCGAATTGCAAGAAATATTACGATTGACTTCATTAGAAAAAGGAAACCAATCTCGTATTTAATGAATTTCAATATACAACTGAAGACAAATGAATTATTACCAGAACATATTGTGACCTTAAATGAATCCGAAAAAGAGCTCTATTCCGCTTTAACAAAACTAAAAAGATCATATCGCGATGTCATTATCTTAAGAAAATTGAAGGATTTTTCGATTCAGGAAACAGCAGACATTCTTGGCTGGAATGAATCCAAAGTAAAATCAACCCTATTTAGGGGATTAAAAGAGTTAAAAAATGAATTAATAAAGGAGGGATATCAGCATGAAACCCTTTCAAGAAATGGATGAGTTCAATCAAGAGTTTGAATCTCTTCAAACAAAATTTTCAATGACCTCTGCTGAAAGAAAAGAAATTCAAACTAAACTTAACAAAAACATGAATGCGATAACAGTCAATCTGCCTGAAAAGAAAAAAAGGATACCTTTTATGTACTATACCGCATTATCGCTAGCTGGATTATTATTTGTATTACTAGCGGGATCCAGTCTCTTCCAACAAACGGAATTCAATTCACCTTCGAATCAAAATCCAAATGTAACTGAGAACCCTCGAGAAGAAGATAATGAGACTCCTGAAAAAGAAAATGGGGAAATAAAGTATGATGTAGCAACAGCTCTTTCTGTTTTAAAAGAAGATCTTCGTCTCGGGATGACACAGGATGAGGTAAGCGGGTTATTCGGTACGGACTACGAAGAAGTGAGTTCAGAAATCGATAATGAACATAAATGGCGATATGATATCGGAACCAGAGTGGGGTATCAATATTCGGAAGATTACGACTTTGCTGATATGGATGGCCTTCTAAATGGAAATGTAAAAATGCAAATTTGGGTTGCATGGGATGAGGAGTCAAAAGTGAAAAGTTTCTCTTCACTATATGTAAATCCAGAAGACGAAAAATTATATGAATACCGAGTTTTTCCAGACGGAACAGTGAGGGATATTCCATATGTTGAAGTAAAACAACCTGAAGATAATGATGAATTAAATCCCTCTCAGCAAGAAGAAAACATTACGAATGATCCTGTTAAATTGGAAGAAGCAATTGGGATATCGAATGAATTATTAACCGGATTAAAAGAAACGTTTAAACAATTAGGGGAAGAATATCAGTGGTCATCAGTTGACTTTCCAGGGTATACTGAACCAGACTATTCGGTGGCGAAACCACATTTGTTACACTTTGCCACTGAGGAATTTGCAGATGGTACCCTTCAAGAGATTTTGATGGATTTTTATTGCCACTGTGATAAATTTTCTTTGCCTGGATTTGATTTTCATATCAGATCGGAATTGGTTGAGTCAAGCGAAAATCATTTTGTAATTAAAAGTATCAGTATTGTAAACCTGCTGGGGCACGGCGGGTACACTGGTTATATCACAGTAGAAAATGTAAACGGAAGCTGGAAAATCAATCATTGGGAGACAGTAAGCTATATAGATGAACCTATTAACTTAAGACCCGATGAGTATATACAATATTCGAGTAATGAAGGCTCAGGAGATAAAATCACCTTTATCGACACAGTTCAAATGCCTTCATCTGATGAGGGTGTCGGTGAAATAGAAGTACACGTTTTCCACAGTGAATTATCGAATACCTATTTTGGAATTGAGGCGAACAGTACTAAAGCGGTTAGTGTAAGCCATATTGAGAAGTATAATAACCAATAGGAACAATGCTCCTCCTTTAAAATAAGGGGGATTTTTTTTATGCCAAGTAAGATATTTTTATTTAATTATTTATACATTTACACTAATTAAAGTATCATCGAGGTTTGATTGTTACTAAAAATATTAGAAAAGGTATGAAGAAACTGGTAAAATTTATTGAGTATTTTATTAGAGTACGTTGTTTGAATCTTCGTTTTCGCAACTAGTGAAACTATATCAAAAGCACCCTGAAAATCCAGAGTTAAAAATCATCCCGGAAAAGAAAAAAGATGTGCTTTTAAATGAAAAGACTGCATGGCAATCTTACAATTTGCCGCTTGAAAAGCAACGAGGGAAGAAGTTCATCAAAAGGGATACTGGCATGAGACGTTTCATTGCTGGTTTATGAGGAAGGAAAGGGGGAAAATTTATATATATTTTCAGTTGCGCAGCGATTGTAAAAAGGATTACCCCAGCCAATTGGATATAACAGCTGCAGGACATCTTCTCTCTCACGAAGCAGTTATTGATGGAGTTAGAGAGGTTAAAGAGGAATTAGGAATCGATGTGTCGATGAACAAATTAATCTCAATTGGAGTGATTCCATATAGTCTAGAAAATAATAAAATAATAGATAGGGAATTTGCACATGTTTTTATTTATGAATGGAATCAGGCTTGGGATGATTTTAAATTACAAAAAGAAGAAGTGGCGGGAATCCTAAAAATGGAGGTAACACAATTTTATAGACTTTGGTTTAAAAACCAATCAGAGGCCCCAGTTTCTGGATTTGTGGTAAACCGAGCTGGTGACATGGTTAAGGTTGAAAGGCATGTAACAAAATCAGACTTTGTTCATCATGAGGATTCTTATTTTATAAAAGTATTGGATGGTATACGAGCCATTTAAAAATATCAGGTGCCTGCACAAAAAGGTTCACGTTCTAGGGCAGGCACGGTTGATTATGTTGTTAATACATTAAATTATACAATTTTTGATCCGCGAGTACTGTATCAATTGGGCATTCAGTAGAATTTCGTCCATATTGCCATGCCCAAACAGTTGCGTAGCAATCAGGTTTTTGGGGTCTAAATCTGGGAATTTTTGTTTTGCTGCTTACTCCCGTTTGAGGTTCTGCACTCCATAATATCGACTGATTTTTTACCAATTCACTTTGTGCCACTGCTTGACAATAGGCTTCATTAAAATTTCCCTGAACCGGGTCATGATAATAACCTGGTCGGTAAGTACTAGAAAACATGGTTTCTACCCAGCCAATTAACCAATTGGCATCTACCTCAAAAAATCTTTCTATATTGGCAAACAATACAGTGCCATCTTTAATTCCTAATCTTTTTGCTCTGTAAATAGCATTTCTGGCTGCAACTATTCCCTGTTGTTTCCCAACCGTGTTTCGAAAATTGTTATATATGGGCATTATTTTAATTCCATTGCTTTTAAGAAAATTAATTTCATTAGTAGTGAGACCCTCACTTGCACCTGGAACAGTTGATAAATATCGTCCCCAAAAATCAGGCATGCCATAATTATTCTTAACACAGGATAATAATTCTTCATCAGCAATGGCAGCAGAATCTACACCCCAGTTTAATGGACTCACCAGTGAACACCTCCAATTTTTTATATGTATGAATTCTTTACTTAAATTAATTCAAAATTAAAAAAGCTTGTCCTTAGGTAAATTTACCTAAGGACAAGCACTTTTAGAAAAAGTATTTAATTGAATTTATCTGGAAATTGCTTGAGAATACCTTCAGTTAAAACATCCGCTAGTTTCATGATGTGAAGCTCGCCTTCTTCAAAAGCGATGCATGAATAGGGGAAATCATGACCGCAAAAATGACTAGTAACGAAGTAAAAGTGAACAGTAATTTTTTCACAGCCATTGTACCTATTAATCCGATTTTCTTTTATTATTGCCTGGCACATCTTGTCTTGGCATAACTTTTACAAGTTCCTCGCTTAATTCCATACCTTTTTTACGGTTGTTATTTCTTTGCGCGTTTGCATTTCCTCGTTTTGTACGACCCAACGTTCTCAACCTCATTTCATTTAAATGTCAGTAACTAGTATGGTTTGCTTAAAGGTTATTATTCATGTTGGTCTTATTGATTGAAGAAATAAAAAAAGACGCCAGATATGACGTCTTTTACGTATTGAGGCGATAGACTGTGTCCCACATTACACATTGTATGTCTATCGACTTACACAATTCAGCTCATCGCTCAACTACTATAACATGTGCAGCATGCAAATTCAACAGCCAGATAAATATACTGTTTATTTAAACAATATTACTTTAGTTGTATAGAAAATAGTACATCTGGTTACCTTTAAAGGAACGGAAATACCAACTGAAACTCATGAATTAGCTTATAGCTTGTTCAAAATTTAGGCTTGGCATCGGAAGCGGAAGCATTAATAAATATGCCATTGCTATTCGTAGGTTTTGCCCAAATTGGTTAGTGCGCTTATGCATTGGACCAGTTAGGGTTTTCTTATCATGCAAGAAAAAGTAAGATAGGATTATAAATAACAAAAAATTCGAACAATAGAGAAGAATGATGAACCTTGGAGGATTTTATATGAAAAAGCTTCTGACTTCCCCAAAAACAGAAAGACCCGCAAGGATGTATTTGTTAATCATATCTATTTTTGGCTGGCTATACACAGGTTCGCAGCTCATTCATATTGAGGGCGGATTCGATCCTTGGATCTATACAATCCTCCTTATCTTTTTAGCGGTTTGCGAGCTATTTCCTGTTCCAGTCTGGAAAGGCTTTACCACTCTAAGTTTTCCAATTGTGTACGCCTTATATATTATGGTTGGACTGCCGCTGGCGTTGGTCAGTTATGCCCTTGTCATTTTGATTGTTAACATAATAGACCGACGGCCATTCCGGATTGTTTCCTTTAATCCTGCCCAGCTTGTAATAAGTTTTTCACTGGCTGTCTTTCTATCAGATTCATTTTTATTCTATTTTAATAATGAAAATATCCTATTAACCCAGATCATTAAGCTATTTGTTATATTGTTTTTCTTTTATATGATAAATAATATTTTTATAGATTTGGTATTATTGCTAAGGCCGCAGAAATATCCATTTCAATTATGGAAGCAAAAGCTTTTATCTGAGATAAATAGTGGAATGATCTCTTTTGCTTACGGTTGTTTATTTTTTATTTTAGGGAGCCAAAACCGCGGTCAGATTGATATGTTTTCGTTTTTTTTCTTTTTCTCACCACTGGTAGCAATTGCACTTTTCAGTTCAGTAATTGCTCGGTTAAAAATAGAACGGAATCGCCTGAATGCATTGGTTTCCTTAACAACAACCCTTAATAAATTGATGCCGACAAAAGAATGGATTGAAGCCTTAAAATCCAGTTTTCACGAATTAATTGATGTTGAAGCACTTGTATTGTGGACGACTGAAAACGGAAGATGGAAAATTAGTTATAAAGATGGAAAGGTATATTCGATTTCACTGCTCTCCGATGAAGTCGTGGATTTGTTTGAACAAATAAAAAAGCCTTTAATTATATTCGATAGTCATAAGGAAATGGTTCCTGCCAATGAATACTTTGGGAAAGAGCTTAGAAGTTTTGTATTTTCTCCCCTTGTAGTGGATAACGAAACAGTTGGTATATTAGCAGTAGCTAGAAGTCGGACCAAAAGCTTTAACAATGGAGAAATTCAATCCATTGCTACACTGGCTAACCAGCTGGCAGTTATTATAAAAACAAGAATCTTAATTTTGGACAAAGAAAAACGCAGTTTATTAGAAGAAAGAAATCGAATTGCCCGTGACATCCATGATGGCATAGCCCAAACATTAGCTGGTGCACTAATGAAGCTGGAAACAGCCCAGAGGAAATAGGAAAGGTCACCAGAAGAATCTATGTTCCTTGTGAAGGATAGTATGGAGAAATTGCGGGGAAGTTTAAAACAAGTGCGACAGTCAATTTATGCATTAAGACCAAACCCAACGGAGCGTGTTGGTCTGCATACGGCGATTCAGCAAGAAATAAAGGTATTTGAACAAGAGACAGGTCTTTCCTTTTCATATGAGCAGCGCGGCAAAATTCAACAGTTAAGTTCAATGGTTGAGAAAATTTTGTTTGAAACCTTTCAGGAATGTGTTCAAAACATCATCAAGCACGCACAGGCTACCAAAGTTGAGATACTTTTAAGCTATCAAAAAGAAAGCATTATTCTAAAAGTAAAAGATGATGGGATTGGATTTTCTTTATTAGAAGCGATGTTAAAAGCGCAAAAAGAGCCCCATTTTGGTATCTTGCATATGAATGACGCAGCCGAGAAGATAGACTCTTCCCTTCAAATTGACAGTAAGCCCGGTAAGGGAACTGAAATTATTATGACTGTCCCAAAAATGGGAATAGAGGGGGAAATCGATCATGATCAAGCTTATGTTAGTGGATGACCATGCCATCCTTCGCGATGGGTTACGAAACTTATTAGAAGTAGAAGATGATATAAAAGTGGTGGGGGAAGCTGTTTCAGGAGAGGATGCCCTCAGTAAAATCAACAACTGTAAACCTGATGTTGTTCTCATGGATATCAATATGCCGAACATGAACGGTGTTGAGGTAACGGGGCTTTTAAAAAAACAGTATCCGGAAACAAAAGTACTGATTTTAACAATGCACAGTCACGACGAATATTTTATGTCAGCGATTCGGGAAGGCGCTGACGGATACTTATTAAAGGATGCTCCATTTGATCAAGTCATCAATGCTATTCGGACAGTGGCAAAGGGTGAATCAGTCATCCATCCATCTATGACAAAAAAACTGCTCAACTTTCATCAGCAGAAGTGGCAAAAAGATAGTACAGTATTGACAGAACGGGAAAAAGAAGTACTGCAGTGTCTCGTTGAAGGACTTTCGAACAAAGAAATTGCGGAAAAGCTGTATATCAGTGATAAAACCGTAAAGATTCATGTCAGTAAAATTTTTAAAAAATTAAACGTGAAGAGCCGATCCCAGGTAGTTATATATGCAGTCCAGCATCAGCTGGTACCTTTGCCTGATTCTAATTAGGTACATAACAAAAGGTTTGAGGAGGGTATTCCTCAAACCTTTTTATATTCTTCGTTTGTTGGCTTAGTAAGAAGCTCCCTCTTGGCCTTCTGCAGGAAATTGAACACCCATTGCTTGCACTGATTCTTTCGCCTGCTGTAAAGTAGACTCTGCTTGGTTTTGCCATCTGGAGATCATTTGAATAAAGCCTTTGAATTCAGAACTAGCGTTTTCTTCCATTACTTGTAACCATTGTCTGACACCTCTGTCTTGTCTCTGTGCATTTAGAATACAGGCAGCAAGCGTGTCAATAATAGATTCCCGTCTTTCGCCATTGACGAGTCTGATCGCACAACCAACAGTAGTGACGCGATGATAAGATGCAGGAACAAGATGATTATGCATCTCATTATTGCCTTCCAGATTCTCTGTTTGCGGAATATGATATAGTTCACTGCTCATGGAACAGACCATTTCTTCTGCATATAGGCTTTGCTGCAATAAGGTTAAAATAGGTTCCCAATTATTTTGACGGTAATAGTAATAATAAGGATACATCGGACCAACCCCTTGTGTGTAAATTTTTATCCTAATGGTTTATTTGTATGATAAAAGCCTATGGAGCGTGAATATGCTATATTGGTCTATTAAATTGGAATTTTATTTGCTATTTTCATATAATCCATCTATACTTTTTAACATCAATTGACAGTCAAAAGGTGAGAACATGTATCAGGCAGCAAAGAAAATCGCGATTATTTTGTTTCGTATATTTGGAAGAATTCACACGAAAAATAAACACTTGCTCCCGGATCATAAAGGATATATAGTAGCCTGTACACATGAAGGCTGGCTTGAAATAGTGGCGTTAGGAATTGTTTTGCCAAAACCGATTCATTTTATGGCAAAGAAGGAACTTTTTCAAAATAGAATTATTGATTTTTTTCTCAAAAAGCTAAATGCCTTTCCGGTAAATCGCGAGAATCCGGGACCAAGCAGTATTAAACAACCGATCAAGTTATTAAAAGCGGGTGAAGTTGTTGGAATATTTCCAAGCGGAATGAGAACAAGCGAGGATGTTTCCTTAAAAAGAGGGGCTGTGACGATCGCAAATCTGGCACAGACTCCTATTGTCCCAGCGTATTATCAGGGGCCATTTTATTTAAAGGAACTTATTTTTAGCAGAAAAAGACCGACAATCATTTTTGGGGAACCTTTCTATGTAAATATTACACAAAAAGAAGATTTTGAAAAATATACAGACTATTTAAATCAACAAATACAATATTTAAAAGAACAATTACAATAATTTAGGCAGAAGTGGTAGTGCTTGCTAGCTTTTAAGGGTATACTATACATAAGGGTTTTGGTTCACCTGGTCTTCTGTTGTTTACCATTGCTTACAGAAGGCAACCCGAGTAAACAAAGAAAGGATGACCAATATGACTTCTTCCTTATACCAAGCAAAAGTTGGAGATGGGATTAAACAAAAGGGAATAAAGCGAACTGATTCCCTTTTTAGTTCTCCTAAAGAGGCTATTACTGAGGCATTTGCCTTAAAGAAAAAAATTGATGGTCAATATAATCATAAAATTGAATGGGACTATGATGGAGAAATCACAGGAACATCCAGTAACCTAAAGATCTTAAAGGGTTATTTGAATGGTGACCAAGAATCACATGCATTTTATCTGCAAATCTTATCTATAAAAAAATCAGATAAGCACTCAGTTATTTCTCCTATTCAGCCTTCCCAATTATCTGCTAAAGACCAAAAGGCACTTGATAATGCTGTTAAATGGTATGCATAATGAAAAAGAGAGCAAAAGCCTTTTGGCCGTGGCTCTCTTTTTTTCTTTGGGCAGTTTTGCCTTCCTACTTTTGAGTAAGCCCTATGATCATCACAATGAGCACCAGCAACTGGATGGTAACTTCGACATCCATCGATAGCCGCCTCCTCTTCATAAGTGAAGCTCATCCCCCGGCTTCTCTACTCATAGAAAAGGACTTACGTTTCCCCACTAAATATATATTCGTCCACATCGAAAATATGCTTCGGAGACTTAGAGAAAATCGTCATTCTACCAAATTCCTAATACATCCATCATAACAAGGATAATGAGGGGAGGAGCAATAAATCTAATTGTAAAATACCAGGCATCAAATATGCCTTTTTTTATCCAATTTCCTTTTTTTATTTCACTGTAAAGAAGTGAACGCTTCATTTTTAGCGGTACAAAAATAGAGATTAAAAGAGCTCCAAACGGAAGCAGCACATTGCTCACTGTATAATCGGCGAAGTCAAAAATACTTTTTCCAAATATTTGTACATCACTTAATATCCCGAATGATAGGGCTGACGGGACACCTAGAATAAAAATCGCCAGACCAATAATCCACGACCATTTAATTCTATGTTCTGGTTTTCCATTAGAGATTACTGAAATGATAATCTCTAATAAAGAAAAAGCTGATGTTAAGGCAGCAAACAAAAATAATATGAGAAATGCAATAAAAAACAACATTCCAAACGGCAGCTGATTAAATACAGTAGGCAGCACATTAAATAAAAGAACAGGACCTGCATTCGGTTCTAAATCATAGGCGAATACAGCAGGAAAAATAGCTAATCCAGCCAACAGTACAATAAATATATTCATACTGACAATCGAAACGGCAGCATGAGGAAGACTCTGGTTTTTTGGCAAGTAGGAGCTATATGTTACCATAACCGATACTCCTACACTTAAAGTGAAGAATGATTGGCCCATGGCTTCTAACAATGTCTGTGAGGTTACTTTGGAAAAGTCAGGCTGCAAAATAAACTGAATTCCTTCCAAAGCTCCTTCTAATGTCACAGCACGAATGACTAATATGATAAATAACAGAAATAACGCAGGCATCATAAACCGGCTCGCACTTTCAATTCCTTTTTGGATTCCTCTTGAAACCACAATAATGGTCAGAAGCATAAAAATAAGCTGGAATCCCACACTTAGCAGAGGATCCGCGATAGTATTGCTGAATACAACCGCAAATTCTTCAGATGTTAATCCATCTAATTGACCGGATATGGCCTTAAATAAATAAATCAGAATCCATCCTCCAATTACGGCGTAAAAGGATAATAAAACAAAAGACGTAATCATCCCTAAAACCCCAACCCAGTGCCAATTTGTGCCCGGTGCTATTTTTTTATAGGCTTGAACCGCATTGTCCTGAGCAGTTCTTCCAATCACGAACTCCGCTAACAATAACGGAAGTCCCAGCAGCAGGGTAAATAAAATAAATAGAAGAAAAAAAGCACCTCCGCCATTTTGACCAGCAATATAAGGGAATTTCCAGATGGCTCCTAAGCCAATAGCAGAACCTGCAGCAGCTAAAATAAACCCAAGCTTAGAGGACCATTGTTCTCGTTCAGACATAAATAGATTCTCCTCAAAATAAAAGTATTAATGTGAATACCCGTTATACAGACCTTTAAACCACTTGCAACCAAAAAACGTACTAAATAAAAATGGCCCCTACTCGTGTAGGGACGATTATTACGGCAACACCTAATGATGAGACTTAAATTTCCCATAATGTTAACCATATACAATTATTCATTTTTATCATTCCAATCCAAGCTTGTCAACTATTTTCAGAAGCGATTTAGCTTAAATAAGGTGTGAGCTTCTTCTTTAAATCATCCAATTTAAGAGCATTCTTATTAAACATATCTTTAGCTTCTTTAGATTCCGTTTCTAAGGCAAAAAGCTCCAAATCCGCCTGAACTTTTTTAATCATGGCGAGTAAAAGAGGACGCTCTTGAGGACTTGGTACTTGTTTTTTGTCGTCATAGACGTCTACTGTGAGTTCCCCGTATGAATCGATCTGACCAAAAAAGACATTTTCAGGAAGCACATCCAATTTTTCAAGCTGAATATTAAGCCACTCTCTTGTCTTACCAGCTCTTTGAAGACCGTCATCAAGAATTTGTCCGTCCATTATGACAGCATTAGGTTCTTTGACATTTGCTACTTTAACATTTAAGTCCTTAGCAGTAAGAGGCTGATTTTCTTTTTTTAGAAAAACACTTAGTTTTCCATCGTGTTCAAGGATCGCAGTTTCAACTTCTGAAAGGCTATACACATTTTTTTCCCTAAGCAAGCTTAATAGGTCATCGATTGAATATTTTTCCTTTTTTAAATTTTCTTCTAATATTTTTCCGTTCCTAATGAGGTACGTACTTTTTCCTTCTATAAATTCACGGGCACTTCTGCTTTTCAGAGAACAATAGTCAGCTAACCAGGCAACGCCGCCAAATACAAAAATGGCAAGTACACCATTTAGAATATTGGTTTCCAATTTTAGAATAACCTCACTGGCCAGACTCCCGATTGTAATTCCAGCGACATACTCAAAAAAGGATAGCTGTGAGATTTGCTTTTTTCCAATCATTTTTGTGATAAGAAATAATATAACAACAAAAAAGAGTGCACGTAAAATAATCTCAATGTGTTCAGGCAATTGATTTCACCCTTTATAATTAGGAGCCCCGATATTGAGGCTCCTCATTTTCAATTTTCATTAACCGCTGGTTTAAATCTTTTTTGACTTCTTCGACCACAAGCATCGACTCATGAAAAATTTTAGCCGCATTTGGGTCTCGGGAATTTAAAGCTAAGGTTGATAATTGTGCCTCGATTCCGCTAATCGTTGCAAGACACTGTTTTACATTAGAGGCTATAGTCATAAAAGATCCTCCAAAAATCCTTTTGATGGATTAGCTTATTATTGATTGTATTGTGGTTCTTCTTGAAGAATTTGCTGAACTCTTGGCTCAAGCGAATCGATAATTGCTTGAGTTTGTTGTGCGGCAGTTTGGTAAAGCTGTTTAGCCTGTTTATTTTGTGTTCCTAATGCAAAGGTTTCTAAGCTTGCTTGCGCACTTTTCAATCCAGCAATTGTTTGTTTAACCTGACTTCCTACTGTCATTTCATTCATTCCTTCTTTCTAAATTTCTGTATTAAAATTTCTACAATGGTAGTATGACTGAATTGGACCAAAATATACGATTGAAAAATTTGTTAATAGATCTCCATGTAAAATAATTAAGAGAAACAGAAAAAATGGACGAAATCAGACAGAAAATAAGTGCATGAAAAACAAACCCTGTATCGGTCGATACAGGGTTTTGGTTATTCTTCATCTTCTTGTTTTTTAATTTTTGAAGGAAGTCTTCCAGCGCGTTTTGCGGATTCTCTTAATAAGAATTCGATATGTGCGTTAACACTTCTAAATTCGTCGGCTGCCCATTTTTCAATAATCTTATACACGTCCGGGTCAATCCGTAAAGGGAAGCTCTTTTTCTTAGCCATATGTTCCTATTGATATAAACTTCCTGTATTAATAACCGGCTGGGCAGCACGATCTGATACAATCGCAACCATCAAATTATTGACCATCGCAACTTTCCGTTCTTCATCTAATTCTACCACTTCTTTTTCTTCTAACTGCTTGATTGCCATTTGTGCCATACCAACAGCACCTTCTACGATTTTTTGCCTTGCAGATACAATCGCGGTTGCTTGCTGACGCTGCAGCATGGCACTGGCAATTTCAGTGGAGTATGCTAGATGTGTGAGTCTAGCTTCAATCACTTTAACTCCAGCAACTTCAAGACGATCCTGTAATTCCACAGAAAGTTCATTAGAGACCTCTTCTGCATTTCCGCGCAGCGTAATTTCAACATTTTCAAAGGTATCATACGGGTATTTGGTTGCCACATGACGAATCGCTGTTTCACTTTGAATTTCGACAAACTCTTCATAGTTATCTACATCAAAAACGGCTTTGGCTGAGTCGACTACTTTAAAAACAACAACGGCTGCTATTTCAATTGGATTTCCTTCTACATCATTGACTTTAAGCTTTTTTGTGTTGAAATTTCGGACACGTAAGGAAACAGTTTTTCTTAAGGTAAGCGGAACGGTAAGAAACAAACCGCTGCTGCGAATGCTTCCTAAATATCTGCCGAAAAAGGTAACGACAACAGCCTGGTTAGGCTGTATAACAGTGACTCCGCTTACAACAAGTACAGCGAGTAATACAAACGCAATGCCAAACGGGATGATTTGATTAACTAGTGAAAATACAGCTAATCCAGTAAATACAATAAAAAGCAGGATCCCTAAAAAACCATTGATATGCCAAGCATTATTTTCTTTCATTTGACATTCCCCCTAAAATGTAAATCAATTTGATACTAATATGATATCACTTTTGTAAAGATATGTAAACCGCAAATAAGAAATTTTTTAAAAATGAAACAATATTTTCCTGTCTTCGTATGAATACCATAATAAAAAGGGGGAGTTTGCTTATGGATCGTATAGAATTTGTCAATTTTATTCCAAAGTTTTTATCGTTTTATAATAAGGCAAGCAAGTCTGATGTAACTAAAGTTAAAAGATGGGAGCTGTGGGAGGAGCTATATGGGTTTGCGGCAGTTCCGCCTGGAGATCAGGGAAAGGAAACAGCAAGACAGCTGTTAAAAGAAGCATGGAATCGTTATCCAGAAATGATAGAAAAACTGAAGAGCTGGAGTCCAGACGAGGAAAAAATCAAATTTGTGTTAACGAAAGTGAAACAAGCACTCGACTATAATCAATCGATAGATTTGGTAATTCTTCATTTCGTAGGTGGATTTGAGGGTAATTGCTTCACAGCTCCTTATGATGAGCACCGAAAAGTAATCTGTATACCTATCGAGGTTGAAATTCCTGAGGTGATTCTTGCCCATGAGCTTACACATGTTGTTCATGGTATAAAGGCGAAACAGTCATCGGGCTGGGAAAGGACGATTGGCTCTCTTATTCTGGAAGAAGGAATTGCTACTCAAGCGAGTAAGCTTTTAGTTCCTGGATTACAGGATAAAGATTATATTGAACATAGGGCTGGTTGGTTTGAAAAATGTAACCAAAAAAGAAAAGATATTCTTACGGGAATTAAACCTTATTTATTTGAATCAAAATCAGAATTCCTTTATAAATTTACGTTTGAGAAAGGTACAACCGGAATCGAACGAGAAGGATACTATGCAGGCTGGGAACTTGTGGATTACGCTCTGAAGAAGGGGGCAACATTAGGGGCATTAGCTGAAATAGAAGAAGAAAACATTCCTGTGTACATAGAACAACTGTTACATGAATATTTGGAACAAGAAACAAGCGGTCCATCAAAGTTGTGATTATTTAAGTCCAGAAGTAAAAATGGTTAAAGGAAAGGAGTGATAAGCAACCCTGCTCAGGTTGCTTATAATTGGTCTTTTTGCTTTTTGGGTTTTGATTTGAATGAACGTTGTATGGCTTCCTTTGATAATTTATGTTTTGGGTCAATTCGAGTATTCCAGATACTATATTCAATTGAATTGTTTTCGTCTTGCATGTAATCACCTGTTTTTTATAAATGGTTTAAAATGCAGCTTAACTATAGGATGTCTTATCCTATGAGAAACATGTATCGATTTTAAGCGAGTTAAAGGGGGAGAAAATTGAAGATAATTGTGGGGGTTATCGTTTTAGTTCTAATTATGATCCTTAGTACTTTTCGATTGGAGACCAAAACCCTGGAACAATTCTACAAAGGTGACTTAAATGATGTAACTGAGATAAGGATTTTAGATGGCAATTCAGGATACAGTAAAACAGTTACGGATGAAAAATTAGTTAAAGCTTTCCTAAATAAGATAAAGGACATTAAATTTATACCAGTTGAAAATCAGGAGCAACGAAATGGATTCAATTATGCGATTTCCCTTTATGTGAATGATGAAGCCACATTTCATTTTCGTTAGGTAAAGTGAACGAAAATTAC
This sequence comes from Bacillus litorisediminis, assembly GCF_022808645.1. Taxonomy (GTDB): domain Bacteria; phylum Bacillota; class Bacilli; order Bacillales; family JC228; genus Bacillus_BF; species Bacillus_BF litorisediminis. The sequence goes on from NZ_JAKZKT010000035.1 coordinate 19,838, forward strand.
TATCACACACAACCAGAGATATTACCGATTGTCGATAGCTTTTATAACAGTTTAAAGTGAAAAAAGCTTCATTGACATTTAGAAGAACTAGCAAACAAATCGTCTTTAGCGCTCTGTTTTAGTTTTGTTTGAAGGATTATGTAAACGTTAAAATGCACTCCCATGAGAGTGCATTTTTTATCTATGATCACATCTCCAGTTGTCTGGCGTCATCTACTATATGGTGCAACAGGTGGGCTAAATGATGAATAGGACCATATTCCTCTTCTTCGTCATCAACTGCTTCTTCTTCCTGGAATTCAAGGTCGTTTAGATACAGAGCCAAGAATTCATAGAAGTCCTGCAGGTCAAAAGAAAAACAATAGGTTGGATCTTCGTTTTCTTCTTCATAAAGCAGGCATAAATAATGCAAATTTCCTTCTGCATCCTCTCCATCAAAAAAGACAAAAAAGCCGATATTCGTGTCTAATTCAAATAAATGCCGCGTCCCATTTTCTGTAACCTTATGAAAGTCTTCTTCATCCATAATTTTTACATTCATTGTTTCGACTGAATCTTCAGCATGAAAATTCACTGTAACCGACTTCATCGGATCACCTCCTAATTTATTTCCTCTATAGGATGTACCGGAAAAGTTGGAAGTAAACAATGGGTTTTAAATGAATCACTTTTATCTGTGCGAATGACTCATTTTTATAAAAATTATTCAAATGAAGTGTCATAACTGACAATACTTTACGTCTAAATAGATAGATACAAACAATGAGTGAGGGGTTTCACCATGTCAACAAAACAAACTATCTCAGAATGGTTTTATCAATATAGCAATGAGATTTATGACTACCTTGTGTATTACATGGGGAGTACCGATGTGGAAGATATGGTTCAGGAAGTGTTTATTAAAGCGATGAGGAGTCTGCATACTTTTAAAGGAGAGTCCTCACCCAAGACCTGGCTGATGAAGATTGCCCGTAATGTGGCGCTTGATGAGTACCGCAGAAAAAAGGCAAAAGGGTGGAGTAAGACGATCTCATTATCAAAAAGGTTTGAAGCAAATGATCCAAATACACCTGAAAAGATTTATGAAAATAACGAAACCAGACAGGATTTGTACAAAGCCATTCAGGACCTGCATGATAACTACAGAGAAGTGCTGCTTTTGCGAGGGATAAAAGAAATTGATACAAAAGAAACAGCAGCAATTTTAAATTGGAAGGAAGAAAAAGTTCGAACTACTTATCACCGAGCCCTTAAAGCACTTCGCAACACGCAAGGAGGTTATGAATTATGAGATTACAAAAGCCTTTACATGAGATTGAAAAAGAATTAAACAGATTTCCAAGTTTTAAGCTTAAAGAAGGAAAGCAAACTGAAATACATCAAATTTTAATGGAGGAGGCGACTAAATGGGAGATGAAAAATAAAAAAGGGAGATGGCTGAGGAGATTGGCTGTAGGCTTTTCAAGTGTAGCTGTCGTGGTTTTAGCTTTGTTCTTGGGATTTAGTTATTTTTTTGATAGTAATGAGGGAACCCGGCCTGCTGAAACTCCTGAGGTTCAGCCTAATCCACAAGAACCTACTAATCCGATAGAGTTTATCATTGACGCTGATTTTCACAAATTAGTAGCTCGTACTGATCAAGTAACAGGTGATGAAACCGTTTATACGTCTAAGGATTCAGACATCATTCATAAATTTGAAAAGACTATAGCTGCTATGCCTTACGAAAAAACAGAGGAAACCAGTTCTGTATTTAATACAAACTTTCAATTATATGATACCTCGAAAAAATTAATAGCTGAGATTATCTTTACAGGAGAGAATATTGTCAGCATAAACGGAGAGAGGTACAAAACAGATGAAGCAAAACTAAATGAGTTTAAAGAAATTTTCTTTACCGAGGACAATAAGGCAGATCCAGAAATTAATAATCCTGAATCAAGTGTACAGGAACTGGCCCGGGAAATTATTCAGGCGTTAGCAAAGAAAGACACAGCGATCCTTGCACAGCATGTTCATCCGGAAAAAGGATTATTGTTCTCACCTTACGTTTATATTCAAGACGATGCATTAGTATTTGAAGAAGAAGAGGTAGCCAATTTATTAGGTAATTCGGATACCTATTTGTGGGGAACGTTTGATGGCAGCGGGGAACCCATGGAAATGACGGCAGAACAATACTATAGTCGATTTGTATATGATCAGGATTATCTAAATGCTCACGAAATGAATATTGATTCCATCCAGCATCGAGGAAATTCGATTAATAATATTAAAGAAAAACTCCCTGATTCCACTGTAGTAGAATTTCACATTAAAGGAACAGAACAATATGGCGGAATGGATTGGAGAAGTTTGAATCTTGTTTTTGAACGGGATGCAAGTGGTGGATTGAAGTTAGTCGCAATTGTACATGATGAATGGACGATTTAATGAATAGTATTCAGAGAGGCGATTTGCGAGTTAAAATCTTTATTAAGATGGGAAAAGTTTCTTTACATTTACCTTTTTCTTCTTGTAAAATATAAGGGTAGATACTAATTTTTGACATTAGGGAGGAAATAAGGCTAATGAGTATGTCTGTTGTTTTTCAAATGGTTTTAGCTTAATGCGGGAGAAGTCTGCCCATTTTTAGCAAAACCAATCGTAAAACAACGGACAATTCAGGCCCTTTCCTCATTAAATATTCGTGTTTTGGCTGGTATATCGATTTTTAATCGGAATTATTTTATCCAGACAGGAATAGGTAGGGTGTGTTTGCCCTACCTATTTTTTTATTATTGGATTCCATTGCGCAATTTACGAATGATCTGACTTTTGGGAAATTTCTTGTAAGAATCAAATATAAGATGTAGGGCAGGGCACGTACTCCTTGTTTTACGATTGGCGGATTCACCAATGATAAGGAGTGACGAAATCATGAGTATTGTAAATGTAGAAAAAGTGACCCATTATTTTGGGGATAAATTAGTTTTTAAAGATATAGATTTTCGGCTACTGAATAAAGAGCGAGTTGGTTTAGTTGGCCCCAATGGCGCCGGAAAATCAACCTTATTGAAAATATTAACAGGTCATATTTTACCTGACCAGGGAATGGTTGAGTGGCAACCAAACATTCAAGTCGGTTATTTAGAGCAGCAGGTAGATTTGAAGGACGGCCAAAGTATTCGAGACTATCTCCGAAGTGCGTTTCAATTTTTATTTGATGCTGAACAGGAAATGCTGCTGCTTTCAAATAAAATGGGGGAATATGGTGAGGAAAAACTCGAAAATGCACTGAATCGCTTTGCTAAGCTGCAAGAACTATTAGAACAGCATGATTTTTATCAGGTTGATCCGAAAATTGAAGAAATATCTAATGGATTAGGAATTAGTGCACTTGGTTTAGAAACTGATGTCGGTCAGTTAAGCGGCGGCCAGCGAACAAAGCTTCTCTTGGCAAAGCTTTTATTAGAAGAGCCGGATGTTCTGCTTTTAGATGAGCCAACCAATTATCTGGACTATGAACATATTGAATGGCTAAAAGGTTATTTAAAAAACTATCCGAACTCGTTCATTCTTATTTCGCATGATACAGCCTTTATGAACGAAGTTGTAAATGTAATTTATCACCTAGAGCACAAAAATTTAACCCGATATATTGGCAACTATCAAAAATTCAAGGAAGCCTATGTATTTAGAAAGCAGCAAATTCACATTGCCTATAATCGCCAGCAGGCTGAGATTGAGAAACTCGAGACTTACATTAACAAAAATAAAGCGAGAGCTTCGACTTCTAAGCAGGCAAAAGCACGTGAGAAAAAATTGGCTAAGATCGAACGGATTGACAAACCGCTTACATTGCCAAAACCTAGATTTTCATTTCACGTTGCTGCACGTCCAGCCAGCTTAATTGTAGAGGTAGATCAGCTAGTAGTGGGCTATGAAGAACCTTTATTTTCACCATTCTCATTTACCTTAAAACGCGGGGAAAAGGTCGCGATTACCGGACATAATGGGATTGGAAAGTCGACTACGCTAAAGACATTAATGGGCGAGATCAAGCCTTTAGGCGGAAACATTAAATTCGGCCAATATGTAAAACCCGCATATTTTGCACAAGAGTGGAGTATTACATCGGAACAAACACCTATCGATTACATTTGGTCTTTACACGAGTCTATGACACAAAAAGAAGTCCGGCAGGCTTTAGCACGGGCTGGCCTGCGAACCGAGCACATCTTCCAGCCTCTAAAGTCTTTGAGCGGGGGAGAACAAACCAGGGTCAGAATATGCCAGCTTATTTTGGAGAAAAGCAATTGGCTTATCTTAGACGAACCCACAAACCACTTAGATGTTCAAGCGAAAGAATCCCTTTCGGAAGCACTTGAAAAGTATGAGGGAACCGTAGTTGTTGTTTCTCATGAACCCGACTTTTATAAAAACTGGGTAACGCAAGTGTGGAATATGGAACAATGGAGATAATAAGTTTCGCAGGCTCAGGTAGTATTGCTTAATGCTTAACCTGAGTCTGTTCCTTTTTTGATAAGTCAATTTTCTTTGCTTTAAATAAGCAATATTGATAAGATGTGGGAAATTAGATATAGAAGGAGCTTTGAATAAAAATGAAAATTGAAGTTTGGTCTGATTTTGCCTGTCCATTTTGTTATATAGGAAAACGACGATTAGAAGAAGCGCTTGAACAATTTCCGCATCGTGATCAGGTGGAAGTAGAATTTCGAAGTTTTGAACTCGATCCAGACGCGCCAAAAGATCAGAAAGACAGTTTACATGAGGTGTTGGCTAAGAAGTATAGAACTTCAATTGAGCAAGCGAAAGCAATGAATCAAAATGTCTCCGAAATGGCCCAAACAGTTGGATTAACCTATAACCTTGATATGGCTATTCCGACTAATACTTTTACAGCTCATCGTCTGGCGCAGTATGCCAAATCACAAGGTAAAGAAAAAGAAATGGTGGAACTCTTGTTCAAAGCATACTTTACAGAAGGAAAGCACTTGAGTGATCATGACACTCTAGTTCAGCTTGCTTCAGAAGCAGGTTTAGATGAACAAGGTGTTAAAGCCGTCTTAGAAGGCAATGATTTTTCAAATGAGGTCCATTCTAATGAAATGGAAGCCCAGCAGTTAGGTGTTACAGGAGTCCCCTTCTTTGTGATAAACCGCAAATACGGCATCTCGGGAGCCCAACCACTTGAAGTTTTTGTGGAAACCTTAGAAAAAGTATGGCAGGAAGAAGCATGATATTGAAATTCGGGTCGTGCCTGGCACCATCCGAATTTTCTTGTTTTATGGAGAAGTATAATTTGAAACAAAAGAACCGTCCCTCTGTTTCATGATTCTATAATTTGTCAAATATGCCACAAAAACCTTTCTTCAAAAAACTATATAATGAGGTTAGAAGAAGAGATGGAGGGGTTCATATGCTGGAGAACCGCTGTATCAATAATGATCATTTAATTTATAATTCTTTTTTATTTTCGCAGGAAAACATGGATCGTTTGAAGGATCTAATGATAGATGAGGAGCTTGCCAAAGATTCCTATCTTTTTAATGAAGGCGACAAATCAGATTCTCTTTATTTTATTAAAGATGGGGCCGTTAAGTTAACAAGAGTGACTGATGATGGGAAGGACTTAACTCTTTATTATTATCAGACTGGAGACATATTTGGTGATTTCGGGGATACACCGACTTTATATCAAACATATAGTGCGATAGCTACATGTGATTGTAAAATTGGAGTCTTGAATAGAAGGGATTTAGAAATAGCGATATGGCAAAATAGTGATTTAGGTATTGATTTCATTAATTGGGTTAGCCACATGAATCGGTTTACGCAGCTGAAGCTGCGAGATTTAATGTTTTTTGGAAAATTAGGTGCGTTAGCTTCGACTCTAATTCGGATTGCAAATACGTTTGGACAGGAAAAAGAAAATGCAATCTATATCTACGAAAAATTTACAAATCACGAACTGGCCAGTATGATTGGTGCTACGCGTGAAACGGTGAATCGAATGCTTAGTCAGCTGAAAAAAGACGATATTATCCACTATGAAAATGGCAAACTTGTAATTTTAGATATTGGATATCTGCGGCAGATTTGTCACTGTGAGGGATGTCCGAGACATATATGCCGATTATAAGAGACTGTTATCAAAAAGACCTGGTTCTACTAGGTTCTTTTTTTTAGTTTGAATTGAGAAAAAGGTAAGCGATTAAATAAAAGAGTACCAAAGAAATGATAGATCTGACCCAAATTACTCTTTTGCCAACACCTGCTTTTGTTTCTAGATAATTCATATAAAACATAGTAAATAAGAAGCCCATAATAGTAAAACTGACCCCTTCCCAGTCATTTAAAATTAATAATTTCAAGGCGCATAATAGTACAAAGACTGGTCCAGTGACACCGAAAACGAATATAGCGTAAAGACCTTTTTTAACGTCAATCAAATAAATTCCCCCTTTTTAAATAATAGACTTCTATTGATCCGATAGAGTTTCATTTCCATTCCAACCATAACGTACATTTTTCCAAAAAAATCTTACAAACTTTAAATTCATCCTATCTGAAAACCCCAACCGTAAGTTCATTAATCTGACACAGATTACTTAGAAAGTGTGACATTTATCACAGATGTGATGTTCCTCACATTTTAGAATGAATTTGTAGCAATAACCGAAAGGAGGAAGGTGAAGTGAGTACCAGCATTAAACAAATGAAGACTCCTTCTACGTTTGAAACTAAACAAAATGCTGAAAAAGAAAAAAATCTGAAGGGAACGTTTATCTCAGTTCTCCTTGTAGGAGGTTTCATCGTTCTATCGTGGGCTGGAGTCTATTTACTTTTTATGAATCGTTTATGACAGAAGGTTGGGGGTGAGGAGATGCATTTATATAAATATGAAAAAATTTGGCTCCTGCTTGGCGGGGGAACACTCATTATTTTCTTGATGCTGGTAGGTATTCAAACTTTTGCGATGGGGATGGCACCGCCAAGTCATCAGGAAACGATTGACCCGAATAAGGTCGATCAAACCGCACCTTTTAATAAGCCAGGCTTAAAGCAGATAGGCGAAAATGAATATGAATTGGTGATGGTTGCGCAGGCGTTTGCCTACTCTCCCGGAAATATTGAGATTCCTAAGGGAGCCACGGTTCATTTCCTTGTTACAAGCAAGGACGTAGTTCATGGGTTTCAAATTGCCGGGACGAATGTCAATATGATGATCACACCTGGTCATATTAGCAGAATAACTCATACATTCAGTGAAACAGGCAGCTTTTTAGTTCTTTGTAATGAATACTGTGGTGTCGGGCACCAGGCCATGGGCACGACCATCGAGGTGATGTAAATGAATAATTCTATAACTCTCGTCGACCGGGTAGATGCAAAATTAAGTATGTCCCATATATGGGTCGCTTTTACCGCTTTATTCCTGGGAGCTATTGCAGGCTTGCTTCAAACGTTAGTTCGAAGCGGAACCGTCACTTTACCTGCAGGAATCGGGTATTATCAATTGCTAACAGCCCATGGAGTATTGCTTGGTCTTGTTTTTACGACATTTTTTATCATTGGTTTTCTTTTTGCGGCGATGAGCCGTACTACTGGCATTATGAACAATGCTGTTAGGAAATTGGGCTGGCTTGGATTTATCCTGATGACTGCAGGAACTGTATTAACAGTGATTATGATTTTGCTAAATAAGGCAACAGTTTTGTATACGTTCTACGCACCGCTTCAAGCTTCACCTTGGTTTTATATTGGCCTGACTTTACTAGTTGTAGGGAGTTGGATTAGCGGGTTCGGAATCTTTCGGCAGTATTACCTTTGGAAAAAAACAAACAAAGGAAAACTTTCACCATTGTTAGCTTTTATGGCAGTCGTAACGATGTTGCTTTGGCTCATTTCTACATTAGGAGTTGCTGCAGCCGTTCTCGTTCAATTTATTCCTTGGTCCTTTGGATGGGTAGATACGATTAATATATTATTAAGTCGGACTCTATTTTGGTATTTCGGTCACCCACTCGTTTATTTCTGGCTGCTTCCAGCGTACATGTGCTGGTATGTGGTGATTCCAAAGATTATAGGAGGCAAAGTATTCAGTGACTCTCTTGCAAGATTAGCATTTATTTTATTTTTACTCTTTTCAATTCCCGTTGGGTTCCATCATCAGCTTTTAGAACCAGGCGTTTCAGCTGGATGGAAATTTTTGCAGGTGGTCTTAACCTTTATGGTTATTATTCCATCCCTAATGACAGCTTTCTCTTTATTTGCAACGTTTGAGCTAGCTGGTCGTGAAAAAGGAGCCAAAGGGTTATTCGGATGGTTTAAAAAACTGCCATGGAAAGATGTTCGCTTCTTTGCGCCAATGGTTGGGATGCTCATCTTTATTCCAGCAGGTGCTGGCGGGATTATTAATGCAAGCAACCAATTAAACCAAGTCGTTCATAATACCCTATGGGTAACAGGACATTTTCATTTGACAGTGGCGACTTCAGTAGCACTAACCTTTTTTGGAATTTCATACTGGCTAGTGCCGCATTTAACCGGCCGTATATTAACAGCAAAATTGAACAGGCTTGGAATTACGCAAACGATTCTGTGGGCAGTCGGAATGTTTTTTATGTCAGGATCAATGCATACAGTGGGATTATTTGGCGCTCCGAGAAGAACAGCCTATACAACGTACAATGATCACCCAGATGCCCTTGGATGGATTCCTTATCAAACTGCAATGGCTATCGGGGGAACGATCCTATTCATCGCGATTCTTTTATTAATCTACATCTTTATTAGACTAGTATTCTTTGCACCAAAAGGCGCAGAAGAATTTCCTGTTGGAGAGGTAGCTGATGCTTCAGAGGCTACTCCTAAAATTTTTGAGAATTGGAAGGTTTGGATTGGGATTACGGTAGGTTTGATTTTAGTGGCTTATACCATTCCAGTAATAGACATGATTCAGCATGCACCTCCAGGATCACCTGGATTTAAGCTATGGTAATAACAATAAAATGATGAATTCTTTGGGGGAATTTTCAATGAAAAAAACATTTTTTGTAATTATGGTTCTTTTGGTAATGCTTATAGGAACAGCATGTGGAGGAGCGGGGGATGCCGATGAGGGATCAACGGGCGGAAATACCGTCACCATTGAGGCATCTAACTGGCAATTCGATAAAACTGAGTATACCGTACCAGCTGGGGATGTGACCGTTAATCTTAAAAATGCGGATGGTTTCCACGGCATTACCATTGAAGGAACAGAGATCAGCATTGAAGGTGACGGAAAAGCAACAGCCAATCTTAAAGCCGGAGAATACACTATCCGCTGCAGTGTCATATGCGGAGAAGGACACGCAGAAATGGTTGCCAAACTTATTGTCGAATAAAACTGGGGGCGTGCATGTCACGTCCCTTTTTTTATTGTTTAGGAAATTATAAAATTCTCGACTTGTGGATAATTGTTCCTATTTTTTTGTTATTAGGTATAAGTAATAGAATAGGCCCGTGATTCGGACACGAAGGCTGGAAAATTCGAAAAGCTGTCAGAATAGGCCCATGATTCGGACACAGATGGATGGAAATTCCGCAAAGCTGTCACAATAAGCCCGAGATTCGGACACAGATGGCTGGACATTCCGCAAAGCTGTCAGAATAAGCCCATGATTCGTACACAGATGGATGGAAATTCCGCAAAGCAGTCAGAATAGGCCCATGATTCGGACACAGATGGATGGAAATTCCGGAAAGCTGTCCGAAAAGGTCTGTGATTCGGACACAGATGGCTGGAAATTCTCCAAAGCTGTCAGAATAGGCCCGTGATTCGGACACAGATGGCTGGAAATTCAGGAAAGCTGTCAGAATAAGCCCGAGATTCGGACACAGATGGCTGGACATTCCGCAAAGCTGTCACAATAAGCCCGAGATTCGGACACAGATGGCTGGAAATTTGGAAAAGCTGTCAGAATAAGCCCATGATTCGGACACAGATGGCTGGAAATTCCGGAAAGCAGTCAGAATAGGTCCGTGATTCGGACACGCATAGCCGAGAATTCCGCAAAGCTGTCAGAATAAGCCCGTGATTTGGACACGAATAGCCGGAAATTCCGCAAAGCTGTCAGAATAGGTCCGTGATTCAGAAACGCATAGCCGAGAATTCCGCAAAGCTGTCAGAATAAGCCCGTGATTCTGTCACAGATGGCTGGAAATTCAGGAAAGCTGTCAGAATAAGCCCGTGATTCGGACACGAATGGCTGGAAATTCCGCAAAGCTGTCAGAATAGGCCCGAGATTCGGACACGAATGGCTGGAAATTCCGCAAAGCTGTCAGAATAGGCCCGTGATTTGGACACGAATAACCGGAAATTCCGCAAAGCTGTCAGAATAGGTCTGTGATTCGGACACAGATGGCTGGAAATTCTCCAAAGCTGTCAGAATAGGCCCGAGATTCGGACATGCATAGCTGAGAATTCCGCAAAGCTGTCAGAATAACTTCCAATCATCTTGAGTTAAGTGAATGTCTAATGTTTTTAGGTTATGTAGGATTTGTTCTTTCATTACTCATGTTTCTCACGTGATATGGCGAATATAGGAAAATGGTAGTATTATTTGTCGAAGCTATTGATAGAGTTTAAATCTTGGTGTAAAAATAAAGTAAATATGAAAGCGTTTGCATTAATTGTTAGGAAACAAATTTTTGGCAAGGAGGGATATAAGGTAAAAGGAGTTTTATTTTCTTATAAAGATTTGTGCAAACGGTTTCGCAAAGCTGTTTTTATACGAATCTATTATGTCATGGACAGAGCAAAGGGGGAAATTGTTTGAAAAGGAATAAATTTAAACTAGTTTCAATATGTATGATTTTTGCCATGATTCTTCAATCTTTTAGCGGAATAATTCCAATTTCACATGCAGAACAGCGAGTTGTTACATTAGTAGGAAATCTGCAAGATGAACTTGGTGCAAGCGAAGAATGGAACCCGTCTGCACCTGAAACGATTATGACTCCAATAGGAAATGGATTCTATCAATTTTCGGGTGAATTGCCTGCTGGTACTTATGAATATAAAATTGCGATTAACGGAAGCTGGGAAGAAAATTATGGATACGGGGGAAGAAACGGAGAAAACCTTACATTCACTCTGCAAGAACCGACAAATATAACTTTCCACTTCCATGATGGAACAAAAGCAATTGCCGACTCAACCTGGTATCAAGCAATCCCGCAAGAGAAACAGCCTCGTATTGCAGGAACGATTCAACCTGCAATTGGTGCAGGAAATGAATGGAGTCCTGGCACATCAACCGCCATTCTGCTGGATGACAATTTTGACAATATTTATACTTACAAAACTACCGTTCCTCAAGGAAACTATGAATATAAAATTGTCCTTGGAAGTAATTGGGGACAAGAATATCCAAACACCAATGCCACATTACATGTATTAGCAGAATCCGAAATTACCTTCTTTTACAACAACAATACCAAAGAAGTCTATACCGACTATAGCCCAGAAGGATCGGATAATAACGTCCATTGGGATAATCTTTTTCACGATACCTGGGATGAAACGTATCGCTCACCGTTTGGAGCCGTTTCAACGAATACACCAGTTACTCTACGTCTTGCTTCCAAAGAAGGGGATTTGACAGGTGCTGATCTTTTCATAAGAAATCAAAACACCGGAACTTCTAAGGTTGTTTCAATGACTAAAGCAGGAACAGCCAACGGAAAAGACTACTGGGAAGCTATTTTTACCCCGACGCAAAAAGGAGTTTACGGCTATAAATTTATTGCTGAAGACCAAACAGCACGTGCTGAGTATGGCGAAGACACAAAAGAAGGCCACATTGGTAAAACTGTAGCTGCTAATGCCGATCTTTTCCAGTTAACCGTATTTGATCCATCCTTTAAAACTCCGGATTGGATGAAAGAGGCCGTTGTCTATCAAATTTTTCCTGACCGATTCTTCAATGGGAATCAGGAAAACGATACGGCCAAAACAAATGCTAGAGGTTCTGAGCCAATTGAACATCAGGAGTGGAATGAGCTCCCAGATAATCCGGATTTAAGCGGCAGTGCCGATTATGATGGGGATGGAATTTGGAGTAATGACTTTTTTGGAGGAGATATTGCAGGAATCCAGCAAAAATTAGACTATCTTCAATCTCTCGGTGTTAATACTTTGTATCTCAATCCAATTGCCAGTGCAGCCTCCAACCATAAATATGATGCCTCCGATTGGAAAACAATCGATCCAATGTTTGGAACGCCTGAAGAGTTTTATGCTTTCACAAACGAATTGTCTAAAAGAGGCATGCATTTAATTTTGGATGGGGTCTTTAATCACTCTGGGGATGACTCGATTTACTTTGACCGTTACGGAAAATATAAAACAGTTGGGGCCTATGAATATTGGTCACGTATTTACGATTTAATGAACGAACAAGGGCTACCCGAAGAAGAAGCAAAGGTTGAGGCACGCAATCAGCTAGAGGCAGAGGGACAAGTGTTTGATGATGTGCTTGGGTATCACAATTGGTTTAATATCAGGAATGAAAAAGTCGATAAGGGTTTACTGACAGAACGATATGCATACCAGGCATGGTGGGGATTTGATTCTCTTCCTGAAATAAAAAGTATCCCTGGTTCAGCCGTAAACTACGATAGTGAACTAAATAATGGACAGTTTGCCGATTACATTATGTATGCTGAGGATTCTGTGGCTAAATCATGGATTAAAAAAGGCGGTTCCGGCTGGAGATTAGACGTGGCAAACGAGGTTGATATGGAATTTTGGCGGGAGTTTCGCAAGCAACTAAAGTCTTCAGAATTTTCCGGAACGGGTGCAACTTTACAGGAAGGTGAAGAACCGCTAATTCTCGGTGAAATCTGGGATGATGCTTCTAAATATTTCTTAGGGGATCAATATGACTCCGTTATGAACTACCGTTTCCGAGGTGCCATTTTAGATTTCCTGACAAATGGCAATGCAGAAAATGCTGCAGCTCAGCTAACAGCCGTTCAGGAAGATTACCCTGCTGAGGCCTACTATGCACTAATGAATTTAATGGGATCCCATGATACGGCCCGTGCAGTTTTTCTGCTAGGAGGCGGTTCAGATGCAACCACGATTGCTGAACAGGAACCAAACTATAATCATCAACTCGGTGTACAACGCTTAAAATTAGCTTCTATTATCCAAATGGGCTACCCTGGTGCACCAACCATCTATTATGGTGACGAAGCGGGAGTAACTGGTTCTCACGACCCCGATGACCGCAGGACTTATCCATGGGGAAATGAAGATCAGGATTTAATCAATCATTACCGAACGATTGGTGAAGTACGGACCAAACACAGTGATCTATTTGCACATGGAGACATGAAAACGATCTATGCAAATGGAGATGTTTTAGCATTTGCACGTATCACAAGTGATAAGTTTGGAATCATTGCTATTAATAGAAGTTCTTCTGAAAAAACGATAGAAATTGATGTTAAAGAATTGTTGAAAAATGGGATATCACTAACTGACCAGATAGATCTTTCGTCTACAGTGACTTCGGAAAACGGAAAAGTTACGCTTGTACTTCCTGCCATGTCAGGCCGAATGCTTGTCAGCCAAGCAGGACAGGATCTTGCTTTCCCAGAAAAGGTTTCTCACCTCTCAGCCGAAGCAGGGCAAGGTCAGGTGACTTTATCTTGGACCGGCGGAACAGGCTCGTATAAAATCTACCAATCAACTTTAAAAGGGGCTCTTTATGAAGAGGTTGGGACTACAACTGATAGAACCTTTACGGTCAGTGGTTTAACCAATGGGCAATCCTACTACTTTGCAGTTGTTTCAGTCGACGAAGAAGGCAATGAATCGGAAAAAACAGAAACCACTTCAGCTATGGTCCCACATTATGAATGGATTGACACGAAATATTGGATTGGCGGTTTAACTGAAATAGCAGACCAGATACTTGATTTATCAGTTTCACACACGATTCGGGCAGAGGTTTGGATCGAAGGAGCAACCGAAAGCGGGTATGCTGAAGGACTAACCGGTAAACTTGAAGTGAAAAAAGAAGGTGATCCTGAATGGACATCTTATCGGGCATCTTACACTGGCCAATCAGGAAATAATAATATTTTTCAATCATCATTCCGTCCTTTAGAATCGGGGACGTACACCTATCGATTCGCTTTTACAACGGATCAAGGCGCTACCTGGAAATATACAAATGAAGTGAAGATACAATTTGCCCCGAATCCGGAAGATTCAATTCCTCCGGCAGAAAAAGTTACATTAGCGCAGCCGTTGGTTGAATCTGGTCAAGTCAATCTGACATGGAGCGTCATCAATCCAGTTGAGGCTGACGCCTATCTGATTGCTATAGAGCGTGATGGAGAACTTTTAATGATATTAAATGATACTGAAGCAACTGGTTTTATCGACCGGAATGTTGAAAACGGCACGACCTATACGTATAAAGTGACATACTATGACCGCTTCGGAAACAAGGTAAGTTCTAATCCTATTACAATTACCCCGGATATTGTCATGGTTGAAGTCACCTTTGTTGTTCATGCGCCAGCATACACACCACTGGATACTAAAATAACCATTCCAAGCAGTGAGAATGGCTGGAATACAGGGGCGTGGGAAATGTCACGGAACGGTGCTGTGACAACAGACTGGACCTTTACAAAAGAATTCCCAGAAGGAACCGAGATCACATATAAATATGTAAAGAATGGATCTTGGGAAGGGGAAGGACTTCCAGATCATACTCCAAATGACAAAACAGATGACGATACTAGTTATTATGGGTATGGAGCGATTGGAACGGATTTGAAAATTACAGTTACTAATCAAGGAAACAATAAAATGATCGTCAATGATGAAATTTTCCGCTGGATTGATCAGCCTGTTGTGATAACTACACCTGAAAATAAAGCAACTGTTGATACAGATGCTTTAACAGTAAAAGGGAATGCCATCAAAGGCGGAATATTGATGATCAATGGAGAACAAGTAACGGTCCGGGAAGATATGAGTTTTGCACATGTTGTGAAGCTGCAAGAAGGTGAAAATACGATTGTAGTTTCGATTGAACCATCAGACGAAGTGAAGCAAACTATTTTTAACAATAACAGTGAAGCTATTGCCAAAAGTACAAAGCAATATTCTTTCACTGTTAACTACGATGCAAAATCATTGATTACACTAGATAAAAAAGCTTTAAACATAAGTGAAAAGCAATCAAAGGATGGGCAAAAAACCTATTCAATTCATTTGAAGAATGGGCTCGTTAAAGCATCAATTGAGGGAGCCGAAGAAATAGATTGGCTCATCTTCCCAGTTGGTACTGCAAATAAGGAAGAACTAGTAGAACTAAACATCCATCAAGAAATTTTACAAATGCTCAAAGAGAAAAATGAAGAAGCCATTCTTCGCATTCAGCTAGCAGAACAATATGTCGACTTCGGTGTAAATGAATTTCAGCTTGGTAATCGGAAAAACAATGAAACTCTCATTTTGACGAAAGAAAATGTAACGATCATTGTAAAGGGGAATATAGAAGATTAGAATAGAGGCGTGCCATGCACGCCTCTAATTTGTATGAGTTATAAAAAAGGGTTTACAGACTTTCCAACATTTTGATAATTTAGAAAAGAAGAGCTGATGGATTCATTATCTCACAATAGTTATTAAACTCATTCATCTTTTTAAAGTTATGTGAAAAAATTAACATGTGTTAGGGTGAATAACACATAAATTGAGGTGACTTCACGTGCGCCCTATTTTAATTGGTATTTTGGCATCCTTCTTTTTCGCGTTCACTTTTGTGCTGAATGCTTCAATGGAGGTTTCGGGTGGCAGCTGGATTTGGAGCGCATCCCTTAGATATATTTTTATGATTCCATTTCTCCTATGTATTGTGATAGCCAGGAGAAATTTAAAATCGCTCTTCCTTGAAATGAGAAAAAAGCCAGGAACTTGGATGCTATGGAGCTTTGTAGGGTTTGGTCTTTTTTATGCACCATTATGTTTTGCAGCAGCCTATTCACCTGGGTGGTTAATTGCAGGGACATGGCAAATTACCATTGTATCCGGGATTTTATTATCCTCTTTGTTTTTTGAAACAATTGATACCAAAAACGGTCCAATTCAAGTAAGAGGTAAAATTCCTTTTAAAGGTCTTCTGATGTCAATGATTATTCTGTTAGGAATCCTGCTGATGCAATTTGAACATGCTGAAAAGCTGACGATAAATTCGTTTTTACTCGGCTTTATCCCTGTTCTAGTTGCATCGTTTGCCTATCCATTAGGAAACCGAAAAATGATGGAAGTATGTGAAGGCCGTTTAGATGCGTATCAGCGGGTGCTTGGTATGACACTAGCAAGTCTTCCGCTCTGGTTTTTTCTATCTGTATATGGGCTTTTTACAGTTGGACCGCCTAGTACAGGACAGGGATTTCAATCATTGATAGTTGCTATATGTTCTGGAGTAGTAGCTACTGTTTTGTTTTTTAAAGCCACTGATTTAGTTAGGGGTAATATGCAAAAATTAGCTGCAGTTGAAGCAACCCAATCGATGGAAGTCCTGTTTGCATTAGTTGGGGAAATTATCGTTTTATCCATTGCCTTGCCAACAACCCTATCATGGCTTGGTATCTTTACAGTAATTATCGGAATTATTCTCCATAGTTATGTGTCAAACCAAAAACAAGACTTAAAAGAACAATCTTCAATGGGTGTTTGAGAATTAAACATGCATGGCTATGATGCGGATTTGTATCGTTTTTTTCTTCCTTTATGCTATGCCTTGCTGGTTAACCGAACAGATAACGAATTAGCAGTTATGAAATTGCTTTACAAGAAAGCCTTCTAAGAGGCTTTTTTTGTTTCTGCAAAAACGTATTTCTTAATAAATTGGGCAAGCAAGGGGAACCTAACAGTAAATCTTTACGAATAGCGAGGTCTGCAATGGAAAGGAATAATAATATTAAGTTAACATCTGCCGAAATTTCAGCCTTATTCCAAAATTACTTAAACGATACAATGTCTATTTGTGTTTTTCAATATATGAAAGAAATTATCCAAGATCAAGAAATCAAAAAAGTAATTGAACATGCCTTAGATGTATCGCATCAGCATGTTGAAATAATAAGGAGTATTTTTAAAGCAGAATCACTTCCCATTCCATTGGGTTTTACTGAACAGGATGTAAACCTTAATGCTGAACGTTTATTTTCGGATACCTTTTGCTTATATTATCTGAAAAACATGACAAAGGGCGGTTTATCCAATTATGGATTGATTCTCCCGCAAATTTTCAGGGAGGATATCCTTGCCTTTTACAACAAATCCCTCACTTCTACAATGGAAATAAATAAGGTGTCTACTGAACTTTTATTAGAAAAGGGCTTAGCCGTAAGGCCGCCTTATATTCCTTATCCGCAGCAAATTGAATTTGTTCGCAAGCAATCTTTTTTAAAGGGCTTTTTAGGTGAAAAGCGACCGCTTACCGGCATCGAAATTACCCAACTCTATTCAAATATACAAACAAATATGTTAGGCGAATCTTTAGCTATTGCATTTTCTCAAGTTACTGAAAATAAAAATGTCAGAAACTATTTTTTAAGAGGAAAGGAAATTGCAGAGAAACATATTGGAATCTTTTCTTCATTTTTACGAGAAGAAAATTTGCCTGTTCCGATGACTTGGGATCATGAAATTACCGTTAGGCAGGCAGCTCCATTTTCAGATAAATTGATGATGTATCATTTCGGACTTATGAATTACTCAGGAATCGGGAATTATGGAGTGGCGATCTCATCTTGCCAGCGCAGGGATTTAGTTGCTAGTTTCTCAGGATTAACGGCAGAAATAATGAAGTATGCAGAAGACGGATTAAATATTTTAATCGATGAAGAATGGTTAGAACAGCCTCCATTAGCTGCAGATCGGGATGATTTGGCTATGAATTAGATTGACTGATTCTGCAGGTAAAGATGGAATAAAATGAAATGATATAAAATGTACATTCACTTGACACGGTTAAAATAGGGGGACTTAAGTGTGTTTCAGCCAACATGTGATTTTTCTTCTTTAAAACAGGACATTATCAAACGTCTTGAAACGATTTCTTCTGAAATAGATGAGGGATTAAGAACCTTGCAGAATGATAATGAATGTGTTTAGGAAAATTAGAAGATCTTAAAGAACAGTTTGAACAAATCGAAACAGTAGCAGCCTCCTTTTATTTAAATTGTTATTTGTCCCCATTTACAGAAAAATACTTAGATTTATCGACATGTGTACAAAACCTTTCGCATCAAAAGCATGGCGGCTTGATTGTGATTGAAAGAAGAATTCGCCTAGATTCTATAATCCGCCAAGGAACCCCAGTTGGAGCAACTCTAACTTCTTCTCTCTTAGAATCCATCTTTTATCCGGGTAATCCTCTTCATGATGGAGCCGTACTGGTTCGCGGTAATGAAATTGTTTCTGCAGCCAATGTTCTTCCCTTATCAGAACGAATTGTATTCGGAAAAAAACTAGGAACGCGTCATCGGGCTGCCTTAGGAATTAGCGAAAAAAGCGATGCATTAGCTTTGGTTGTATCTGAAGAAACAGGGAGAGTTTCCTTTGCGATGGGAGGGAACCTTTACCGAATAGCAACGGCCAGTTCATCCGTATAACAGTGTGTAGATGGAATGGGGTGATACCTTTTAAAAAATTTGAATAAAGGCATATTACAGATTAGCCATATTCTAAGAAATCATTAAAATTTTTACATCCTAGAGGTGATCCAAATGATTCTCAAAGGGAACCTAATTTCTGGTGAATTTGATGAAGAAATGAATGAATTCTCGCTCCAAGAAGTGAAGCATTTGACAATAGAATCTACTATAAAAGAAAAGCAATTACAGATGCTATATCAGTATCTGATAAAGCATCAGGATGATTTAGATGGACAGGTAATCGTTCTTAATGATCAGATCCCGCTAAGATTAAGTCAGGAAGAAATTCGATTGTTTTTAAATGATTTAGAAATGGTTCAATCACACTATCATTAACATTATAAATAATTTCATTATTAAGCGATTCTTGCAATTGAAGAATCGCTTTTTTCATGAAATCCTGGAACTTTTTTTGTTATGAAACGTCTAAATGTAAGGGGGAGTGAATATAAAACGAATCATTCTGCTTTTTGCAGGCATAATGGCTGGGTGTCACAAGCAGTTCTAATCTAAACTCTCCATAGATTCATCATTATATTTTTCGCACTATTATTATTCTTAAAAAAATAAGGAGAGATAAGATGAAAAAATTTGGTCCCCTTATTTTAATTATCGGTTTAGCTGGTTTTGTTATTTTTTTAATTGATTTCGCGTCATCAGATTTTTTTGAAGAACCTAAATATTTTTGGGTCGGTTTTGCGTCAATGCCTGTTATCTTTATAGGAGCCGTCTTGAGCATGCCTGCTATAAAGCAAAAATATCTGAAACAAAATGAAGAGATCTTGCGCGAACAAATGAAAATAATGGGTGAGGCATTCAGAGAAGGATTCTATGAAGATAACAAAAAATTTTGTTCGAATTGTGGAGATTTGATTGAAAAACAAGCAAAATTTTGTTCTATTTGTGGGAATCCCCAGTAAAGTTCTACTTTTCCTGATAGATACACAATACTTAAAAAACGACATAGTTTTTACCAAAATAGATGAATCGTCTACATCATGGATCATTTTTATACATAGAATGCTACGAACAAGTATCTGGCGAAAGTATGATGTAAATGCATTGAACAAAAGGGGGTGCTTCTTTGGAAGAACAGTGGCTTACATGGGCTAAGCAGCTTCAAGCTATTGCACAAGCAGGATTAGCTTATTCTAAAGATGTATTTGATATTGAACGGTTTAAAATGATACGAAACATAAGCTTAGAAATCTTATCACGGCATACGGACATGGAAGTAAATAAAATCAAAGATTTATTTGCTAATGAAACGGGGTATCCAACTCCTAAAGTAGATGTTCGCGCAGCTGTCTTTCATAAGGAACAAATCCTAATGGTTCAAGAAAAATCTGATGGCAAGTGGTCATTGCCGGGAGGCTGGGCCGATATTGGCTATTCACCTGCTGAAATAGCAGTTAAAGAAGTGAAAGAAGAAACAGGATATGATGTAAAACCAATCAAGCTGATTGCTGTGTTTGACAAGAAATGTCACCCTCATCCGCCATCTCCTTACCATGTTTATAAAATCATGTTCTTATGTGAATTAAGTGGAGGAAATGCAAAAAACAGTATTGAGACAAATGACGTTCAATTCTTCGATAAACATCAATTGCCTCCGTTATCAATTCACAGGATAACAAAAAACCAAATTGAACTTGCGTTTGAGCACTTGAAAAATCCTCATGCCCCTATATATTTTGACTAAAACTTATGATTTCGGTTCTCTTCTGCCATTTTTTGCTGTAAGATAATAAGAGTTTAAATACGTCCTTATTAAAGGGCGTGCTTTTTTTGTGTAAGGAGTAGGAACAATATGAAACAAACCTTTACATTACGAGAGAAAACGAAACTCATTTTTATATTATTAGTACCTATCTTAATAACCCAGCTCGGAATGTTTTCGATGGTTCTTTTTAACACAATTATGTCAGGAAAATATAATTCTTCCGATTTGGCGGGAGTAGCCATAGGATCATCGATTTGGAACCCTATTTTTACAGGTTTAAGTACCATTCTACTCGCTGTCTCGCCGATTGTAGCTCAGCGCTTTGGTGAAAAAAAGGAAGAGGATGTTTCAGCAGTTGTTAAGAATGGAGTGATTTTAGCGATTCTAATTGGAATAATGGTTATTATCCTGGGAATGTTTCTTTTAAATCCATTTCTTGATCAGATGAATCTAGAGAATGCAGTACGAGAGCCCGCTTATAATTATTTAGTTGGTCTTAGTTTTGGGATTATTCCTTTATTTGTCTATAATGTATTGAGATCATTTATCTATGCACTAGGGAAGACGCGGGTAGTCATGGTCATCTTGCTTTCTGCGTTACCTTTAAATCTTTTTTTAAACTATACTCTTATATTCGGAAACCTTGGATTTCCGGAGCTTGGCGGAGCTGGCGGCGGATATGCAACGGCTGTTACATTCTGGTTCATACTGGGAGTCACGATTTTTATTATTAAAACGAAGGAACCATTTGCAGCATTTCATGTGTTTTCCCGTTCGCTTCAGTTTTCTCTTGCTAAATGTAAGGAGATATTAAAAATTGGAGTACCGATGGGGTTGTCCACATTTTTTGAGACCAGTATGTTTGCAGTGGTGACAATCTTTTTAAGTCAATACAGTGTTACAACGATTGCAGCCTATCAATCAGCTTTAAATATTGTTTCCTTCCTGTATATGATACCAACTAGTATATCAATGGCGCTTACTGTTTTAGTCGGATATGAGGTTGGGGCAAGACGTTATAAAGATGCAAAGATTTATAGCTGGTTAGGAATTTATTTATCAATGATTATTGCGCTTGTTACGGGACTTTGTATTGTACTGTTCCGTGATGAAGTAGCAGGTATTTATTCAGATGAAGCGGCTGTTATTTCGCTCACTGCTCATTTTCTCATTTATGCTTTATTCTTCCAAATCTCAGATGCGTTGCAGGTTACTGCTCAAGCTGCCCTAAGAGGGTATAAAGATGTTAATATCGCTTTTATTATGACCTTGATTGCTTATTGGGCGATTTGTTTGCCAGTTGGATACGTACTTGCTAATTTTACTGAAATGGGGGCAACGGGATATTGGCTCGGATTAACGATCGGGTTACTTGCTGCGGGTTTAGGTTTGTCGTCCAGGCTCCTTTATATTCAAAAGACAAAGTATAATCCGCAAGTTTCTGTCTCTGGGGAGTAAGGTTAACCTAGTTTGGTGTACACCGAACTAGGTTTTTTAGTTTGCTATATTTTAAGCTATAAGTGAAAGTAAATTAAAGGAATTACGGTGATACATATAGAAAAAAGAATGTGAGTATGGCTGTATCGAATATGAGGATAGAGGAAATAAGGGGGATATATAGTGCCTGTCATCAGCCATAAACTAAGTTTACTACTGCAAGAGCCAATGATTAAATAAAATAGCTGAAGTCATCATTACTAAATGCAGGAAGGAGATCGATATAAAATGACAACATTTCAAGCCCTCATGGTTAACAAAGTAGATGAACAGGTATTGGTTGAATTAAAAAAGTTAACATTTGATGATTTACCAAAGGGAGAAGTTCTCATTCGTGTTGCGTATTCCGGAGTAAACTATAAAGATAGTCTTGCTACTGTTCCAAATGGAAATATTGTCAGATTTTATCCGTTCATTCCGGGGATAGATTTAGCAGGCGTCGTTGTTGCATCATCAGACCCGCGATTTCAAGAAGGAGATGAAGTCATTGCAACGAGCTATGAAATAGGGACATCCCATTTTGGCGGTTACAGTGAATATGCCCGAATTCCTGCGGATTGGGTGGTACCTTTGCCGAAAGGACTCACCTTAAAAGAATCTATGATTATCGGAACTGCTGGTTTTACGGCTGCCTTGTCGGTTCAGCGCCTTCAAGAGCATCATATAACACCGGAAACAGGAAAAATCCTGGTTACAGGGGCAACCGGTGGAGTTGGAAGCTTTGCTGTCTCTATCTTATCCGCAATGGGGTATGAAGTGGAAGCGAGTACTGGAAAAGTAACAGAATATGATTACTTGAAAAAACTTGGAGCCACAACCGTTGTTTCGCGGAAAGAAATTTATGATGGTGAAATTAAACCATTAGGGAAACAAAAATGGGCAGCTGCTGTGGATCCGGTTGGAGGGGAACCGCTAGCCTCTATATTAAGTCAAATTCAGCGTGGCGGCTCAGTGGCAGTAAGTGGATTAGCAGGTGGCAAACAAGTTCCGGCGTACGTGTTCCCGTTCATTCTAAGAGGCGTCAATCTCCTAGGCATTGATTCGGCTTATTGTCCAATGGATGAGCGTTTACACACTTGGGAGCGGTTGGCATCGGACTATAAGCCTGTGAATCTAGAAGACTTTATTTATCAGGAAGTAACATTGGAACAACTGCCTTCGGTTTTCCAAACTTTATTAGAAGGGCAAGTTAGAGGGAGAATTCTAGTAAAATTATAAACCATCTGCTGCAACAATTTTTTTCATTTTATACCAAAACTATTTAGTATAGTCTATTCTTTCAAAATTATGATAAACTACAATTAAAAAATAATCACTTCTTAGGAGTAATGCTTATGTCTATGCTTAAAAATCTTTTTATTGGCTTATCAAAGAATGAATTTATGAACACTGCAGCTAAGAAATACGGATTAAAATTAGGAGCACAAAGTGTTGTAGCGGGTACCAATTTAGAAGAGGCGATTAAAAGTATAAAAGAGCTAAACTTGCATGGAATTTCCTGTACGGTTGATAATCTTGGAGAGTTTGTCTACAAAGAAGAAGAGGCTCTAGAAGCAAAGGAACAGATTCTAGAAGTCATTGAAGCTATTTATACCAATAAACTAGATGCCCATATTTCCCTAAAGCCTTCTCAATTAGGATTAGACATAGACTATAATTTTTGTTTAAACAACCTTCAAGAAATTGTAAGTAAGGCGTATCAATATGGGATATTTATCAATATTGACATGGAAGATTATGCAAGACTTCAGCCTTCTTTCGATATTTTGGATGAACTTTCAAAGGAATACGATAATGTCGGTACCGTAATACAGGCTTATTTTTATCAATCAGAAGAAAACATTGAAAAATATAGAAATTATCGTCTGCGAATCGTGAAGGGTGCGTATAAGGAACCTGAAGAGGTTGCTTATCAAGATAAAAAGGATATAGATGCGAACTTTGTTAAATTGATTGAGTACCATTTGTTAAATGGAAAGTTCACTTCCATCGCAACACATGATCATAATATCATTAATCATGTGAAAAAATTTGTCAAAGAACACAATATACCAAATGACAAATTTGAATTTCAAATGCTATTTGGTTTTCGGAAAGATCTTCAGCTGCAATTAGCACGTGAAGGCTACAATTTCTGCACTTATGTACCATTCGGAAGTGACTGGTATGGATATTTTATGCGTCGTCTTGCAGAGAGACCTCAAAACATAAATCTAGTTGCAAAGCAAGTATTTACTAAAAAGACCAACGCGATTCTTGGAGTTGCAGCCGGTGCCTTTTTACTAGGAAGATTGAGTAAGAAAAGAAATAAATAAGTACGTGATTTTAGGCATATTCTTAAAACAAAATAGACCTCAAAAGAGGCAGCCAACTGGGCGCCTCTTTATTTATGTAAAACCAGAATAGAAATTGAATTTCAAATTATTTCAGAATTTTGATATAATAAAATGGTTCTTTCTGCTTATGGGGAAGCGTGAATAAGCAGGCAAGGCTGGGAACCGATACTAGATTCTTAAAATTAAACACGAATTGGAGGAAAAAGGATGACAAGTAATGTTTACACAGCAATTGCTATTGTCATTTATATGGCAGCGATGCTCATTATAGGATGGTATGCATATCGGCGTACAACTAATCTAACCGACTATATGCTTGGCGGGCGATCATTAGGACCTGCGGTAACAGCACTAAGTGCGGGAGCTGCCGACATGTCAGGCTGGCTATTAATGGGTCTTCCTGGAGCCATCTATTTATCGGGTCTCGCAGAAGCATGGATTGCCATTGGTTTAACAATTGGTGCTTATTTAAACTGGTTATATGTTGCTCCGCGTCTAAGGATGTATACGCAAGTATCTAATAACTCTATTACGATTCCTAGTTACTTGGATAATAGATTAAAAGACAATTCAAAAATATTGCGAATCGCTTCCGGTGCAATTATTTTAATTTTCTTTACATTTTATGTTTCATCCGGAATGGTTGCAGGCGGAGTGTTCTTCGAGAGTTCCTTTGGTTTTGACTACCATACTGGTCTGCTTATTGTATCGGCGGTGGTAATCGCATATACGCTTTTTGGCGGATTCCTTGCCGTTAGTTACACTGATTTTGTACAAGGTCTTATTATGTTTTTAGCACTTATTTTAGTGCTATTAGTGGGTGTCTTTTTAACAGGCGGGTTTTCGGAAACAGCTCAAACTATCAGAGAAGTCGATCCTAACCTTTTAAGTCTGGTTTCTGGTGCAACAGTAGCAGGTGTTATTTCTTCGGCTGCATGGGGGCTCGGATATTTTGGTCAGCCTCACATTATTGTCCGATTTATGGCAATCAAATCGGTCAAAGAAACCAAACAAGCGAGAAGAATAGGAATCGGGTGGATGATCTTAAGCTTAGCTGGAGCAATTGCAACCGCATTAGTCGGAATTGCATATTTTCAGCAAAACCCAGGTGCAACCCTTGTAGATGAAGAAGCTGTATTTATTGAATTAGGACAGATTATTTTCCATCCGTTTATTGCAGGAATTATGCTGGCAGCTGTTCTTGCTGCCATTATGAGTACGATTTCTTCTCAGCTTATTGTAACGTCTTCTGCATTAATAGAAGATTTGTATAAAGCTGTATTTAAGTCAGATGCATCCGATGCGAGATACGTATTCCTCGGGAGACTTTCCGTTTTGGTGGTTTCCATTATAGCAATGGTGTTTGCGTGGACCAAAAATGAAACGATATTAGATCTCGTATCGTTTGCTTGGGCAGGATTTGGAGCATCATTTGGACCGGTCATTCTTCTTTCATTGTATTGGAGAAAAATTACGGCTTCCGGGGCATTGGCAGGAATGGTAGCTGGAGCCGTAACTGTCATGATCTGGGGTAATATAGAAGTACTTACAAAATCTTTATATGAAATTGTCCCTGGATTTATTTTAAGTCTTCTAGTAACTGTTGCTGTAAGTAAGTTAACCTATAAACGAAATGAAGAAATCGAAAAAGAATTTGATGAAACCATGGAGCTTTTACAACAGGAAAAAGAATCTGTTAGTCTGAAAAAATAAGAATATTATATTGGCCCCAGTCTATGCTGGGGCTGTATTTGTAATTTTTGAAGGTCCTTAAGAAGGTAAATGAAGCAGTTAAATTGAATATGGTTAGTAGAGTTACAGGAGGGCTTAATATGGCAAGTATTTTTGCTGATTGGGGAGAACATTTTGTAAAGCTAACTTGGATTCCTGCAATGAAAATAACAGAATCAACAAGTGTTCATGCAGTTTGTATTCTTGATGGTAATGTTATGTTAGTTCACATAAAAAATAGAGGATTTAATTATCCTGGCGGACATGTGGACCCTGGAGAGGAATTAGAAAAAGCCGTACTACGTGAAGCATATGAAGAAGGATATGTTAAAGGATCGATACAATATATCGGTGCTATTGAAGTAAACCACGAGGAAAACCCCGCATTTGATCCTAATGGACAATATCCTTTAATTGGCTATCAGGCGTTTTACCGAATGAATATCACAGAGTGTTACCCTTTTCTGCGAGAACACGAATCGGTTACGAGAATATGGGTAGAACCTAGTGAAGTTCAATATGTGATTCATGACCATGAACTTTCGCAATTAATTTTAGCTGATGCTTTAACTTTAAACATGGACAAAGGTGGTAGTTTAATAAAATGATAACGAGGTATTCATTCTCGATCGTAACTGAATTGAGTCTTTATATTCCACTCCAGATAAATAGGATTTAACGGGAGGATAATCGGCGTGAGACAAATCATTGCACTGGGTGGCGGAGGTTTTTCAATGGAATCGGAAAACCCTTTATTAGATACATATATATTAAATCAATCCAAAAAGGAAAACCCCAAAATATGTTTTATCCCAACAGCAAGCGGGGATTCAGAAGACTATATATCAAGGTTTTGTTCCTTTTTTACTAAACAGCAATGTCTGCCATCTCACTTATCATTATTTAGACCTCCGACAAGAGATTTAGAAGACTTTATTTTAGAGAAGGATATTATCTATGTCGGGGGAGGGAGTACTAAAAATCTGTTGGCTTTATGGAAGGAATGGGGGTTAGATTCATTCCTTAAAAAAGCATGGGATCAAGGAGTTTTATTAGCGGGAATTAGCGCAGGTTCACTTTGCTGGTTCGAAGATGGGATTACTGATTCATTTGGTGATAGGCTTGAACCCATTAAATGTTTAGGTTTTTTAAAGGGAAGTAACTGCCCGCATTATGATGGGGAAGCAGAGAGACGACCAGCTTATCAAAAGTTCATCAAAGCTAAGCAAATACTGCCCGGCATAGCTGCTGATGATGGGGTAGCGATCCATTATATGGATCAGGATATCAGTAAGATTGTTAGCTCGCGGCCAAATGCAAAAGCTTATAAGGTTTACTTTGATAATGGGATCAGAGAGGATATATTACATCCCGAGTTTTTGGGGAATTCCTCTCAATAAAAAAATATAAAAGAGGGATATGTATGGGAAAGATCGCTAAAACACCTGAGCCGCCTTATTACGCTGTCATTTTCTCTTCACAGCGTACGGAGGGTGATAAAGGGTACGGTAAAATGTCTGAAAAAATGGTAGAGCTTGCTTCACAACAAAAGGGGTTCTTGGGAATAGAAAGCGCACGTGACAATGAGTTAGGCATAACTGTCTCCTATTGGGAATCACTAGAAGCCATCAGGAATTGGAAAGAACACTCAGTTCATAAATTAGCACAAGACAAAGGTAAAACAGAGTGGTATCAAAGTTATTCCTTAAGAGTTTGTAAAGTAGAACGGCAGAGTTTTTTTGAAATATAGACAATCATTTTATGATGCCAAAGTACAAATAAGAAAAGGAGGGCTTGTCAAGAAAAGTGTGTAAGTTATTCTAGATATTTCTTCACACGTTTCTTCAGGTGGTCGTGAACTAATAGTTGATTCATGATCATGGCCCATTGTTGGATGTGTCCACCTTCCCATTTCTT